>NZ_MPZN01000005.1 GCF_002936985.1 Microterricola pindariensis | reverse complement strand
GGGCGGCCGGAGCGGTCGCGACGTGCGCGACCCTCGCCAGAGCCCGAACCGCCGCGCCCGGCGACGTCGCCGCCGTCGCGCAGTGCGCGCTTGCGCTGGGCGTTGGCGCCCTGCGAGCGACCGCCGCCACCCTGCTGCTGGCCGCGCGAGGCGTCAACCGGGAGCGGCTTGACGTACGCGGCGACCTCGCCGACCAGTGCGGTCACGGCCGGGGAATTCGGGGTGACGCTCTGCACGTCGACCTTGATGTCGGCCTTGCGCATGAGCTGCTGCAGGTCGCGCTTCTGGCCGGGGATGATGACGGTGACGACATCGCCCTCGCTGCCGGCACGGGCCGTGCGGCCCGAGCGGTGCAGGTACGCCTTGTGCTCCATGGGCGGGTCCACGTGCACGACGAGCTCCACGTTGTCCACGTGCACGCCGCGGGCCGCGACATCCGTGGCCACGAGCACGCGGGCGGTGCCGTCCGAGAATGCGGCCAGGTTGCGGTCGCGCTGCGGCTGGGAGAGGTTGCCGTGCAGGTCGACGGAGGGGATGCCCTGCTCGGTGAGCTTCTTGGCCAGCTTCTTGGCGTGGTGCTTGGTGCGCATGAAGAGGATGCGGCGGCCGGTGCCGGAGGCGAGCGTCTTGATGAGCTCGTTCTTGGCGTCGACGTCGGAGACCTCGAAGACGTGGTGGGTCATCGCGGCGACGGGGGAGTTGGCCTCGTCGACCGAGTGCAGAACCTCGTTGTGCAGGAACTGCTTGACCAGCTTGTCCACGCCGTTGTCGAGCGTGGCGGAGAACAGCAGGCGCTGGCCGTTGTTCGGGGTCTTGTTCAGGATGCGGGTGACGACCGGCAGGAAGCCGAGGTCGGCCATGTGGTCGGCCTCGTCGAGCACGGTGATCTCGACGGCGTCCAGCGTGACGAAGCCCTGCTTCATCAGGTCCTCGAGGCGGCCGGGGCAGGCCACGACGATGTCGACGCCGTCGCGGAGCGCCGCCACCTGGCGGGCCTGCGAGATGCCGCCGAAGATGGTGGTGGTCTTCAGGTTGTAGGCGTCGGCCAGCGGTGCCAGCGTCGCGGTGATCTGTGTGGCCAGCTCGCGGGTCGGGGCGAGGATCAGGCCGAGCGGGCGACCCGGGCGGCGCTTGCCGCCGGAGAGCACGCCGCCGAGGCGGGCGACCATGGGCAGCGCGAACGCGATGGTCTTGCCGGAGCCGGTCTTTCCGCGGCCGAGCACGTCGCGCCCGGCGAGGGTGTCCGGCAGGGTGTCGGCCTGGATCGGGAACGGCTCGGTCTTGCCGTCGGCCGCGAGAACGGCGACGAGCGGGGCCGGGAGGCCGAGTGAAGCGAAGGTAGTTTCAGACAAAGTGATGCCTTTCGGGGCAGACCCCGCTGCGAGCGGCGCGCGGGCGCACCGGTATCTCGGTCGGATTCCTGGGCTGCCCGGCTGCGCATGTGCACTGTGCAGGGCAATCCACGCGACCGACGATCGGGGATAAATGGCGAAGGTGCCGGTGGGCACATCCGTTCGCCGTATGAAGAGTCAAATGATGATGCGCGAGCACTGCTGTCACTCAGCACAGCTCGGCACATCGAAAGAAAGCGTTCTACGACGCAAGGAGGGCGTCAACGCACTCACAAGTTCCACAATTCTAGCACAAGCGGGCAGAAGGCCCGATTGGGGGCCGACCCGCGGGGCCTCCGGCGGGCCGAATGACGCCGGATGACGCCGTATGCCGCAGCGTGACGCGGCCCCCTGTCGCATCCGTCGGCCCGGCCCTAGCGTCGCAGCAGCGGCACTGCAGAGGGCAGGCCGCGTCGTATCCCGCCCCGTTGAATTCGAAGGAGACGCCATGAGCGCCGACGCAGCAGCCCTGTCCACCACCCCCGCCGTCCCGACGATCACGGCGGAGGCCCGCCAGGAGCGCCTCACCGCCGTGGCCACGAACTGGGTGGCGACGATCGCCGAGCAGCCGGCGAAGGCACAACTGCGCTTCACCGCGAGCGGGGAGGGCGTCGGCTCGGTGGGCACCACGATCCGCACCGGCAAGCACACCTTCCAGATCGACGAGCCGGCCGGGCTCGGCGGCGACAACGCGGCGGCCAACCCGGTCGAGGTGGCGCTGGCGGCGATCATCGCCTGTCAGGTGGTCAGCTACCGGGTGTGGGCGCTGAACCTCGGCGTCGTGCTCGACACGATCGAGGCCAGCGCAGAGGGCGACCTCGACGTGCGGGGCTTCTTCGGCCTGGACGACACGGTGCGCCCCGGCTTCACCGCGGTGCGCGTCACCGTGAACGTGAGCGGGCCGGAATCCGAGGCGCGCTACCGCGAGCTGCACGCCGCCGTCGATGCGCACTGCCCGGTGCTCGACCTCTTCGCCAACCCGACCCCGGTGCAGACCACGCTCGTCGTCGACTAAACCCGCCGGCTCAGGCCCGGCCCGCCACGCTCCGACGGTATCGCCGGCCGGCGGCGCGCCCGGAACGCCCCGCACCCGCCAGCGGCCACACTCCACTCAGCTTCTCGGCCCCCGAGAAGGCGTAGACTTTCGGGCCGGAGAAAGTGGGGTCGTGTGCCGTCATCGGAACTCGAACGGGAGCGCGCCGTCGTCGCGTCGTTTTACCGTCGTCTTGACCAGTTGCGTGCCGAAGTCGAGGAGCGCCTCGTCGCCGTGCAGCGCGGCAACGTCGGCAGCAATCACCAGGCGCGCAGCGAGCGCGACTCCTTCGCCCGGCTGCACGAGGACAACCTCGCCCAGCTGAACGAGGTCGACGCCCGCATCGCCTTCGGCCGCCTGCAGGTGGCCGGCGACGCCCCCGGCGCCGACGCCCTCCACTACATCGGCCGCATCGGCCTCCGTGACACCGACCAGTCCACGATGCTGTTGGACTGGCGGGCCCCGCAGGCCGGCGCCTTCTACCAGGCGACCGCGGCGCACCCGCTCGGCGTGCGCGCCCGGCGCCACCTCACCATGCGCGAGCGCGAGCTCACCCGCGTCGACGACGAGGTGCTCGACGCCGCCCTGCTCGAGGAGCTGCGCGCGGATGCCGCGGGCGGCACCCCCGGCGTCGCCGCGGCATCCGGGACCCTGCAGGGCGAGGGCGCCCTGCTGGCCGCGCTGACCGCCGAGCGCACCGGTCACATGCACGACATCGTCGCCACCATCCAGGGCGAGCAAGACCGCATCATCCGTTCCGAGATGCGCGGCGCCCTCGTCGTGCAAGGCGGGCCGGGCACCGGCAAGACTGCCGTCGCGCTGCACCGCGCCGCCTTCCTGATCTACGCCAACCGCGAGCGGCTGAAGTCGGCCGGTGTGCTCGTCGTCGGCCCGAGCGCCGCCTTCGTGCACTACATCGAGGCGGTGCTGCCCTCCCTCGGCGAGACCGGCGTCGTCATGCGCACCCTGGGCTCCCTGTTCCCTGGCGTCGAGGCCGACGCCGACGACGCCCCGGCAACGGCCGCGCTCAAGGGCCGGCTCGAGATGTCCGGCCTGCTCTCCCGGGCCGTGCGCGGGCGGCAGCGCGTCCCAGCCGGCCCGGAGCAGGTCGAGGTGAACGGCGACACGATCACCGTCGCGCCGGAGCTGATCGCGGGCGCCATCCAGCGCGCCCAGCGCACCGGCAAGCCGCACAACGTCGCCCGCGTCACCTTCGTCAAGCACGCCATCGCCGAGCTGGCCACCCAGCTCGCCGAGCAGCTGGCGAAGAACGGCGCGGCGATCGACGACTCCGACGTCGCCGCCCTCCGCGAGGACCTGCGCGAGAGCCACGCCGTGCGCGTGCTGCTGAACACCGCCTGGCTGCCGCTGACCCCGGAGAAGCTCCTCGGCGACCTGTACTCCCGCCCGGAGTGGCTGGCCGAGCTGACGCCGCGCTGGTCGCCGGAGCGCCGCGCCCTGCTGCACCGCCCCCGCTCCGCCCCGATGACGGTCAGCGACGTGGCCCTGCTCGACGAGGCGGCCGAGCTGCTCGGCGACATGCCCGCCCGCCGCAGCGCCGCCGACAGGGAACGCGAGCGCCAGCGCGAGGCCGACATCGAGAACGCCCGCGCCGCGATCGCCAACATGGGCGTCGAGGGCATGGTCAGCGCCGAGCAGCTGGCCGACGGCTTCGCCGAGCGTGGCGAGCGCATGAGCGTGGCCGAGCGCGCGGCATCCGACCGCACCTGGACCTACGGCCACGTCGTCGTCGACGAGGCGCAGGAGCTCTCGCCGATGCAGTGGCGGATGCTGGTGCGCAAGTCGCCGATGCGCAGCTTCACGATCGTCGGCGACATCGCCCAGGTCAGCTCGGCGGCCGGCGCGCGCAGCTGGGCCGACGCCCTGCACGCCGGCTTCGGCGACCGCTGGCGGCTCGAGCAGCTGAGCGTCAACTACCGCACGCCGGCCCAGATCGCCCGGGCCGCCGAGGAGTTCGCCGCCGACGCCGGGCTGCCGATCACGCCGGCCCGCGCGGTGCGCGAGGGCGACTGGCCGATCGACACCGTGGTGGCCGGCGGCGGGCTCGCCCCGGCCGTCGTCGACGCCGTGCGCCGGGTGCGGGCGGATGCCGCGGGCGGCAACCTCGCCGTGATCGTGCCGGCCGCGGCGATCGACGAGATCGCCGACACCCTGCACGCCGCGCTGGATGCCGCCGGCACCCGCCCCGTCACCGGGCGGGGAGCCGCCGGGCTCGACCGGCCGGTCGCCGTGCTCACCGCCCGCGACGCGAAGGGCCTGGAGTTCGACGCCGTCGTGATCGGCGACCCGCGGGGGATCGTCGCGGAGTCCCCGCGTGGGGCTGCGGCGCTCTATGTTGCGGCGACCAGGCCCACCCAACGGCTGGCGATGGTCTACCCGAGCGGGGAGGAGCCCCTCACAGGCTTTGCCTGAGCCGAGGAAGTTTCGACATTCGGGCAGAATCGCCCGCGAATCGTCGCAGAAGCTGCGTCAAGGTGTGCGATTATTGCGCCACACGTTCGTCGCGAGATGCACGTTGGGGGCCCGGTGCGCTATTCGGGTTAGCTGCCCGGGCCCCACCCTCTCCCGCCCGGCTTCCGCCCTCGCGTGCCGCGGGATGTCTCACGGATGCGCCACAATCAAGCCATGGCAATTCGTTTCTGGCTCGGCGTGGTGCACCGCGAGCACGTGCTGCGCGGCGTCGAGCTCGGCATTGCCCAGCTCAACCACGGCTCCAAGCAGGCGGTCTCCCGGCTGCGCGAGGCCGACGGGCTGATCTACTACTCGCCCAAGGTGAGCGGGCCTGACGGCGCGGTGCTCCGCGAGTTCACCGCGATCGGGCGGGTGGCCGACGACTCCGTCTTCCAGGCCCCGGACGGCGCCGTGATGACCAACTCCTTCGGGGAGCCGTACCGGCCCTGGCGGAGGCGCGTCGACTACGACCCGTTCGCCGTGGCGACATCCATTCGCCCGCTGATCCCCGTGCTCGACTTCACCTCGGCCTCGCCGAACTGGGGGTTCCAGCTGCGGCGGGGCCTGATCGAGCTGAGCCGACACGACTACGAGCTGATCAAGGCGCAGATGCGGGCGGTGATCTGAGCGGCGCGGCGTCGAAGCTCCACGTCGGGGCCAGCTGGCGCAGCCGCAGGCCGCGCCACTGCCAGAACAGCCAGATCGGGTACCAGCTCGCGCCGGCCAGCCGCCCCCTGAAGCGCAGCCGGTCGCGGTAGAGGGTCCCGCCCGGCGTGGGGGAGACGGCCATGCGGTGGTCCCACTCGTGCAGCCCACGGCCGAGGCCGCCGCGCAGCCCGCCGGTGTCGCGCAGCATCCGCACCTCCCGCGGCAGGCCGCCCGGCCGACTGATGTCGACCGAGACGGTGCCGACCTGGACGGTGCGCAGCGCGAGCGCCCGCATCAGGTGCTCGCCGTTCGGCCACTGTGTGGGCAGCCCCTCCGGCTCGAGCGAGGCGAAATCCAGCCACGGCGAGGCGACCTCGCGCAGGCCGGCCGGGCTCTGCAGGGCATGCCAAGCGGCATCCGGCTCGCAGTCGAGCACGAGTTTCAGCTGCACGATCATTCGGCGAGGCTACGGGATGCCGGCCCGGCTAGCCAGCAGCGCTCAGCCGACCAACAGCTAGCGTCCACCCGCGCGCCCTAGGCTGGCAACTATGTCTGACTCGCTCTGGTGGCTGCCGTCGCTGTTGGTATTCGCCATTGCCGGGGCCATCGCAGTTTTCGGCATCGGCGCGCTGCGCCGGGCGAGCCTGCGCCGTGACGCCGCCACCGACTCGAGCCTGCTCGAACTGCAGCGCCGCGCCGGCGGGCTGCTCGTGCGCACCGACAACCGGGTGCAGGAGAGCGAGGACGAGCTCGGCTTCGCCCAGGCCCAGTTCGGGGACGCCGCCGTCATCGACTACCGCAACGCCATCGACACGGCCAGGCGGCGCCTGCGCGAGGCGTTCCTGCTGCAGCAGCGGCTGGATGACGCCGAGCCGGACACCGTCGACGAGCGCCGGCGCTGGAACACCCAGATCATCGAGCTGTGCACCTCGGCGGATGCCGCGCTCGCCGGCGAGGACGCCCGGTTCCGGGAGCGCCGCAGCACAGAGCGCAACGCCCCGCAGCAGCTCCTCGCGGTGCAGACGCAGCTCGCCGCGGCCGAGCTGCGTGCCGACGAGATCCGCGCCGTCAGCCAGAGCCTCTCCGCCCGCTTCGCCCCGTCGGCGCTCGACGCGCTGGAGCGGCACATCGACGACGCCAGCGAGCTGCTCGTGTCGGCGTCCGGCCTGCTCGAGGCGGCCTCGCTGCGCATACAGGGCGGCGGCGTCGAGCCCGTCGCCGACGTGCTCCGCTCGGCCCACGACGACGTGACCCGCTCCGGCGGCGCGCTGGCCGCGGCCGAGCTGGCCGCCGCCCGCATCGCCGCCGCCGAGACCGCCTCGGCCGGGCTCGCCGTGCAGCTGCAGGGGGCCATCGCCGAGGCCCGCGAGGTGCGCGACGGCCACGTCGACCCCGCGGCGGCCATCGCGCTGAACCTCTGCGTCGACCAGGCCGGCATGGCGCTGGCCGAGCACGCGCGCCTGGCCCGCTCCGGCGGCGTCAGCGCCGACCCCGTGGCCGACCTGGACGCGCTGCGCGCCGCGATCGACCGGCTGGACGCCGCGACATCCGCCGCCCGCGGCCAGCAGGACAGGCTCGAGCACGCCCGGATCGCACTCGGCGGCGCACTCGTGGCCGCCCGCAGCCACATCGCGGCCGCCCGCGACTGCATCGGGGCCCGGCGCGGCGTCGTGGGCGCCCCCGCGCGCACCCGGCTGGCCGAGGCCGAGCGCCAGCTGATGCTCGCCGAGGCGGAGTCCGACCCGGTCAGCGCCCTCGACATCGCCCGACGCGCGGTGCGCCATGCCGACGACGCCGAGGCCCTCGCCCGCTACGACGGTGAGATCCGCGGCATGTAGCGCGTAGCGAAGCTACGCGAGAGGCGGCAGCCCACACCCAGGCAACCTCAAAAACCGCGACCGACAGCAAACGCCCCGCGCCACCTCCGCTGCGCCCGACTGCCCTGCCCCGCGTCACCTCCGCTGCGTCCGACTGCCCTGCCCCGCGCCACTTCGTGCGCCTCCGCGCCACATCATCGGGCGCGGAGGCGCACAAAGTGGCGCACGCCAAAATGGCGCAGGGCGGCTGCCGCATGATGCGGCATCCGCCCTGCGCCAGAGCAGGAGCTTTCGGCGGCTCAGTCCCGGTCGGCCGGGTCGCGCGAGAGCCGCTGCGACACCCACACCGGGATGAACGAGGCCAGGATCACGACGGTCGCGACCACGTTCACCAGCGACGCCTCGTTCGGGCGGGCCATCTGGTTCATGATCCAGAGCGGCAGCGTGTCGACGCCGGGCGGCGCCGTGAAGATCGTCACGACGACCTCGTCGAAGCTGAGCGCGAAGGCGAGGATGCCGCCGGCGACGAACGCGCTGCGGAACTGCGGGAACGTGACCAGGCGGAACGTCTGCCACGGCGTCGCACCGAGGTCGCGCGAGGCTTCCTCGACGTTCGGGCTCAGCCGGCGCAGGCGCGCCAGCACGTTGTTGAACACCATGACGATACAGAAGGTGCCGTGCGCGATGATCATGCCGAAGTAGCCGACCTGGATGCCGATCGGCTCCAGGATCTGGTTGTAGGTGTTGTTCAGGGCGACACCGGTGACGACGCCGGGCAGCGCGATCGGCAGCACAACGAGCAGGTTCACCGACTGCTTGCCGAAGAACGTGAAGCGCTGCAGCGCGAACGCGACCAGGGTGCCGAGCACGAGGGCCACGGCAGTTGCGCCGAGGCCGACGATCACCGAGTTGAGGATGGCGGCGCGGATCGGCTCGCTGGTGAAGGCCTTGCCCCACCACTGCAGCGAGAAGTCCGTGACCGGCCACGTCGCGATGCGGGCCTCGTTGAAGGAATTGAACACGACGAGGAACAGCGGCACGTACATGAACGCGAGGGCGACGGCGACGATGGCGCCGAGGCCGATCTTTGCCGCAAGGGAGAGTCTGAGCATTTCGGCCTTACATCCGCTCGAGGGCGCCGGTGCGCTGCACACTGACGAGGTAAATGACGACGAAGGCGATCGGGACGAGCGCGAACGCGGCGGCGATCGGGGGGTTCAGGTTGATGTTGGAGGCGATGATGCTGCCGATCATCTGCGTCGAGCCGCCCACGAACTTGGCCACGATGTAGTCGCCGAGGCTGAGCGAGAAGGTGAAGATCGAGCCGGCGATGATGGCGGGCCTGATCAGCGGCAGCACGACGGTGCGGATGGTGTGCCAGGCGCCGGCGCCGAGGTCGGCCGAGGCGTCGAACAGGTTCGGCGGCAGCTGGCGGATCGCGGTGTACACGGGCACGGCCATGTAGGGCAGCCAGAGGTAGGTGAGGGTCAGGACGACGGTGAAGGCACTGAACCCTGGGCCGCTGATGCCGAACGGCGAGAGGGCCCAGTTGAAGAAGCCCTCCTCGGTGAAGGTGATGCGCATGGCGAGGATCTTGACCAGGTAGCCAGCCCAGAGGGGCAGGGTGATCGCGACGGCCAGCAGTGCGCGCATCTTGGGCCCGGCCACCTTGGCCATGAAGATGCCGAGCGGGATGGAGATGAGGATGCAGAGGATCGTCACGGCGAGGGCGATGCCCAGGGTGCGCATCGAGGTGCTGAAGTACGCGGGGTTCGCGATGATCTGTTCGAAGTTGCGCAGCGTGAAGCCGGGCTTCACCTTGGAGGTGAACGGATCGGTGATCCAGAACGCCGTCACGAGCAGCATGACGAGCGAGAAGATGTAGATGCCAATGAGCCAGAACATCGGCAGCGCGAGCAGGGCGCCCAGGTGCGCGCGGCGATTCATGGAGGGTCCGTTCGATCGATTACGGGGTGGGGCGGATGGGCGGGCCGGTCGGCCCGCCCATCCCGGTGCTTAGCTCTTGACGGTGAGCCAGGCGTCCGTCCACTGCTGGAAGTTGGTGCACGTGGCATCCGTGCGGCCGTCGATGCACTGCTCGATCGGCGTGGTCCAGAACCAGACCTTCTCGAAGTACTCCTCGTCAGTGGCGTTGAAGTAGTCGCAGTGCGCGGCTGCCTCGTCGTTGAGCGAGCAGAACGCGGCGTTGGCCGGGGCCATGCCGAAGTTCATGGCGATGGCGCCGTTCACCTCGGGCGAGCTGGTGTAGTCCATCCACGCGTAGGCGCAGTTGGGGCTCTTCGACTCGGCGCCGATCATCCAGGCGTCAGACCAGCCGGTCGAGCCCTCTGCGGGCAGAACGCTCTTGAACTTCTCGTCGCCGGTCAGCTTGCGCAGGATCTCCCACGAGGTTCCGAGGTTGGTGGTGCCGCCCATGAAGGAGGTGATCTGTGCGGCCGGGTCGGCCCAGTACTCGGAGACGATCTTGTTCTGCTGCTTGAGCAGCTTGATCGCGGCGTCGAGCTGGGTCTGGTCCAGGGCGTACGGGTTGGTGATGCCGAGCTCCGGCTGGTGCGCCATCAGGTAGACGGCGGCATCCGCGATGTAGATCGGTGCGTCATAGCCGATGATCTGGCCGGCGTAGGGGCTGTCGGCCTCCCAGGCGACGTCCCAGCTGGTGGGCGCCTCGGTGACGACCTCGCTGTTGTACTGCAGGATGTTGGCGCCGCGGCCGATCGGCACGCCGTAGGACTTGCCGTTGATCGTGTCGTAGATCTGGCCCTTCATGCCGGGCACGATGTCGTCGCCAAAGTTCGGCACGAGGTCGAGGTTGATCGGGGCGACGTCGCCGCCGGCGATCAGGCGCAGGCTGGCATCGCCGGATGCCGACACGAGGTCGTAGTCGCCGGTGCGCATGAGCTGCACCATCTCGTCGCTGGTTCCGGCGACGCGGCGGTTGACCGTGCAGCCGGTGTCGGCGGTGAACTGGTCGCTCCAGGCAGGCTCGACGAAGCCGCTCCACGCGACGATGTTGAGCTCCTTCTCCATGTCGCCCATCGCGGAGTGCATGGCAACATCGGGGACGTCGATGCTGAGGCCGCCGGTCGAACCGCTGCCTGCCGTGTCGTCGCCGGCGCTGCAGCCGGTGAGGACGAGTGCGGCTGCGGCGACGAACGCTGCCCCCGCGAGCATCTTGGGTCGCCCTGTGAACATCTTTGATCGCATGGAATCGCTCCTTCTAGTGAGTGAGTGGTGCTGTGGGTGCTGCAGTGGGTGCTGCTGTGTTGCTGTGGTGCTGGCTGTGGGGATGCCGGCCGCGGCGGCGCCGCTCAGGCGACGCGCGTCGCGTGATCGGCCGTCCAGCCGACGCGCACGCGGTCGCCCCGGCCGAATGCGGTCTCGGCGCTCGGGTGGTGGTCGTTGGCACGCTCGGCGGTGAGGCGCTGGCCGTCCTCGGTGTCGACGAGGAAGCGGGTGGTCGGGCCGGTGTAGACGGCCTCGGCGACCGTGCCGAGGAACGAGGTCTCGCCGGGGGCGGCCGCCGTGTCGGCCGCGCTCAGCCGCACCCGCTCCGGGCGCACGCTGACGAGCTCTGCGCCCGGCTCGGTTCCGCGGATCAGGTTGGAGAGGCCGAGGAAGCGCGCGACGAACTCGGTCTTCGGGAACTCGTAGACCTCGCGGGCGCTGCCGATCTGCTCGATCCGGCCGTTGTTGAACACGGCGACGCGGTCGCTCAGCGTCAGCGCCTCCTCCTGGTCGTGCGTGACGAATATGAAGGTGATGCCGACCTCGCGCTGGATCTGCTTGAGCTCGATCTGCATCTCCTCGCGCAGCTGCTTGTCGAGCGCGCCGAGCGGCTCGTCCAGCAGCAGCACCTGCGGGCGCATGATGAGGGCGCGGGCCAGCGCGATGCGCTGGCGCTGGCCGCCGGAGAGCTGGTGCGGCAGGCGGTCGGCGACGGCCGAGAGGCGCACCTGCTCGAGGGAGGCGCGCACCTGGGCCTCGCGGTCGGTGCGGTTGGTGCCGCCGACGCGCAAGCCGTAGCCGACGTTCTCGGCGATGGTCAGGTGCGGGAAGAGCGCGTAGTCCTGGAACACCGTGTTCACGGGCCGGGAGTGCGGCGGGGTCTGGGTGACGTCGGTGCCGCTCAGGTGGATGCTGCCGCTGGTGACGGTCTCGAAGCCCGCGATCATGCGCAGCACCGTGGTCTTGCCGGATCCGGACGGGCCGAGCATCGACAGGAACTCGCCGGGCTGCACCTCGAGGTCGAGCTGCTCCACCGCCGAGAACTCGCCGAAACGCTTCGCGACCTGACGGAGGGTCACCGTGCCTGGAAGGGACCGGGGGGAGTCCGAGACGGACGGGGCTTGCTGAGCGGACGCGCGCACTGTGCGGACTCCTTAGATCGGCGGTGAACTCAAAGGTGAGTGTTAACCTATAGAACCAGATGTCATATTTCAAGCTCGTTTCGGGGGCGTGTCGAGAATGCGTTGTTTGCGCGTGTTCGGTGTCAGAATTGAGCGGTGGACTCGCCGGAATCACGTGGACCCCGCGCGCTAGACGCGGGGCGCGATGGCTCGGGGGTTCAGAACGGGGGAGTCGTGGCAGAGCCGCAGGCTGATCGGTCGATGGTTCCGCGCCGTTTGGAGGGCGCGCTGTTCCAGTCGATCGGCGATGCCGGCCGTGCTGAGCTCGTCGAGCGCCGGCTTGCCGATGCCATCACCGGCGGGCTGCTCCGCGCAGGGGAGCGCCTGCCATCCGAGTCCGAGCTCGCGCGCACCTTCGGTGTCGCCCCGGCCACGGTACGGGAGTCGCTGCTCGGCCTCCGGGCCCGCGGGCTGGTCGTCACCCGGCGCGGGCGCAACGGCGGCAGTTTCGTGGCGGAGGGCGCCGACCCGATCAGCCATGCGCGCGAGTCGTTGCGCACTGCCTCGCGGCTGTCGCTGCGCGACCTCGGCGCCCACTACGCGGCGATCACCGCCGCCTGCGTGCGCCTCGCCGCCCGCCGTGCGGTGCCCTCGGAGGTGCAGGCGCTGCGCACCCGCTTCGACCGCCTCGACGAGGGCGACCTCGAGCAGTGGCGGCGCACCCTGGATGACGTGCAGATCGAGCTCGTGGCGCTCAGCCAGTCGGCCCGGCTGACACGGGAGCAGATGCGTCTGCAGGCCGAGATCTCGCCGCTGCTGCGGCTGGTCGACACCGTGAGCGAGCACCGCGGCACCGAGCGCGCGCTGCTCCTGGCCGTGATCGACGCCGTCGAGCGGGGCGATGCGCCGGGCGCCGTCGACGCCACAGAGCAGATGGTGGATGCCGTCATCGACGCGCTCATCGCGATCCAAGCGCAGACGGCGTGAGTTGGCAGGGAGCTCCCTTCTCTCGATAAGCTCCGACGATCACGGCTACGAGGCGGTGACGACGGGAGCGCGACGCCATGGTGACGACGACACATTCCACGGCCACCCGTGCGACCGAGATCGTGTCCGAATACTTCCGTGCCCCGATCAGCGTGCTGGAAGAGGCCGCACAGGTCCTCGGCGGCCAGCTCGCCGCGGCCAAGGGCTCGGGGGCGCTGACGGCCGCCCAGCTCGACCTGCTCGTCGAACCGCACGCCCACGCCGCGCTGGCCCTGGTCGAGGCGCGCGTCTACGGCGCGGGCTTCATCGCCGCCGTCGACCTGCTCACCGGCGCGCGCAACCACCTCTCCTGGTGGCAGGGCGATGACCGCGGCAAGCTCGTGCTCGCCGCCCAGTCGGTGAACAAGGAGTTCATCGACTACAGCGACTTCGAGTGGTTCCGGGTGCCGATGATGACGGGCGCCCCGCACGTCGCCGGGCCGCACGTCGACTACCTCTGCAGCGACGAGTACACGGTCACCGTCGCGGCCCCCGTTCACATCGACGGCGACTTCGTCGGCGTCGCCGGCCTCGACATGCTCATCGACTCGGTCGAGCGCCAGCTCCTGCCGCGCCTCAGCGCCCTCGGCGAGCCGGTGACGCTCGTCAACGGCGTCGGCCGGGTGGTGCTCTCCACGGACGCCGCGCACACCACCGGCGACGCGGTGCGCGGCGGCCGGCTCGCCGAGCTGGAGCGCGCCCGCTGCGGCGGCGTCGAGCTCGACATCATCGTCGGCTGAGCCCGCGCTGGTTGAGCCTGTCGAAACCCGGCAAGCACCGGTAACTGTCCACAGGTTGCCTTGGACTGGGCTGCCGCCTTTCGCGACGCTGCGCGTCGCGCGCGCATGCCACCATAGAACGGTGAGCACAGCCGACATCCCGCCCGCCCCCACCGCCCAGGCCAAGTACCAGGTGCGCTTCGACTGGGGCGTCGCCGGAGCCGCCCGCATCGCTCCGGGCGCCGACGTGGTCGTCTGGGTCGACGTCCTGGGCCCCGACCTCCAGCACACCGGCGGGCACGAGCGCAGCGGCATCCTCGACCTGCTCCCGACCGGCATCCCGGTGCTCGGCGCCGGATTCGCGACCGCGGCAGCCACCGCGCGCTGGATCACCGATCTGCAGCACCGGCTCGGCCGCCGCGCCATGATCGCGATCCTCGCCGCGGGGGAGCCGGAGCACGGCGCGGTGCGCTTCGCCGTCGAGGACCAGCTGGCCGCTGGCGCCGTCATCGACGCGCTGGCCACCCTCGGCACCGATTACTGCTCGCCGGAGGCCGCCGCCAGTTGCGCCGCCTTCACCGGGCTGCGCGGAGCGGTCGCCCACCTGCTGACGGCCAGCGCCTCGGCCCAGCAGCTCGTGGCGGCAGGCGTCGCCCCGGCGCTGATCCGCGCGGCAGGCGCACTGGACACCGAGGAGCAGGCGCTGCTGCTGCGCGGCTGAGCGTCCAAGGGCGGCTTCTGCCGTCATGCGGCGTGGTCGAAGCCGCGCTCGGCTCGACCTCCGAACCCTGCGGCGCCCAGGCGCGGTGCCGGCCTGACGCCGGACATCCCCGGGCGACGCCCGTCGTGTTGCCCTCCGAGTTGCAGCGGAGCCTCCCGGCCTGCGGGGCGGCACTGCACGCCTCTCTGCGGCCCGAGGGGTCGGTCTGCCAACCTCTGCGCCCACAGAAATGCCTGACCTGGGCCGTTTGTGCCGCATTCGGTCTGCGTGGCGTGCTCCCCGCCGCAGGTGTTTCCAGCGTGTAAAAGGTTCGGGAAATCGGTCAAGAACTCTTGCGCCCAGTTCCGCCGTGATGCCACAATCTCTACTATTGCGAGAAACGATCCTCAGAATATAAGAATTTGTGAAGCAATTGGTTCGTCGCGAGCCACCAAGCGAGGGGAACAAAACATGGCCGAACACCAACGCCACGCCGAGATATCGGGCGGGGGATTCGCAGGGCTCACCGCCGCCACAGCGCTGGCTCGGATGGGCTGGAGTGTTCGAGTGCACGAGCGTGCTCCCGAGCTGCGAACCGAGGGCGCGGGAATCGTCGTCTGGAACAACAGCCTGCAGGTGATCGACAAGCTCGGCGCCACGCACGACCTCATGTCCCGCTCCATGACGCCGCCGGCGTACGAGACCCGGATGAACAACGTGATCCAGTCGCAGGAGACACTCGACGGAATCAGCTGGCGCACGATGACGCGCTCCCACCTCTTCGAGACGCTGCTCTGCGCCGCGCGGGAGGCGGGCGTGCAGGTATTGGCTGGCTCCGAGGTCGCAGGCGCAACGCCGGATGGGAAGATCAGCTTCACGAACGGCGACACGGCCGAGGCTGATCTCATCATCGGCGCCGACGGTGTGGGGTCGGCCGTGCGGGACTCGCTGGAGATTCCGCTCAAGCGCGAGCGTTCGCGCGACGGAATCACGCGTTTCCTGGTGCCCCGCCGCAAGGCAGAGCTTCAGGCGCTCGAACCGGACACCGAGTGGGACAACGTCATCGACTTCTGGAACCTTGATCCGCGGGTGTTGCGGGTGCTCTACACCCCGGCCAACGAAGACGAGCTCTACATCGCATTGATGTCGCCTGCGGCGGATGCCGATGGATCCCGGGTGCCGATCGACCTCGACCTTTGGACCGCCGTCTTCCCCCAGCTCGCCCCCGTGTTGGCAGATGCGGCCAAGACCCCGGGCAAGTACTACGGCTACCAGACCACGCGGCTGGAGTCCTGGACCGACGGAAAGGTCGCCCTGATCGGTGACGCGGCACACGCAATGTGCCCTGCGCTCGCCCAGGGCGCCGGCGCAGCGATGCAGAACGCGTGGACGCTGGCCGTCGCGGCCACCGCAGCCGGCGCCGCCGAGATGCCAGAGGCACTCAAGGAATGGGAGCGGCTGGAGCGTCCGTTTACGGACCGGGTGCAGGATCGCTCGCAACAGTACGCTGACACCCGGGCCATGTCCCAGGGCAATCAGTTCGTCGGCGACAGCATCGAAACCGCGCTTTACAACCCCACTGATCCCAATCGACACACGGTGAAGGCATAACTATGACTATCGATCACTTCTACAAGGTCCGCGCCTGGCACTCCTTCGTGCAGGAATCGACGCATGAGCTCGGCCCGGCGCCCGCCCAGCCCCTCATCAAGGCCGCCGTCGCGGTCGTTCTGCAGAACCCGTTCGCGGGTCAGTGGGTCGAGGATCTGTCCCCCCTCATCGACCCGAGCCCCAGCCTCGGAACAGAGCTCGGCGGCCGTGCCCTCGCACTCCTGGGCGGACGCGCCGCCGAGAGCTATGGCAAGGGTGGCATCGCCGGCCTGAACGGCGAGCAGGAGCACGTCGTGGCCTGCGTGACGACGGTGTTCGGCAACGCGTTCCGCGACGCCATCGGCGGTGGCGACGCCTGGATCTCGTCCGTGACGAAGTCAGGGGCCGCCGGCACCTCGATCGACATCCCGCTGGCGTACAAGCACGAGGTCTACGTGCGCTCGCACTACGACGCGATGACGATCACCCTGCCGGATGCCCCGCGGCCGGACGAGATCGTCATCATCGCCGCGGTGGCCACCGGTGGCCGCCTGAACGCCCGCGTCGGCGGGATCACCGTCGCCGACGTCCTCGCCCGCTAGCAGCACCGATTCCACGAACACCGAAGGAGCCAGAGTGACCTATTCGCACACGCAGTACTACGAGGACCAGTCCATCGCCAGCATCCTGGCCGATGTGGCGCGCGCGCACCGGATTCTGGAGTTGGAGGGCCACGGCGACATGTCGATGGGGCATCTGTCCTTCCGCGACCCCTTCGGGCGCGGCCTCTGGCTGAAGCGCGGCAACCTGGCGCTGAGCGAGGTCGAGGGTGACGATTTCATTCTCATCGACTTCGACGGAAACGTGTTGGAGGGAACAGGACTGCGCCACCTGGAGTGGCCGCTGCACGCCGAGATCCTGAAGGCGCGCCCCGACGTGAACTTCGTCGGTCACTCGCACTCGCACTTCGCCACCGTTCTCGGCGCTTCGGAGGAGACCCTGAAGCCCTACAACAACCACGGGGTCTGGTTCGCGTACGACGGCGTGCCGCGGTTCGCGGAGACCAGCCACATCATCACCACCGTGCCGCTGGGCGTTGCCGCTGCGAAGACGCTCGGCAGCGCGCAGGCCGTCCTCCTCGCCAACCATGGCGTGGCGTTCGTCGGCAGCACAGTCGCGGAGGTGACGCTCACCGGCATCTTCCTGGAGAAGGCAGCCCGCTTCCAGGTCGACCTCAAGTCTTCCGGCTTCACCCCGATCGAGCCCGATCAGGAGGAAACCAGGGAGAAGTTCGATCGCATCTATCCCGCCAAGGCCCAGCACAACTTCTGGACCTACTTCAACCGACGGCTTGAACGCGTCGAGGCCGCATTCGGCATCGGCATCTCGCCCATCGGCCTCCCGCCCGCAATCTGATTCACACAACGCGAGAAAGAGTAAACAGATGACAAGTCTTCCCACCATCGCCACCGTTATCGGATCAGGCACCATGGGCCCGGGTATCGCAGCGACCCTGGCCAGGGCCGGCGCGACCGTGCGGCTCTACGACATCTCCGATGAGGCGATCGCGCGTGCCGAATCCGCCTACGGCATCGTCACCGGTGTGCTCGAGGCCGTCGGATCTCCAACGGTTCCCGGCGGATCGGTCAGCTTCGGCACGGATCTCGATGAGGCCCTCGCGGGCACCGGGCTCATCATCGAGGCCGTGCCAGAGAAGCTCGAGCTGAAGCAGAAGGTGTTCGCCGACATCGAGGCGCGCGTCGGTGACGACGTGATCATCGCCACGAACACCTCCGGCATCCCGATCACGACGATGGCAGAGAGCATGTCTCACCCCGGACGGCTGATCGGGATGCACTGGTCGAACCCGCCGCACCTCATCCCGATGATCGAGATCATCCCCGGTCAGGCAACCGACCTCGCGCTCGTCGACAAGCTGGTCGAGATCGTGAAGGCCTTCAACTACACCCCCGTTGTCGAGAAGGAGATCCCCGGATTCGTCGAGAACCGCGTCCTCTACGCGATCCTCCGCGAGTGCATGGCACTGCTCGAGGAGGGAATCGTCACGCCGGAGGGTCTCGACGCCTGCGTGAAGTGGGGCATTGGGTACAAGCTCTCCGTGGTCGGGCCGACGCGTCTGCTCGACATGGCCGGCCTGGACATCTATCAGGCTGTCTCGAGCTACCTGAACAAGGAACTCGACGTGAGCACCGACACCCCGCAGTTCATCAAAGACAAGATCGCTGCGGGCCAGCTCGGCTTCAAGTCGGGTGGCGGCATGTACGAGTACGGCGAGGGCGACGTCGACGCGAAGCGCAAGGAGATCATCACGGGTCTCATCGCGGCGCGCAAGACGCTCTCCTCCATCCCGAACGTGTAATGACCCTCGCTGTCGGGATCGAAGAGATCGGCGACGGCCTGCTGCGCACCCGGGGGGCTGATGTTGACATCGCCTTCCGGGTTCGTGGTTCCGGGCCGGCGGTCGTGCTCCTGCACGGAACCTCGGCGAACCATGCGGTGTGGGAGCAGATCGGCGACGGACTGGAGGACCACGCGACGGTGATCGCCATCGACCAGCGCGGGCACGGGCGGAGCGACAAACCGTCGACCGGGTACACCGGCCGTGACTTCGCCGGTGACGTCGTGACCGTGCTGGATGCGCTCGGCATCGGGCAGGCGGTTGTGGCCGGGCACTCCCTGGGCGGCCGCAACGCCTGGCTCGTTGGCGCGCTCCACCCGGACCGCGTGACGGGTGTCGTCGTCGTCGACTACACGCCCTACGTGGAACCCGAGGTGCTCGACGAGCTCGAGGTGCGAGTGGCGGGCGGGTTCCGCTCGTTCCGCTCCACCGCCGAGGTCGAGGCCTACCTGCGCGCCCGCTACACCGCGATCCTGCCCGGAGCCGTCGAGCGCCGCGCGCGCTGGGGGTACGCCGCGCAGGCCGACGGCACGCTGGTGCCCCACGCGGATCCCGAGGCCATGCGCCAGCTGATCGACGGCTTCCGCACCCCGTGGGACGACGCGTTCCGCTCCGTGCGGGCGCCGATGGTGCACCTCCGCGGTGCGGAGAGCCGCATCGTCAGCGAGGCGGCCTGGGACGCCGCGATCACCGACCGTCCCGGCGACCGCTGGGTCGTCGTCGACGGAGCCGACCACTACATTCCAGAAGAATTCCCTGACCTTGTCACCGCCGAGCTCGACCGCGTGCTCGGCGCCCGTATCCGAAAGGACTAGCCATGCCCCTCTTCATCGACAAACTTGCCGTCTCCAGCCCCGACTTCGGCAGCCTCGAGCGCATCCCGCCCCAGTTCACCGCAGACGAGGAGAACCTCGTTCCCGCCATCGCCATCGAGGGCGCGCCAGAGGGCACCGTCGAGTTCGCCCTCATCCTCAACGACCCGGACGCCCCGCTCACGCATGGCTTCACCCACTGGGTGGTCTACGGCATCCCGGCCGACGCCACGACCCTCGACCTCGGGGCGCCCGGCGTGCGCATGGGCCCGAACGGCCTGGGCGAGGCGTCATACTCCGGCCCGCAGCCGCCCTTCGGCCACGGCCAGCACCACTACTACTTCACCCTGTACGCACTGGGAACGCCCGTCGAAGGAGCCCCCAACCGGGAGGAGTTCCTCGCGCAGCACGGCGAGTCGATCATCGAGCAGGCGCGCTTCGTCGCCCACTTCTCCCGCGACTAGGAGGCAGCGCATGCCCATCACCGACGCACACATGCATGTCGGGGCCTTCCCGACCTTCGGCGTGAACCTCGACGAGGACAGCCTGGCCGGGTACCTCGTCGACAACAACATCGACAACGCGATGATCTTCCACCAGGACAACGCGATGGTGCAGCGGGTGATCCAGGAGATCCCCGGCGCGTACGGCCTGTACTGGGCGAACCCGAAGCTCGGCGACCCGCTGCCCGAGTTGCGGGACTTCCTTGACGACCCGAAGTTCCGGGGCGTCAAGCTGCACCCTCTGATGGACGGCTTCCACCCCGACGATCCCATGGTGTGGCCGATCATCGAACTGTTGATCGAGCGCGACCTGCCCGCCCTGATCCACTGCGGGCACCCGATCTTCTCCCTACCCTGGAGCATTGAGGAGCTCATCTCCCGCTACGAGGACGCGAAGATCATCCTCGGGCACATGGGCCACGGCAACATCATCTACATCGACGCCTCGATCAAGGTGGCCGAGCGCCACCCCAACGTCTGGCTCGAGACCAGCGGCATGCCGATGAGCGTGAAGATCTTCGAGGCGGTGCAGAAGGTCGGCTCCGACCGGGTGATGTACGGCTCCGACGGCCCCTGGCACGAGCCGAAGGTGGAACAGCTCAAGGTGCAGCTCAGCGGTCTCGAGGGCGACGCCCTCGAGGACGTCATGCACCGCACGGCGCAGCGTCTCTTCCTGGGCGCCGACGTCTAGCAGGCAGCACAGAACGCCGGCTCGCCCGTCCACGGGTGAGCCGGCGTTCTGCCTATCTGGTGAACGAGTCCGCGAAAGACTCCGCAATCGCAAGCACAGCGGCGTGCACCGGCCCGGCCGTGATGGACGGGATGACGGAGGCATCGACGACATGCAGACCCCGCAGGCCTCGGAAGCGCAATTCCGGCGTCACGGGAGCGTCTTCGGCGGCGCCCATGCTGAGCGTGCCGACCGGGTGATGGTGCGTTATCGCCGCTCGGGCGATGAAGTCGGCGAGATCCTCATCTGTCGTCACCGACGAGTTGGGCAGGATCTCCTCGTCACGCCACATCGACAGGCCATCGGATGACCCGACGAGGCGTGCGTGCTCGAGCGCCGCTCTGAACATCTCACGGTCGTGCTCCGTGTCGAGGTAGTTCGGATCGATGACGGGCTCGTCCGACACATGGGGGCCGCTGATTCTGAGAGAGCCGCGGCTGCTGGGATTGGTGACGCCGAAGAGCAAGGTGTATCCCTCGCCGACGTCCAGCTGGTCCGCTGCAGAGCCGACGAACGACTCCGAGGCGCTCAGGCCCACGACGCAACCCACAACGATGTCTGCCGCCCCCCGGGTCTCGCCGAGGCCGGCGAGCGAGAGGTATGTCATCGATTCGGAGAGTTGCAGTTTCGTGGCGGGAACAGGGCGACGCGCACGATAGAGATTCCCTGCGCCCAACAGGTGATCATGCAGATTCCGACCGACGCCGCGCGATTCGAGCACAACATCGACGCCGGCCGCCCTGAGCACCTCGGGATCGCCGACGCCGGAGCGCATGAGCAAAAGCGGATCGCCGATCGAGCCCGCCGCCAGGATCACCTCGTCGGCCAAGAGCGTCTCCTCTGCTCCGTCTCGCTCGATCTGGGCGCCGATGACCTGGCCATCAACAATCAGCAGGCGGTGCACCGTCGCGCCGGTGAGCAGGGTGAGGTTCGGGCGCCCGAGCACGGGGTCGAGGTATACATCGGACACAGTGACCCGCTCCCCGCCTCGAATGGTGAGCGAGTTCCGGGTCGCGCCCAGCATCTCGCCACCGTTGTGGTCCGAGATGCCGGGTACGCCGAGCGCTTGCCAGGCGGCGAGATAGTCCTGCACCAACGGGCTCGACACGTCGTCGCCGGGGAGCATCACCGGAAGCGGCCCGGCGTCTCCGTGCACGGCATCTGCACCGCCGGAGAACGTCTCCGATCTGATGAAGAAGGGAAGCAGGGAGTCCCAGGACCAGCGCTCGTCGCCGGTCGCCGCGACCCAGCGGTCGAAGTCGGCGCGGCAGCCACGCATATGGGCCATGGCGTGCACGAGGCTGGAGCCGCCGGGGCCCCTGCCCCGAGCCCAGTCCAGGCTGCGGCCCGCGAGCCCGGGCTGCGGCGTGGTCCGATAGCTCCAATCGTAGGATCGGCCGTGTATCCGGGGCCACAGCTCTGGCCTGCGCATCTCTGGATCTGTGACTCGCTCGCCGGCCTCCACAACGGTGACGCGGCGAGACGAGTCGGCGCTGAGCCGATTCGCCAGGACACTTCCGGCTGAGCCGGCCCCGACGATCAAGACGTCGATGTGCTCCACGATCTAGTTGCGGGTGTGTCCGGCATCGACCACGAGCGTTTGGCCCGTGATCCACTCGGCCTTCTCAGACGCGAGGAATGCGACCGCGGGGGCGACATCGGACGGCACTCCGCGGCGATTGATCGCCTGCATCGGCACGACGTAGTCGAAGCCGTGTTGGTGGGCGCTCGAGAGCACCCCTTCACTCGCGATGATGCCGGGGGCGACCGCGTTGATGGTGATCCCGAGCGGGCCGAGCTCGCCGGCAAGTGCGCGCACCAGACCGATGGATGCGCCCTTGGTGGCGACGTAGTGCGCGCAGTTGGGTGTTCCGGCAACGAAAGTGTTCGATGCAATGTTGACGATCCTGCCGTAGCCGGCCTCGCCCATGACGGCGGTGACGGCGTGGGTGACGAGGTAGACACCGTCGACGTTCACCGACATGACGCGGCGCCACTCCTCGAAGCTGATCTCCGCCCAGGGCGTCAGCGGAACGAGCGCGGCGTTGTTCACCAGGACGTCGATGCGACCGAGCTCGTCGACGATCTCACCGACGACGGTCGACACTTGTTCGGGGCTGCTCACATCGAGCGTCTTCGCCACGCCGCCGATGCGATCTGCCACGGCCTGCGCGCCATCACCGTTGATGTCTGCGACGACGACCTTGAGGCCTTCTGCGGCGAGCTCGGCGGCAATGGCGGCGCCGATGCCCTGTGCTGCTCCGGTGACGAGCGCGACGCGCTGTTCTGACTTGGCCATGTGGGGTGGTCCTCTCTGATGGATGCTGGGGTGTGCTGCGAGCGGCAGACCACTGTGGGTGGCCGCCTCTGGTGACGCCTAGTTGCCGCCGTAATACTCCGGCGCGAGCTTCCAACCCAGGTAGGGCTCGAGCTCGTGTGACGGGTACAGGTCTGCGTTCTTGGTGCGCGCCAGGTAGTTGAGGCGGCGGATGGCCTCGACGGACTTAGTCGGGTCGAGGTGGAAGCCGGCAATCCACTCCTTCTCGAGCGTGGTGCGGGTGTATGCCGCGTCGCCGCAGAAGAGCATGCTCTTCTCCTGCTCCATCTCGACCATCAGCGAGTAGTGCCCGATGGTGTGCCCAGGCGTTTCGAAGAGCCAGACGCCCGGAACGATCTCGAAGTCGCCGGCGACCGGGGTGTAGTTCACGCCCGGGTGGTCGAAGGAGAGGTCGGAGTAGCCGAGGCGTTCGAAGGGCTCGGGAACCTTGGCGTGGCGCAGCTCCTCTTTGTGCACGAGGGTCTTCGCGTTGGTGAGGTACTTGTTGCCACCCACGTGGTCGAAGTGGAAGTGCGAGTTGACGACGATGTCGACGTCCTCAGGCGTGAAGCCGGCCTTCGCGAGCTGGGCAGGGATAGTCTGCTCCGGGGTCTGCTCTGGAAGCTCGAACGGAAGAACCTTGTTGACGTGGTCCAGGTCGAAGCCGGTGTCGAAGAGGATCAAGGCGTCGGGATGCTCGATGAGCACGCTGTAGACAGGGAACCGGACAGGGTTCCCGGCATTGATGTGCCAATGCACATCTGACTCGTCGATGACGAGCGTTCCACCGTCAAGCAGGTAGACCTTGGGATCGGGCATCGTGACCTCACTTCCGCTTCAATTCTCATAATGCGTTAATGAGTGCTTACGTTATGAGAATGGATTTGGTGGTGTCAAGAGCTTCCCGAGTAATTAATGTGCGGGAAACACTGGCCCCCTCCGGCGCCGCTTCGCTCAGCTCGCGGTCACAGCGGGGAAGTCCTCGAAGGCGGGCGCGAAGTCATAGTGGGCCCAGCGATAGCAGTGATCGAGCATGGGCTCCAGCGCGAAGTCGCCGATGCAGGTCGCGTCCTGGTAGCGCTCGCCGGTTTCGTCTGTGTAGTGCACCCTGCAGATCACGCGCCAGAGTGTGCTGCTGTCGACGGCCGCGTCCTCGATGGCGTGCGTAGAGGGCAGCCAGCACTCGGTCGAGCTGATGCGGTGCGCACTCACGTTCGACGTGGGGCCTGCCACGGCGGCCAAGGTTTCGAGGGCCGCGGAGTCCTGCGCGGAGAGCGGCGGCGGGCTGGAGCAGCCGACGAGCGCGAGCGCGGCTGCGGCGGCGAGCGGGAGGAGTGCGTGGTACCGGTTCATGGGAACCTCCTTACCCTCACATCATCTGAGGCATGTGTTTCGGGGGAGTAAAACCTTTGCGTCATCGTTGACGCGGCCATCATTCTTCTCATACTGTAGCGCCTACCCCGCACATTGTGAGAAGACAGCACCTCAAAACACAACGGACATGGGGCACCCTACTGGAGAGGACTTCATCAATGTTTACACTCAGCACTGCCGCCGGAAGCCGCACGGCTACCCGTTTCGCCATCGTGGCGACCGCCGGCGCACTCGCCCTCAGCCTCGCAGGCTGTGCAGGAGGCCGCGGCGGCGACACCCCCGCCGCCGAACCGAGCTCGACGGCGGGCACCACTGTCACCGCGTTCGCCCTCGTCGCCCCAGAGAACGAATCCGACTTCGGTTGGAACCAGGCCGGACTGGTCGGGGCGGAGGCGGCCGCCGCAGAGCTCGGCATCGACGTGACCCTGGTGCCGGATGCCGGTTGGGACAATGCCGAGACCGTCCTCGGCCAGGTGATCGACAGCGGCGCACAATTCGTGGTTGCCCACGCATCCGGCTACGGCGTTGCCGGCACAAGCGTGGCACGGGCGAAGCAGACGCCGATTCTCATCCAGGATGCGGGCGAGAACATCCCCGGACAGATCGCCGTCACCAAGACCCATGCGCAGGAGGGCGGCTACCTCGCGGGCATCGCCGCCGCGATGACGACGACGAGCAACACGATCGGCATCGTGGTGTCTGCAGACGACATCAACTGGTTCAAGATGTCGGCAGGGTTCGCCGAGGGCGTGTACAGCGTCGACCCGTCGATCCAGGTGCTCTACACCTCCGTCGGCCCGGCCGAGTACGCCGACGCCGCCGGCGGCAAGACCGCCACCGAGCAGCTCATCGCTGCAGGTGCAGACGTCATCTTCGGTATGGGAGACGGTGCGACGCACGGATACCTGCAGGCCGTCGAGGCTGCCCCTGGCGTGAAGTACATCGCCGACATCGGAGATGTCACCTCGGGGCTCAACGACCCGAGCGTGCTCCTCACCTCGGTGCTCTGGAACTACGGACCCACCTACGTGCAGGCGATCAAGGACGTCGAAGCCGGCACCTTCGGCTCAGCCGGCTACGAGCTGACCGTCGGCAACGAGGGCTTGACGCTGCAGCAGACCGACAACCTGACCGCGGAGATCCTCGCCGCCATCGACGCCGCCAAGGCGGGAATCATCGATGGCTCGATTGTGCCGACGCCGGCCGAATCGGCCGACGAGGTCAAGGCAGTCGTCGCTGCGAAGGGCGCCTGAGCCCCACAGCCGCAGCTGCGCCGCCACCAGGCGAGCTGTCGGCGGTCACGACGTGACCGCCGACAGCTCCACCTCCATCGCCTTCCTGCCAGGAGAATTCTTTGACTACACCGATTGCGCCGGACGTGATCTCCCTCAGAGGGATCACCAAGGCTTTTCCCGGGGTCGTTGCCAACGACCACATCTCTCTCGACATCGTGAGCGGGCAGGTCCATTGCCTGCTCGGAGAGAACGGCGCCGGTAAATCGACGCTCATCAGCATCCTCGCCGGCATGCAACAGCCCGACTCAGGCACGATCGCCATCAATGGAGTGCCGGCGGCGATCAACTCGCCGAAGGTCGCCGTCGACTATGGCATCGGAGTTGTGCACCAGCACTCCACCCTGGTGCCCGCCTTCACCGTGCTGGAGAACCTCATGCTCGGCGAGTCCGGGCTGATGCTCGAGAAGAAGCGTGCCGTCGAGCGTCTCGATGAGCTCGCGGAGCTTCTCGGAGCCCAGATCGACCCAAACGTGCTCGCCTCCGACCTCGGGCTCGGGCAGCAGCAGCAGGTGGAGATCGCGAAGGCCATCTGGAAGGGCAGCCGCCTGCTCATCCTGGACGAACCGACGTCGATGCTCACCCCGCAGGCAATCGAGCACCTTGCCGAAAGCGTGGACCGTGTGAAGCGCCAAGGGCTCGCCGTTGTCTTCATCACCCACAAGCTGCGCGAGGCGTATTCGATGGGCGACTGTGTCACCGTACTTCGCGGCGGGCGCAACGTCGGCCACATCTCGGTCGAGGAGCTCGCCTCCTACGATGAGCAGCAAGCACAGGATGCCATCCTCAGCGCGATGTTCGGCGAGGACATCGCCACGGTGGGCGCCGATGCCGCCGAGCTCGCGGGTGCCACCGCCGCGACGAGGGAGATCCAGGCGATCGATCTGGACCGCCGGGCGGTGCGCTTGTCACTCGCCGGGGTCTCCAGTCGTGGCAACAGCCGCGACGTCGAAGTCAGCGACGTCACCCTCGAGCTGCACGAGGGCGAGATCCTCGGAATCGCCGGAATCGATGGACACGGTCAGGGGGCGTTGGCTGAGGTTGTCGCGGGCCAGCGAACCGCGCACGCCGGACGGGTGAACTTCGATGGCGAAGACGTGACGCGGCTGGGCGTGCGCAGACGCCAACAGCTCGGCATTCGCTATGTGACGGACGACCGCCTGCACGAGGGCACCATCGGCTCGATGTCTGTCGCCCTGAACCTTGTGGTCAAGCGCATCGGGCAACGGCCCTTCTGGCGCTTCGGCCAGATCCAGCGCAAGGCGGTGGACGCCGAGGCGGCCGCCCAGATAGCAAAGTACGAGATCCGAACGCCGTCACCGGCGACCCGTGCGGGCACGCTGTCTGGCGGCAACATCCAGAAGATCTTGTTGGCGCGCGAACTCACGAACGGCGCGCAGTTGGTCGTCGTGAACAAACCGACGTATGGACTCGACCTCAAGACCGTGCATCTTGTTCGCGAGATCCTCATCGATTTCGCTGCGAAGGGCGGGTCGGTGCTCCTGCTGTCCACCGACCTGGATGAGCTCGTCGAGCTTTCACACCGAATCGAGATCGTCTCCAGCGGTCGCATCGTGGGCAGCGTCGCCAACGACGGACCCGGGACAGCAGAGAAGGTCGGCCAATACATGACCGGAGCAATCGAGGGGGTTCACTGATGGGCGCTGAACACCAGAGAGGCCGAAAGGCCCTCGACGAGGTAGTCAGGTCGGTGCTTCCGGTCGTCCTGGCACTTGTTGTGGCCGGCCTGATCATCCTGGCCATGGGCAGCAACCCCCTCGACTTCTTTGCGGGCGTCTGGACGTACGGTGTCACCGGCTCCAACTGGCAGCGGAGTCTGGTGCTGATGGCTCCTCTCCTCATCGTCGCGGTCGGCCTCATTGTGGCCTTCCGAGGGCAGCTGTGGAACCTCGGCTACAACGGCCAGTATCTGCTCGGTGCGGTGGTGGCATCCGGATTCGGGCCCTACCTCTTCGACGCCATGCCGGTCTGGCTGGCGACCATCGTGATCTTCCTCGGCTCGCTCCTGGTCGGTGCGATCTGGTCGCTCGTCCCGTCGATCCTCAAAGCGCGATACGGCACGAATGAGATCATCACCTCGCTGGTCATGTCCTTCATCGGCATCGGCGTCGCCAACCTTCTCATCAAGGGTCCGTTCAAGGACACGACGACTCCCCAGCCTCAAACAGCGGTCATCGGTGACGAGAATCTGCTCGCCTACATCCCAGGCACCAGCATCCATGTCGGCCTGATCATCGCGCTCGTGCTCGCGGTTGTCGCGCAGTTCGTCTTCAGCCGCACCTCTTTCGGGCTGCGGATGGACATCTTCGGGGCAAGCCCGAAGGCCGCGCGACACGTCGGCATCAACTCAACGTGGATGGTCATCCTGTTGTTCGCGCTCTCCAGCGGCCTCATCGCGTTCGCCGGCGCGGTCGATGTGCTGGGGCAGTACAGCTACCAGCGCGCCAACTGGAACCCGCACTACGGAGACGCGGTCATGCCGTTTGTCTTCCTGGCGCGCCTCAGCCCGATCGCGGCCATTCCTCTGGTCGGCTTCTACGCGGTGCTCGCCACGGGCGGGACCCTTGCCGCACAGCAGGCGGGGCTGAACGTCGACTTCCTGCTCGTCATTGTGGGCCTCATCCTCATCTTCATGACCATCACCGAGTACGTCGGCGAACGGCGCCGTCTCGGCCAGAGCTATCTGCCCCCTGGACTGCGGCGCACGCTGGCGCGGCCGTTCCAGACCGGCGCTGCAAGGAAGGAATCATGAGTGACCTGCTGTCGGCGGCGTTCGTCACCGTCTTCATCGCTACCGTCATCGCACAGGCGATGCCCCTCATGCTCGCCGCCGTCGGGGAGAACATCGGTGAACAGGCCGGCGTGCTGAACCTCGGTATCGAGGGCGTGATGCTCATCGGTGCATACACCGGGTTCATCGTCACACTCACGACAGGCAATTTCTGGCTCGGCATGCTCGCCGGCGCCGTGGGCGGGGTGGTCGGCAACCTCGCGATGCTGGTCCTCAATGTGTGGCTCGGGCTCAACCAGATCGTCGTCGGCCTGGCCGTGACGTTGATCGGCGAGGGCATCACGAGCGTGCTCTACCTGCAGAACAACGCCAAGTCGGTCACGAGCCTCGGGGCCCCGCCGGAGTTCAAGATCCCCTTCCTCGCCGATATCCCCGTGATCGGCCCGGCGCTCTTCCAGCAGTCGGCGTTGTTCTGGGTTGCGGTCATCTTCGTGATCGCGGCGGGGTTCTTCCTCTCCCGGACCAACTGGGGCCTCTCCATCCGGGCCGCCGGGCAGAAGCCCTCCTCGTTGGATGCCGCGGGCGGCAGTGTGGTGAAGATCCGCTCACACGCCGTGCTCCTGAGTGGTGCGTTCGTCGGATTGGGTGGCGCCTACCTCGCGTTGATCACCACATCCACGTTCACGCCGTTCATCACGAACGGCCTCGGGTTCATCGCCATCGTCATCACGATGCTCTCCCGCGGTCGAATCATCCTGGTGGCGATCACCTCCGTGGTCTACGGGCTCACCGTGGCCATCGGGCCGGCGCTGCAGGTGCTCGGGTACAACGTCTCGGCCGACGTCATCAAGATGATCCCGTTCATCGTCGTCATCCTCACACTGATCGTGTTCGCGCGGACCTCGGTCGTCCCGCCCGCCCTGGGCACGTCCTACACCCGCGGCGCACGCTGACCCCGACCTCTTCAGATAAGGAACCACATCATGGCATCACCTGATTTCACCCTCTCGGCCGGACCCGTCACGGTCACCGCGCGCACGCTGGCCGCACTCGGCAAGCCGATCCTCTACCACTACGACCCCGAGTTCCTGACGGCATTCGAGCGCACCCAGGGCAAGGTCGCCCAGGTGTTCAGAACCACGAACGATATCGTCCTCATGCAGGGCGAGGCCATCGTGGGGCTGGAGGGCGCCCTGCGCTCGCTCATCACGCCGGGAATGCACGTGCTCAACCTCGTGCAGGGCGTTTTCGGCAAGGGCACTGGCTACTGGATCACGGACTTCGGCGCGGTGCTGCACGAGATCGAGGTCGGCTACGACGACGCGGTCTCGCCCGCCCAGGTCGAGGCCTATCTTGATCTGCACCCGGAGATCCAGATGGTCTGCCTCGTGGCATCCGAGACGCCGTCCGGAACAGTCACCGATGTCGCTGCGATTGGCCCGCTCTGCCGGGACCGCGGGATCCTGAGCTACGTCGACACCGTGTCCGGGGTGCTCGGCATGCCGTGGGAAACCGATGAGTGGGGACTGGACCTGTGCGTCGCCGGAGCGCAGAAGTGCCTCGGGGGCCCTCCCGGGGTCGCCCTCATCTCTGTGAGCCAGAGGGCCTGGGACGCGATGTACGCGAACCCGGCGGCTCCGCGCGACTCCTACCTGTCGCTGATCGACTGGAAGGAGAAGTGGCTGGGCGGGCGCCGCTTCCCCTACACGCCGTCCGTGAGCGACATCAACGGACTTGAGTCGGCTCTCGACCAGGCGCTCGAAGAGGGCGTCGACGCGGTCGTCGCCAGGCACGAGGATGCCGCGGCGGTGACGCGCGCGGGCGCGACGGCGATGGGCCTGACGCTTTGGGCGAAGAGCGAGACGTTCGCGTCGGCCTGCGTCACATCCATCCGGCTCCCGGACGACATCGACAACGTGCGGGTGCGAGACCACGCCAGGGAGGTGTACGGTGTGATGCTCTCGCATGGCCAGGGCGCGGGGAACCTTGTGCGCCTGTCGCACATGGGTCCGACGGCGGGCGGGCTCTACTCGATCGTCGGGCTGGCGGCGCTGGGGCGGACCCTGGTGGATCTCGGCATGCAGCTCGACGTCGGTGCCGGTCTGGAGCAGGCGCTCGCCGTGCTCAGCACACAGCGGAATTGAATTGACTTCACGATGCCCAGGGCGCACGCATAGTGTAGACAGGAAGTGCATATGAGCCTTAATCAGCCCCCAGAGAGCCGGCGCGCCGGATCGCCAGTAGACGGAGACGCCGTGAACGCGCAGCCGCAGCGCACCAAAGGAGTCGACAGCGCCCGCCGGGCGCTCCAGATTCTCCTCCAATTCAGCGAGAACACGCCAGAGCTGACCGTCGAGAACCTCCTCGAGGACCACGACATCTCCGTGCCGAGCGCCTACCGCTATATCTCGCTGCTGCGGGAGATGGATCTCATCGAAGAGCGGGACAAAGGGCGATTCGTGCTCTCTCCACAGGTGTTGCGGCTGGCCCGCGCCGCAGAGGCGTCCTTCGATTACCGCACGAAGGTCCAGCCGATCCTCAACCGTCTGGCCGAGGAGACGGGGGAGACGTCGCTCTACCTCCGGCGGGTCAACGATTCGGCCGTGTGCCTCGCGATCGCCGACTCGGACCACCCGATCTCGATCTCATTCCAACCGGGCAACTTGATGCCCCTGCACAGCGGGGCCGCAGCCAAGATCCTGCTCAGCGAGCTCTCTCCGGCGAAGCTGGCCCAGTACTTCCAACGCGTGGGCCCGGCACTGTCGAAGCCGGCGCGTGCTGCACTCGAGAAGGACCTCGATGCGATCGGCACGACGGGGTATGCCGAGAGCGCCGGCGAGGTCGACCAGGGGGTCTGGGCGAGCGCCGCGGCCATCCACGTCAGGGACAGGCTCGTCGGGGCCGTGACGGTGGTCGCCCCCGGCTATCGCCTGTCGGAGGACAACCGTGCGTCGATCGCACTGGCGGTGCGCGCCGCCGCCCGAGACCTCGAGGACGTGCTCGGCCAACTGAGCTGAGCCCAGCGGTAGAGCCCTACTCGGCCTGAGCCGCGGCCTTCGCCCGGTGCTTGCGCACCTTGGCCCGGTTGCCGCAGCGCTGCATCGAGCACCAGCGCCGGCTGCCCGCCCGCGACGTGTCCAGGTAGATGATCGAGCAGTCATCGGCCGAGCAGGCGTGGATGCGCCCGCCGGCCTCCGGCCCGAACAGGCGCACGGCCTCGCGGGCGAGCGTCGAGAGCGCCTGCGGCACCCGCACGCTGGCGTGCCCGGCCTGGCGGCTGCCACCGGGCAGCGCTGGCGGAACGTCGGGGGTTGCCGCGAACAGGTTGACGATGTCGATGTCGGATGCCGGCAGCTCCTCGCCCGCCGCGGCGGCGACGGCCAGCCGGGCGATCGAGTCGCGCAGCCCGATGGCGTCGTCGAGGTCGCCGGGCCGGGGCGTGCCCTGCACCGAGCCGAAGCGCTCGCCGAGCCACTGCAGCAGGTCGTCCAGGGCCGGCAGCAACTCGGCACCGGCGCCGGAGTCGTCGCTGGGGTCGGCCACGATGGGGCCGGTATAGGCGAAATCGAGCGCGGCGGAGCCGGAATCGAACCACCAGCGTGTGCCGTCATCCGGGGTCAACCACTGCCCCGTGGGGATCACAACGCTCGCAACTGCCATGTAACTACGGTATCGGGTTACTCTGGGCGGCTCGTGCGCGCGCCGTCGCCCGCCGCCGCGAGGCGCCGTGCGGCGGGAGTGATCACGCGGTGCTCCCAGGCGATCAGGTTCGCCATCGAGAAGCCGCGCCCGCAGAGCCCGCAGGAGAGATCGCGCACCGGCTTGCGGTAGCGGTAGTGGGCGTGCCCGGCCGGGCAGTGGCCGAGCCAGGGCGCGAGCTCGTCGGCGATCTCTCCGTGGTGGGTGCGCTCGCCCTCGTAGCCGAGCTCCCTGGCCGCCGCCGCCCACCGCGGGCCGTGCCCGGCGCGCGGGCCGACCAGTGCGTGGGCGACCTCGTGCAACAGGATCTGGTGGATCTCGTCGTCGTCGTAGCGGGCGGCCAGATAGCGCGAGACGGTGATGTGCTTCGCGGTGAAGTTGCACAGGCCAGCGCGCTTCTTGGCATTGTCGAAGCCGAACGTCCAGACGGCCGGGTCCAGGTGCAGGGCAATCAGGGCGTTCGCCCAGTGCCTCACGCGCTCGAGATCAGCCATGGCATGAGAATACTGCGCGGCACCGACGCCGTGTACTGGCGAATGCTAGCTGTCCCGGACAATGCGCCCGGAGATTGGCAGCGTCTGCATCATCGACTCGGCGAGCATCGACTCGACGACCAGCACCGAGGTCAACGAGGCCTCCATCTGGTCGGCCGGTGCGTTGTGCTTCTCGCGCAGGAACACCGCCGCCTTGAAGTCGATGAGGGCGGATGCCAGGTCGCCGGCGTCGAAGTGCACCTTGCCGCGGTGCTGCCGGGCGAAGGCCTCGATGCGGGTCCACTCGTGCGTGGCGGCATCCTCGATCACGGCCGTCATCTCGGACTCCGCCTCGGGCAGCTTGCCCTGGAACTGCAGCACCTGGGCCCGGCGCAGCCTGGCCGTGACGTTGTCCTTGCGGTCGCCGGTGAAGCGGGTCAGGCGCAGCGCCTCGTTGGCGACCTCGAAGGCCTCGTCCAGCCGGCCGAGCAGGCGGAGCAGGGAGGTGCGCTCGGCCAGCGCGCTCAGGCTGCGCAGCTCCGCGATCTCGGAGAGCCGCTCGTCGGCGGCCTGCAGGTCGACTTTCTCGCGCAGGGTGACGGGGTCGTAGCCAAGAATGATGCTCAGGGGTTCTTCCAGACGTGCGTCGCGAGGCTCTCGCGTGGCGGGGTGTTCTCCTCCACGATAACCCGCAACGGGTCGGCACGCCGCCACTTCGCGCGCCCGGTCACCCAACCGGCGACGCTCAGCCCGCCGGTTCGAGCGCCACCTGCCAGAGGTGGTCGTCGCCGTCCCGTGGCGATCCGCGCCCGTCGGCGTTGTTGCTGAGGAACCAGAGCGTGCCATCCGGCCCGGCCGCCACGTCGCGGAGGCGCCCGAACTCGCCGACGAACCAGGGCGAGGCCGGCTGGCCGGAGTCCGGCGCCCACCGCCAGAGGCGCTCGCCGCGCAGGGCCGCGATGAACACGGTGTCGTCGACGACCGCCAGCCCGCTCGGGCTGGCCTCGTCCGTCGACCACTGCAGCACCGGGTCGAGGAAGCGGGCGTCGCCGGCCGCGCCCTCGACGACCGGCCAGCCATAGTTGCCACCCGGGGTCACCTGGTTGAGCTCGTCCCAGGTGTTCTGGCCGAACTCGGCGGCCCAGAGGCGCCCGCGGGAGTCCCAGCCGATGCCCTGCGGGTTGCGGTGCCCGAGGCTCCAGACGAGGGTGCCGAAGGGGTTGCCGGCCGGCACGGCGCCCGTCGGCGTCATCCGCAGGATCTTGCCGCCCAGGTAGTCGGGGTTCTGCGCGCCGTCGCGGTTGCCGGCATCGCCGGTGGTGGCGTAGAGCATGCCGTCCGGGCCGAACGCGATGCGGCCGCCGTCGTGGTTGGCGGCGCGCGGGATGCCGCTGGCCACGAGCTCGGCCGGGCCGAGGGCGAGTGAGCCGGCCGCCCCCTGCAACGGCATCCGCACGATGCGGTTGTCTGACTCGCTCGTGAAGTAGGCGTACACCCAGGTGCCAGGAGAACCAGCCGGGCCGTCGGCCTCCTCGGCCCTGGCGGCGAGGCCGAGCAGGCCGCCCTCGCCGCCCGGGGCCACGTCGGCGACGGTGCCGGTCACACGGAGGCTGCCGTCCACCAGCAGCTCGAGCACGTCCCCGCTGTCGCGCTCGCTGATGAGGGTCGTCTCCTCCGGCAGGGCCGTGCCGTCGGCGGTGGTGACGGGCGGCGCCTCCGCGCCGACGCTGGCCGCCGTCATCCTCAAGATCGACCAGGGCGCGTCGAGGCCCGTGGCCACGCTGCTCGGCTCGCCGATCGGCTGCACCGGAACCACAACCGGCAGCGCCGATTCGCCGGCGCTCGCCGTGGGGCGCGGCGCCGCCGGCGGCGTCGACGTGGCTGTCGGCTGCGGCAGCGGCGCGGTGCAGCCGCTCAGCAGCCCGCCGCACAGCCCGCCGCACAGCCCGCTGAGCAGCACTGCGACCAGCAGCGCTCTCGCTCGCCCGTCCCCGCGCACCTGGCCTCCCGCCTCCTGGTCACTCCCAGTCTGCGCGCGCGAACGCCCGCCGTCCATGCCGGGCCGCGCGCCCGCAGAAAAACAGGACCAGGCGGGTGCGACGCCCGCAGCAGAGCCCCGCACCGCTCTCCTCCTGTTTTTCGGCGAGGCCTGCCGGCGGTCGGCTAGCGCTTCAGCGTGAAGATGGTGCGCTCCGGCAGAGGGGAGGCGATCGCCGTGGCGTCCGTCACGATCGTGCCGGCGTTCGCGAACGCGTCGAGCTCGGCGCCGTCGATCACCTTGGCCGGGTGCGGGCCGCCCGCGAGCAGGCGCGGCAGCCAGTCCGTGTCGATGGGGTTCGGCGCGGCCACGAACACGAAGTTGCCGAAGCGGCGCCCCTTCAGCACCTGGGCCTCGGCCATCGCGATCACGTGCGGCAGCACCGAGCGGAGCGTCGCCGCCTGCGCCTTGGCGAACGCGGAGCCGGGGCCGTCGGCCACATTGACGAGCATCACGCCGCGGGGCGAGAGCAGCGGGGCGGCCAGCTCGTAGAACTCGCGGCTGGTGACGTGGGCCGGCGTGCGCGCGCCGGAGAAGATGTCGATCACGACGAGGTCGACGGTGCCGCGGAGGCCGGCGGGCAGCTTGCCGAGCACCTCGCGGGCGTCGCCGTGCCGCACCCGGATCTGGGCCCGCTTCGACCACGGCAGCGCCGTGCGCACGAGGTCGACGAGGTCGCTCTCGATCTCGACCACCTGCTGCCGCGAGCCGGGCCGGGTGGCCTCGACGTAGCGGGGGATGGTGAGCGCTCCCGCGCCCAGGTGCACGGCGGTGATCGGCTCGCCCGGGTCGCCGATCAGGTCGATCGCGTGGCCCATGCGCTGGATGTACTCGAAGAACAGCTCGCTCGGGTCCGCCATGTTCACGTGCGACTGCGGGGTGCCGTCGACGACGAGCTGGTACGCGCCGTCCACGTACTCGTCCGGCGTGACCTCCGCCAGGAGACCGCTGAGGGCGAGCTTCACGCTCGGAATATCGTCGTTGCCGCGCCGTGAGACCATGCCTCAAGGGTACGGCCCCGCCGGCCCCTCCACCCGGCAGCGTGCGGATGCCGCAGCGGATGCCGCAGCGGAGGCCGCAGCCGCCGGCATCCGCCCGCGCCACTTCGTGCCCTCTACGCCATTTCAGCGGGCGTAGAGCGCAGAAACTGGCGCGGAGCAGGCGTTTCTGCGGGCGCGGGCGGCATCACCCCGCCTGGCCGACGCCGGGCCTCGGGGGCGGCCGCAGCGCGAAGCTGCGTTATACCCGAGAATCCAAAGCAGGTCAACATTTCGCTGGACACGGCGCGCCAGAGCGCCTATAGTTGATCTTTGCGCTCCCAGACATTTCTATGCCCTCATATTGCGGTCGGCCCTGTGTCTCCTCGTTTTCGAGGCGCCACGCATTGAGCGTCTGCGGAGTTCTCCTTACTGATCGTAACGACCCGACGGGGTCCACGGAGGTTATTTCCTTGGCTGCTGCGCGCAACGCAACCACCAACTCACCCAAGAACGGTCGCGCCGCATCGCGTCTCTCGTTCGCAAAGATCACTGACACCCTGACGGTCCCCGACCTTCTGGCTCTGCAGACCGAGAGCTTTGACTGGCTCGTCGGCAACGACGCCTGGAAGGCTCGTCTTGCAGAGGCTAAGGCCGCCGGCCGGACAGACCTGCCGGAGCACACCGGCCTCGACGAGATCTTCGAGGAGATCTCGCCCATCGAGGACCTCGGCGAAACGATGCAGCTCAGCTTCACCAACCCGGAGCTCGAGCCTGAGAAGTACACCATCGACGAGTGCAAGCAGAAGGGCAAGACCTACTCTGCGCCCCTCTACGTGAACGCCGAGTTCATGAACCACCTCACCGGTGAGATCAAGACTCAGACCGTGTTCATGGGTGACTTCCCGCTGATGACGCCCAAGGGCACCTTCGTGATCAACGGCTCGGAGCGCGTCGTCGTTTCGCAGCTCGTTCGTTCGCCCGGTGTGTACTTCGAGCGCCAGCAGGAGAAGACCTCCGACAAGGACATCTTCTCCGCCCGCGTGATCCCCAGCCGTGGTGCATGGCTCGAGTTCGAGATCGACAAGCGCGACCAGGTCGGCGTTCGCATCGACCGCAAGCGCAAGCAGTCCGTCACCGTGTTCCTCAAGGCTCTCGGACTCACCTCCGAAGAGATCATGGAGGAGTTCAAGGGCTTCGCGTCGATCGAGCTCACCCTCGAGAAGGACGCCATCCTCACCAAGGAAGAGGCGCTCAAGGACATCTACCGCAAGCTCCGCCCGGGCGAGCAGGTTGCCGCCGAGGCCGCGCGTGCGCTGCTGGACAACTTCTACTTCAACCCGAAGCGCTACGACCTCGCCAAGGTGGGTCGTTACAAGATCAACAACAAGCTCGGCCTCGAGGCCCCGCTGACCGACTCGGTGCTGACCGTCCAGGACATCATCGCGACGATCAAGTACCTCGTTGCCCTGCACGACGGCCAGTCCACGATCCGTGGCACCCGTCAGGGCAAGGCTGTTGACCTGCGCATCGACACCGACGACATCGACAACTTCGGTAACCGTCGTATCCGCGCCGTCGGCGAGCTGATCCAGAACCAGGTCCGCACCGGTCTGTCCCGCATGGAGCGCGTCGTCCGCGAGCGCATGACCACGCAGGACATCGAGGCGATCACCCCGCAGACCCTGATCAACGTGCGCCCCGTCGTCGCCGCGATCAAGGAGTTCTTCGGAACGTCGCAGCTGTCGCAGTTCATGGACCAGAACAACCCGCTCGCGGGTCTGACCCACAAGCGCCGCCTGTCGGCTCTGGGCCCGGGTGGTCTCTCCCGTGACCGCGCCGGCGTCGAGGTGCGAGACGTTCACCCGTCCCACTACGGCCGCATGTGCCCGATCGAGACCCCGGAAGGCCCGAACATCGGCCTGATCGGTTCGCTCGCATCGTTCGCGCGCATCAACTCCTTCGGCTTCATCGAGACCCCGTACCGCAAGGTCGTCGACGGTGTCGTGACCGACCAGATCGACTACCTCACCGCGATGGACGAGGACGACTACATCGTCGCCCAGGCCAACGCGCTGCTGAAGTCGGACGGCCGCTTCGCCGAGGACCGCGTCCTCGCTCGCAAGAAGGGTGGAGAGGTTGACCTCTTCGCTCACGACGAGATCGGCTACATGGATGTCTCGCCGCGCCAGATGGTGTCGGTCGCGACCTCGCTGATCCCGTTCCTCGAGCACGACGACGCGAACCGCGCCCTCATGGGTGCCAACATGCAGCGTCAGGCTGTGCCGCTGCTGCGCAGCGACAGCCCGTTCGTCGGTACCGGTATGGAGGGCTTCGCAGCCATCGATGCCGGTGACGTCGTCACCGCCGAGAAGGCCGGTGTCGTTGCCGAGGTTTCGGCCGACGCCGTCACCATCCAGCTCGACGAGGGTGGAACGCAGACGTACTTCCTGCGCAAGTTCGACCGCTCCAACCAGGGCACCAGCTACAACAACCGCGTCATCGTCTCTGCCGGTGAGCGTATTGAGGTTGGTGAGGTCATCGCTGATGGCCCCGCGACCGACAACGGTGAGCTTGCCCTCGGCAAGAACCTGCTCGTCGCGTTCATGCCGTGGGAGGGTCACAACTTCGAGGACGCCATCATCCTGAGCCAGAACCTGGTGAAGGATGACGTTCTCAGCTCGATTCACATCGAGGAGTACGACGTCGACGCCCGCGACACCAAGCTCGGCAAGGAAGAGATCACGCGTGACCTTCCGAACGTGAGCCCGGAGCTGCTGGCCGACCTCGACGAGCGTGGCATCATCCGCATCGGTGCCGAGGTTCGCCCCGGCGACATCCTCGTCGGAAAGGTCACGCCCAAGGGCGAGACCGAGCTGTCCGCCGAGGAGCGCCTGCTGCGCGCGATCTTCAACGAGAAGAGCCGCGAAGTCCGTGACACGAGCCTCAAGGTTCCCCACGGCGAGCAGGGCACCATCATCGGTGTCAAGGTGTTCGACTCGGAGCAGGACGACGAGCTCGGCTCGGGCGTCAACCAGCGTGTTGTCGTCTACATCGCCCAGAAGCGCAAGATCACCGAGGGTGACAAGCTCGCCGGTCGTCACGGCAACAAGGGTGTCATCTCCAAGATCCTTCCGGTCGAGGACATGCCGTTCCTGGCCGACGGCACCCCCGTCGACGTCATCCTGAACCCGCTCGGTATCCCCGGTCGAATGAACTTCGGCCAGGTGCTGGAGACCCACCTCGGCTGGATCTCGAAGCAGGGCTGGAAGGTTGAGGGAAGCCCGGCTTGGGCCAAGAAGCTCCCCAAGCAGGCTCATGAGGCCGCTCCCGGCACCAAGGTTGCGACCCCCGTGTTCGACGGCGCGTCTGAGGAAGAGATCGAGGGTCTGCTGGACTCCACGACGCTCACCCGCGATGGCGACCGTCTGATCGACCGCACCGGCAAGGCCCAGCTGTTCGACGGCCGCTCCGGCGAGCCGTACCCGCACCCGGTCTCGGTCGGCTACATGTACATCCTGAAGCTGCACCACCTTGTCGACGACAAGATCCACGCACGCTCGACGGGCCCGTACTCGATGATCACCCAGCAGCCGCTCGGTGGTAAGGCGCAGTTCGGTGGACAGCGATTCGGTGAGATGGAGGTGTGGGCCCTCGAGGCCTATGGCGCCGCCTACGCACTGCAGGAGCTCCTCACGATCAAGTCCGACGACATCCTCGGCCGCGTCAAGGTGTACGAGGCCATCGTCAAGGGCGAGAACATCCAGGAGCCCGGCATCCCCGAGTCCTTCAAGGTTCTGATCAAGGAGATGCAGTCGCTCTGCCTGAACGTCGAGGTGCTCTCTGCCGATGGCACCGCGGTGAGCCTGCGCGACACGGATGACGAGGTGTTCCGCGCTGCGGAAGAGCTCGGCATCAACATCTCCGCCCGGTTCGAGTCCTCGTCTGTTGACGAGATCTAGACCCGGCCTCAGTGAAGACTTCAGAAACTTTCCAAGGAGAGAAATTGCTCGACGCAACCACCTTTGACGAGCTTCGTATTGGCCTGGCCACCGCTGACGACATCCGTCGTTGGTCGCACGGTGAGGTCAAGAAGCCCGAGACCATCAACTACCGCACCCTCAAGCCCGAGAAGGACGGTCTGTTCGGCGAGCAGATCTTCGGCCCGAGCCGCGACTGGGAGTGCTCCTGCGGCAAGTACAAGCGTGTCCGCTTCAAGGGCATCGTTTGTGAGCGTTGTGGCGTAGAGGTCACCAAGTCGTCCGTGCGCCGCGAGCGCATGGGCCACATTGAGCTCGCCGCCCCCGTCACCCACATCTGGTACTTCAAGGGTGTTCCCTCGCGTCTCGGCTACCTGCTGGACATGGCGCCGAAGGACCTCGAGAAGGTCATCTACTTCGCGGCCTACATGGTCATCGACGTGGACGAAGACGGACGCCACCAGGACTCGCCCGGCCTCGAGAACGAGCTTCGCCTCGAGATCAAGACCATCGGTGACAGCCGCGACGCCCGCATTGCGAAGCGTCTGGCCAAGCTGGAGGAAGACCTCGCCGCCCTCGAGGCGGAAGGCGCCAAGAGCGACCAGAAGAAGCGCACCAAGGACGCGGCCGAGAAGGAGATGACTCAGACCCGCAAGGCGGCCGACGAGCAGATCGCCCACCTCGAGCGCGTCTGGGAGGACTTCCGCAACCTCAAGGTCGGCGACCTGAAGCCAGAAGACTCCGTCTTCCACGAGCTGCAGGACCGCTTCGGCATGTACTTCGAGGCCTACATGGGCGCCGAGGCCATCAAGAAGCGCCTGGAGGCCTTCGACCTGGCCGCCGAGGCCGAGAACCTGCACCTGCAGATCACCGAGGGCAAGGGTCAGAAGAAGATCCGCGCCATCAAGCGTCTGCGCGTGGTGAGCTCCTTCCTGGCAACCGGCAACTCGCCGGCCGCGATGGTGCTCGACGTGGTTCCCGTGATCCCGCCGGAGCTGCGCCCGATGGTGCAGCTCGACGGTGGCCGCTTCGCGACCTCCGACCTCAACGACCTCTACCGTCGTGTGATCAACCGCAACAACCGTCTGCGTCGTCTGCTTGACCTCGGTGCCCCCGAGATCATCGTGAACAACGAGAAGCGCATGCTGCAGGAGGCCGTTGACGCACTGTTCGACAACGGTCGTCGTGGACGCCCCGTCACCGGTACCGGCAACCGCGCCCTCAAGTCCCTGAGCGACATGCTCAAGGGCAAGCAGGGTCGCTTCCGTCAGAACCTGCTCGGAAAGCGCGTTGACTACTCCGGCCGTTCGGTCATCATCGTCGGCCCGCAGCTGAAGCTGCACCAGTGTGGTCTGCCCAAGCAGATGGCCCTGGAGCTCTTCAAGCCGTTCGTGATCAAGCGCCTGATCGACCTGAGCCACGCTCAGAACATCAAGGCCGCCAAGCGCATGGTCGAGCGTTCACGCCCGCAGGTCTGGGACGTGCTCGAGGAGATCATCCGCGAGCGCCCCGTGCTGCTGAACCGCGCACCAACACTGCACCGCCTGGGCATCCAGGCCTTCGAGCCTCAGCTCGTCGAGGGTAAGGCCATTCAGCTGCACCCGCTCGTGTGTGCCGCGTTCAACGCCGACTTCGACGGTGACCAGATGGCTGTGCACCTGCCGCTGTCGGTCGAGGCCCAGGCCGAGGCTCGCATCCTGATGCTCGCCTCGAACAACATCCTCAAGCCGTCCGACGGCCGCCCGGTGACCCTGCCCACCCAGGACATGATCATCGGTCTGCACCACCTCACCACCGTCAAGGAAGGTGTCGTCGGCGAGGGCCGCGCGTTCTCCTCTGTCTCCGAGGCGATCCTCGCCTTCGACCAGAAGTCGCTCGACCTCAACGCCAAGGTGCGCATCCGCCTCACCGACCAGCACTTCGCCGAGGGCACGCAGCCCGAGGGCGTCGAGCTGGTCGACGGCAAGGCAGTCGGCACGGTTCTGGTCTCGACCACCCTCGGCCGCGCCCTGTTCAACGAGGCGCTCCCGGCGAATTACCCGTACTTCGAGAAGGTGGCCGACAAGGGCACCATCTCGGAGATCGTGAACGACCTGGCAGAGCGTTACGCCAAGGTCGATGTCGCCGCCGCACTGGACAACATCAAGGATGCCGGCTTCAAGTGGGCCACCCGCTCGGGCGTGACCGTTGCGCTCAGCGACATCCTGACCCCGCCGAACAAGCGCGAGATCGTTGCAGGCTACGAGAAGCAGGCTGCCAAGGTCCAGGGCCAGTTCGACAAGGGTCTGACCACAGACCTGGAGCGCCGTCAGGAGCTCATTAAGATCTGGACCAAGGCGACCGAAGACGTTGCAGAGGCCATGCGCGCGAACTTCCCCGAGGACAACACCATCAACCGCATGGTGACCTCTGGAGCTCGTGGTAACTGGCTGCAGGTGCGCAACATCGCCGGTATGCGAGGCCTGGTGAACAACCCGAAGGGTGAGATCATCCCTCGCCCGATCATCTCGAGCTACCGCGAAGGCCTGTCCGTCGCCGAGTACTTCATTGCTACTCACGGTGCTCGCAAGGGTCTGGCCGACACCGCTCTGCGTACCGCAGACTCCGGTTACCTGACGCGTCGTCTCGTCGACGTGTCGCAGGACGTCATCATCCGTGAGGACGACTGTGGCACCGGCAAGGGCCTGGAGCTGCCGATCGCAGCCGAGGTCGATGGCGTGCTGGTTCGCGACTCCAACGTCGAGAACGCCGTCTACGCCCGCAGCCTGGCCGCAGCAGCGGTCAACGCCGCTGGCGAGGTCGTCGCCGAGGCCGGTGAGGACGTCGGTGACGTGCTCATCGACCAGCTCATCGAGAAGGGCGTCGGCAGCATCAAGGTGCGCTCCGTCCTGACCTGTGAGTCGGCTGTCGGTGTGTGTGCGAAGTGCTACGGCCGCTCGCTCGCGACCGGCAAGCTCGTCGACATCGGCGAGGCCGTCGGCATCATCGCGGCCCAGTCGATCGGTGAGCCGGGAACCCAGCTCACGATGCGTACCTTCCACACCGGTGGTTCGGCCTCGGCCGATGACATCACGCAGGGTCTGCCCCGCGTGCAGGAGCTCTTCGAGGCCCGTACCCCCAAGGGTGCGTCGCCGATCGTCGAGGCCCCCGGACGCATCACCATCGAAGACACCGACCGCAACCGTCGCGTGATCCTCACCCCCGACTCGGGCGACGAGCCGATCGTCTACAACGTCCTGAAGCGCTCCACGCTTCTCGTTGAGGACGGCCAGCACGTCGAGCTCGGTCAGCAGGTCATCGTCGGCACGCTCGACCCGAAGGAAGTTCTTCGCGTCAAGGGTGTCCGCGAGGTGCAGAAGCACCTCGTCGGCGGCGTCCAGGGCGTTTACCGCTCACAGGGTGTTCCGATCCACGACAAGCACATCGAGGTCATCGTTCGCCAGATGCTGCGCAAGGTCACCGTCGTCGACCACGGCGACACCGACCTCCTGCCCGGCGAGCTCGTCGACCGCATGAAGTACAACGAGCTCAACCGTGCTGCGCTCACCGAGGGCAAGAAGACGGCTTCGGCCCGTCAGGAAGTCATGGGTATCACCAAGGCTTCGCTGGCGACCGAGTCGTGGCTGTCGGCCGCTTCCTTCCAGGAGACCACCCGCGTTCTGACGCAGGCGGCCATGGAAGGCAAGAGCGACCCGCTGGTCGGCCTCAAGGAGAACGTCATCATCGGTAAGCTCATCCCGGCCGGCACCGGTCTGCCCCGTTACCGCGACGTCACCGTCGAGGCGACGGAGGAGGCCAAGGCCGAGCGTTACCCGAACCGCATCTTCACCGACGATGCCACGTTCAACGAGGGTGACCTGAGCTTTGTCGACTTCGACAGCTTCAGCTCGGACGACTTCACCCCGGGCAACTACAGCTAGCCTGTAGCCGCTCAACACACAAGGCTCCGGATGCCGCTCCACGCGGCATCCGGGGCCTTCGTGCTTCCCGAGCTTCCCGTGCGTCTCGGCTGTAACGATTACCGGGCCGCGCGGGGAGCCGAGTGTATGAGTTGAGCATCTGTAATTTAGGCTAGGGAGGGCAGCTGCCTGGCCCGGATGCCGCCTGGCAGATGCCGACTGGGATGCTCCCAGTCACACAACGCGACGGAACGGGGGAGCACTGTGATGGCCAGCCGGCTCCCGTCCACACCGCCCGTGCTCTCCGGCTTCCACTATGTGCGCCCGCTCGGCGCCGGCGGCTTCGCCGACGTGTTCCTGTTTGAGCAGAACCTGCCGCGCCGCTCGGTCGCCGTGAAGGTGCTGCTGCAGAGCGTCGTCGACGCCGAGGTGCTGCGGATGTTCAACGCCGAGGCCGACGTCATGGCCCGGCTCAGCTCGCACCCCTCGATCCTCACCGTCTACTCGGCCAGCATCTCGGCCGACGGCCGGCCGTACCTCGTCATGGAGTACTGCCCGAGCGGCCCCGCCGGGCGCTTCCGGCGCACCCCGTTCAGTACGGCCGACGCCCTCGAGGTCGGCGTGCGCATCGCCAGCGCCCTGGAGACGGCGCACCGCGCCGGGGTGCTGCACCGCGACATCAAGCCGTCCAACATCCTGCACACCGCTTACGGCACCGCCGTGCTCAGCGACTTCGGCATCGCCAGCTCGCTCTCGCACTCCAGTGCGGCCGAGCTCTTCGCCATGAGCGTGCCGTGGAGCGCCCCCGAGGTGATCGAGGAGCGCACGACCGGCACCGTGTCCAGCGAGGTGTGGGGCTTCGGCGCCACGCTCTACTCGCTGCTGGCCGGGCGCACCCCGTTCGAGCCGGCCAACGGCGACAAGGTCACCACAGAGCAACTGCGCCAGCGCATCCGCCGGGCCAAGTACACGCCGATCGTCCGTGCCGACGTGCCGGCGAGTCTGAACTCGGCCCTCGCCCAGATGATGAGCCTCGACCCGCGCAAGCGGCCGCAGACCATGAAGGACTGCGCAGAGCTCCTCCGGGCCGTGCAGGCCGAGATCGGCCTGACCCCCACCGCTCTGGAGGTGGCCGTCGACGCGTGGGCGTTCGCCGGCGCCCCGATCGACTTCGACAACACGCTGCTGCGGCAGCCCATCGTCGCCCCCGTGCTCGCCGAGGACTCCCGGAGCAGAGCGCGCGCCCGCGCCAAGGCCCGCGCGGCCCGGCCGCGCGAGGCCGCGGCGCAGCCGAGCGACGACGGCACGACCATCGCCAGAGTCAAGCCGTCCCACCTCTGGCTCAAGCTGTCGGCCGCCGCGGCCGTCGGCGTCGCCGCGGCCGTCGCCATCATGGCCGCGCTGAGGGCGCTCTAATGCGTGCCGCCCGGGCGGAGCGCCGCCGCATCCCGCGGCCGCTGATCCAGGGGATCGCGGTCGGCATCATCGGCGCGGTGCTCGTCGGTGCCGCCGTCGTGGCGGCCGGCTTCGACGTGAAGCAGACCCCGGTCAACGACGCCTCGATCTGGGCCCTGCAGAGCGGCGACGGCAACCGCTACGCCCGCGTCAACACCGCGCTGGGCGAGCTGGACACCATCAAGACCGTGCCCAACCCGAGCGCCCTCGCCCAGAACGCGGCGCACACGCTGCTCCTGGCGCAGAACAACGAGCGGCTCGTCGACGTCGACGCGGTGCAGCCGGTCGACTTCGACGCCGGCAGCACCGACTACGGGCACACCCCGGCCGGCACCGTGCAGGTCGTCAGCGCCGCAGACACCATCGCCTACCTCACCAGCACGGGCAGCATCTTCGTGGCGCGCATCAGCGACGGGGCCGCCGCCACCCCGCTCGCCGTCGACCCCTATGCGGCCGACGAGATCACCGACGGCGCCGAGCGCCGCTTCTACCGCTCCGACGCCATCGCCCTCGGCGATGACGGCACCCTGCTCAGCTACTCGTCCGCCGAGCAGAGCGTGATGCGCTACTCGGTCCCGGATGCCGTCGTCGCCGGTTTCGACCCCGTGGCCGACGGCCCGACAGAGGGGGAGCCGCAGCTCAGCCTCGTCGCCGACACGTGGGCGCTGCTCTCCGAGGACGGCGCCCGGCTCTGGCTGGCGGGCCGGGAGGCTCCGGTGGATCCGGGCGTCTCCGCGCAGTTCGTGATGCAGGCGCCGAGCGCCACGGGCACGACGCTCTACGTCGCCGACGAGCACGGCCTGGCCGGCATCGGAATCCGCGACGGCTCCGTCGAGCGGGTGCTCGGCGAGCAGGAGGGCACGATCGGCACCCGGCTCGGCGTTCCGGCCAAGCCCCTGCTCTTCGGCGGCGAGGTCTGGGCGGCCTGGCTGCCGAGCGGCACCGCGCAGGGAACCCTGTGGAGCAGCGACGGCGAGGCGCGGCCGCTCGACTTCGGCGCGCGCACCCTCAGCGACGACGCCCACCCGGTGTTCCAGGGCAATGGCTCCCGGCTCATCCTGAACGACACCCAGAGCGGGTGGGTGTGGACGCTCCCGGACGGCGCGTTGGTGCCCAGCTCGCAGGACTGGGGCGTGCTCTCCGCCGAGCAGGAGCTGAGCAGCACGGAGGAGGAGCAGGCGGCCGAGGTGTTCGAGCCGAAGCCGCCGACGGCCGAGCCAGACGCCTTCGGGGTGCGCGCGGGCGCGCTGGCGGTGCTGCCGGTGCTGCTGAACGACCACGACCCGAACGCCGACGTGCTGACCGTGCTGCCGGCATCCCTCACCCCCCTGCCGGCCGAGTTCGGCAGCCTGAGCGTGACCGACAACTCGCAGAGCATCGCGGTGCGCGTCGCGCCCGGCGCGACGGGCAGCGCCAGCTTCAGCTACGCGGTCACCGACGGCACCCGCGCCGACGGGCTGAACTCCGAGTTGACGACCGTCACCCTCACCGTGCACGACGAGCTGGCCAATTCCGCACCCGTCTGGTGCGGCACCGACGGCTGCCTCGCCCGCTGGCCGAGCCCGGAACTCGCCCCAGGCGGCACCGTCACCGTGCCCGTGCTGCCGGGCTGGGTCGACCCGGACGGGGACCCGCTGTTCGTCTCCTCCGCGCTCAACCAGAGCGGCATCGGCAGCGTCGGCACCACTCAGGCCGGGGAGGTCGTCTACCGGCATCCGAACCCCGCCATCGAGGAGCCGCTCACGGTCGCCATCCTGGTGACGGTCTCCGACACCCGCGGCGCCACGTCGGAGCGGGTGCTCACCCTGCTGGTCACCCCGGCACCGCGGCTCACCGCCACGCCGTTCGCCCTGACGACGGCGGTGGGCGAGTCGCTCACCATCGACCCGGACGCCTTCGTCAACGGGGCCACCGGCAGCATCAAGATCGTCTCGGCGACCGCTCCGCCCACCGCGCAGGGCGTCACGGTCATGGTGAACAGCGGCGCGTCCACCCTCGACTTCACCGCGGCCAACCCCGGCGACTACATCGTGCGGTACTCGGTGGCCGACGCCGTCGCCGAGGTGACGTCCTTCGTCCGGGTCAACGTCATCGCCCAGGATGCCGCCACGCTCAGCACCACGCCGGTGACGGTGTTCGTGCGGCCGCAGGCCGATGCCAGCGTCGACGTGTTCACCGCCGTCTCCAACCCGTCCGCCCGGGTGCTGCTGGTCAGCGACCCGCTGCCGCGCCCGACCCCGGGGGCGGCGCTCGAGGTGAGCGTCGTCGGCCAGAGCCTGCTGCGCATGCGCGGGACGACCGCCGACGAGCAGCCCGGCCTGCTCGGCGTCGTCGGCTACACGGTGTCCGACGGCACCGGCGATCCCCGCTTCCAGACGCAGGGCGAGGCCAGTGTCTACCTGCTGCCCGCGCCCACGCCGCAGCCGCCGATCGCCGTGGCCGACAGCATCGTCGTGCGCGCCGGCACCCAGATCGACATCCCGGTGCTCGAGAACGACCTGGCGCCCGACGGCAATCGGATGGCGCTGAACCCCGACTCGATCGTGAACCAATCCGGCGAGGGTCTCGCCTTCGCGGCCGGCACCATCCTGCGCTACCTGGCCCCCGAGACGCCAGGCGAGTATGAGCTGCGCTACACGATCTCGACCTCCGGCGCCCCCGAGCTCAGTGACACCGCCACCGTCGCGGTCACGGTCACCCCGGTGGGCGACAACCAGAAGCCGGTTCCGCGCACGCTCTCCGGCCGGGTTCTCTCCGGCGAGAGCGTGCGGATCCCTTTCGACAGCTTCGGCATCGACCCGGACGGCGACGATGTCGTGCTGGACCGCGTGCTCACCCAGCCGGCGAGCGGCACCGCCTCGGTGTCGGCGACGGGTGACGCCATCGTCTACAACAGCGTCAAGGGCTTCCGCGGCCCGGTGCAGTTCGACTACCGGGTGCGCGACGCACAGGGCGACACGGGCAGCGCCACCGTGCGCATCGGCGTGCTCGATGCGCAGTCCGACCCGAGCCCGATCACCTTCAGCGACTACGTCCAGGTGCAGGCCGGGCAGTCCACCCAGGTCGTGCTGCACCCGGGCGCCAACGACATCGACCCGACGGGCGGCACGCTCAGCCTGAGCGCGGTGCAGCCCGACGCGCTGCCGGGAAGCCAGGAGCACGCTGCGCTGTCCGCGCACATCCTCTCGGTCAACGGCGACGACCCGAACGCCGTCGTGTTGAAGGCCGGGACCGAGCCGGGCACCATGGCCTTCACCTACACGGTCGAGAACAGCCGCGGCGACACCGGAGTCGGACTGATCGTGATGACGGTTGTGCGGGCCTCCATCCCCGACTTCCCGGTCATCGCCGACACCGTTCTCACCCTCGACGAGCGAGCCGGGTTCTCGAACGGCATCGACGTCGTCAGTGGCAAGGTGACCTGGACGGCCGGCGACGTCGGCGGGCTCACGCTGAGCATCTGGGGCGAGCCGCACGGCGTGGAGGCACACGGATGGAGCCTGAGCGGTGAGGCCCCGGATGCCGGCCTGCTGCTGCCGTTCGCGCTCACCGGCACCAGCTTCGCCGGCGAGGTCGTCACCAGCTACGGCTTCCTCCGCATCCCCGCCGAACACGAGGTGATCCTCTCGCTGAAGCCGGGCTTGTCCCCGCTCAAGGTGAAGGAGACCGAGTCGATGGCCTTCGACATGGCCGCGCTCGTCGGCGTGCCGAGCGGTGAGGCGCTGCAGATCGACAGCGACGCTGTCGCGGCATCCGGCCAGCGTGCAGGCGGCAGCTGCGCCGTCGAGAGCGGCACCCGCCTGCGCTACACGGCGGGGGAGGGGCAGCCCTGGACGGACTCCTGCATCGTGCCGGTGCGGCTCGTCGGCGGCGACGCCTACACGCACCTCGTCGTGCCGATCGAGGTCACTCCGCGCGACCCGCAGCCGGAGCTGCGCCCGGCCGCCGTCACCGCTAGCCCGGGGTCGGCCGCCGTCAGCTACGACCTCCAGCAGATGGTGCACTGGCAGGGCAAGCCGGACCCGGCCTCGCTGGTGTTCGTCATCGAGCAGACCGCCGACCAGTTCGTGCTGACCCAGAACGGCAGCCGCCTCACCGTGCAGGCGCTGGACACGGCCACCCCCGGGCGCGACAACCCGGTCACGGTGCGGCTGAGCAGCCACCCGAACACCCCACCCGCTGTGCTCATCCTGCACGTCGGCCCGGGCCCGAGCGCGCTGCCGAAGGGGGGCACGATCGCCCAAGAGTGCAGCCAGGCCGCGGGGACCAGCTGCCTGATCGACGTGATCGGCGCGCCGGGCGAGGCGAACGCCTTCGCCAACACCCCACTCTCACTCGTTTCGGTGAGCCCGAGCGGCACCTGCACCGGCGTGAGCTTCGCCGTCGAGGACAACCGGCGGGTGCGCGCCAGCTGGTCGAGCGACTCGCCCGGCGGCATCTGCCTGGCCAGCTTCGTCGTCCAGGACGCCCAGGGCACGCGCAGCGCCGCCGAGCGCAACGGCTCGGTGACGCTCGACCTGCAGGGCTTCCCCCGCGCCCCGGATGCCGTGACCCAGGTGGCCTACGGTGACGGCACCCTCACGCTGGCGGTCAGGCCGGGCACGGCAGCCTCGGCGCACCCGGCGCTGCAGGGCTTCGCGCTGCTGCGCGACGGCATCGAGGTCGCCGCCTGCACGCCGGCCGGCGTCTGCCCGCCCATCACGGGCCTGGCGAACGGTGAGAGGGCGGTCTACGAGGCCCGCGCGTTCAACGCCGCCGGCCGCTCGCTGGGCGCAGCCAGCACCACGGCGTGGGCCTACCAGGTGCCGGGGATGGGCACGGCCACGGCCACACCCGTGTTCGACGCCGCCCAGACGACGCTCGTCCAGGGCGTCGCAGAGCTCGTGATCCAGAACTCCGACCCGAGCACGCAGGGCTATGCGATCAACGGGAGGCAGTTCCCGGTGTCGACGCCGGGCAGCGGAACGACCACGATCACCCTCGCGCTGCCGGTCGGGCCGAACACGTTGACGATTCAGCCGCTCAGCCGGTTCGAGCGGCCAAGCGGCACGGGCCCTGTCGACAATCTGGGCTCGGCGCGGGTGCGTGTTGCCGGGCTGCCCGGCGTCAGCGCGAGCGGTCAGCCCACCGCCACCGAGCGCACCGTCAGCGCGCCCCAGGCGCAGGGCGAAGCCAACAACAGCGCTCGGGACGGCGCCTATCTCTACATCGCGACGCCGTCGCCGGCGAGCGCCGTCTGCCGGGTCGACGCGAGTGGCCAGAACCTGCAGGCGGTGGGCAACGGCAGCATCGCCTCGGCGAGCACGACGATCGGCGGGCTCCAACCGTTCACGACGTACAACATCGACGTCTGCTACTCCAACGGCTTCGGCTACGCCCAGCTCGGGCTCGGCTCCGCGTTCACCTGGGCCCAGCCGGCTGCGCCGAGTGGGTTCAGCTACACCGTCAGCGGCGCGGACGGCAACTACACGATCGACAAGCCGACCAGTGCGCAGCCCACGCCGACCGGGTACGAGGTCGTCTTCGCGGGGTATCCGAGCGACGTCTGGGGCGGTGACCCACAGATCTCGGTGAAGTACTGCGTTCCGGGAAGCGCTGAGCGGTGCAGCACGGCCGCGCCCGTTCCGGCCGCAGTACCGGGCCGGGCCTGGCAGACACGCTTCGACGGCGCAACACTGAACCAGTGCAGCGTCGGACAGCCGCTCAGCGTCACCGCGGCCGGCCGGGGGCTCGTCGGGATAACGTCGACCGCCGTGACGAGCTACTGGTACTACGTGCCGCCGGCCCCGGAACCCCCTGTCGATCCGCCCGTCGAACCCCCGGTCGAGCCCCCGGTCGAGCCGCCGGTCGAGCCTCAGGTCAACCCGGCGGCCGTCCCGGAGCCGGGCGGCACCTGGCTGGAGGCCGCAGGGTCCCTGCCGCTGCCGGCCAACGCCACGCACATTCGAGACGTCGCCTGGCAGCTCAGCTGGACGGCCCCGCAGACCGCCGGATTCACACCGATTGCCGGCAGCTTCCCGGCCGAGGTGGACTGCCGCTAGCGGCGGCATCCGACCCCGGCCATCGCCGCCAACGCCCGCACGTCCCCCCGACAGCCCAGAAAGACGAGACATGACAATCAGCCCCGAACAGACAGCCTGGTTCGCCGCGACGTTTCGATCGATGGTGGAGAACGTTGAGACGGTCGTGCTCGGCAAGCGCCATGTGATCGAGCTCGCCTTCACCGCCATGGTCAGTGAAGGACACCTGCTGCTCGAGGACTTCCCCGGCACCGGCAAGACCTCGCTCGCCCGGGCGATGGGGCAGACCGTGCACGGCACGAACTCGCGCATCCAGTTCACGCCCGACCTGCTGCCCGGCGACGTGACGGGCATCACCGTGTACGACCAGAAGCGCGGCGAGTTCGAGTTCCACTCCGGGCCCATCTTCGCCAACATCGTGCTCGCCGACGAGATCAACCGGGCCAGCCCGAAGACCCAGTCGGCGCTGCTCGAGGCGATGGAGGAGGGCAAGGTCACGGTCGACGGCATCACCCGCAGCACGGGCTCGCCGTTCCTGGTCATCGCCACCCAGAACCCGATCGAGCAGGCCGGCACCTACCGGCTGCCGGAGGCCCAGCTCGACCGCTTCATGATGAAGACCTCGCTCGGCTACCCCGACCTCGCCTCGACCATCCGCATCCTCGAGGGCACCAGCACCGCGCAGCCGACCGTCAGCCCCATCATCACGCCGCAGGCGCTCGTCGGCATGAGCGACCTGGCCCGCGGCGTCTTCGTCAACCCGCTCGTGCTCGACTACATCGCGCGCATCGTGGAAGCCAGCCGCAACACCGGCCAGCTGCGCATGGGCGTGAGCGTGCGCGGCGCCCGCGCACTCACCAAGGCGGCCAAGACGTGGGCCGCCGCCCACGAGCGCTCCTATGTGATCCCGGATGACGTCAAGCTGCTCGCCGAGGCCGTGCTCGCGCACCGCATCGTCGTCGACCCGGAGGCGGAGTTCGACGGGGTCACCGCCAACGCCGTCATCGGGCAGCTGCTGCTCGACATCGTTCCGCCGATGAGGAGCGAATTGGCGTGACATTCAACACCGAGTCGCGGGGCAGCCAGACCGCGACGTCGACGGGCATCACCACTCACACCCGCTACTCGACGTCGCGTCGTGGGCTGTTGGTGCGCGCGCTCGTCCGGGTGTCCTCCCTCTGGCAGGCCATCCAGGCCGGCCTCGTCACCGCGTGGACCTGGGTGCGCGAGACGGTGACGGCGGCCGGGGCCCTGGCCATCCTCGCGCTGCTCGCGCTGCCCATCGGCATCTCGCTGGGCTGGACGGAGCTCATCGTGGCCGGCGCCCTTGCCGCCGCGCTGCTGCTGCTCGCCCTGCCGTTCCTGGTCGGCGGCAAAGCCTATTCTGTGCAGTTCCAAGTTCCCGTCGAGCGCGTCGTCGCCGGCGGCGAGGTGCACGGCACGCTCGACGTGAGCAACGTCTCGAAGAGCTTCGAGCTCCCGGGCCGGGTGGACGTGCCGATCGGCAGCGGCACCACCGAGATCGCCGTGCCGCTGTTGCGGCCGGGCGCCCACCACGCCGAGGTCGTCGTCATCCCGACCCCGCGCCGCGGGATCATCGACATCGGCCCGGTCACCACCCTGCGCACCGACCCGGTTGGGCTGCTGCGCCGCGAGCACGCGCAGGCCGAGGTGCACCGGCTGTTCGTGCACCCGGTGACGGTGTCGATCCCGAGCACCAGCGCCGGCTTCGTGCGCGACCTCGAGGGCAACCCGACGAACCGCATCGTCGACGCCGACATGTCCTTCCACGCCATCCGGGAGTACGCCGCCGGCGATGCCCAGCGCAGCATTCACTGGAAGTCCACCGCGAAGACCGGCCAGCTGATGGTGCGCCAGTACGAGGAGAGCCGGCGGTCCCGCCTCGTCGTCGTGCTCAGCCTCGCCACGACCGACTTCAACAGCGACGAGGAGTTCGAGATCGCGGTCAGCGCGGCCGGCTCCCTCGGCACGCGCGCCATCCGCGACGGGCGCGACCTCGCGGTCGTGGCGAGCGAGCAGATCCAGGAGCTGGCCCGCAGCTCGGTGCACAGCATCCGCAGCCTGCCCGTGCTCTCGACGCGGGCGCTCCTCGACGAGCTGAGCGGCATCGAGAAGGCCTCGGCCACCATGCCCATCGAAGACGTCTGCGCGCTCACCGGCCAGGCGATCCCCGACGTGTCCATCGCGATCGTCGTCTGCGGCTCCGCGGTGACGGCCACCCGCCTGCGCAGCCTCACCCTGCGCTTCGGGCCGGATGTCGCGGTGCTCACCGTGCGCATCGACCCGCTCGCCGTGCCGAGCTACCGGGAGCTCGCCGGCGTCGGCGTGCTCACCATCGCAGTGCTCGAAGACCTCCGCTCCCTGCTGGCCAGGAGGGCATCGTGAGCGGCCAGCGCCCGGGCGAGAACCGCTTCGGCCTCACCGCCCGACCGCCGAGGCGCCCCCCGCTGGGCGAGCGGTTGCGCGACGTGCCGCTGGCCAGTGGCGCCGCCTATGTCCTGGCCATGGCGGTACTCGCGGGGGCGGCCGCGTGGCCGATCTACCAGACCCCGTATTTCTTCATCACCGCGGCCGGCGCCGCGGTGCTCGGCGTCGGCATCGCCGGCCTCAGCCTGGTCCAGGGCTGGCCATGGTTCACGACACTGCTCGCGACGCTCGGCGCCTCCCTCGTCTTCGGCGTGCCGCTCGCGGTTCCCTCCAGCCTGGGCCTCGGGCCGGAACTGCTGCGCGGGCTGGGCGAGCTGCTGATGCGCAGCGTCTTCGGGTGGAAGGAGCTGGTGACGATCTCGCTGCCGGTCGGCAGCTATCAGGCGCTGCTCGTTCCCTTCTTCGCCGTGATGCTCGGCACGATCGTGCTCTCGCTCTCGTTCGTCTGGCGTAGCCGCCGTCTCGATCTGCTGGCGGTGCCGCTGATGCTCGCGGCGGTCGCCTTCGGTATCCTCTTCGGCTCCAGCCTGATGAGCCCGGCCTGGAGCGTGGCCGGTCTGACGCTGCCCGCCCCGCGCGAGACCGTGATCGGCGCCGCCGCATTCCTGCTCTCGCTCGGCTTCCTGACCGGGCGGGCGCGGCGGGCCCGCCGCGCAGCGCAGACGCTCCGAGCGGCATCCGGGGCGGGCAAGCGCAGCCTCGCCGGCTCCGCGCGCCGCGCCAGCCGCAGCGCGCTGACCATCGGCGTGCTCCTCACCGCGGTCGCCGTCGCCGTTCCCGTTGCCGCCGTGCCGCTCCGGGTCGACCAGCGCGACGTTCTGCGCACCAGCATCGAGCCCGAGCTGGCGCTGCGCGAGTTCGTCAGCCCGCTGAGCACCTACCGCGGCTTCCTCAGCGACGACCGCCTCAACACCGAACTGTTGCGCGTCACGGCCAGCGGAGCGCCGGCCGAGCGGCTGCGCGTCGCGGTCTTGAGCTACTACGACGGGGAGGTGTTCCGTGTCGTCGACCCCGCGCGCGGCATCGACGAGCGCTCGACCGCCTTCGCCCGCACACCCGGCCTCGCGGTGGGCGCCACGGCTGAGAGCACCCTCGAGGTGGACATTGCCGAGTACTCCGAGGTGTGGATGCCGCTGGCCGGCCAGCTCTCCCGCGTCGACTTCCACGGCAAGCGCAAGCAGGCGCTGACCGACGGCTTCTTCTACAACGAGCAGACCGCCGCCGGCGTGCAGCTGAACCAGCTGCGACCGGGCGACAGCTTCACCCTGCGGACGAACGCCCCGGCCGCTCAGCACGGCGATCTCGCGGCGGCGCAGAAGCCCGGCGACCGCTCGGAGCGCGTCGAGCAGGCGCTGTTCCCCGAGAGTCTCGACAAATGGGTCGCAGCCCAGGGCCTCGGCAGCACGGACGGCGCCGCCCTGCAGGAACTGATCACCCGGCTGCGGGAGCGCGGATACCTGAGCCACGCACTGACCTCGGCGGGACCCTCCGGGTACGAGTGGCAGCAGGAGCGGGGCAACATCGGATTCGCGCCGAGCCTGGCCGGGCACTCCGTCGGTCGCATCGACATGCTCTTCAGCTCGCTGCTCGACAAACAGAACACGACGAGCTCGACCGACAACGCCGACCTCGTGGCCGCGGTGGGCGACGACGAGCAGTTCGCCGTCGCCGCCGCGCTGATCGCCGAGTCGCTCGGGTTCCCCGCCCGGGTCGTGCTCGGCTTCCACCTCGATGACGGCACCGCCGGCCCCTCCGCAGCCGGAATGCCCGCCTGCACCGCGGGGAGTTGCAGCGGGCGCAACCTGAGCGCGTGGATCGAGGTGCAGGTGGCCGGCGGCGGGTGGATCCCCGTCGACGTCACGCCGCAGTACGAGAACCCGATCTCGCCCCGTGACGAGCAGACGCGTGACCCGCAGAACACCACAGAGGTGATCTCGGACGGGGCGACGGAGGTGACGCCGCCGGAGGCCGATCCCGCAGGCGGCGGCGAGACACCCGACGAGCCGGCGGAGGAGGGCGCCGACCTGGCCTGGCTGTTGATGGCGCTCAGAATTGTCGGGTTGGTGCTTCTCGGCCTGCTGGTCGTGGGCGCGCCGCTGATCGCCGCCACGGCCGCGAAGGCGTTGCGCCGGCGCGCGCGCCGCACCGCCGCCGGCACGACGGAGCGCATCGCCGGGGGCTGGGACGACTACGTCGACACCGCCGTCGACCTCGGACTGCCCGCGCCGGGCAGCGACACTCGCACAGAGCTCGCCGCGCGCTACGACAGCCCGAATGGGCGCATGATCGCCGTGCTTGCCGACGAGGCCGTCTTCGGCCCCGTCGCCCCCGGCCCGGCGGAGAGCGACGCGTACTGGGCCGCCGTGGATGCCGAGCGGGCACTGCTTACCCAGGAGTTCACCCGCTGGCAGCGCATGCGGGCGCGCTTGTCGCTGCGCTCCTTCGGCCGCGGCGTCCGCGCGAAGAAGGCTCGCAATGGATAGATTCACAGGAGGACGGTTGACTCCGACCAGGCCAACGACTGTGCGAAGGGGGATGGCGCCGGCACGGCCTGCCTCGCCGAACGACCATGACTGAGAATCCGATTCTGCTCGTCGGTGCGCTCCTCGCACTTCTGCTCGCGGCCGCGCTGCTCGTCTGGGGAGCGTTCGCGCTGCGGGCGCGTGCCCGACGGCGCACCGATGCGGGGACCGCGGAAGCGGGGGCGGAGAGCGCCCCGCGCGTCGGCGCACCCGCCTTCGCGCCACTGCCGAGCGAGGAGGTGCCGGCGCGCATTCCCTTCGGCACCGCGGAGAGCTCGGCTCCGGCGGGTGGGCCGGCAGAGGAGCTCCCCCCGCCGGCCGCGGACGCACCGCTGCCGCACGGCGAGATCGTCGCCGCCGACGTGCCGCGCGCAGCCATCAGCTACACGCCCGCACTGCTGGAGCCGGCCGGGACAGAGGGCGGGGCGGGCCTGGCCCCGGCCCCCATCGAGATGCCGGAGGAGCTCTCCGTCCGCATCGGCCCGCCGGCGGGGGCCCAGCGCGCGGCGCTGCCGCTGATCGACGCCGTCCCCGACTTCACCGCGTCCGCCGCGCCCGCCCCGGCCGTGCCCAGCGCGCTGCAGGATCCGGTGCCGGCCGACGGCCCGGCATCCGAGATGCACGCGGCCCTGTCGGTCGACCCGCAGGACGCGACCATCATCACCGGCCGGCGCAACAGCGCCTGGGTGTTCGAATCCGAGTCGGGCCAGCGGGTGCCGCTCAGCGCCGCCGTGGTGTTGCTGGGGCGCAACCCGTCGCACCTCCCCGGCCACGAAGACGCCCAGCTCGTCACCGTGCGCGACGCGGGGCGTACTGTGTCCAAGACGCATGTGATGCTGCACCGGCACGAGGACTCGTGGCGGATCACCGATCTGGACTCGACCAACGGCGTCTACCTCCTCGGGGCAGACGGCGAAGAGACCGAACTCGAGCCGGGCACTCCGGCACGCATCACCGACCGTTTCATCTTGGGCGAAATGTCTGCCCGAATCTTTCAGGAGGAGTGAGCGGTGCACCAACGCTCGACCGAAACACTGGCCAAGAGTCCCATCGTGCTGCGTCATCAGGCGCACACGGATGTCGGCCACAAACGGGCGGTGAACGAGGACTCGCTGCTCGCCGAGCACCCCGTCTACATCGTGGCCGACGGCATGGGCGGGCACGAGGCGGGCGACCTCGCAAGCGCCGCCGTCGTCGAGGCGTTCCGCCCGCTGGTGGGCAGCGCCGAGGTGCTGCCCGCCGACGTCGTCGCGGCGGTCGGCCGCGCGCAGACGGCCGTCGAGGGCATCTCTGCGGGGCGGGCGCGGGGTGCGGGAAGCACCCTGAGTGGCATCGTGCTGGTCAACGAGCAGACCCAGCCGGCCTGGCTGGTGCTGAACGTCGGCGATTCGCGGGTCTACCGGCTGAGCGGCGGCGAGCTCAGCCGCATCACGCACGACCACTCGCTGGTGCAGGAGATGCTGGACTCCGGCACGCTCGCACCGGAGGACGCCGCCGACTACGTGGGGCGCAACGTGATCACCCGCGCCATCGGCGCCGCCGACGCCCGCGCCGACTACTGGATGCACCCGGTGATCACGGGGGAGCGCCTCCTGGTCTGCTCCGACGGGCTGAGCGGCGAGCTCCCCGACGAGGTGCTGCGCGTGCTGCTCGCCATGGGCGGTCCGGTGGACTCGACCGCATCCGAACTGCTGACGCAGGCGCTGCTCCACGGCGGGCGCGACAACGTCTCGCTCATCGTCATCGACGTGCTGAACGGCGGCGCGGCCGACCTCGGCGATGGAGCGGGCCCTGACTCCGGTGTGGGCGAGCACGACACCGTCGACCTGCTCCTGGAAGACACCGCGAAACTCCCCTGGCGGAAGGGGCGCGGCGGTGGGCGCTGACACCGCGGGCTCGAGAGTCCCGGCCGCCGACTCCGGCTCCGACGGGGCCGCTGACGCTGCCTTTGCGGCCGTGTTCGACGCCGCCGCAGAGATGGACGCCGCCGATCCGACCCGCCGCTCCCTCCGCGCCGCGGACAGCCCCGCGTTCGATGAGGACACCCGGATCGTCGTCCGCGCGGCCCCGAGTCCCGAGCCGGCGGCCGAGCCCGGGCCCGAGACAGCGCCCGCGGCTGAGCCCGCGACTAAGCCCGAGCCCGAGCTTGAGCCCGAACTCGACGAGTCGACCCGGCTCGTGACACGGCGCGGGCCCCTCGAGGGCGAGCTCGACGAGTCCACCCGAATCGTGGCGCGGCCGGACCCGCTTGACCAGGAGACGGTGGCCGCGCCGTTCGTCGACGAGTCCACCCGGCCCGTTCCCCGGCGCCGCCAGCCACGCGCGGACGCCGTCGCGCCGCCGCTCACGCTGGCCGACGTCCCGCCCGCCCCCGCCCAGCCTGCGTCGCTCGCCACGTCGCCGGAGCCCGGGCAGCGCGACAGCTACCCGCCCCGGGTCCTCCCCGAACAGCCGCCGGTCGAGCGCCTGAACGTTGCGGCGGAGCCCCGGGAGGACGCCGTCCCCGCGCAGCGCGGGGGGCGCGCCCTGCGCCTGGCCGTCACCGTGCTGGCCGTCATCGGCGGCGCCACCGTGCTGGCCGCCTCGATCGTCGCGATCGTGCTGCTTCTGAACACCCTCTGACGCCGCGCCGCGCCGCCGGGCCGGCTGCCTCCCAGCCCGCGGCCGCTCGCTACACTGAATCCATGACTGCGACGCCCACGCCGAAGCCGCGTTCCCGAGACCGCAAGGTGGGGCTGGCGATTGTCGCAGCGATCGTGCTCGCGGTCGGCGCCGTGAGCGCCGGCTACGCGGTCGGGGCGATGCCGCCCAGCGACGCGGCATCCGCCGGTGCCAACCCCTCGGAGACGCCGGAGCGCCCCGCCCCCGAGACCAGCACGCCGGTGGCCCCGGAGCCGAGCGCAGCACCCGTCTCGCTGGTTCCCACCACCTGCGCGGGAATCTACGGCACCGACTGGTCCGCGCAGATGAGCGGCCTCGTGCTGAACCCGGCCTGGATCAACGAGCCGGGCCAGCCCGCGGTGTTCGGAAGCGCCGACGACACGCTGATCGCGGTCCTGCAGGCGGCGGATCCGCTGAGCTGCCGCTGGGGCAGCGAGGCCGGAGGGGGCGACCGGTTCCTCGTCACCAACGTCACGTCCCTGTCGGGATCGCAGCCGGCCGACGTCCTCGCACGGCTGGCCGAGCTCGGGCTGAGCTGCTACGACGAGCTTGGTGGCACCCGCTGCATCATCGAAGCGACCGATGACAATGGTTTCTCTGGTGAGTCCCACTTCGTGAGGGGTGAGGTGTGGATCGCCACCCGCTGGATGAACATCGCGCCAGACGGCTACACCCACGACATCGTCAACACCCTCTGGAAGTAGACCCCGCGAGCCCCGTTCGGGGGTGAGGCGACCGTTCGGCCCCGAAAGTGGGGTACCGCCGTTTGGACCGAGCGCGTATCTTTGCGGCCTGAGATATAACTGCGAGCACGTTCTTGCCCTACACAACTGCGGCTGCTCGCGGATGCCGCAGCATACCTTTTTCCCGAGGAGGTTCTTGTGGCAACGCTTTCAGAAATCCTGATCCTGCATGGCCATTTACCGATCGAGCACCTTGACTCGATCGCCAACGCAGGAGGCAACGACGAGAGCGCCGTGCGCATGCTCGTCGAGAGCGGCGTCATCTCCGAGGTGCAACTCTCGCGGGCCCGCGCGGCCCAGGCCGGCCTGCCTTTCGTCGAGCTGGTCGACTTCCCGGTCGACCGCAACGCGGTGGCGCTCGTCGGCGCCGCCATCTGCCGTCGCCACGAGCTACTGCCCATCGCCCTCTCCGGCGACCGCATCGCCGTCGCCATGGTCAATCCCGGCAACGTCTTCGCGATCGACGATGTGCGCGAGGCCTCACGGATGCACGTCGACCTCATCGTCGCCGAGCGCAGCGACCTGCTCGCCGCCATCGCCCGGTACCACCGCGCCGACGACGAGCTGAGCGACCTCACCACCACGCTCGAGGAGGAGAACGCCCCGCTCGAGCAGACCGACTTCGGCATCGGCGAGAACAACGAGGACGACGCCCCCATCGTGCGCTTCGTCAACCTGCTGGTCAGCCAGGCCATCCAGGACAAGGCCTCCGACATCCACATTGAGCCGGCCGAGCGCGAGATGCGAGTGCGTTACCGCATCGACGGCGTGCTGCACGAGATGCAGCCTGCCCCGAAGAGCATCCAGAACGGCGTCATCTCGCGCCTGAAGATCATGAGCGACATCGACATCGCCGAGCGGCGCAAGCCGCAGGACGGCCGCATGTCGGTCAACCACGGCGGGCGCAAGATCGACCTCCGCGTGGCCACCCTGCCGACGGTGTGGGGCGAGAAGGTCGTCATGCGAATCCTCGACAACACCAACACGAGCCTTGACGTGCGCGACCTGGCCCTGCTCGAGCGCAACTTCGAGGCGTACAAGGCCAGCTACACCAAGCCGTACGGCATGATCCTCGTCACCGGCCCCACCGGCTCGGGCAAGTCGACGACGCTCTACACGACGCTCGGCGCGGTCGCCCGCCCCGAGATCAACGTCATCACGGTCGAAGACCCGGTCGAGTACCGGATGCCGGGCATCAACCAGGTGCAGGTGAACCCCAAGGCGGGCCTTACCTTCGCCAGCGCGCTGCGCAGCATCTTGCGCTCCGACCCTGACGTCGTGCTGCTCGGTGAGATCCGCGACCACGAGACCGCCCAGATCGCCATCGAGGCGTCGCTGACCGGCCACCTCGTGCTCTCCACGCTGCACACCAACGACGCCCCGAGCGCCGTCACCCGCCTCACCGAGATGGACATCGAGCCGTTCCTCGTCGGCTCGGCCCTCGACTGCGTCGTCGCCCAGCGACTCGCGCGTCGCCTCTGCGAACGCTGCAAGCGGCCGGAGGAGCTGGAGCCCGAGTACGTCGCCCGGCTGCGCTTCCGCTACGACTCCGCCCAGCCCCGCCCCGTCGTCTACCAGCCGGTCGGATGCCAGAGCTGCTCGAACACCGGGTACCGCGGCCGCATCGCGGTGCACGAGGTCATGACCGTGACCGAGGAGATCGAGCGGATGGCGGTCGCCCGCTCTTCCAGCGCCGAGATCGGTCGCGTCGCCCAGGAACAGGGAATGATCACCCTGCGCGAAGACGGCTGGGAGAAGGCCAAGATGGGTCTCACGTCGATCGAAGAAATCCTGCGAGTCGTGGCGTAACCGCGCCTGCCCGACGACCCGCACCACGAGAGGAACACAGCCGCATGGACAGGCCACCGTACGACATCCCCGCCGAGCCGGGCGAATCCGCTGACGGCTGGGCGCCGCAGCGCCGCCGGGCAGCAGAGGGCTTTGACGCCACGCCCGCCGCGGCCGCGTCGCCCTTCGACGCGCTGATGGCCGAGTTCACGCTGCGTGCAGAGGCTGCCGGCCTGGACCCGGCCGCCGACGTCGCGCCGCCCGCAGTCGTTCCGCCTGCCGTCTTTCCGCCCGTTGCCGCGCAGCCTGTTGTCACGCCGCCCATCGCGGCCGCTCCACCGGGGGCCTTTCCTCCCGCCTACGGTGCACCGGTCGCGGCCCCGCCAGCCGAGGTGCAGCCGCCCGTCGTGTCGAGCGCCATCTCGGAGGGGCACGACGCGATCCCGAGCTACCCGCTGCCCGGCTACGCGCAGCCGCCGGCCTATGAGGCCCCGAGCTACCGCCCCGTCGACACCTGGGAGGAGCCGGCGAGCGAGCCAACGGGCTTCGAACTGCTCGGCCTCGCGCCGACACCGGAGCCCGTGAGCCCCATCCCGGCCGAGCCCGTCGCCGTGGCCGAGGCGGCACCCATCGCGGTGCCCGTTCCCGTGTCGGTCAGCGCAGGCGGCGGCGCGTACGACGATGCCCTCACCGAGGCTCTCCCCGTCGTTCCGCCGCAGGCGCCCGCCTACCCGCCGGTCAGCACGGCCGCAGCGTTCCCTGCGCCAACCCGCCCGTCCCCGGCGCTCTCCGCACCGGCCCCCGCGCCGATGCCCCCGCCCACGGGGGAGCGCTTCTCGCACGCGGTCGCCATCGAGCCGGAGCCCTTCGACACCAGCACGCTCACCGTCGTCGAACGTGCCGCTCTCGACAACGCCGACAGCGATCTGATCGCGTCGCTGCAGCAGGTCGTGCTGCAGCGGGGATCCGACCTGCACGTCACCGTCAACGCTGCCCCGACCCTGCGCGTGGACGGCAGCCTGCGCCCAGCGCTCGAGGACGTGCCGTGGTCGCGCAACAAGGTGACCAGCGCCCTGATGAGCCTGCTCAACGAGCGCCAGGCCGAGAAGTTCGCCGAGGCCATGGAACTCGACTTCGCCTTCACGATCTCGGCCAACGCCCGCTTCCGTGTGAACTTCTACCAGCAGCGCGGCGCGATCGGCGCGGCCTTCCGTCTGATCCCCACCGAGATCAAGCAGCTCAAGGCGCTCGGCGTGCCGGATGTCGTGGCGAAGTTCGCCACGCTGCCCCGCGGGCTCGTGCTCGTGACGGGCCCGACCGGTAGCGGCAAGTCCACGACACTGGCCGCCCTCATCGACCTCGTCAACGAGACGCGGGCCGACCACATCGTCACGGTCGAAGACCCGATCGAGTTCATGCACACCCACAAGAAGTCGCTCGTCAACCAGCGCGAGGTCGGTGCGGACACGCACAGCTTCACGGCAGCACTCAAGCACGTGCTGCGCCAGGACCCGGATGTGATCCTGGTCGGCGAGCTCCGCGACCTCGAGACCATCTCCGTCGCGCTCACCGCAGCCGAGACCGGCCACCTCGTGTTCGCGACCCTGCACACGCAGTCGGCCCCGCAGACGGTCGACCGCATCATCGACGTCTTCCCGCCGCACCAGCAGGAGCAGGTGCGCGCTCAGCTCGCCCTCACCCTGCAGGGCGTCGTCTGCCAGACGCTGGTCAAGCGCGCCAGCAACTCGGGGCGCGCGGTCGCCACCGAGATCATGGTGACCACCCCGGCCGTGAGCAACCTGATCCGCGAGGGTCAGACGCACCAGATCACGGCGGCCATGCAGGCCGGCGGACAGTTCGGCATGCGCACCCTCGAGCAGCACCTGGCCGAGCTCGTCAATGCCGGAACCATCACGCACGCCGCGGCCGCAGAGAAGGCGCAAGACCAAGAGAGTCTGCGCCAGCTGGTCACCCGCACCGACAGTGGCCACGTCGCGAACGCGCTCTCCACCGGCATCAACTACAACGATGCCTTCGCGGACGGCCCCCGCTAATGTCAATGACCAAGCCATTCGCCTACACGGGGCGCAATGCCGCAGGCAAGATCAGCAAAGGCAAGATCGATGCCGTGAGCAGCGGCGCCGTCGCAGTGCGTCTACGCGAGATGGGGCTGTCCCCGGTATCGATCAGTGAGGCTCCTGCGGGCACCGGGCTCAACATGGAGATCAACCTCGGCGGGCTGGGCGGGCGCGTGAAGCTCAAGGACCTCGCGGTGGCAAGCCGACAGATGGCCACCATGATCGCCGCCGGCCTCTCATTGCTCCGCACCCTCACGATCTTGGCCGGCCAGACTGAGAACAAGAAGCTGGCCAGCACACTGGATGCCGTGCGCAGCGACATCGAGACGGGCGGCTCGCTGTCTGGCTCGATGGCCAAGCACGGCGAGATCTTCCCGCCCATCATGATCCACCTCGTGCGCGCGGGCGAGACCGGCGGTTTCCTGGAGCGCTCGCTCGAGCAGGTCGCCGACAACTTCGAGGCCGAGGTCAAGCTCGTCAACACGGTCAAGTCTGCGCTCACCTACCCGGTCGTCGTGCTGATCATGGCGCTGCTGGCGATGGTCGGCATGCTCATCTTCATCGTGCCAGTCTTCGAGAACATGTTCGCCGGGCTGGGGGGCGAGCTGCCATTCGCGACGAAGATCCTCGTCGTGCTCTCCCAGGCGATGGTGTGGATCGGGCCCATCCTGCTTGTGCTCGGCATTGTCTTCGGCATCTGGTGGGGCAAGAACAAGCACACCGAAGAGGTGCGCAAAGTCGTCGACCCGATGAAGCTCAAGCTGCCGGTCTTCGGAGACCTGTTCAAGAAGGTGGCGCTGGCCCGGTTCACCCGCAACTTCTCGACGATGCTCGGCGCCGGCGTGCCGATCCTGCAGGCACTCGCGATCGTCGGCGAGACGAGCGGCAACTACGTCATCGAAGAGGCGCTCAAGAAGGTGGCCGAGTCGGTACGTCAAGGGCGCTCCATTGCGGAGCCGTTGTCTCATGAGGAGGTGTTCCCCCCGATGATCGTGCAGATGGTGACCGTGGGCGAGGATGCCGGATCGCTCGAACAAATGCTCGCCAAGATCGCCGACTTCTACGACGAAGAGGTGGAGTCGACCACGAAGCAGCTCACCTCCCTCATCGAGCCGCTCATGATTGCGGTGATTGGCGTTGTCATCGGATCGATGATCGTCGCACTGTACATGCCCGTGTTCAGCGTCTTCGACCAGATCAAATAGGCCGACGATCTGCCCCCGCAACTGGGGACAGGATCTGGCGCTTTCACCCCCGGTAAGGGGATGTTGCTGAGAAGTCGCTGGCAATATGCTCATACTCCGGCTGGCTCGCCAGCCCTGAGTCCAACCCCCTACAGATTGGAGACCGTCATGGTCATCCGCGTACAAGACGCACTTGCAGCCCGACGCAATGCCGCCGGAGACCGCGAAAAGGGCTTCACCCTGATCGAGCTCCTCGTCGTCGTGATCATCATCGGCGTCCTCGCCGCGATCGCCATCCCGATCTACCTCGGCCAGCAGGAATCCGCGAAGGACTCCGCAGTGAAGTCCGATGTCGCGAACTCGAAGGTCGCCGTCACCGCGTACCTGGTGGACAACCCCAACGCCACCACGGTTCCTCTCACCGTCGCCGCCCTCGCCAACTACGGCTTCACCAAGAGCGACAACACTGCCTTCGTGCAGACCGCCGTTGACCCGGCGACCGCGTTCTGCATCTCCGCAAACCGCGTTGACAAGACGACCAGCGTCTTTAGCATCAAGCCCGGCGGCGGCGTGAAGGCTGAAGCCTGCTAATTTGCAGCCCTACCCGGCAATTCCTGCCGACTGATTGAATCATCCCGAACACAGAGTGGACTGACTCCCTATGGTCACCCGCATCCCCGAAGCCGCGCTCGTCACCCCTGAGAGGGGTTCAGACGAGCGCGGTTTCGGGCTGGTCGAAATCCTCGTTTCGATGCTGCTTCTCAGCATTATCGCCGTCGCGTTCCTGCCGCTGCTGATCCAGGCGATGAAGACGTCCCAGCTCAACGCCACGGTCGCGACCGCCACTCAGATGGTCAACGAGCAGCTCAATACCGCCCGCGCAGACATCAGCAGCTGCGCGACACTCACAATCTTCGCGGGGGCGGCTCTCGCCCCGACCACTGACCCGCGCGGCATCGTGCTGACACCGCACCGCGCCATCACCTCGGGCTGCCCCGTCTCCGCGGTCTACCCCGCCACCGGAACAATCAAGGTCTGGGTCACCGACGGCGCCGGTGCTGTGATCTCTCAGACCGTCTCCCTGGTCCTGCTGAAGAGCCCGTGATCATGATGCGTCCAACCCCCGATGCCGACGCCCGCCGCCAGAACCCCTCCGCGGGGTTCACCCTCGTCGAGCTGCTCGTCTATGTGTCACTTTTCGTCTTCATCCTGGTGATCGCGGGTAGTTTCATGCTCCAGGGACTCAGGGCGGAGAAACTCGTGCTCGGTGCCGCGCAAGCCACCAAGACCGGGCAGCTCATCGCCCACTCGGTGAAGCGCGGAATCTCGAACTCATCCAACTTCCAGCACACGGTCGATGCGAACGGACGCGAGCTGCTCGTCGCCCACACCCGTGGGCCGGGCGCCACGCTGACCTGGGTTTGTGAGGCGTGGTTCTACGACCCGACGCTCAACGGTGGTTCGCTCTTCCGCAAGCGGGTCTCTCCCGTTGCGCCTATCGCCGCGCCCAACGCCGCGCGCACGGGCTGGACACTTCTCGCCGACGGCGTGCTTCCCGCGCAATCGGCTGTTGGAAGCCGGGTTCTCAGGGCCAGCGGTCCGAACGTCACCCTTGATCTCACCATCGACGTCGACAAGGGCGCGCCCTTCCTCGTCTCCACAACTATTCATCGACGCATTCCTGGAGCGGAGAGTCTGGCATGTTTCTGAAGCTGAACAATCGTGCAATGCGGGGGCGTGTCGCGGATGAGCGAGGAAGCGCTTTGATGGCCGTGATTGGCGTCATGGCAATCTCATTGATCGTCGCAACGGTCATCACGGGCGCCACCCTGAACTCGCTCGGCTACACCAGCGCGACGAGGGCCGACGTGCAATCGGTGGCGGCCGCCGAGTCGGGCGTCGACGTTGTGCTCGCGCGCGTTCAGACGGAACCCTGCGTGACCGGTGTTTATACATCGACCGGCAATCCGAGTTACACGGCCCAGATGTCCTGGAGCGTCGGCGTCGACCCGGCCGCAGCGGTGTGGACCAACGGCTGCCCAACCGCCAGCGCGCAGATGGTGCGGATCGTCTCTACCGGCTTTGCCGCGGCGAAGGGCGTCAATGGCAACACCCGCGGCGACGCGCGCACCGTCGAGTCCATCCACTCGGTGACGATGCCATCGACCGGCGTCCCCGCTAATGGGGCGGCTGTGTACGCCTACCAGGCTGTCACGACAGGGGGGTCGGGTTCCGTCACCACGTCGTCCGGAAACGTGGCGAGTGTGCACGTGCGCCTCGGCAACTTCATCTGCTCCGGTGACAGCCCCAGCTACGCAAACATCGTCCTCCGCGACGGGTCGTTTAGCTCCGATGGGTCCTGCAAGGTGAAGGGATCCGTCTGGGCCTCGAAGGGCGTCAGCCTCGAAGGCGGGGCTGAGATCGATCGCGATGTCGTTGCCGGTGAGGCATTCAGTCTCACCTCGGGCAAAGTGTTTGGCTCGGTATGGGCGGGCACCACAATGAATCTGACTGGAAACGGAACCATCGGTCGGAGCGCCTACGCCAAGCAGACGGTGACCCTCGGCAGCACAGCGGTGCTCGGGGCTACTGCGGCCGACACGCTCTGGACCAACACGGGCGTGGTGGGTGCGCGCGGCGGAATCAACATCAAAGCCAGCGTCATCGCCAAAACGGTGACGGGAACATCATTCGTTTCTGGTCCGCGGACGGTGGGCACCGGTTCGCCCAATACGCCGAGCAACGTCCCTCCAATGCCCCTCGTGCCGGACTGGGTTGACTTCGGGTACAAGCTCTCGGACTGGCCCGGCTTTGTCGTTCGCACGATCACCGGCGCGGCATGCGCGGACACGAACTCGATTCCGACCATTGTCGCCGCCACGGCGGCCAACAAGGTCGTTATCGACGCACGCAGCTGCGCCAACGGCGTGGTCCTCGACGGCTCCAGGAAGGCGACGTTCGGCGCCGATACAGCCATTTTTGCCCACAAGTTCGACCTGGGCGGCGGTGCTTCTTTTGAGGCCACCAAGCCGGTCAACGTGTGGCTGATTAGCCCAGACGAGGTGGAGAACAACCTCCCGACGCCGGCAGTGGCAAGCTGCACAGGGGTGTCGGGGCCGATCAAGATCGCGGGTGGGTTCAGACTGGACACCCGCATTGCAGCCTTTGTCTACACGCCCTGCATGATCGAACTGGTGGCCGGCGTCAAGTGGCGAGGGCAGCTCTACGGCGGGCAGACGAAGATCGCCGGCGATGCGTCTCTGGCATTCTCGCCGGTCGGGCTGCCGGGCGTCGACCTCGACCTGGGCACTGATATCACCGGCCCGACCTCACCTTACGCGGTGCTCGCGAATCAGCTCTCGATCCGCGACCTGGCGAATTAATGGGCGCACTGCCAATTCTCGTCGGCCTGTTCGGGGCATTCATCGGTTCATTCTTGAACGTGGTGGTCTTCAGGGTGCCACACAAACTCTCGGTGGTGTCGCCGCCCAGCGCCTGCCCGCGCTGTGGCGCGCGCATCAAGCCGTGGCAAAACATCCCGGTGCTGTCCTGGTTGCTGCTGCGCGGCAGTTGCGCAGCGTGCCGGGCACCGATCTCGCTCAGGTACCCCCTCGTCGAAGCGGGCACCGCGCTGTTCTTCGGCGTCGTGACCTGGTGGTGGGTGGCCAGCGGCGCCGCCGCGCCGCTCGCCGAGCTCGGCGCCAGCTCCGCCGAGATCGCGTCGAGTCTGCTGTTCCTTCTCGCTTTTCTCTACCTCGCCGCCATCACGGTGTCGCTCGCCTTGATCGATCTCGACCACCAGCTGCTCCCGAACAGCATCGTGCTGCCCAGCTATCTCGTGGCAGGGCTGCTTCTGGCGGAATCCGCGGCGCTGACAGGCGGCTACCGGGCGCTCCTCGGTGCGGCTATCGGTGGAGCCGCCCTCTTCGCGTTCTACTTCGTACTCGCCCTGATCGCACCGCGCGGAATGGGCATGGGCGACGTCAAGCTCGCCGGCGTGCTCGGCCTCTATCTCGGCTATCTCGGCTGGGGTGCCCTGATCGTGGGTGGCTTCGGCGCGTTCCTCATCGGTGGTTTGTTCGGCGTCGTCTTGATCGTGCTGCGCAAGGCCGGGCGCAAGTCCGGCATCCCGTTCGGGCCGTGGATGCTGCTGGCCGCGTGGCTGGGCATCTTCTTCGGCGAGAACCTCTGGGCCGGGTACCTCAGCCTGTTCGGACTGGCGAGCTAGCGCCATGCCCGTCGTCATCGTGCGATTCGCACCAAGAGAAAGGAACCACCCGTGGCACAAACGGTAGTGGGAGTGGACTTCGCGGCGGGTGTCGTGCGCGCGGTCGAGGTGGGCGGGTCGAGTCGCAAACCGGTGATCGAGCGCTATGCCGAGGTCGCCGTGCCCGATGGGGCCATCGTGCGCGGCGAGGTGATGGAGCCGCATACTGTGGCCACCGCTCTCAAGCAACTCTGGTCAAACGGCGGATTCAGCAGCAAGAGCATCGCGATCGGCATCGGCAACCACCGGGTGCTGGCCCGTGATCTCACGGTCGCGCGAGCCTCTCGCCAACGGATTCGTGAGTCGCTGCCGCACCTGGTGCAGGACATGCTGCCGATGCCGGTTGCCGACGCCCTGCTCGACTTCTACCCGGTGGCAGAGATCGACGGCGAGCACGGCCCCCAGGTGCAGGGGCTTCTTGTCGCAGCGGCCAAGGATGCGGTGCTTGGCAACATCAAGGCAGCCAAGTTGGCCGGCCTGAAGACCGTCGAGGTCGACCTGCTGCCATTCGCCCTCTCTCGGGTGTACTTGCAGGGCCCGGATGCCGCCGGCACCGTGGCACTGGCCGAGATCGGCGGCAGCACGACGACCGTGGTGATTGCCACGGACGGCGTCCCCCAGTTCATCCGCATCATCCCGACCGGCAGCGACCAGATCACGCTGGAGCTCGCCCGCCGCCTCGAGATCGACACCGCGCAGGCCGAACAGGTGAAGCGCCAGATCGGCCTCTCGGCCACGGCCGTCCCGCCCGAGTACCAGAAGGCCCTCGAGGTGATCTACGAGGTGGCCGGCGAACTGCTCACGAGCCTGCGCAACACGATCAACTACTTCAACAACACCCGTCAAGAAAACCCCGTGCGGCAGATTCTGCTGGCCGGCGGCGGAGCAGCGCTGCCCGGCTGCGAGCGGGCGGTCAACGAGGTCACTCGCATGCCCGTCGTGGCCGTCGACCCGCTGGCCGGGATGGAGATTTCACGCAAGCTCGATGAGAACGCCATGAGGCAGGGCCGCCCGAACCTGGCGGTCGCCCTCGGGCTCACGGCAGGGAGGGCCGCATGAGTGCTCAGAAGAAGGGCGGCGTTCGCGCAGACGGTGTTGAGATCGGCGGCGTTCCGCGCGTTGACCTGCTCCCGCCCGAGGTGCGGGCGGCCGCGGCCTCGCGGGTGCTGCGACGGCGCCTCGGCGTTGGGCTGCTCGGTGTCGTCACCGTTGTCGTGCTGATGGTGACCGCGGCATCCGTGGTCACCGTGGGCAAGACCCTCCAACTGCTCGACGCGCAGGCCACGACGGCGGAGCTTTTGGTGGAGCAAGGCCAGTACATCGAGGTGCGCCGGGTTCAGCAGGATCTGAAGGCCGTGAGCGATGCCCGGATGGTCGGTTCCTACACTGAGGTGCAGTGGCGCGAGTATCTGCGGTCGGTGCAGGCCTCGCTCCCGGCCGGCGTCACGCTGAGGACCGCGACCGTCAATGCGGCCTCTCCGCTGGACGAGTTCGTGCAGGCGACATCGCCGTTGCAATCCCCTCGCATAGCAACGCTTGCGATGGAGGCCGTGTCCCCGACGCTGCCGAACGTTCCGCTCTGGCTCGACGGGCTGGCGGGGCTGACCGGATACGCCGGAGCGAGCCCCGATTCGGTCACCTTCGACGACAAGACGGGTGTGTATACGGTGGCCCTCACACTCCACGTCAACGGCGAGGCGCTGTCCGCGCGTTTTGTGCCCGAGGCGCCGGACGCCGAAAGCCCGCCGACAGGCACCGAGGCTGAGCCCTCCGGTGACGCCGCAGCGCAGGGAGGAAACTGATGAACGACAAGCGCATTTGGACCATCGGGGCCGCCCTCCTCGCGGCGGCGGTGCTGCTCGGAGGCTACTTCCTCGGGGTCGCACCGCAGCTGACCGCGGCATCCGCGGCAGACACCGAGCGGGCAGCAGTCGAGGCGCAGAATGCGGCCCTCGCGGCGGAGCTCGAGGTGCTGAAGAAGGACTTTGAGAGCATCGACACCTTCAAGTCCGAGCTGGCCGAGGTCCGCGTTTCCGTGCCAGACAGTGCCAGCTTCTCGGCGTTCGTTTCGGAGCTCGACGCCCTGGCTGTGGCCGCCGGGGTGCAGGTGAGCACGCTCACCGTCGCTGAGTCGCGGCCGTATGCCGGCCCGGTGAATGGTTCCGCGCTGATGTTGCCGGCGGGCGCGTTGGAGGAGCTGTCCGAGAAGATGAAGACGGCCGCCGCAACGGGCGATGCCGCGGACGCTGACGCGGCAGCGGCGCTCGACAAGGCGCTCAAGCGGCCGATCATGGCGCCCGCCGAGAGCGCGCTCGTCACGCCCTCGAATTTCGTCGCCATCCCGGTGACGATCGAAGCCAAGGGGGAGTACCAGCGGGTGCTGGACTTCACCTCTGCCGTGCAGAACGCGTCTCGGTTGACCCTGATCTATGGGCTGTCGCTTGCCCCGATCGAGGCGGGTGAAGGCGAGGAGGCCGAGGCGACCGTCATCACTGACATCACGCCGTACACGGGGACGATGAGCGGCTACATCTACGTGCTGCTGAAGGCATCGGATGTGCCCGTTGACCTGGCTGCGGAAGACGCGGCAGCCGCAGAGGCGGAGGCCGCCGCCGCGGCAGAGGCCGCCCCCGAGTAGCCCCAGCCGCACCTCCTTCAGCTGGCCCTGAGACCGACGTCTCGGGGCCAGCTGCATTTCTGCAGGCCTGCCTATCGTCGCGCGCTTGGCTTCGGTCGCTGGCGCTCCCTCGAGCCAACGGGGAAGGGGTGCCTCTGCGCCACCTTCTGCCCTGCGCGCCACCGCGGCCGGCGCGCCGCCCTCTCGCCCGAGCCCCGGACCCCCGCGCGCCGAGCCCCGGCACGTCGGGTGGAGGGGCCGCGCCGCGATGAAGGAGCAGCGCTGCCCCCGAAGCCCGGGAGCCAGCGTGAGCGTCTCGCCCCCACTCACCCCGCTGGTCGAGTAGCGAGGAACGAGCGTATCGAGACCTCGCACGAGAGACGGTCTCCCGCCGGAAACCGGGTCTCGATACGGCCCGGGCGGGCCTACTCGACCAGCGGAAGAGCGGCACGGTTGGCTTCGGTCGCTGGCGCTCCCTCGAGCCAACGTGCGGATGCGCGTCTGCGCGGGCACCCCGCTTCTCCCCACGTCGGCTGGAGGGGGCCGCGCCGCGACGAAGGAGCAGGGCAGCCCCCGAAGCCCCGGAGTCAACCCGACACGGCCGCGCCGCGGGCTCCGGTCGCACGCTCCATCTCCCGGCGGGAACTCGGCGCCCGCGGGCGGAGTGTCGCGCACATTCGCCCAGCTCAGGCCGCGATTTTGTCGGGCGGCGCCCGCGAGGCTCGCTGCAGAGACAAGCGCTGATTGCTACAGTTACGGCTGAACTGGGCGCCATCGTGCGCGGGAGGAGAGTCAGCATGAGCGACACCACGCCGGAGCACGAGAACCACGAGGGCACCGAACCGACGGCCGCCGAACCGACTCTGATTGAGCCGATGAGCGGCGATACCACCGAGATCCCCGAGGACGCTCTGCCCGCGTTCTTCGCGGAGCCCGCCGCTCCAGCCGACGCCGCACCCGAGGCCCCCGCGGCGCCCGAGTACATTCCGGCCCCGCCCGCTGTCTCCGCCGCGGCAGCAGCGGCCGCCGAACCCGCCGCCCCGCCTGCGGCAGCCACTCCGCAGCCCTACTTCCCCGAGGCCCCGATCACGCTCGCGCCGCCGGCCACGGAAGTCGACTACGCCGAGGCACAGCCGACCGCGGTTGACACCGTCCCAGAGGCAGACATCTCCGCCGGCGCCGCAACGGTTGCCACAGCAACGGCCGTCGAAGCCCCTGCAGCCACCGGCGTCTACTACGACCCCAACGCCGGCGCCCCGATCGGCCAGTACGCGGCCGCCGGGCAGCCGATCTTCGTCCAGGCGCCGATCCCGCCCTCGCCCAAGGGCAACCGTGGCGCCGGCATCCTGATCGGTCTCCTTGCCACCCTCGCCTTCGCAATCCTCTACGCGGGCAGCACCTTCCTGATCAGCCTGAGCCAGAACCCCAGCGTCGAGAAGGCCGGCGAGAGCTTCGCCCTGTTCGTCAGCGCCCCGGTCTTCTACATCCCCGTGCTCTTCTTCTTCGGAGCCTTCGCGCTGCTCGCGGCCATCGTCAACCGCGGCGGCTGGTGGGCCTATGTGCTCGGCGGCTTCGCCGTGGCCGTCATCGTCTACTTCTCGTTCATCGGTGGCTCGCTGCTGACCGTGCGCGCCTGGGAGCTGACCCCCGGCCAGGCCGGCCAGTTCATCGCCGGCCAGTGGCTGAACCCCGTCGCCATCGTCGCCGCCATCGCCGCCCGCGAGGTGCCGATCTGGTTCGGCGCATGGATCGCGGCGCGCGGCCGCAAGGTCACCGCACGCAACCTCGCCGTCCGCCAGGAGTACGACCGCGTTCTGGCAGAGGGCCCCACCCTCACCCGCCAGTAGTTCCAGAGCTGCCCGCTGAGGAGCCAGCCATGATCCCACTCGAGGTGCAGGAGTACCGGCGCTACGCCTTCTTCCTGGCGTTCTTCGCGCTCGGACTCTACGTGGCGCTGGTCGTGGCCAGCTTCGGCATGCTGAGCCTGTTCCTCGACATCGAGGTGATTGCAGAGACGGATGCCGGCCCGCTGGTCGGCCCGGTCATGGTCGGCGCGGCGACGATCGCCCTGCTCCTCGTGCTCTGGGCGGGCGTCGGCCGGGCCGGCGCCGCGATGCACACCGTTCCGGTCAGCCTCGTGCTGCTCGCCGCCGCGCTCTGCTACCTCGTCTACGGCTTCGCCGGCGGCCTCGTCTACGGGCTGAACAGCATGAACGCGACCACTCCCGACACGCCTGCCGCGCCGGGCGGTGCGGCCAGTGAGCCGGTGACAGGATTCGTGTTCCTCGGCGAGCAACTGACGAGTCCGTTCGCTGCAGCGGTGGCGCTCTGGGCCGGGGTTGTCGCACTGCTCTACTTCGTTCTGCTGATCTGGCGCGCCAACGGCGGACAGCGCCCGCGCTGGCCCTGGGAGAAGCACCCCCAATAGTTGCGCGCCCTACTCGCGGAGACCCCGGCAACGAGGTACCGTTCAGCTATGGAGGGCTCGATCGAAGCGCGCGTCAGCCACGAGGTTGATCTCTGGCTGCGCTGGGTGCCCAAGTGGCAGCCCGGAACCCACCGCGCGCGTCTGCGCCTCTGCCGCAGCTGCTTCGGCTCGCCCATCATCGTTGCAGCGGGCCTGGCCAACGATGTTCCGCACGCAGTGCAGCACAGCATGTCGATGCGCATGAAGCTCATCATCGACGCCGCCGTCGACGACTACACCGACCGCAACCTGCCGCTGCTGCAGCGCGAGCTCGACCTCGCCGAGCAGCGCCGCCGCGCAGAGCACTACAGGCCGGAGGCCGGGCTCGCGCCAGAGGCTGCCGGCCTCGACCTCGACCCGGAGCCCGAGGACGGCCAGCCGTTCCTCTTCACCCTCGGCGAGCTCGCGGCGAGTCCGCCCCCGGAAGCCGCGGCCGACGCCGCGCACGTTCGCGATCACAACACCCTCGACTTCCCGGTCGACGAGCCGGTTCCCACCACCTCCGCCCGGCACAGTGCGCCGGTGCCTCCGCCGCTCTCCGACGAGGAGAAGCAGGCGATTCGCGCTGAGGTGAAGCTCGCCGACGAGTTCGCCGGGCAGGTGGGGCGGCGCGTCTGCGCCGAACTCGTGCTGCACCGCCCGCGCATCGCGGAAGGCATCGCGCAGTACATCGAACCTCAGGTCGTCGCGCTCTTGGCCGACCTGGAGCGAGAACTCGACTCGCCGACCTGGCCGACTTCCTGAGCGTCCAACGGCCGACAGTCCTGTTTGATAGAGGGATGGCGGGCGTGATGTCGGGAGAGATCTCGGGGCCCGGGGGCCTCGGCGACAGGGCAAGGGCCGATGAGCAAGCGTGAGGGAACGATGACTGCAGCACGGCCGGCAACAACCGTGGAGCGCGCGATCGCTCGAGCCCAGCAGGGGAGCGTCAGCCCCGCGACCCTGCTGTGGACGCTCAGCGCCAGCGAGGTCGTCCTCCTGGGAACCACCCCACCGTCAGCGGGCGCCCTCCCCGCGGCCCCCTTCCTGCTGGAGGACGGCGCGAAGACGCTGCTCGCCCTGTTCACCCACGAGGACAGGGCGCTGCCCTTCCGTGAGGCTCACCCGGCCGCGGCGCCCGTGCTCGGCATGAGCGTGCTCACGCGGCTGCCAGAAGGACTCGGGATCATCGTGAACCCGGGCTCGCGACTCGGCTGCGAGATCCCGGCGGCCAGCATCAGCGAGTTCGTCGGAGAGCTGATGGGCACGGTCATCGACGAGTCCTCGTGACTCGCGCGGTCGGCGTGGTTTTCCCAGAATCGGGGGCCGTGCTCGCCCCGGCCCGAGCGGCGGCCCCAGACCCCCTGATTGCCAGTCATTGCACAGCCCCGCTGGTTTGACCGCAGCGACACACAAAGGTAATATTTCGTGGGTGTGCGTATCGTCGTGCGCGCGGATTGTGCCCGAAAGGCACGGGCCTCGCGTCTGATGCACACACATGGGAACCCTGATTCGGGTTACCCCCACGGCATATCCACCATCCAAAAGCAGAGCTACTCAGCGCTGCCGGTGGGTCCAGATGAACTCGAACGAAACTCTCAGGCGTAAGTCAGGGGCATCCGTTCGAATGCTAATCACCAGGCTGTCACCGTGCAGCACAAATAAGGAGCTCAGTAGTGCCAACGATTCAGCAGTTGGTCCGCAAGGGACGCACGCCGAAGGTCACCAAGACCAAGGCCCCCGCCCTGAAGGCCAACCCCCAGCAGCGTGGTGTTTGCACCCGCGTCTACACCACCACCCCGAAGAAGCCGAACTCGGCCCTTCGCAAGGTTGCCCGTGTCAAGCTCTCCAACGGCACCGAGGTCACCGCCTACATCCCCGGTGAGGGCCACAACCTCCAGGAGCACTCGATGGTGCTCGTTCGCGGTGGTCGTGTGAAGGACCTCCCCGGTGTGCGCTACAAGATTGTTCGCGGCGCGCTCGACACTCAGGCAGTTAAGAATCGTAAGCAGGCTCGCAGCCGCTACGGAGCGAAGATGGACAAGAAGTAATGCCTCGTAAAGGACCAGCACCCAAGCGCCCCGTCGTAGCCGACCCGGTATACGGCGCCCCGATCGTCAGCCAGCTCGTCAACAAGATCCTTCTTGATGGCAAGAAGGGCCTCGCTGAGCGCATCGTTTACGACGCACTCGAAGGCGTTGCAGCGAAGAACGGCCAGGACGCCGTTGTCACGCTCAAGAAGGCACTCGACAACGTTCGCCCGACCCTCGAGGTCCGGTCGCGTCGCGTCGGTGGCTCCACCTACCAGGTCCCGGTCGAGGTCAAGCCTCACCGCGCCAACACCCTGGCTCTCCGCTGGCTCACCAGCTACGCCAAGGCTCGTCGCGAGAAGACCATGACCGAGCGCCTCACCAACGAGATTCTCGATGCGAGCAACGGCCTCGGCGCCGCTGTCAAGCGTCGTGAAGACACGCACAAGATGGCCGAGTCGAACAAGGCCTTCGCACACTACCGCTGGTAGCAAGTGCCTTTCGGATGCCGCGGGCTCACGCCCGCGGCATCCGAGAGCCTCGTTCGACCCCATCAAACAACAAACTTTCGGAGGAATCCCGTGGCACAAGATGTGCTCACCGACCTGAGTAAGGTCCGCAACATCGGCATCATGGCTCACATTGATGCCGGTAAGACCACCACGACCGAGCGCATCCTGTTCTACACGGGCGTCAACCACAAGATCGGCGAGACCCACGATGGTGGCGCGACGACCGACTGGATGGAGCAGGAGAAGGAACGTGGCATCACGATTACTTCCGCTGCGGTCACCTGCTTCTGGAACAAGAACCAGGTCAACATCATTGACACCCCCGGCCACGTTGACTTCACCGTTGAGGTAGAGCGCTCGCTCCGCGTCCTCGACGGCGCCGTTGCTGTGTTCGACGGCAAGGAGGGCGTTGAGCCCCAGTCCGAGACCGTGTGGCGTCAGGCCGACAAGTACGTCGTCCCCCGCATCTGCTTCGTCAACAAGATGGACAAGCTGGGCGCAGACTTCTACTACACCGTCAGCACCATCGTCAGCCGTCTCGGCGCTCGCCCGCTGGTTCTCCAGCTGCCGATCGGTGAAGAGTCCGGCTTCGAGGGCGTTGTCGACCTCGTCGAGATGCGTGCACTCACCTGGCGCGGCGACGCAAAGGGTGACGTCCAGATGGGCGCCAAGTACGCCATCGAGGAGATCCCCGCCGACCTCGTCGAGAAGGCCGCCGAGTACCGCACCGCGCTGCTCGAGGTTGTCGCCGAGACCGACGACGCTCTGATGGAGAAGTACTTCGGTGGCGAAGAGCTCACCGTCGCCGAGATCAAGGGCGCGATCCGCAAGCTCACGGTCAACAGCGAGATCTACCCGGTTCTCTGTGGCTCTGCCTTCAAGAACCGCGGCGTTCAGCCGATGCTCGACGCTGTCATCGACTACCTCCCGTCGCCGCTCGACGTCCCGGCCATCGAGGCCCACGACGCCCGCGACGAGGAGAAGGTCGTCCTCCGTCACGCCGACGCCACCGAGCCGTTCGCCGCTCTCGCGTTCAAGGTTGCTGTGCACCCGTTCTTCGGTCGGCTCACCTACATCCGCGTGTACTCCGGCCGCCTCGACAGCGGTGCACAGGTCATCAACTCGACCAAGGGCAAGAAGGAGCGCATCGGCAAGATCTTCCAGATGCACGCCAACAAGGAAAACCCTGTTGACTCCGTCACCGCTGGAAACATCTACGCCGTCATCGGCCTCAAGGACACCACCACCGGTGACACCCTGTGTGACCCGGACAACCAGGTTGTTCTCGAGTCGATGACCTTCCCCGAGCCCGTCATTGAGGTTGCTATCGAGCCCAAGACCAAGGCTGACCAGGAGAAGCTCGGCACCGCGATCCAGAAGCTCGCCGAAGAAGACCCGACGTTCCGCACCGAGCAGAACGCTGAGACCGGTCAGACGGTCATCAAGGGCATGGGCGAGCTCCACCTCGACATCCTCGTTGACCGCATGAAGCGCGAGTTCAACGTTGAGGCCAACGTTGGTAAGCCGCAGGTTGCTTACCGCGAGACCATCAAGAAGGCCGTCGAGAAGCACGACTACACCCACAAGAAGCAGACCGGTGGTTCGGGTCAGTTCGCGAAGATCCAGTTCGGCCTCGAGCCGATGGAGGTCACCTCCGACAAGATCTACGAGTTCGACAACAAGGTCACCGGTGGCCGTATCCCTCGCGAGTACATCCCCTCGGTGGACGCGGGCTTCCGGGATGCCATGCAGTACGGCATCCTCGCTGGGTACCCGTTGGTCGGCGTCAAGGCAATCCTGCTTGACGGCGCTGCCCACGACGTCGACTCTTCGGAGATGGCGTTCAAGATTGCCGGCTCGATGGGCTTCAAGGAAGCCGCTCGGAAGGCAAACCCGGTTCTGCTCGAGCCGCTCATGGCCGTCGAGGTCCGCACCCCTGAGGAATACATGGGTGATGTCATCGGCGACCTGAACTCGCGTCGCGGTCAGATCCAGTCCATGGAGGACGCAAGCGGTGTGAAGGTTATTCGCGCCAATGTTCCGCTCTCGGAAATGTTCGGTTACATCGGTGACCTGCGGTCGAAGACCTCTGGTCGCGCCGTGTACTCGATGACCTTCGAAAGCTACGCCGAGGTTCCCAAGGCTGTCGCCGACGAGATCGTGGCAAAGAACAAGGGCGAATAGCCCCTGTTAGTGCGAGCCATCCGGTTCGCGTAACATAACAAACAATCACCGTAGAGAACCGGTCGCAATCCAGCGACCGGGGCTTCTACTCGAGTCCTGAGGAGGACCCACAGTGGCCAAGGCCAAGTTCGAGCGGACCAAGCCGCACGTAAACATCGGAACGATCGGTCACGTTGACCACGGTAAGACCACGCTGACTGCAGCGATCTCGAAGGTCCTGGCAGACAAGTTCCCGTCCGCCACCAACGTGCAGCGCGACTTCGCTACCATCGACTCCGCTCCCGAGGAGCGCCAGCGTGGTATCACGATCAACATCTCGCACGTCGAGTACGAGACCCCGAAGCGCCACTACGCGCACGTCGACGCCCCGGGTCACGCTGACTACATCAAGAACATGATCACCGGTGCTGCTCAGATGGACGGCGCAATCCTCGTGGTTGCCGCTACTGACGGCCCGATGGCTCAGACCCGTGAGCACGTTCTGCTCGCCAAGCAGGTCGGCGTGCCGTACCTGATGGTCGCGCTGAACAAGTCCGACATGGTTGACGACGAAGAGATCCTTGAGCTCGTTGAGCTCGAGGTTCGCGAGCTCCTCTCCAGCCAGGGCTTCGACGGCGACGAGGCCCCCGTGGTCCGCGTCTCCGGCCTGAAGGCTCTCGAGGGCGACGAGAAGTGGACCCAGGCTGTCCTGGACCTCATGACCGCTGCTGACGAGCACATCCCGGACCCCGTCCGTGACCGTGACAAGCCGTTCCTCATGCCCGTCGAGGACGTCTTCACCATCACCGGTCGTGGAACGGTCGTCACCGGCCGCGCCGAGCGTGGAACCCTGAAGATCAACTCCGAGGTCGAGATCGTCGGCATCCGCCCGACGCAGAAGACCACGGTCACGGGTATCGAGATGTTCCACAAGCAGCTCGACGAGGCCTGGGCCGGCGAGAACTGTGGTCTGCTGCTCCGCGGCACGAAGCGTGAAGACGTCGAGCGTGGCCAGGTTGTCGTTCAGCCCGGTTCCGTGACGCCTCACACCAACTTCGAGGGCACCGCCTACATCCTGTCCAAGGATGAGGGTGGCCGTCACAACCCGTTCTACGCGAACTACCGTCCGCAGTTCTACTTCCGTACCACGGACGTCACCGGCGTCATCACGCTGCCCGAGGGCACCGAGATGGTCATGCCCGGCGACACCACCGACATGACCGTTGAGCTGATCCAGCCCATCGCCATGGAAGACGGCCTCGGCTTCGCCATCCGTGAGGGTGGCCGCACCGTTGGCGCCGGCACGGTGACCAAGGTCCTCAAGTAGTTTCTACTGGTTGATCCCTGATGGGGTCGAGCCTTCGGGCTCGACCCCATCAGTCTTTTAACGCGGCCCAGCGCTGCCGTCAGTGCAGCGGTGCGCCGTTCACGGTCGTGCTCAGTTCGATGCTGTCGCCGACGCTGCGCGCCACGGTGCAGCTGGCCGCGATCGAGCGGCCGATGATCGCCAGCAGCTTCTGCTTCTCGGCATCACTCAGGCCGCCCAGCTCGAGCAGCATCTCCTCCTCGATCGCGAAGTAGCGCTCCTCCGCCGGGTCCGAGTCGCCGTGCGCCCACACGGTGGAGGCGAAGTCGTCGCCGAGGCGGCGGGCCGTCGCCCGATCGGAGCTCATCCCCGCGCAGCCGGCCAGCGCCAGCTTGAGCAGCTCACCCGGGGTGAAATGGCCGGGTGCATCGACGGGCCCGATCAAGACCTCGCTGCCGCGCGCGTTGCGACCGATGTATCGCCGTGTGCCCGTGCGGGTGGCGCTGACGCTGGTCGGCCCGCTCCTGGCAGAGGGGGCGGCAGAGGGTGCTTCCGAGAATTCGCTCATGCCCCATTGTGCGGCAGTGGTCCTCTGTACATATTCAGGGAGCGGAACAAGAATGGAGGTATGCGCGCCGCTCGGCACGCGTGCCGCGACGAAAGGGGCGAGTATGGGTATCGAAGATCTGACCAACCAGGCCAAGGATTTCCTGAAGAGCGAGCAGGCTGAAGGCATCAGCGACAAGCTCCTCGACGGGGCGGCCGGCCTCGCCAACAAGGTCAGCGGCGACAAGTTCGCCGACCACGTCGACACCGCGCGCAACGCGGCCGACGGGGCCGTCGGCAACGAGTAGAGGCTTCCCGGGAGCAATCCCACAAATCCTGGGCGGGGCCGAGCGCAAGCTCGGCCCCGCTTTGCTGTGCACGACCTGCGGTGCACGACCGCCACGGCGGGGCCGCATCGCGGGCTTCGCTAAAGTCGTCTGCGGAGGTCAACCATGACGGATGCCACGCGCGCCCCATTCGACAAGAAGCAGGCCGATCGCTTCTACCTGCCCGCGCTGCTCCTGCTCACGCTCGCCACCGGCGTCGTCGACGCGGTCAGCTACCTCGCGCTGGACAGGGTCTTCACCGGCAACATGACGGGCAACGTGCTGTTCATCGGCTTCGCACTGGCGGGGGAGGGCGACATCCCGCTGCTGAACAACACGCTCGCGCTGGTCGGCTTCCTGCTGGGCGCGCTCGTGGCCGCACGCGTGCTGCGGGGCCGGAGGCACGGCAGCCGGCTGCCGACCGCCAACCTCCTCGTCTTGGTCGGCGGGGCCGCGTTCACCGTCGCGCTGGCCGTGTTCTGGCTCGTCGTCGGCACCCTGGACGAGGGCACCATGCTCGGGGTCACTGCGGTGCTCGCGCTCGTCATGGGTGCACAGGCGGCGAGCGTGCGCTCGACGGGCATCAGTGACGTGAGCACGATCGTCGTCACCAGCACCCTGGCCAACCTCGCGATCGACAGCCGGCTCGCCGGCGGGCCGGGCGAGAAATGGCCGCGGCGCGTCTTCGCCGTCGTCGCGATGGGCGCAGGCGGCGCGATCGGCGCACTGCTGCTCCGCTTCACCGGGCACGGGGCAATCCCGCTGCTAGTGGCCGGCCTTGTCATGCTCGCCTGCGTGCTGTTGCTGCACCGGGCGCGAACCCGTGAACTCGCTGCATCCGCCTGATCCGAGCACGGCGACTGCCCCGGAATGACGGGGGAGTCGCGCCCGCCGAGCGCGACACGCCCGGGTTGCACTTGCCCCTGATTTGTGGCAAACTTGTCCAGTTCAACATTTCCGTCGTTCGTGCTGCGCACACCGACGGGATCACTGCCAGGTAGTGCATAGTTTCGCCCCGGTTCTCCGCTGTGAGAACCGATCGAGCTAGGCCGCGGGGAGCAGAACAAACTTCATCACAGCCATGCCCAGAGCTTCGCTCTGCGCCGTGACGGCCTCGGCCCGAACAGTGGGGTGATGAGGGTGGTGCGGGCCTCGGCCCAGAGCCGCCCGATTGACAGATAAATAGTGGTGCGACTTACGAAGTACTACGACGGCGTCCAATGCAGCCAACCGGATGTAAGACGCCTTGACAGAGAGAGAGTCAGACATGGCGGGACAGAAGATCCGCATTCGACTTAAGTCTTACGACCACGAGGTAATCGATACCTCCGCTCGCAAGATCGTTGACACGGTCACCCGTGCTGGTGCCACCGTTGTTGGCCCGGTACCGCTTCCGACCGAGAAGAACGTGGTGTGCGTCATCCGTTCACCTCACAAGTACAAGGACAGCCGGGAGCACTTTGAAATGCGCACCCACAAGCGTCTGATCGACATCATCGACCCGACGCCCAAGGCCGTCGACTCGCTTATGCGTCTCGACCTGCCGGCAGACGTCAACATCGAGATCAAGCTCTAAGGGGGCCGGGATGTCTTACGCAGATACGAAGACCTCCAAGGGACTGCTCGGCACGAAGCTCGGCATGACCCAGGTCTGGGACGAGAACAACAAGCTTGTTCCCGTTACCGTCATTGAAATCGCCCCGAACGTGGTCACCCAGGTTCGCAACGTCGAGACCGACGGCTACCTCGCCGTCCAGATCGCGTCCGGCCAGATCGACCCGCGCAAGGTGAACAAGCCTGCCGCTGGTCACTTCGAGAAGGCTGGCGTCACGCCTCGCCGTCACGTCACCGAGGTTCGCACCGCGGATGCCGCTGACTACAGCGCTGGCCAGGAGCTCACCGTCGAGGGAACCTTCGAGGCCGGCCAGCTGGTCGACGTCATGGGCACCTCGAAGGGCAAGGGTTTCGCCGGTGTCATGAAGCGTCACAACTTCAAGGGTGTTTCCGCTTCGCACGGTGCACACCGCAACCACCGCAAGCCCGGCTCCATCGGTGCTTCCTCGACCCCGAGCCGTGTCTTCAAGGGCATGCGCATGGCCGGTCGCATGGGTGGAGAGCGCGTCACCGTGCTCAACCTCAAGGTGCACTCGGTTGACGCCGAGAAGGGCCTCCTGCTGGTCAAGGGTGCCGTTCCCGGTGCTCGCGGCCGTCTCGTTTTCGTTCGCAACGCAGTGAAGGGGGCGTAACCAGATGGCTACCGCTACCAACACCATCGACGTCGTCGACGTGAAGGGCAAGAAGGCCGGCTCCATCGAGCTGCCCGCCGAGCTCTTTGACGTTCCGACGAACGTTCCGCTCATCCACCAGGTCGTTGTCGCGCAGCTCGCTGCCGCACGCCAGGGCACGCACAAGACCAAGGGTCGCGGCGAGGTTTCTGGTGCAGGCCGCAAGCCGTTCAAGCAGAAGGGAACCGGTCGCGCTCGTCAGGGCTCGATCCGCGCCCCTCAGATGACCGGTGGTGGAATTGTCCACGGCCCGACGCCTCGTAACTACGAGCAGCGCACCCCCAAGAAGATGATTGCCGCTGCTCTGCTCGGCTCGCTCTCGGACCGCGCTCGTGGAGCACGCGTGCACGCTGTCGAGTCTCTCGTTCTGAACGAGACCCCGAACACGCAGGCCGCTCTTGGGCTCCTCGCTCACGTCGCAACCTCGAAGCACGTTCTCGTCGTGCTCGAGCGCGGTGACGTTGCGAACGCCAAGGCCGTGCGCAACATCCCGTCGGTGCACGTGCTGCAGGCCGACCAGCTGAACGCCTACGACGTGCTCGTCTCTGACGACATCGTCTTCACCAAGGCTGCGCTCGAGGCGTTCATCGCTTCGAAGAGCAAGAAGGAAGAGGTCTCCGCATGAGCGCCACTCAGAACAAGGACCCGCGCGACGTCATCATCGCTCCGGTCGTTTCCGAGAAGAGCTACGGCCTGATCGACCAGGGTAAGTACACCTTCGTCGTGGACCCCCGCTCGAACAAGACTGAGATCAAGCTCGCTATCGAGAAGATCTTCAACGTCGAGGTCGCGTCCATCAACACCCTGAACCGTCAGGGCAAGACCCGCCGCACCAAGTTCGGCATGGGCAAGCGCAAGGACACCAAGCGTGCCATTGTCACGCTCAAGTCCGGTTCCATCGACATCTTCACGGCTGTCGGCTAGGGAGCAGAGGAAAAACATGGCTATTCGTAAGTACAAGCCCACGACCCCGGGTCGTCGCGGATCTTCTGTTGCGGACTTCGCAGAGATCACCCGCTCGACCCCCGAGAAGTCGCTGCTGCGCCCGCTGCCCAAGACCGGTGGACGTAACAACCAGGGACGCATCACGACCCGTCACATCGGTGGTGGCCACAAGCGCCAGTACCGTGTCATTGACTTCAAGCGCAATGACAAGGACGGCATCAACGCGAAGGTCGCTCACATCGAGTACGACCCCAACCGCACTGCACGTATTGCTCTTCTGCACTACGTCGATGGCACGAAGCGCTACATCATCGCTCCGAACAAGCTGTCGCAGGGTGACATTGTCGAGTCGGGTCCCGGCGCTGACATCAAGCCCGGCAACAACCTGCCGCTGAAGAACATCCCCACCGGTACCGTGATTCACGCGATCGAGCTCCGCCCCGGTGGCGGCGCGAAGATGGCCCGCTCGGCCGGTGCATCGGTTCGTCTCGTCGCCAAGGACGGCCCCTACGCGCAGCTTCGTCTGCCGTCGGGCGAAATCCGCAACGTCGACGCGCGCTGCCGCGCCACGATCGGCGAGGTCGGCAACGCCGAGCAGTCGAACATCAACTGGGGTAAGGCCGGCCGTATGCGCTGGAAGGGCGTTCGCCCGACCGTGCGTGGTGTCGCTATGAACCCGGTCGACCACCCGCACGGTGGTGGTGAGGGTAAGACCTCCGGTGGACGTCACCCGGTCAGCCCCTGGGGCCAGAAGGAAGGCCGCACACGCAAGCGCAACCTTCCCAGCGACCAGCTCATTGTTCGTCGACGCAATGTCGGCAAGAAGCGTAAGTAGGAGTTGTAGAAGATGCCACGCAGTCTTAAGAAGGGCCCCTTCGTTGATGACCACCTGCTCCGCAAGGTGATCACGGCGAACGAAGCCAACAACAAGAACGTGATCAAGACCTGGTCGCGCCGCTCGATGATCATCCCCGCCATGCTGGGACACACCATCGCAGTGCACGACGGTCGCAAGCACATTCCGGTGTTCGTCACCGAAACCATGGTCGGGCACAAGCTCGGCGAGTTCGCGCCCACTCGCACCTTCCGTGGTCACGTGAAGGACGACAAGAAGGGCCGTCGCCGCTAACGCGGTGACGTGAAGGAGGAGAAGAAATGGTGGAGTCGATCGCACGCGTGCGACACATCCGCGTCACCCCCCAGAAGGCTCGTCGCGTTGTCAACCTGATCCGCGGCAAGCAGGCACAGGAAGCTCTGGCAATCCTGAAGTTCGCCCCTCAGGGTGCGAGCGAGCCCGTGTACAAGCTGGTTGCCTCGGCAATCGCCAATGCGCGAGTCAAGGCAGACGCCTCGAACACCTTCCTTGATGAGCAGGATCTGTTCATCTCGCAGGCATTCGTGGACGAGGGTGCAACCCTCAAGCGTTTCCAGCCGCGCGCACAGGGCCGCGCATTCCAGATTCTGAAGCGCACCAGCCACATCACTGTTGTGCTCACCACTCCTGAGGAGGGCACGAAGTAATGGGTCAGAAAGTAAACCCCTATGGCTTCCGTCTGGGAATCACCACCGACCACGTGTCGCGTTGGTTCTCTGACAGCACGAAGCCCGGGCAGCGTTACCGCGACTTCGTCGCGGAAGACGTCAAGATCCGTCGCATGCTGAGCACCTCGCTCGACCGTGCCGGCGTTTCGCGCATCGAGATCGAGCGCACCCGTGACCGTGTCCGCGTCGACATTCACACCGCCCGTCCGGGCATCGTGATCGGTCGTCGTGGTGCAGAGGCCGAGCGCATCCGCGCCGACCTCGAGAAGCTCACGAAGAAGCAGATCCAGCTGAACATCCTCGAGGTCAAGAACCCCGAGGCCGACGCTCAGCTCGTTGCTCAGGGCATTGCCGAGCAGCTCTCCGCACGTGTGGCCTTCCGCCGCGCAATGCGTAAGGGCCTGCAGGGCGCTCAGCGGACCCCCGCAGTCAAGGGTGTTCGTATCCAGGTCTCCGGCCGCCTCGGCGGCGCCGAGATGAGCCGCTCGGAGTTCTACCGCGAAGGCCGTGTGCCCCTGCACACCCTGCGCGCGAACATCGACTACGGCTTCTACGAGGCAAAGACCACCTTCGGCCGCATCGGCGTGAAGGTCTGGATCTACAAGGGTGACATCACCAACAAGGAACTCGCTCGCGAGCAGGCGAACCAGAAGTCGTCCCGCCCCGAGCGTCGTGACGACCGCCCGCGCCGTGCACCCCGTGCAGAGGCACAGGCGCCGGTCGCAGCAGGAGTTGAGGCATAACCATGTTGATTCCACGTAAAGTCAAGCACCGCAAGCAGCACCACCCGGGTCGTAGCGGCCAGGCTACCGGTGGCACCAAGGTTTCCTTCGGTGAGTTCGGTATCCAGGCCCTGACCCCCGCTTATGTGACCAACCGTCAGATCGAGTCCGCTCGTATCGCCATGACGCGTCACATCAAGCGTGGCGGAAAGGTGTGGATCAACATCTACCCTGACCGTCCGTTGACCAAGAAGCCGGCCGAAACCCGCATGGGTTCCGGTAAGGGTTCCGTCGAGTGGTGGGTCGCTAACGTCAAGCCGGGCCGCGTGCTCTTCGAGGTTGCCGGTGTCCCCGAGACACTGGCCCGCGAGGCACTGACCCGTGCAATTCACAAGCTGCCCCTCAAGGCACGCATCATCAAGCGCGAGGAGGGCGACGCATAATGGCGATCGGATCCAAGGAGCTCGCAAGCGTCGAGCTGGACACATTTGAAGACGAGCGTCTCGTCGACGAGCTGAAGAAGGCCAAGGAGGAGCTGTTCAACCTGCGCTTCCAGTCGGCCACCGGTCAGCTCGAGAGCCACGGCCGCCTGCGTGCGGTCAAGCGCGACATCGCTCGTATCTACACGGTTCTCCGTGAGCGCGAGCTGGGCATTCGTGCCACGCCCGCACCGGTCGAGGTTCCTGCCAAGGCTGAGAAGAAGACCAAGGCCAAGAAGGACGCCGCTGAGGCTCCTTCGGCTGAAGAGACGAAGGAGGCCTAGTCATGGCTGAGACCAAGAAGGCTGCTGCAGCCGAGGTCGCCGAGACGACCGAACTCGCTCGCGGCTACCGCAAGACCCGTCGTGGCTACGTCACCAGCGACAAGATGGACAAGACCATCGTCGTTGAGGTCGAAGACCGCGTGAAGCACCCCCTGTACGGCAAGGTCATCCGCCGCACGTCCAAGGTGAAGGCTCACGACGAGCTGAACTCCGCGGGCATCGGCGACCTCGTTGTCATCAGCGAGACCCGCCCCCTCAGCGCCTCCAAGCGCTGGCGCCTGGTCGAGATTCTCGAGAAGGCCAAGTAAGCCCTCGGGCTTGCTTCGTAGAAGGAGTTAGAAGTGCTTCAGCAAGAATCACGGCTCAAGGTCGCCGACAACACCGGCGCCAAGGAGCTTCTCACCATTCGCGTTCTCGGCGGCTCCGGCCGTCGCTACGCCGGCATCGGTGACGTCATCGTTGCCACCGTCAAGGACGCAATCCCCGGCGGCAACGTCAAGAAGGGCGACGTCGTCAAGGCTGTCGTCGTGCGCGTCAAAAAGCAGACCCGTCGTCCCGACGGTTCCTACATCAAGTTCGACGAGAACGCCGCAGTGATCCTGAAGAACGACGGTGACCCCCGCGGTACCCGTATCTTCGGCCCGGTCGGCCGTGAGCTTCGTGACAAGAAGTTCATGAAGATCATCTCGTTGGCACCGGAGGTTATCTAAGTCATGGCGAACATCAAGAAGGGTGACCTCGTAGAGGTCATCACCGGCCGCCGCCAGGAAAAGGGCGGTGACCGCGGCAAGCAGGGCAAGGTCATCCAGGTCCTCGTTGAGAAGAACCGCGTGATCGTGGAGGGTGTCAACTTCGTCACCAAGCACGTTCGCGTCGGCCAGACTCAGGGTGGCACCAAGACGGGCGGCATCGAGAAGCACGAGGCATCGATCCACGTGTCCAACGTTGCGCTCGTCGACCCCGAGACCAAGAAGCCCACGCGCGTCGGTTTCCGCAATGAGGAAGTAACGAAGGACGGCGTCACCAAGACGGTCCGCGTTCGTTACGCCAAGAAGTCAGGTAAGGACCTCTAATGACTGACATCGCTACTGGCAAAATCCAGCCGCGTCTCAAGGCGAAGTTCCAGGGAGAGATCTCTGACGCTCTGAAGGCCGAGCTCGGCCTGACGAACGTCAACCAGATCCCCGGACTCGTCAAGATCGTCGTGAACATGGGTGTCGGTGAGGCAGCCCGCGATGGCAAGATCATCGATGGCGCAGTTGCCGACCTGACCAAGATCACCGGTCAGAAGCCGCAGGTCACCAAGGCTCGCAAGTCGATCGCCCAGTTCAAGCTGCGTGAGGGCCAGCCCATCGGCGCCCACGTCACGCTTCGTGGCGACCGCATGTGGGAGTTCCTGGACCGCACGCTGTCCCTCGCCCTGCCCCGCATCCGCGACTTCCGCGGCCTGTCGGACAAGCAGTTCGATGGCAATGGCAACTACACCTTCGGTCTGACCGAGCAGGTTATGTTCCACGAAATCGACCAGGACAAGATCGACCGCGTTCGCGGCATGGACATCACTGTTGTGACGACTGCCAAGAACGACGAACAGGGTCGCGCGCTGCTCAAGGCGCTCGGCTTCCCGTTCAAGACGGCCGAGAACTCCTAGTAGTATCTATAGGTTGGCTCCTTGCTTGCGCAGGGAGCCAACCTAATACCGGGCGTATGCAACCGCATGCGCCCCAGCACCACAGGTCGGCGCCCTTGTAAAGCGCGTCGAAACCTGGTGAATGAAGGAAATGCATCCATATGACGATGACAGATCCGGTCGCAGACATGCTGACCAGACTGCGCAACGCTAACTCGGCGTACCACGACACCGTGTCTATGCCGCACAGCAAGCTCAAGTCGCACATTGCTGAAATCCTCAAGCGTGAGGGTTACATCTCCGGCTTCGAGGTCACCGACGCGAAGGTCGGACAGACCCTCACGCTGGCCCTCAAGTTCGGCCCCAACCGTGAGCGCTCGATCGTTGGCATCAAGCGTGTCTCGAAGCCCGGCCTCCGCGTTTACGCAAAGTCGACCGAGATCCCCACGGTTCTCGGTGGCCTCGGTGTTGCCATTCTGTCCACCTCCAGCGGCCTCCTCACGGACCGCCAGGCCGAGAAGAAGGGCGTGGGTGGGGAAGTCCTCGCCTACGTGTGGTAACCACCTATGTCACGTATTGGTCGACTTCCCATTGACATTCCCGCAGGCGTCACTGTGACGATCTCGGGCCAGAACGTCGCCGTCAAGGGCCCGAAGGGCGAGCTCTCGCTCGTCATCGCCAGCCCGATCGAGGCCAAGGTCGAGGAGAACCAGGTCCTGGTCACTCGTCCCGACGACGAGCGCGCATCGCGCTCGCTGCACGGCCTCACGCGCACGCTCATCGCAAACAACATCATCGGCGTCACCGAGGGCTACTCCAAGGGCCTCGAGATCGTCGGCACCGGTTACCGCGTCGCGCAGAAGGGCAACTCGCTCGAGTTCGCTCTCGGCTTCTCGCACCCCGTCACGGTTGATGCCCCTGAGGGCATCACCTTCACGGTCGAGGGCAACACCAAGCTCACCGTTGCAGGCATCGACAAGCAGGCCGTCGGTGAGGTTGCCGCCAACATCCGCAAGATCAAGAAGCCGGAGCCCTACAAGGGCAAGGGCATCCGCTACGCCGGCGAGGTTGTCCGTCGTAAGGCCGGAAAGGCTGGTAAGTAACCATGGGTCTCGGAACCAGAGGAAAGAGCAAGTCGGCTGCGCGCACACGTCGCCACACCCGACTTCGCAAGAAGATCGAGGGCACCGCGGTTCGTCCGCGCCTCGTCGTCAACCGTTCGGCTCGTCACATCTTCGTGCAGGTCGTGGACGACAGCAAGGGCCACACCGTGGCCTCGGCGTCGACCATGGAAGCAGACATGCGCACCTTCGACGGCGACAAGTCGGCCAAGGCCCGCAAGATCGGCGAGCTCGTCGCCGCGCGCGCGCAGGCTGCCGGCATTGACGCAGTCGTTTTCGACCGTGGTGGTAGCAAGTACGCAGGTCGTATCGCTGCTGTTGCCGATGGAGCGCGAGAGGCAGGGCTCAAGCTGTGAGCGAGATTACTAAGGAGCAAGAGGTGGCTGTAGAGGCACCGGTGGAGACCGCTGCATCGACGGCTCCCGCCCAGAACGAGCGTGAGGCTCGTCGCGGCGGCCGTGAGCGCAACCCCAACCGCGGCGATCGCGGAGCCCGCGACGCTGAGAAGAGCCAGTTCCTGGAGCGCGTTGTCACCATCAACCGCGTGTCGAAGGTCGTCAAGGGTGGTCGTCGCTTCAGCTTCACCGCTCTCGTCGTCGTCGGCGATGGCAACGGACTCGTTGGCGTTGGCTACGGCAAGGCCCGCGAGGTCCCGACCGCCATCTCCAAGGGCGTCGAGGAAGCGAAGAAGAACTTCTTCCGCGTCCCCCGCGTCGCCAGCACCATCCCGCACCCCGTGCAGGGTGAGGCTGCAGCCGGCGTCGTCCTGCTGCGTCCGGCCGCTGCCGGTACCGGTGTTATCGCCGGTGGCCCGGTTCGCGCCGTCCTCGAGTGCGCTGGCATCCACGACGTTCTGAGCAAGTCGCTCGGTTCTTCGAACACGATCAACATCGTGCACGCAACCGTCGCAGCCCTGCAGCAGCTCGAGGAACCTCGTGCAGTTGCCGCCCGTCGTGGGCTCCCCTACGACGAGGTCGCCCCGGCTCGTCTGCTTCGTGCAGAGGCTCAGGCAGCCGAGGCCGCCGCAGCAGCGAAGGCAGGTGCGTAATGGCCGCGCAGCTCAAGGTTACGCAGATCAAGTCCAAAGTTAGTGAGAAGCAGTACCAGCGCGACACGCTTCGCAGCCTGGGTCTCAAGCGCATCGGTGACGTTGTCGTTCGTGAAGACACCCCGCAGAACCGCGGGTACGTCAAGACTGTCGCTCACCTTGTCAAGGTCGAGGAGATTGACTAATGGCTGACGCCAAGGAAACAGCAGAGAAGGACGCCGTCAAGGCTCCGGCCAAGAAGGCCGCAACCAAGGCTCCGGCCAAGGCTGCAGCTGCCAAGGCTCCGGCCAAGGCTGAGGTCGTCGAGGCCCGCGAGCAGGTTCTGAAGGTGCACCACCTTCGTCCGGCTCCCGGCGCCAAGAAGGCCAAGACCCGTGTTGGTCGTGGTGAGGGATCCAAGGGTAAGACCGCGGGTCGCGGCACCAAGGGCACCAAGGCCCGCTACCAGGTTCGCATCGGCTTCGAGGGTGGGCAGATGCCTCTGCACATGCGCACCCCCAAGCTGCGTGGCTTCAAGAACCCGTTCCGCGTTGAGTACCAGGTTGTGAACCTGGACAAGCTCGCCGAGCTGTACCCCAACGGTGGAGACGTCACCATTGGCGACCTCGTCGCCAAGGGTGCGGTGCGCAACAACGAGAAGGTCAAGGTTCTCGGCGAGGGCGACATCAGCGTTAAGCTGAATGTCACCGTCGACAAGGTCTCCGGCTCCGCCGAGGCCAAGATCGTCGCCGCTGGCGGATCAATCAACTAAAAGCACCAGTAGTTGTAACGAGCCTGCCGGGACCTCGCGTAGTATTCGTGGGGGCCCGGCAGGCTCGATTCACACAATGGGTGTGATTGCAGTGACTGATTCTTCACGGAATTACAGGAGGCCTTGTGTTTAGCGCCATCGCGCGGATCTTCCGCACGCCCGATCTTCGCAGGAAGATCGGATTCACCTTGGGCATGGTTGCCCTGTTCCGACTGGGCTCGTTTATCCCGGCGCCGTTCGTTGACTTCAACAGCGTGCAGCAGTGTCTCGCGGCTACCTCGGACACCTCAGGTCTCTACGAGCTCGTCAACCTGTTCAGCGGTGGAGCCCTCCTCCAGCTCTCCATCTTCGCGCTGGGCATCATGCCGTACATCACGGCCTCGATCATCGTGCAGCTGCTGCGCGTGGTCATCCCACACTTTGAGACCCTCTACAAGGAGGGTCAGTCGGGTCAGTCAACGCTGACGCAGTACACCCGATACCTCACCATCGCGCTGGCAGTGCTGCAGTCGACCACTCTGATCACCGTCGCCCGCAGTGGCGCGCTGTTCGGCAGCTCTGGCGGCCCGGCATGTACCCAGCTGCTGACCAACGACGCCTGGTACGCCATCATGCTGATGGTCCTCACGATGACCGCCGGTACCGGTGTCATCATGTGGATGGGTGAGCTCATCACCGAGCGCGGCGTCGGCAACGGCATGTCGCTGCTGATCTTCACCTCGATCGCCGCCATGTTCCCGAACTCGCTCGGCCGCATTGCCGCGTCCAAGGGCTGGGGAACCCTCGCCATCGTGATCGCCATCGGGCTCGTGGTCGTCGCCGCCGTCGTCTTCGTCGAGCAATCGCAACGACGCATCCCTGTGCAGTACGCCAAGCGCATGGTGGGGCGCCGCACCTACGGCGGCAACAACACCTACATCCCGATCAAGGTCAACATGGCCGGCGTGATCCCCGTGATCTTCGCCTCCTCGCTGCTCTACCTGCCCGCCCTGATCGCGCAGTTCAACCAGCCGGCACCCGGCCAGGAGCCGCAGCCGTGGGTGCTCTGGGTCACCGCGAACCTCACCGGCGGCGGCCAGCCCCTCTACATGGCGCTGTACTTCCTGCTCATCGTCGGCTTCACCTACTTCTACGTCGCCATCACCTTCAACCCTGAAGAGGTCGCTGACAACATGAAGAAGTACGGTGGCTTCATCCCCGGCATCCGTGCCGGTCGACCCACCGCCGAGTACCTCGACTATGTGCTCACCCGCATTACGCTTCCCGGCGCGCTGTACCTGGGCATCATCGCCCTGCTGCCGCTGGTCGCGTTCTCCGCGGTCGGCGCCGACCAGAACTTCCCGTTCGGCGGCGCGTCCATCTTGATCATCGTTGGTGTTGGTCTCGAGACGGTCAAGCAGATCGACTCGCAGCTGCAGCAGCGTCACTACGAAGGGTTGCTGCGATGAGCACTACCACCGCAGAGAGCAACATCGCCCGAGGCGCGCGCCTCCTGATCGTCGGCCCGCCCGGCGCCGGCAAGGGCACTCAGGCCAAGCGCATCGGCGCGACGTTCGGGATCCCCGACATCTCGACCGGCGACATCTTCCGCTTCCACATCACGAACGAGACCGAGCTCGGCCTGCGCGTCAAGGCGATCGTCGCCGCCGGCGACTACGTGCCGGACTCGCTCACCAACGAGATCGTGGCCTCGCGCCTCGACGAGGCGGACGCCGCCAACGGCTTCCTCCTCGACGGCTACCCCCGCACGCTGGAGCAGGTGCACTACCTGGACGCGCTGTTGGAGAAGAAGGGTCAGCCCCTCGAGGCCGTGATCCGCCTGGTCGCCGACCAGGAGGAGCTCATCGTCCGGCTCACCAAGCGCGCCCACGAGCAGGGCCGCGCCGACGACACCGAAGAGGCCATCCGCCACCGCCAGGAGGTTTACCTCCGCGAGACGGCCCCGCTGGTCGAGGTCTTCCGCGAGCGTGGCCTGCTGATCGACGTCGACGGCCTCGGCAGCGTCGACGAGGTCGGCGACCGCATCAGCGCAGCACTGCAGGCAGCGGGAATCGGCTCGGCCGACTCCGCCGCCGTCGCTTCCTAAGGCTCTCCGTGGGATTCCGTCGCGCCTCGATCTACAAGTCAGCCGCCGAGCTCCGGCAGATGGTGGCGCCCGGCCTGGTCACGGCCGCCGGCCTCGACGCGGTGCGCAACAGCATCCGCCCGGGCATCACCCCGCTTGAACTCGACGCCATCGCCGAGGCCGCGATCATCGCGGCCGGCGGGGTCTCGAACTTCCAGATGGTGCCCGGCTACAGCCACACGCTGTGCATCTCGGTGAACGCCGACGTCGTGCACGGCATCCCGAGCAGCCGCCCTCTCGAACCCGGCGACATCGTCTCCGTCGACGGCGGCGCCGACGTCGCCGGGTGGAGCGGCGACTCGGCCTTCACCGTCGTGGTCCCTGACCCGAGCCGACCCGAGCTGGTCGCCGCCCGGCAGCACCTCTCCGATGTCACCGAGGGCTCGCTCTGGGCCGGCATCGCCCGCCTGGCCTGCGCCCGCCACCTCAACGAGGTCGGCGACGCGGTGCAGGGCTACGTCGAGGCCAATCCGGCGCCCGGTCGCGACGAGCCGTACGGCATCCTGACCGACTACATCGGCCACGGCATCGGCCGCAGCATGCACGAGGAGCCCCCGGTGTTCAACTACCGGGTGCGCCAGAAGGGCCCGGAGGTCAAGCCCGGACTCGTCGTCGCCATCGAGCCGATGGTCGTCGCCGGAGACATCGACACGTTCACCCAGGACGACGAGTGGACCGTCACCACCGAGGACGGCAGCGACGCCTCGCACTGGGAGCACAGCGTTGCCGTGCACAGCGGCGGCATCTGGGTGCTCACCGCCGTCGACGGCGGTGCTGCGAAGCTCGCGCCGCTCGGCGTGGTTCCCGTCCCGATTCCCTAGCGAAGCACGATCATGACAAGTCCTGCAGCACTGCCCGTCCCGGGGGAGCCTGCTCCCGACTTCGTCTTGACCGATGCGCGTGGCATGCGACGGGCGCTCAGCGACTACCGCGGCGGGGCCGTCATCCTCTACTTCTACCCGGCGGCGTTCACCCCGGGCTGCACCACCGAGGCCTGCGACTTCCGCGAGAACCTGGCGAGCCTCCAGGGTGCCGGCTACACAGTGTTGGGGGTGTCACCCGACCCGGTGGCGCGCCTCAGCGAGTTCGCCGAGACGGAGCGGTTGAGCTTCCCCCTGCTCTCGGACGAGGGCGCCCGCGTCGCCAAGGCGTGGGGAGCATGGGGCCAGAAGACCCGCGACGGCCAGATCTCAGAGGGGCTGCTCCGCACAACCGCCGTCATCGACGCAGACGGTGTGCTGCAGAGCCTCGAGTACCGGGTAGACCCGAACGGGCACGTGGCCCGGCTCCGCGACGCGCTCGGCATCTGAGCGGGGATCACCGCCATCGATTCACATCATCGGGCCGAGCGGTTAGGGTAGGCGCATGAACGTCAGCGGAACCGGCATTGGAAGCGGAATCGCGATCGGCAGGGTTGTGCGCATGCCCGAGCCGTTGCCGGAGCCGGTGGACAGGCCCAGCGCACTGAGCCCCGCGGCGGAGAAGGCACGCGCGGCAGAGGCACTGGCCGCGGTCGCCGCCGAGCTCCGCCGCCGCGGCGAGCAGGCGGGCGGCGCGGCAGCAGAGGTGCTCGAAGCCCAGGCCATGTTCGCCGAGGACCCGATGCTGGAGAGCGACCTCGATGCGCGCGTCGACGCCGGCAAGACGGCCGAGCGCGCCGTGCACGAGGCCTACGCCGCCTACCGCGCCCAGCTCCTCGCCCTCGGCGGCTACATGGCCGAGCGCGCCACCGACGTCGACGACGTCTCGCAGCGCGTCATCGCCGAGCTGCTCGGCCAGCCGGCGCCCGGTGTGCCAGACCCCGGCCACCCGTTCATCCTCGTCGCCCGCGACCTCGCCCCGGCCGACACCGCCACGCTGGACCTCGAGCAGGTGCTCGCCCTCGTCACCATCGGGGGAGGGCCCACCTCGCACACCGCGATCCTCGCCCGCGACAAGGCCATCGTCGCCATTGTCGCCGCCGACGGGGCGAGCGTGCTTCGCGATGGCGACGAAGTCATCGTGGACGCCGAGAACGACCTGCTGGTGACCGACCCGACCCCGCAGGAGCTGGCGGATGCCGAGGCCAGGCGCGCCGCGAGGGCCGCCCGCCTCAGCGCACCGCTCACCCCGGGTGCACTCGCCGACGGCACCCCGGTGCCGCTGCTGGCCAACCTGGGCTCCGCGGACGCCGCGGGCGCCGCGCTGGCCGCCGGCGCAGAGGGGGTCGGGCTGTTCCGCACCGAGTTCCTCTTCCTCGACGCGGCGACCGCGCCGACCGTCGCAGAGCAGCAGCTCGAGTACGGCCGCCTGCTGCAGGCGTTCGACGGCAAGAAGGTCGTCGTGCGCGTGCTCGACGCCGGAGCGGACAAACCGCTCGCCTTCCTGGACGACGGGCATGAAGACAACCCGGCGCTCGGGCTGCGCGGCATTCGCGCGCTGCGCGCCCACGAGGAGATCCTGCGCGATCAGCTAAGCGCGCTGGCCGCCGCCGATGCGGAGACCAACGCCGATCTCTGGGTGATGGCTCCCATGGTGTCCACCGTGGAGGAGGCCGAGTACTTCAGCGCTCTCGCCCACGAGCTCGGCATCCGGGTGGCCGGTGTGATGGTCGAGGTGCCCTCCGCCGCGCTCCTGGCTGACAGGATCCTGCGGGCGAGCGACTTCGCGTCGATCGGCACCAACGACCTGACCCAGTACACGCTGGCCGCCGACCGCCTGCTCGGCACCGTCGCCGCGCTGCAAAGCCCGTGGAACCCCGCCGTGCTCCGCCTGATCGCCGAGGTGGGAGCGGCCGGCCGGGCCAGCGGCAAGCCGGTCGGGATCTGCGGCGAGGCCGCGGCCGATCCGCTGCTGGCCGTCGTGCTCGTCGGCCTCGGCGCGACCACCTTGTCGATGTCGCCCGCTGCGATCGCCGACGTGCGGGCCTCGCTGCTCCGCTTCGACTCCGCGCAGGCCGCGGCCCTGGCCGAGGCGGCGCTGTCCGCCGACGGAGCCGCAGAGGCACACGCCGCTGCCCGGGCCTACGCCGACGGCATCCGCTGAGCGCACAGACGAGCAGAGTTCGGGAATGATACCCCCTGACTTGGCAAAATCCGTGCTCATCGCATAAGATTGACCCTTGGTGTTTTGTGCACGTTTTGCGTGCCTCAGTTAGCTGTTCCCAGCTGGTCGAAAACACCGGAACAAACGCACGATCAGCATCCATTACTTAGTAGCGACGAAGAGGCTATGGCCAAAAAAGACGGCGTCATCGAAATCGAGGGCTCGGTGGTAGAAGCTCTGCCCAACGCGATGTTTCGCGTAGAGCTCACCAACGGACACAAGGTTCTTGCCCACATCTCGGGCAAGATGCGTCAGCACTACATCCGCATCCTCCCAGAGGACCGCGTGATTGTGGAGCTGAGCCCCTACGACCTGACCCGTGGTCGGATCGTTTACCGCTACAAGTAACGGGCTGCTGGAAGTAACGGCTCGCGGCATCCCGCGAGTACGAAGACAGCGAAAAAACAAGGAACCACAATGAAGGTCAACCCCAGCGTTAAGCCGATCTGCGAGCACTGCAAGGTGATTCGCCGCAACGGCCGCGTCATGGTCATCTGCAAGAGCAACCCGCGCCACAAGCAGCGTCAGGGCTAGTCTCTCCTCCTTCACGGGGCAGATACACAACTCAACACCGCAACGCATTTCCAAGAACCTGAGCGTCTGACGCCCAGGGGACACCCACGGTTGGAGGCCGTGGCACCGGGAATGCACCACACCTCCACTCATCCACAGGAGAAGCCACCATGGCACGTCTTGCAGGCGTAGACATCCCGCGCGAAAAGCGCGTGGAGATCGCACTGACCTACATTTACGGTGTTGGGCGCACGAGTGCGCTCAAGACCCTCGCTGACACCGAGATCGACGGAAACATCCGCGTCAAGGACCTCAGCGACGACCAGCTCGTTGCACTTCGCGACTACATCGAGGGCAACTTCAAGGTAGAGGGTGACCTTCGCCGCGAGGTCGCCGCCGACATCCGCCGCAAGGTTGAGATCGGATCCTACGAGGGCATCCGCCACCGTCGCGGCCTGCCCGTGCGCGGACAGCGCACCAAGACCAACGCTCGTACCCGCAAGGGCCCGAAGCGCACCGTCGCCGGCAAGAAGAAGGCTCGCTAGGCCCCGGCCAGCGACCTCCCCTCTAGGATTCAGGAGAAATCATGGCAGCACCCAAGTCGGCCGCACGTAAGCCACGCAAGAAAGAAAAGAAGAACATTGCTGTGGGCCAGGCCCACATCAAGAGCACCTTCAACAACACGATCGTTTCGATCACCGACCCCAGCGGAGCTGTTATCAGCTGGGCATCGTCGGGCGCCGTCGGCTTCAAGGGTTCGCGCAAGTCGACCCCGTTCGCCGCACAGCTCGCCGCCGAGTCGGCTGCGCGTCAGGCGCAGGAGCACGGCATGAAGAAGGTTGACGTCTTCGTCAAGGGCCCGGGTTCGGGTCGCGAGACGGCGATTCGTTCGCTTCAGGCCGCGGGCCTCGAGGTTGGCTCCATCAACGATGTGACGCCCCAGGCTCACAACGGATGCCGCCCGCCCAAGCGTCGCCGCGTATAACGCACTCTTCGTCCTAGCCTGAGCCTGCCTGGCCCTCCTCGGGGAGCCCGGCAGGCTCGGGCCGTGGACAGTTCCTTACACAATTCAACAACGCCGGGCCAGCTACCCGGTCGACAACGCAAGTGTCATATAGCGGACACTTAGCCGAAAGGAATCAATAGTGCTTATTGCACAGCGTCCAACGCTTACCGAAGAGAACATTTCCGAATTCCGCTCGCGGTTCGTTATCGAGCCCCTCGAGCCCGGCTTCGGTTACACCCTCGGCAACTCGCTTCGCCGCACCCTGCTTTCCTCGATCCCCGGCGCTGCTGTCACCAGCATCCGCATTGATGGCGTTCTCCACGAATTCACCACCGTTCCCGGTGTGAAGGAAGACGTCACCGAGATCATCTTGAACATCAAGGGTCTGGTCGTCTCGAGCGAGCACGACGAGCCCATCACCGCTTACCTGCGCAAGCAGGGCGCCGGTGAGGTCACCGCCGCCGACATCTCGGCTCCGGCCGGCGTCGAGGTGCACAACCCCGAGCTCGTCATTGCGACGCTCAACGACACCGCCAAGTTCGAGCTCGAGCTCACCATCGAGCGCGGCCGCGGCTACGTGTCCGCGACGCAGAACCGCAACGAGTACTCCGAGGCTGGCCAGATTCCGGTCGACTCGATCTACTCGCCCGTTCTCAAGGTGACCTACCGCGTCGAGGCAACTCGTGCCGGTGAGCGCACTGACTTCGACCGCCTCGTGGTCGACGTCGAGACCAAGTCGGCCATCAGCCCGCGCGATGCAATCGCATCCGCTGGTCGTACGCTGACCGAGCTGTTCGGCCTCGCCCGCGAGCTGAACACCGCTGCTGAGGGCATCGAGATCGGCCCGGCTCCCGTCGACGCCGTCCTCTCGAGCGAGCTGTCGATTCCGATCGAAGACCTCGACCTCTCGGTGCGCTCGTACAACTGCCTGAAGCGCGAGGGCATCAACAACGTGAGCGAACTGGTCGCCCTCTCGGAGACCCAGCTCATGAACATCCGCAACTTCGGACAGAAGTCGGTGGATGAGGTCAAGGACAAGCTCGTAGAGCTCGGCCTGTCGCTCAAGGACTCCGTTCCTGGATTCGACGGCGCCCACTTCTACAGCGGCTTCGAAGACGAGACCAACTAGCGTTTCGCGCTACCCGCGGCTCGTCGCAGAGCTTCCCACCACATTTGATACTGGAGACATAGAAAATGCCTAAGCCTACTAAGGGCCCCCGCCTCGGAGGCGGTCCGGCACACGAGCGCCTCATGCTCGCTAACCTGGCTGCCGCCCTGTTCACGCACAAGTCGATCAAGACCACGGAGACCAAGGCCAAGCGCCTGCAGCCCGTTGCTGAGCGCTTTGTGACCTTCGCCAAGAAGGGCGACCTGCACGCACGTCGTCGCGTCCTGGCCAGCATCGGCGACAAGACCGTCGTGCACGAGCTGTTCACCGTGATCGCCCCCCAGGTTGCAGAGCGTGAGGGTGGCTACACCCGCATCACGAAGCTCGGCTTCCGCAAGGGTGACAACGCCCCCATGGTGCAGATCGAGCTCGTTCTCGAGCCCGTCGTCGCCAAGCCGAAGTCGGCCAAGAAGGCCGCTGCTGCTGCAGCTGCTGAGGCTCCCGTCGAGGCACCGGCCGAGGCCGTCGCCCCGGCCGAGGAGACCGTCGAGGTCGTTGAGGCTGAGGCCACCGAGGCTGAGGCCACCGAGGCTCCGGCCGAGGAGAAGGCCGCCGAATAAGGCGCCTCGCTTCACCTGATTCAGCCGAAGGGCCCCGGACACTGTCCGGGGCCCTTCGTCGTGCCCGCCGCCCGGGCCGTGCGGCCCCGGGAGACCGGCCGGCGGGCTGGCCTAGGGTGGAAGGCATGAACGCCACGGCCACGTCGACGTCCCTTTCACCCCGGTCACTCTCCTCCCTGAGCGAGCGGGTGAGCGCCCCGGCCGAGCTGCGGATGCCGCGGCACCCGGAGGTGGCGCTCTGGCGGCCCGCATCGCTGGACGACCTGGACGGCATCGCCGTCCTGCAGCGCGCGGTCGACGAGGCCGACCACCCCGACTGGTTCACCACGCGCGAGTGGATCGCGGGCAACCTCCGGGCCGCGCACATCGATGCGGCCAGAGACACGCTGGTGGCGCTCGGCGCCGACGGCACCGTGTTGGCGTACGGCGTCGTCGCGGAGGCGCCCGGGGCCGGCGAGCGGGTGCAGGTGTACCTGCTGGGCAGCGTGCACCCGCTCTGGCGCGAGCACGGCATCGGCCGGGAGCTGATGGCCTGGCAACACGGCCGCGCCCTGCAGCGGCTCGCGGCATCCGATGCCCGCCTGCCCGGCTGGATCACCGCGTTCCGCGAGGAGGCCAGCCGGGGCGCTATCTCGGTGGCGCTCCGGCTCGGGCTGCGAGTGACCCGCTACTTCAGCACCATGCGCCGGGGGCTCGACGTCGCGATCCCCGCCCTGCCCGCGCCGAGCGGCGTGCGCATCGTGCCGTTCACCGCCGAGCTCTCCGCAGGTGCCTTGGAGGCGAGGAACGACGCGTTCCGCGACCACTGGGGCAACCAGCCCAAGGCCGCGGAGTCGTGGGAGCGCTGGATCACCGGCGAGGTGTTCCGGCCCGACCTCTCCTGGTTGGCGGTCGTCGACGAGGCGGGGGACGGCGGCCGTCCGCGAACGCGCGTCGTCGGCTTCTCCCTGGCCAGCGTCAACGAGGACGACGGGAACGCCCGGGGCCTCCGCAGCGTGTACATCGACCGGATCGGGACGGTGCGGAGCCACCGCGGCCGGGGCATCGCGCCGGCCTGCATCGCCGCAACGCTCCGTGCCGCCCAGGACGCCGGGCTGGAGCTGGCGATCCTCGACGTCGACGCGGACAGCCCGACCCAGGCGCACACCCTGTACGAGCGGCTCGGCTTCCGGGCGGGGGAGCGGCGGCTTGCCCTCGTCTCGGTCTTCTGAGATTCGGCCGTCTCATAGACTTGATGCCGTGAGTGAGCAGTTTCAGGCGGACGGTGTCCGCATCCGCCTCGATATCGCCTACGACGGAACGAACTTCAACGGCTGGGGAATTCAGCCCATCCTTCGCACCGTGCAGGGCGACATCGAGTCGGCGCTGGCCACGATCCTGCAGCGGAATCCGCCCATTCCTCGGCTCACCGTCGCCGGACGCACGGATGCCGGTGTGCACGCGACCGGCCAGGTCGCGCACCTCGACCTCAGCCCGGAGCAGGCCGACAGCCTGCTCCGCCCGCCGCGCGGTCGGAACGCGCGAGCGGCCGACACCGACGCCGCCGCGGCCTTGGCGCGGCGCCTGAACGGCATCCTGGGCCAGCGCGGCGAGATCGTCATCACGGCGGCGAGCATCGCCCCGGAGGGCTTCGACGCCCGCTTCGGCGCGCTCTGGCGCCGCTACGAGTACCGCATCGCCGACGCCGAATCGCTGCGCGACCCGCTGCAGCGCACCCGGACGACGTGGCTGCCCGGCCGGCACGACATCGCCCCGATGGAACAGGTGGCGCAGGCCCTCTGCGGGCTGCACGACTTCGCCGCCTACTGCAAGCCCAAACCGATGGCCACCACCATCCGCACCCTGCAGACCTTCTCCTGGCGGCGCGACGACGACGGCGTGCTCGTCGCCTCGCTGCAGGCCGATGCCTTCTGCCACAGCATGGTGCGGGCGCTCGTCGGCGGCTGCGTCGCGGTCGGCGAGGGCCGGATGAGCGTCGAGCGCCTGCTCGAGCTGCGCGACGCGGGGGAGCGCACCGCCGCGTTCAAGGTGATGCCCGCCCGCGGGCTCGTACTGACCCAGGTCGGCTACCCGGATGACGCCGCCCTCGCGCTGCGGGCCGCCGAGACGCGCGCCCACCGCGCGCTCTAGGAGCGGCATCCGCCCGCGAAGCGCTCCCGGCGATCCACCGGGCGAATTGCCTGCAGGCCTCCGACCGTCTAGTATTGATCCTTGGTGTCTCGGCTAGCTGGCCGGGCCCCCGAACGTGAGCCCTCCATCGTTTGTGTTCCATCTGGAACACGCCCGGAGCGGGATTCACGAACACCTCCGTTCGACACAGAAAGCAGCCACTACAGTGACGCGCACTTACACCCCGAAGGCTTCCGAAGTTTCGCGCAGCTGGGTCATCATTGACGCAGCTGACGTCGTTCTCGGCCGTCTCGCAAGCCACGCCGCAGTGATCCTCCGCGGCAAGAACAAGGCGACCTTCACCCCCCACATGGACATGGGTGACTTCGTCATCATCATCAACGCCGACAAGGTCGCCCTCACCGGCGCCAAGCTCGACCAGAAGAAGGCCTACCGCCACTCGGGTTACCCGGGCGGACTGACGGCTGTCACCTACTCCGAGCTGCTCGAGAAGAACCCCGAGCGCGCCGTCGAGAAGGCGATCCGCGGAATGCTGCCGAAGAACTCCCTCGGCCGCGCTCAGCTCAAGAAGCTCAAGGTCTACGCAGGCTCCGAGCACCCGCACGCCGCGCAGCAGCCGGTGCCGTACACCCTGACCCAGGTCGCTCAGTAGAGCACCTCGGCCCCAGACTTCTCGACTTCTAAGACAAAGGATTACCACCATCGTGGCTACGATCGCAGACCAGATTGACGCTCCGGAGAGCTACTCCACCGAGACGCCGGCCGAGGCAGCCCCCAAGGCTCCCCGCGCCGTGCTGAACGTTGGCGGCGCAGCCGTCGGCCGTCGCAAGCAGGCCATCGCCCGCGTGCGCCTCGTTCCCGGCTCGGGCACGCTCAGCGTGAACAAGCGCGAGTTCGCCGAGTACTTCCCCAACAAGCTGCACCAGCAGCTCATCACCGACCCCTTCAAGGTGCTCGACCTCGTCGGCGCCTACGACGTGGTCGCCAAGGTCACCGGCGGCGGCCCCTCGGGCCAGGCTGGCGCACTGCGCCTCGCCATCGCGCGTGCACTCAACGAGATCGACCGCGAGAACAACCGCGCGATCCTGAAGAAGGCCGGCTTCCTCACTCGTGACGCACGCGTCATCGAGCGCAAGAAGGCTGGTCTCAAGAAGGCCCGCAAGGCCTCGCAGTTCTCGAAGCGCTAACCGGCGTTTCACAGGGAGTATCAGGCTTTGCCTCGACTCTTTGGCACGGACGGCGTCCGGGGCCTGGCCAACCGTGAACTCACGGCTGACCTGGCCCTGGGCCTCGCCCAGGCCGCTGCCGCGGTGCTCACCAAGGGGCACCATGCAGAAGAACGCGCCGCCTCCGGGCGTCGGCCCGTCGCGGTCGTCGCTCGCGACCCGCGCATATCCGGTGAGTTCCTCACCGCCGCCGTTTCGGCCGGACTCGCCTCCTCTGGCGTCGATGTTCTCGACGCCGGGGTGTTGCCCACTCCCGCCGCGGCCTTCCTGATCGCCGATATCGGCGCAGACTTCGGTGTGATGCTCTCCGCATCGCACAACCCCGCCCCCGACAACGGCATCAAGTTCTTTGCCTTCGGCGGCACCAAGCTTCCCGATGAGGTCGAGGACCGCATCGAGGACTACCTCCACAAGGAGGTGCTGCTGCCCACCGGCGGCGACGTCGGCCGCATCCGCCGGTTCGCGGATGCCGAGGACCGCTACGTCCTGCACCTGCTCAGCACGCTGCCGAACCGCCTCGAGGGCATCCACGTCGTCCTCGACTGCGCGCACGGCGCGGCATCCGGCGTCTCGCCCGAGGTGTTCACGATGGCAGGCGCCACCGTGACGCTGATCGGCGCAGACCCCGACGGCATGAACATCAACGACGGTGTCGGCTCCACGCACCTCGACAACCTGGCCAAGGCCGTGCTCGAGCACGGCGCTGACGTCGGCATCGCCCACGACGGCGACGCGGACCGCTGCCTGGCCGTCGACCACGAGGGCAACATCATCGATGGCGACCAGATCATGGCCATCCTCGCGTTGGCGATGAAGGAGCGCGGCCACCTCACCAAGGACACCCTCGTTGCGACGGTGATGAGCAACCTCGGCCTGCGCAAGGCGATGGCGGCCAACGACATCACCATGGTCGAGACCAAGGTCGGGGACCGGTACGTGCTCGAGGAGCTGAACGCCGACAAGCTGGCGCTCGGCGGGGAGCAGTCCGGCCACGTGATCATGACCGAGTACGCGACGACCGGCGACGGCGTGCTGACCGGCCTGCACCTGGTGGCCGAGATGGCTCGCACCGGCAAGTCCATCGCCGAGCTCGCCAGCGTGATGACGGTGTTCCCGCAGATCCTCGTGAACGTGCGCGGCGTCAACCACACCGCCATGCACGGTGACGAGGGCATCGCGGAGGCCGTGCGTGCCGCCGAGGCCGAGCTGGGTGACACCGGGCGCGTGCTGCTGCGACCATCCGGCACCGAGCCGATGGTGCGTGTCATGGTGGAGGCGGCCGACCAGGCCACCGCCGACCGGCTCGCCCACAGCCTCGCCGACGTCGTGCGCGAGCGTCTCCCGCTCTAGCTACTGCCCCGCTTCCGCTGGGTGCGCAGCCTCCGCTGTGTGCGTTGTTTGCGCTGTGTGAACACCTCTTCCGATGGTTGAGCTTGTCGAAACCCCGCTCCCGTTTCCGCGGGCGGCGGGGCTTGCTCCTTAGCTCAAACGCTGACGAAGAAGGCTGGCCCCCTCCGAGCCGCAGACTGGCTGCGTTGTCGACGTGTGGGGTCCGGCCTTCCTGCCACTGTTCGACAGCCGCAACCCCTCCGCTGCCGCACGCGTTTTCGGGCCGGCCGTCGGACCTCCCCGTCGGCTGGAGGGAGCGCCAGCGACCGAAGCCCTGAGCGGCTTCGCGGGCACGGTCGTTGCCGGCGTCCGGGCCGCGCATCTGCCGGATTGCGGATGCGCCGGCCGTGAGACGGCGATTCGCCGGGTTGTGGCGGCGTGTCGCGGACCGCATCCGCAGAACGGCTGAGGGGTTTTGACAGGCTCACCCAGCAAAAGCGTGGGTCATCGAGCGGGCGCGTAGCTCAACGAGCGGACGCATGGGCTGACGGGCGGGGCGGGTCTGCCGCTAGAGCTTGCGGAGCAGGACGCTGGAGACGGCGTGGTCCGAGTCCTTGCGCAGCACCAGGGTGGCGCGGGAGCGCGTCGGCCGGATGTTCTGCAACAGGTTCGGCTCATTGATGCTCTGCCAGATGCCGCGGGCGCGGGCGCGGGCCTCGTCTTCCGAGAGCTCGGCATAGCGGTGGAAGTAGGACTTCGGGTTGCTGAACGCGCCGCGCTGCAGCTTGAGGAACCGCTCCTCGTACCAGCGCGCGATGTCGGAGGTGCGGGCGTCGACGTACACGGTGAAGTCGAACAGGTCGCTCACGGCCAGGCGGTGCCCGGGGGCGGGCGGCTGAAGCACGTTCAGGCCCTCGACGATGAGCACGTCGGGCTGGCGGACGGTGATCTGTGCGTCCGGAACGATGTCGTAGCTGAGGTGCGAGTAGAAGGGTGCCTTGACCTCTGGAGCGCCCGATTTCACCTCGCTGACGAAGCGCAGCAGCGCCCGCCGGTCGTAGGACTCGGGGAAGCCCTTGCGCGACATCAGGCCGCGGCGCTCGAGCTCGGCGTTGGGCAGCAGGAATCCGTCGGTGGTGACCAGCTCGACGCGGGGGGTGTCCTCCCAGCGGGCGAGCAGCTCGCGCAGGAGCCTGGCGATCGTCGACTTGCCGACGGCGACGGAACCGGCGACGCCGATCACGAACGGCGTCGTCGCCGCCCGCTCGCCGAGGAAGTCGCTCGTGGCCCGGTGCAGCTGGCGCGTGCCGGCGACGTAGAGGTTGAGCAGGCGGCTGAGCGGCAGGTAGACATCGGTCACCTCGGCGAGGTTCAGCGGCTCGCCCAAACCGCGCAACTGCACCAGTTCGGTCTCCTGCAGGGGGAGGCGGGTGGAGGAGGCCAGCTCGGCCCAATCCGCTCGCTCCAGCTCCACAAACGGTGAGTTGTGGCCGTTGCCATTCTGGTTGCGCTGCTCGGCCATAGCCCCCGAGTTTACGTGTACCGCGGCGCCCCCATCGAGCCATGCCCTGCTCTTTCAGGATTAACTCCACTAAAATCATGCTTCATGTGCGGAATCGTTGGATATGTCGGTGACAAGAAGAGCCTCGAGGTACTCGTTGGCGGGCTGCGACGACTGGAGTACCGCGGCTATGACTCGGCCGGTGTCGCCGTGATCGACGACCATGGCGAGCTCGGCGTTGCCAAGAAGTCCGGCAAGCTGGTCAAGCTCACCGACGAGCTCGCCGCGCACCCGATCGGCGACGGCCGCGCCGGAATCGGCCACACCCGCTGGGCCACCCACGGTGGGCCGACGGATGTCAACGCGCACCCGCACCTCGGCGACGACGGCAAGCTGGCGCTGATCCACAACGGCATCATCGAGAACTTCTCCGAGCTCAAGGCCGAGCTGCTGGCCGAGGGCTACAGCTTCACCAGCGAGACCGACACCGAGGTCGCCGCTGCGCTGCTCGGTCGCGAGTACCGCGCCACCGGCGATCTGCGCGCCGCCTTCCAGAGCACGGTCGGACGCCTCGACGGCGCCTTCACCCTGCTCGCCCTGCACAGCGACGAGCCGAACCTCGTCGTCGGTGCCCGCCGCAACTCGCCCCTCGTGATCGGCATCGGCGACGGCGAGAACTTCCTCGGCTCCGACGTGGCCGCGTTCGTGCAGTACACCCGCACCGCCATGGCCGTCGGTCAGGACCAGATCGTCGCGATCACCCCCGAGTCCGTCACCGTCACCGACTTCGCCGGGGCCCCCGTCGAGATGGAGACCTTCCAGGTGGAGTGGGATGCCGCAGCGGCTGACAAGGGCGGCTGGTCCAGCTTCATGGCCAAGGAGGTCGCCGAGCAGCCCGACGCCGTCGCCAACACGCTGCGTGGCCGCATCGTCGGCGACGCCGTCGTGGTCCCGGAGCTCACGGCCTTCGGCGACGAGGTGCTGGCCGGCATCCGCCGCATCGTGATCATTGCCTGTGGCACGGCCGCCTACGCCGGCATGACCGCGCAGTACGCGATCGAGAAGTGGGCGCGCGTGCCCGTGACCATCGAGCTGAGCCACGAGTTCCGCTACCGCGAGCCCGTCATCACCGACGACACCCTCGTCATCTCGATCAGCCAGTCCGGCGAGACCATGGACACGCTGATGGCCGTCAAGTACGCCCGCGAGGCCGGTGCCCGCGTGATCTCCATCTGCAACACCCAGGGCGCCACGATTCCGCGCGAGTCGGATGCCGTCGTGTACACGCACGCCGGCCCGGAGGTCGCCGTGGCATCCACCAAGGCCTTCGTGGCACAGATCACCGCCCTCTACCTCTTCGGCCTGCACCTGGCTCGCGTGCGCGGCACGCTGAGCGCGGCCGAGCAGGCCGTGCAGGTGGCCGAGCTCATCGCCGTCCCGGCGAAGATCGCAACGGTGCTGGAGTCCAGCGCCTCGATCGCGCAGCTCGCGCACTGGATGGCGGACACCCGCTCCGTGCTGTTCCTCGGCCGCAACGTCGGGTTCCCCATCGCCATGGAGGGCGCGCTGAAGCTCAAGGAGCTCGCATACATCCACGCCGAGGGCTTTGCCGCCGGCGAGCTCAAGCACGGCCCGATCGCGCTGATCGAGCCCGGCCAGCCCGTTTTCGTCGTCGTGCCGAGCCCGCGCGGCTCCGCGAGCCTGCACCCGAAGGTCGTCTCCAACATCCAGGAGATCCGCGCCCGCGGCGCCCGGGTGATCGCGATCGCCGAACAGGGCGACGCCGCCGTGCTTCCCTTCGCCGACGAGGTCGTGCACATCCCGCTGGCCGCACCCCTGTTCGAGCCGCTGCTGGCCGTCATCCCGCTGCAGATCTTCGCCATGGAGCTCTCCATCGCCAAGGGCCTGGACGTCGACCAGCCGCGCAACCTCGCCAAGTCCGTCACGGTTGAGTAGGCGCGGCTAGCGGCGTGCGAAAGCGGCCAGAGCAAGGCGAGGCACAGTGATCATCGGAATCGGTGTCGACGTCGTCGACCTCGCCCGGTTCGAGCGCGCCATCGCGCGGACCCCGCGGCTCCTCGAGCGCTTGTTCGCTGAGAGCGAACGGAGTCGCTCCGCCTCGTCGCTGGCCGCCCGGTTCGCCGCGAAGGAGGCGCTGATCAAGGCGCTCGGCGGCCCGGGCACCCTGCGCTGGCACGACATGGAGGTCGTCAACGACGAGCACGGCAACCCCGGATTCGCGCTGCACGGCGCGACGGCCGCCGAGGCCGCCGCGCGCGGCATCAACCGCGTGCACCTCTCGATGACCCACGACGCCGGCATCGCCACCGCGTTCGTCATCGCGGAGGCCGGCACGCCATCAACGATATGAACGACATGAACGACACACATCAGATGACCGACACCCCGCGCACCAGCGGCAGCGAGCGCGCGGAGGGCTCCTTCCGCTCGGCCCGGATCGACCTGGACGCGGTGCGGGGCAACCTGGCCGCCGTGCGCGCCTTCGTCGGCCGCGGCGTCGACACGGCTCCGCGCGTGATGGCCGTTGTCAAGGCGAACGCCTACGGGCACGGGGCCGTCGCCGTCGCAGCGGCGGCACAGGAGGCCGGGGCGGACTGGCTCGGCGTCGCCGACATCGGCGAGGCGCTCGAGCTGCGCCGGAACGGCATCACCGCGCCGCTGCTCGCCTGGCTGCATGGCCCGGACGCCGACTTCTCCGCCGCGATCGAGGCCGGGGTCGGCCTCGGCATCTCCTCGGCCGCCCAGCTGCGCCAGGTCGCGGATGCCGCGGCCGCCCTGTCGCGCACGGCATCCGTGCAGCTCAAGCTCGACAGCGGCCTCAGCCGCAACGGCCTGCCGGAGTCCGACTGGGCAGCGGTCTTCGCCGCCGCCCGCACGGCGGAGCTCGCGGGCGCGATCACCGTCGACGGGCTGTTCAGCCACCTCGCCAACGCCTCGGCCGAGGCCGACGCCGCCCAGTGCGCGCAGTTCGACACGGGCATCGCCGCCGCCCGCCGGGCGGGCCTGAACCCCGCGCTGCTGCACATCGCGGCGACCGCCGCCGCACTCACCGAGCCGGCCGCGCGGTACACGATGGTGCGCATCGGCATCGGCCTGTACGGCCTCTCGCCCTGGGGCGACGGGCTGCCGGACGGCCTGGAGCTCACCCCCGTCATGACCCTGGCCGCCCGGGTCGCCGCCGTGCGCCGGGTCACAGCAGGCACTGCGGCGAGCTATGACTACACCTGGCGGGCCGAGCGGGAGACCACCCTCGCGCTCGTTCCGCTCGGCTACGCCGACGGCATCCCGCGCCAAGCCTCCGGCCGGGCCTCCGTGTCGATCAACGGCGCGCAGCACCCGATCGTCGGGCGCGTGGCGATGGACCAGTTCATCGTCGACGTCGGCGACGCCCCCGTGCAGGTCGGCGACGAGGTCGTGCTGTTCGGCGACCCCCGCAGCGGCGTGCCGAGCGCCGAGGACTGGGCGGATGCCGCGGGCACCATCAACTACGAGATCGTCACCAGGATCGGCCAGCGCGTCCCGCGGAGCATCCGGTGATCACCCGCAGCATCCCGACCGCCGAGGGCATGCACGCGTTCGGTCTGTCGCTCGCCGCCGAGCTGCGGGCCGGCGACCTGCTGGTGCTGGACGGGCCGCTCGGAGCGGGCAAGACCACGTTCACCCGCGGCCTCGGCGAGGGCCTCGGCATCCGCGGCACCGTGACCAGCCCGACGTTCGTGCTGGCGCGCACCCACCCGAGCGTCGTCGGCGGCCCCGCCCTCGTGCACGTGGACGCCTACCGGCTGAGCGACCCGATGGAGCTCGACGACCTCGACATCGACTACGCGCACTCCGTCGTCGTGGTGGAGTGGGGCGCCGGCATGCTCGACGGGGTGAGCGAGTCGTGGCTGGAGCTGCGGCTGCAGCGGCCGATGGGGGCGGGCGACGAGCAGTCGGACGCCGAGTCGGACGCCGAGTCGGACGCCGACGAGCCGCGCACCGTGACGATCGCCGGTTTCGGCCCGCGCTGGGCGGGCACCGAGTATGCGGGCACCGAGCATGCGGGCACCGAGCATGCGGGCACCGAGCATGCGGGCGCCGAGCATGCCGGCACCGCGGACGCGGAGCCCGGCGCGGAGCCCAGCGCGTAGGCTGGAGGGATGCTTCTCGCGATCGATACCTCCGCAGGAACAAGCGTCGCCATCGTCGACCGTGACCGGGGGATCCTCGCGGAGCGCTCCGAGGTGGACACCATGCGCCACGCCGAGGTGATCGGCGGCATGATCCAGGCCGTGCTCGACGAGTCGGCGGTCGCCCGCGCCGAGCTCTCCGGCGTCGTCGCCGGGATGGGGCCCGGCCCCTTCACCGGCCTGCGGGTCGGGATCGCCGCCGCGCGCACCTTCGCGCTCGCGCTCGGCCGGCCGCTCGTGCCCATCGTCAGCCACGACGCCATCGCGTTCGCGCACTTCGCCGCCGAGGCCGCCGGCGTTGCCGGCGCGCGCACGGCCCCGCTGCTGGTCGTCACCGATGCCCGCCGCCGTGAGGTGTACTGGAGCGCCTACTCCGGCGTCGACGAGCTCGGCCTGCCGGTGCGGCTGGATGGCCCCGGCCTGGCCAAGCCGGACGCCCTGCCCGCCCTGGCCCTCGACGCGTTCGACGCATTCGACGGTGCATTCGAGCGGCTGGACGCCGCCGAGATCTCGGCCGGCGCCCTCGGCATGGTCGCCGAGCTGAGCTTCGCGGCCGGCCGCCCCTTCACCGCCGACGAGCCGCTCTACCTGCGCTCGCCCGACGTCACGCCGTCCAACGGCCCCAAGCGGGTCACCCGGTGACCTGGCAGCTGCGCCGGGCCGGCCTGGCCGACGTGCCGGCGATCATGGCGATCGAGAACGCGATGTTCCCGAGCGACGCCTGGTCGACGGATGCCATGGCCCGCGACGTCGCCGACCCGCACTGCTACTACCTGGTGGCCTTCCCGCCCGACGCGCCGGAGCAGATCGAGGCCTACGCCGGTCTGCTCGCCCCGCGCGGGGCGCCGGAGGCCGACATCCAGACCATCGCGGTCAGCACCGCCGCGCAGGGCCGCGGCCTCGGCCGGGTGCTCATGCTGCGCCTCATCGACGAGGCCAGGGCCCGGGGCGCCCGCGAGGTGTTCCTCGAGGTGCGCGCAGACAACCCCGGCGCCATCCACCTCTACACCTCGCTCGGCTTCGCCGAACTCGGCGTGCGCCGCGGCTACTACAAGCCAGACAACGTCGACGCCATCGTGATGCGGCTGAACATCCCCGCGCCCCAGGCCGCCCTGGCCGAGCCGAGCCCGAACACCACCACCCCGCTGGAGACCAACTCGTGAGCAGCCCGTCGCACACAACCCCGTCGCACACAACCCCGTCGCACACAACCCCGTCGCACACCCCACTGAACCGCACCGACCCGCTCGTGCTCGGCATCGAGACCAGCTGCGATGAGACGGGCATCGGCATCGTGCGCGGCACCACGCTCCTGGCCAACGTCATCGCCTCCTCGATGGACGAGCACGCCCGTTACGGGGGCGTCGTGCCCGAGGTCGCTGCACGGGCCCACCTGGAGGAGATGAGCCCGGCGATCCATGCGGCGCTCGCCGAGGCCGGCATCCGCCTGGACGAGATCGACGCCGTGTCCGTGACCAGCGGCCCCGGCCTGGCCGGCGCCCTGATGGTCGGCGTCGGCGCCGCGAAGGCCCTCGCGATCGCCCTGGACAAGCCGATCTACGCCGTCAACCACCTCGTCGGCCACGTCGGGGCCGACCTGCTCGCGACCGGCGCGGACGGCGCCTCCGAGCCGCTGCAGTACCCGACGATCGCGCTGCTCGTCTCCGGCGGGCACACCTCGCTGCTGCTCGTGCGCGACCTGACCGGGGACGTGGAGCTGCTCGGCGAGACCATTGACGACGCGGCAGGGGAGGCCTTCGACAAGGTCGCCAGGGTGCTCGGCCTGCCCTACCCCGGCGGCCCGCACATCGACCGGCTCGCCGCGGCGGGCAACCCGAAGGCGATCCGCTTCCCGCGCGGGCTCACCCTGCCCAAGGACATGGCCAAGCACCGCTACGACTTCAGCTTCTCCGGGTTGAAGACGGCCGTCGCGCGGTGGGTCGAGAAGGCCCAGGATGCCGGCGAGGAGGTGCCGGTGGCCGACGTCGCGGCCAGCTTCCGCGAGGCGGTCGTCGACGTGCTGCTCGGCAAGGCGATCGCCGCCTGCGCCGACTACGGCGTTCCCCGCTTGCTGCTCGGCGGCGGCGTCGTCGCCAACGCCCGGGTGCGCGAGCTCGCGGCGGAGCGGACGGCTGCCGCCGGCATCGAGCTGCGCATACCGCCGCTCAGCCTCTGCACCGACAACGGTGCGATGATCGCCGCGCTCGGGGCACAGCTGATCATGGCCGGCAATGAGCCGAGCTCGCTGGACTTCGGCGCCGACTCCACACTGCCCGTCACCGAGATCCAGGTGCGCTGAACGCCCTTCCTCTCGCTGGGAAGTCCACTCGTTCCGGAACCATCGGCGCTAGGATTGCGAGTGCATCGCCAGTTGTGCCCGGATTCCGGTGGCTCCGCTGCCCGATGCGCGCAAGTTCCGCAGTGACCGTGAGGCTGCACGAGGCCCGCACTGTTGATCAGAAGGGCTCCATCATGACAGACCAGAATCAGCCTCCCGTCCCGCCGAACGAGCCGACCCCGCCCGTGAACCCCGAGTTCACCGCCCCAGAGGCCCCGGCCGCTCCGGTGACGCCTCCCGCCCCGCCCGCGCCCGACTACGGCGCCCCGCAGGCCCCGCCCGCCCCCGCGATGTTCGAGGACTTCTTCAGCACGAACACGTAGAGAAGCGACATCAGGTAGCCGATGAAGACCTGCCCGACCGGTTTGTCGCGTCTGCTGTGAAATCTGGGGGCTCAACCCCCAGCCTGCAGTGGGTACGGGCAGACTAGAGTGCGGTAGGGGAGATTGGAATTCCTGGTGTAGCGTGGCGTCGGCGTGCTTGCGGTTCCCGGCCGCATTCGCGGGCCTCCCGATCACGTAGTAGGCCGGGGAGACTGTCGGCGGTGTCGAGCAGGGTCACGCCGGCGCGGCCGCTAAGTCCTCGGCGTGGCGCGTCGACCGCGCAGTTGGGTGTTCCGGCAACGAAAGTGCTGTCGACGCCGATCACCACCGCGGGCGGCGAATGGCATGTCGTCGCGGCGCGCAGCGGGCACGAGGAGTCGACCGCGCGCAGCAGCAGCGCCTGCTCCTC
>NZ_MPZN01000004.1 GCF_002936985.1 Microterricola pindariensis | reverse complement strand
CTCGGCCGAGCGCCCTCCCCACGTCGGCCGAGCGCCCCTCCCCACTTCGGCTGGACGCCTCTTCCCACTTCGGCTGGACGCCTCTTCCCACGTCGGCTGGACGCCTCTTCCCACGTCGGCTGAGCGAGGAACGAGCGAAGCCCCGGAGCCACAACCTGACACGGCTGCTCGTGTGCGCACCAATGCCGCACGAGGCTCGGGCGCCGCACCCCAGATGCTGCAGGCGCATGTTCCCTGTTAGCTCCCGGGCTTCGGGGGCTGCGCTGCTCGTTCCTCGCGGCGCGGCCCCCTCCAGCCGACGTGCGGAGGCCGGCCGCGGGGGCAAGCTGCCGCCACCACCGTTGGTCGAGTAGGCGCGCCAGCGCCGTATCGAGACGCGGCGACCCGACCTCGCCAACCTGCCCCCGCGCTCCGAGTCCCCGCTCGCCCTCACGTCGACTGAACGCCTCTTCCCACGTCGGCTGAGCGAGGAACGAGCGAAGCCCCGGAGCCAGCCCGCAACGCTCGCCCCCGAAGGTCACGATCAGATAACAGAACCCGAGCATCACTCAGAAACGGCCTGTTTTGGGCCTGTTTTCGCCACTCAGTGTCAGAGGTCGGTGAGACGCTTTAGTCATGGAAACGCAGCCAGCGCAGGCCCTCGGAACCGGGTCCGACCCGGTGCTGGACGCGGACCTGGCCGAGCTGTCCCTGGGGGCTTCCGCGGAGTGCGCTCTGCAGGCCGAGCGCTACCGGCGCATCGATTCCGCCATGCGCCGGGCGGTGGCAATAGCCGACCCGCTCGGCGGCCGACCCTCCCTGGACGAGCAGTTCGCGAGGCGCAGCATCACCGCCGAGCTCGCCCTGATCCTCCGGGTGCAAGAGCGCACCATGGTCGGACTGATCTACGAGGCCGGCCAGCTCTGCGGCACCTTCACCAACACGCTGGCCGAACTCTCCGCCGGGACCATCACACTCCGGCACGCCCGCGAGATCCTCGCCGCCGCCGTCTTCCTTCCCCCTGCCCTACACGCCCGCTTGGAGCGGGAGGCGCTGGTCAAGGCCCGCACCATGAACGTGTCCGCGTTCCACCGGGCGGTTGCCCGGCTCCGCGACCGGCTGCACCCGGACGCCCTGGCCGAGCGGGCCGCCACCTCCCGGGCCGACCGCCGCCTGGTGTTCGAGCCGGACGCCGATGGGATGGCCTGGCTGCACCTCTACCTCGAGGCGGAGAAGGCCCTGGCCATCAGCACCCGGGTGGGCGATCTTGCCACGGAGGCGCAGAAGGAGGCGGCCGAGGCGACGGGAGAGGTGACGGGCGAGGCGGCGGACGGCATCCTGAGCGCGGGCACGCACGCCCAGCTCGAGGCCGACATCGCCGCCGAGCTCCTCCTCGGCCTCCCGGCGCAGAGCACCGACGACGGCCAGACCCACATCCCGACGCTCGCGTTCGCCCGCCCCGAGGTCTTCGTCGCCGTCCCCAAACTCACCATCGGCATCGACACCCTGATCGGCACCTCCGAGGAGCCGGCCGAGCTCCACGGCTACGGGCCGATCGACGCCGACACCGCCCGGCGACTCGTCGCCGAGGCCCCGACCCTGCACCGCATCCTCACCGACCCCCTCGACGGCACCCCGCTGCAGCTGGACCCCACCCAGTACCGGCTGAGCGCCTCGATGCGGCGCTGGATCCTGTACCGGGACGAGACCTGCAGGTTCCCCGGCTGCACGCGGAAGGCGGAGCGCTCCGAGACCGACCACACCCGGGCCTGGGAGAACGGCGGGCTGACCGTCGAGGCCAATCTGGCGGTGTTGTGCAAGAAGCACCACCGGCTCAAGCACAACTCCCGCTGGCGGGTCGAGCAGACCGGCAACGGGACGCTGAACTGGAGGTCGCCGGGCGGCCGGGAGTACACGACGACACCGTCCCGGATGCAACACGCCCCGCCGCAATCCCCGAGGGTTTCGACAGACTCAACCAGTGGGGGAGCGCTACCGGGGCCGCCACACAACGCTGACGACGCCGCGCCGTTCTGAACGTCAGCGGCGGTGCGGGCTAAGCGGCAGGCTTCGCGACGGCACCCGTTGCAACGGCCTCGGCCAGAGCCTCGCGCCAGTCCCGCATCTCCGGCAGTCCGGCGGCAGCCCAGGCATCATGGCCGAGCACGGAGTACGACGGGCGAGGAGCAGGACGCACGAAAGCGGTGCTGTCGGTCGGCTGCACCCGCTCGGGGTCGAGGCCGACCTCGGAGAAGATCGCCTGGGTGAAGTCGAACCAGGACGCCTGGCCCGCATTGGTGCCGTGGTAGGCACCGGCCGGGGCATCCGAGTCGGCGAGCAGCACGATCTGGCGGGCCAGGTCCGCCGTCCAGGTGGGCTGGCCGAGCTGGTCGACGACGACGCTGACCGTCTGGTGGCTGCCGGCCAGGCGCAGCATGGTCGCCGCGAAGTTCGGGCCGTGCTGGCCGTAGAGCCAGGCGGTGCGCACGATGTAGGTGCCCGCTGGATGCTCGGCGGTGGCCAGCTCCTCGCCGGCGGCCTTGGTGCGGCCATACGCCGAGATCGGGGCGCGGGGCGCAGTCTCCGGGTACGGCGAGGTGGCGACACCGTCGAAGACGTAGTCGGTGGATACCTGGATCAGCTTTGCGCCGGCCTCCCGGGCCACACGGGCGAGATTCTTCGCGCCCGTCGCGTTGACGGCGTACGCTGCGTCCTCGTTGCTCTCCGCGTCGTCGACCTTCGTGTACGCGGCGGCATTGATCACGACGTCGTGGCCGGCGACGGCCGCGCGCACGGCGTCGAGGTCGGTCACGTCGAGGTCGGTGCGGCCGAGGGCCGTGACATCGCGGCCGGTGAGGGCATTCTGGAGGTCGGTTCCGAGCATGCCGGACGCGCCGGTAATCAGGTATCGCATGCGTCCATGTTATGCGGGGCATGCCGAGAGCGTCCCCACAGCTCTCCCAGCCGCTGATTGATAGACTCTCAGGCGTGCAAATCCGTGAACTGAGCATTCCAGACAGCTACGAGATCACCCCGAAGCAATTCGGTGATGACCGTGGGGTCTTCCTCGAGTGGTACCGCTTCGACAAGCTCGAAGAGGTCGTCGGTCACTCGATCGATCTGAAGCAGGCCAACACCTCGGTGTCCAAGCGCGGCTCCGTGCGCGGCATCCACTTCGCTGACATCCCGCCGAGCCAGGCCAAGTACGTGACGGCTCCGCACGGCGCCGTGCTCGACTTCGTCATCGACATCCGCGTCGGTTCGCCGACATTCGGCCAGTGGGATTCCGTGCTCCTGGACGACAAGGACCGCCGCGCGATCTACATCGCCGAGGGCCTCGGCCACTGCTTCGTGGCGCTGACCGAGAACGCGACCGTGAGCTACCTGGTCACCGACACCTTCAACCCGGGGCGTGAGCACGGCATCAACCCGCTCGACCCCGAGATCGGGCTCGAGTTCGGCATCGACCTCAGCGAGGCACTGCTCTCGCCGAAGGACACCGACGCCCCGAGCCTCGCCGAGGCCGCGGCATCCGGAATTCTGCCCAGCTGGGAAGCTGCACGGGCGTACTACGAGACATTGAACACAAAGGCATAAACATGCGCGGAATTATTCTGGCCGGCGGCTCCGGCACCCGGCTCTGGCCGATCACCAAGGGCATCTCCAAGCAGCTGATGCCGATCTACGACAAGCCGATGATCTACTACCCCCTGTCGACACTGATGATGGCCGGGATCAACGAGATCCTGATCATCACCACCCCGGAGTACAACAGCCAGTTCCGCGCCCTCTTCGGCGACGGCTCCGACCTCGGCATCTCGATCCAGTACGCCGAGCAGCCGTCCCCGGACGGCCTCGCCCAGGCCTTCATCATCGGCGAGGAGTTCATCGGCGACGAGAGCGTTGCCCTCGTGCTCGGCGACAACATCTTCCACGGCACCGGCCTTGGCTCGGCGCTGCGCAAGCACAACGAGGTCGACGGCGCGCTGATCTTCGCGTACCAGGTCAGCGACCCGACCTCCTACGGCGTCGTTGAGTTCGACGAGGACTTCACCGCCGTCTCGATCGAGGAGAAGCCGGTCAAACCGAAGAGCAACTACGCCGTGCCCGGCCTGTACTTCTACGACAACTCGGTCGTCGAGATCGCCAAGACGATCGAGCCGAGCGCCCGCGGCGAGCTGGAGATCTCCACCGTCAACGAGCGCTACCTGCAGGCGGGCAAGCTGCAGGTGCAGGTTCTCGATCGCGGCACCGCGTGGTTGGACACCGGCACATTCGAGTCGATGATGCAGGCCTCCGAGTACGTGCGGGTGATCGAAGACCGTCAGGGGTTCAAGGTCGGATGCATCGAGGAGATCGCCTGGCGTGCCGGCTGGATCGACGACGCCCAGCTGCAGGGACTCGCTGCCCCGCTCGTGAAGAGCGGATACGGACGGTACCTGAAGCGGCTCGTAGAAGCCGGCTAGGCGCCGAGGAAGCGCCACGCCACGTAGCTTCGCACCTGCGGGCAGAACTGCCCCGTCGAATCGACGGGGCAGTTCTGCACTTGCGGGGCGGCGAATAGTCGTTGACGATGCCGCCTGCGCGCAGTGACCAGGTAAGCGCCGCTGACGACAGTGTCGAAGGCTCCCGCCGTCAACCCGGCGGGGAACTCGGGCGCAACGATGCCAGGCGTGTCGGTGGTGAGCCGTCGGTGGCCGTGCCGGCGATTGCGATCAACTCCATGCTCTCGGTGACGTGCCGCACCTCGTCGGGCAGGTGCTCGGAGGCGACATCTCTACGAGAGGTGAGATTCCTGCCCGGAGTACGCTGCGACCGTGCCGGCGTCCTTCCGTTCGGCGAGAGCGTCGCCCGATGAGTCAATCAGCTCTGTTGTCTCAGCCTGCTGCGCCACGGCGGTTGGGCCGAGGCCCGCCCCAGTAACAACACGGCCCCAAGCAAGAGTGCGATGGCCCGACTCGCGTCAGCAGTCGAAGCAGTGGCGTTGCGCGATGGTTCCTTCGACGGTGCCTGAAACGACCTGAACTCGCAATAACCCGTTGCTGCCATCAACAGACGGGCACGGGGCGTAAAAGTGGCCTAGAATCGCCCGGAGTACGGCATGACGGGACTGTCACCGAGATTCCCGCCACAGGCTTTCTATATTGGCGCCTGTCGCCCCGGACATTTGGAATTCTCGCCCTAGCATGGGGGTCATGCGCGCGAAACTCTTCCGACAATCGGTCGCCCTCGGCCTCAGCAGCCTCGTCCTTGCTACGGGGCTGAGCTTTGCCCCGACGGGGGTTGCCTTCGCCGAAACCGGAGGTGTTTCCACGCCCGCCCCGACTCTCGGCTCATCTCCGGCGCCATCGACTGAGCCAGGATCGGGCCCAACGTCGGATCCGACGACGGAGCCCTCAACAGAGCCCTCGACAGAGCCCTCGACAGAGCCCTCGACAGAGCCCTCAACAGAGCCCTCAACAGAGCTCCCGGCTGTGGTCGAACCCGAGCCGAAGGCTCCCGAACTCAACGATGATGCCGAGAGCGAGGCGCCCGCGGAGGTGCTGCCGACCATGGCAGCTGAGACGGTGCCTCAGCTCAGGGTTGCAACAGCATCAGGATTCCGTGCAGGCAATCTTGTTAGCGACTACAATTTCTTCGATTCATGGGCGATGACGGAGAACGAGATTCAAGCTTTTCTCGATAGCAATTGCTCCGGCACGAACTGTATTAATTCGTATCGGATGGACACGTCCACGACTACCTTGAGCTACGGAACCTGTGCAACCTACCCAGGCTCACGCAACGAGCTGGTTTCAAGCATCATCTACAAAGTTCAGCGAGCATGTGGCATTAGCGCGAAGGTGCTTCTAGTGACCCTCGAGAAGGAGACGTCGCTCGTTTCCATGCCTAGGTCAGACCCGCGTTGGGAAGGCCACCTTCGAAAGGCGATGGGCTACGCGTGCCCGGATACAAGCGACTGCGATAAGAGTTCATACGGGTTCTTCAACCAGATGTTTTCGGCAGCTAGACAGCTTGTGTGGTACACGAACCCGGGCTCATCGCACTACAAAAAATATCCTCTTGGCGAGACGACCGTCATTCAGTACAAGCCCTTGACGAACTGCGGTGGTAGTGGAGTATTCATCGAGAACGTCGCAACGCACGCCCTATACAACTACACGCCGGTGCAGCCGAATGCTGCGGCGCTCGCAAACATGTACGGTACTGGCGATTCATGCTCATCGTATGGCAATAGGAACTTCTGGCGGTTGTACTCAGATTGGTTCGGGAACCCGACAGGAACTCCGATTCCGAACCCTCAACGTATTGCGGGAAGTGACCGCTATGACACTGCCGCGGCTATTTCTCGCTCCAGTTTCGATGGCGAGCGCCGGGTTCCGGTCGCCTATGTCGTCACAGGCGAGGACTTCCCCGATGCCCTCGCGGCTGGACCCGCGGCAGCAGCCCAAGGAGGGCCACTGCTCCTTACCAACCCGGGCTATGTGCCGGACCCCACTACGGCAGAGCTGAAGCGCGTCAATCCTCAGGCGATCGTTGTCGTAGGCGGCCCGGCAGCAGTGAGTGACGCCGTCGTCGCCGCTCTCAAGACGATCGCGCCCGTGACCCGCATCGCGGGCAGCGACCGTTACGACACGTCGCGGATGGTAGCCCAACACGCCTTTGGCGCCGCTACAAGCGTCTATATTGCCACGGGTCTAAACTACCCCGATGCGCTTTCGGCCAGCGCCGCAGCCGGCAAGTCCAAGATTCCAGTGTTGCTGGTTAACGGGGCGAACAACGGCGCTGACTCCGACACAGTCAACTACCTGACGTCGCGCAACGTGACTACCGTCAAGATAGTCGGCGGGCCAGCCGCGGTGGCGCCTGGCGTCGAGTCCGGTCTGAAGGCGCGCATAACGAAGGTGAGTCGCTTGGCCGGCGAGACTCGCGAGCTCACCAGCGTGATCATAAATCGGGACGCATTTCCGAACGCCACGACCGCCTACCTTGCGACCAGCATAAGCTTTCCCGATGCGCTTGCTGGTTCGGCCGCTGCTGCACGTGCCGGCAGCCCGCTTTACGTGACGTTCCCCGGTTGTGTCAGCGGTGAGCTGCGCTCTGAGCTCAAGCAACGTCTGAACGTCAGCTCGCTGCGGCTTCTGGGCGGCCCGGCCGCGCTCAACGAGAACATCGCACGCCTCGGCGGCTGCTGAGCAGGTATCGGTAGAACTATGGAGTGTCCGAGCAATTGCTTGGACACTCCACTGTTTGTACATGCTGCGGGGTGCTAACCGCGAGTAGCCCGTTACTCTAGCGGGAGGCGCGTGCGATCATCTCAGTGAGGTAGTCGCGGAACTCGTTCTTGAGATCAGCCATGGTGTGGAACTGGTTCGTCTCGTCGAGCACGAACTCGTAGGGCGTGTCGATCTTGCGCAGCGTCCAGCCTTGGGCCCGGGCGTAGCCGCAGAGCCACTGGTCCTCCAAGAACGCGAACCGGCGCGGGAGCCCAGTGAAGAAGCTGTCCTCGCGCACGATCTCGATGTCGCACACGGAGCCGCCCGTTCCGACGTAGTCTGCCGTGGCCCCGGGAGGGGTCTCCGTGCGATTCCAGTGGGAGTCGACGTAATTCCAGGCCCAAACGCCACCAAACTCACGGGGTGCGGCCGCGTCGAGGAGGTCGTCCGCGAAGCTCGGCGTGATGTCCTGGTCGTCGTCGAGCATCGCGAAGTGCCCGCGGTAGCCGGCTGCGCGGAGCTTGCGGGCGAGGAAGAACCGGCCGATGCCGCCGACGTTCATCGCGCTGGAGTGATACTCGACGCTGCGCAGAGCGCCCTGCGGGGTGAACGCGGCGATGCGCGAACGGTAGAAGTCGTCGTTGTCGGGAAGGTTGTTCCAGATGAGCAGGCGGATGCCGCGTTCCAGGCTCTGCGCATCGAGCTGACGGAGGATGTCGTCGATGCGCTGTGGGCGCTTCCACATGCACACGATGACCGGCAGGGCCGTGTCGAGGGGGCGGGAGAGCAGCGGCTCGACGCGGAACCACCCGGCTCGGCCGCGGCGCATGGCCGAGTTCCAGCGGACGGTCTCGCGCGCAACACCGATGCGGCCGGAGGCGGCCCGAACCGCCCTGCCCGCCCGTCGTTTGGCCGCGCCGGCGTACCGCCGCGATCGCCGCACAACACCCGCGGGAATATCGCGGAGCGGCCTGGTCACCGAGTGACCCACCATTTGCGAGCGGAGAGTCCGATCCGCAGCACGAGGCGGACAGGCGCGAGGTACCACGCCGAATACTTGTCGGCGAGGTAGACGTAGGCGCTCTCGTGGTGCGCGGCCTCCATGCGCTTGGCCGACTGCGCGGTGGAGTGCGCGCCGGTGTGGGTGACCGTCGCGGTGGGGACGTAGACGTTGCGCCAGCCGTTCTTGCCGAGCCGGGCACCGAGGTCCACATCCTCGAAGTACATGAAGAAGCGCTCGTCGAAACCGCCGATGGCGTCATAGGCCGTGCGCCGGGTGAGGACGCAGGCGCCGGAGAGCCAGCCGGCGTCGCGCTGCTCGACGCCGTAGGCGTACTCGGCGCGGTACCGCGTTGACCACGGGTTGGAGCGCCAGAGACGTCCGAGAAGGGCATGGCCGATTCCGGTGCGCAGCGACGGCAGGTTGCGAGCAGACGGGTACACGCTCCCGTCGGCATCCAGGATGCGGGGCCCGACTGACCCGATGCGCGGGTCGGCGTCGGCGGCGGCCACGAGCGCATCGATGGCGCCGGGGGTGAATGAGACGTCGGGGTTGACGATGAGCACATAGTCCGCAGTGGATCCGCTCTGCTGGACGCCGGCGGTGACGCCGCCGCCGTAACCCAGATTGCGCTCCAGCTCCAGCAGGGTGGCCCCGAATTCTGCGGCAAGCGCCCGCTCAACGCTGAGATCGGCCGACGCATTGTCGACGACGATCACGTCGAGCGGCTGAGCGCTGGCCGTCGCCAGCGTGGCCAGGAACGGTCGCAGCGTCTCACCGGTGTTGTAGGTCACCGTGACGACCAGCACCCGTGCTGACGGTGTGTTAGCGCCCACGAACGATCATCGCTCCTGGCTGAGATCGGTGAAGACGGGCTCCGCATAGGTGGATCCGACGGCGAGGATGTTGCCGGCGGCGTCGAAGTCACAGGCCTGGGGCAGGTCGGCGAAATGGCGTCCGGAGCGCTCCATCAACGAGACGTTGACGAAGTACTTGCCGGTGCCGAAGCGGTTGTCCTTCAACACGAAACGCACCTGGCGACGACCGCTGAGGGTGCCGAGCTCCAGTCCCAGCCGCTTCGTCGTGGTGCCGTACACGACCTGGCCGAGGGTGTTGTCGATCTGTATAGCGACCATCCAGTCGTCCGTCGACCCGAAGTGCTCGACGTCCATGGTGATCTCGAGGTCGTCGCCCAGCTCGAGGGGAGCCTCGGCGTCGCGGCCCGCGGCGACGGCAGTAGCGCCGTGCACGATTGCCTCGCGCGCCTTCTCGCTGGAGCCCGGCGCGATCTGAGACACACGACGGTCCTCGAGGATGTCGCGGAACTTGGCGACGGCCTCGCGCGGGTCACCGTCATAGGCGATCTCGCCAGCGTTCAGGAGGATGGCACGGTCGCAGAGCTCTTCCACCTGGCTCAGCGAGTGCGTGACGAGCACGATCGTGCGCCCCTCCTCCTGGAAGGAGCGGATCTTGTCGAGGCACTTGCGCTGGAAGGCCTCATCGCCGACGGCGAGCACCTCGTCGACGAGGAGCAGGTCGGGGTCGGTGTGCACGGCGACAGCGAAGGCGAGACGCACGTACATTCCGGAGGAGTAGAACTTGACCTGGGTGTCGATGAAGTCGCCGATGCCGGAGAAATCGAGGATGCTGTCGAAACGCTCCTCGGTCACCGCACGGCTGAGCCCCATGATGGAGGCGTTCAGGTACACGTTCTCGCGCCCGGTCAGGTCGGGGTGGAATCCGGCACCGAGCTCGAGCAGTGCGGCGATGCGCCCGCGCCGCTCCACGCTTCCGCCGGAGGGGTCGATGATTCCGCCGATGACCTTGAGCAGGGTGGACTTGCCCGAACCGTTGTGCCCGATCAGGGCGACGGTGTGGCCGGCTTGGATGGAGGTGGTCACCCCGCGGAGCGCCCAGAAGTCCTCGCGGTGGCGACGGCCGTTGCGGCCGAGCGTGACGAGGCGTTCCTTGAGGGAGTTGTCCTTGCGCAGCACGAAACGCTTCGAGACGTCGTTGATGCGCACAACGTCGGGGGCTCTGCCGGATTCGGGGCGAGCGGTGTCTTGGAGCTGCGTCATTCTCTCTTCGATCCTTAGAGTGCCTGGGCGAAGTTGCCCTGCAGCTTGCTGAAAACGCGCTGCGCGATGGCCAGGAGAACCAGGCCGACGACGAACGCGATGCCGAGGCGGGGCAGCAGGTCGACGGGGTACTCGGCCACGCCGCTGCCGGCCGTCCAGAAGGCCTTCTGGAATCCGAGCACAGCCAGGGTGATCGGGTTGTTGGTGTAGATGTCGAGGAGCAGGCCATCACCGACGGCGTTCTTCACCATGGACCAGGAGTACACGATCGGGGATGCCCACAACAGAAGCAGCAGCATGACCTCGACGAGGTACTGGATGTCGCGCAGGTAGACGTTGACGGCCGCGAAGAACAGCCCGAGTGCCATGCCGAAAACCAGAAGGACCATCAGGGCGGGGATGGCGTAGAAGACATCGGCGTGGATGGGGAACGCGCCCGCGATCAGCGTCGCGACCAGGAGGATGCCGAGCTGAATGAAGAAGTTGAACAGCGCAGAGCCCACGCTGGCCAGCGGGAAGACCTCGCGCGGCAGGTAGATCTTCTTGATCAGACCGGCATTGCCGACGATGGACGACGTTCCGCCGCCGATGGTCTCGCTGAGCAGGCCGTAAGCGGTCAACCCGGTGAAGACATAGATCGCGAAATCGGGGATGCCGCCTGCGCGCGCCGCGGACAGGAACTGGCCGATGACCACGTAGTAGATCAGCAGCTGGGTCAGCGGCCGGACCAAGGTCCAGACGAAGCCGAGGGCGCTGTCCTTGTACCGCGACTTGAGGTCGCGCCGTACAAGCAGCGAGAGCATCTCTCGTTGCTGGAAAATCTCGCGAATCGAGTGCAGGGCACTGCGGCTCTGCGCTGATCCAACCGTCACCAGCTTCTGCTGTGCGAGGCTGTCGAAGCGGTCTTGCGCGCTCATCTGGTGTGTTCTCGATCCATTCGGGGAAAGCTCCCGCAATTATAGTGAGCCAAATTGCGAGCCCTGCCCAGCCAGATGCGTTACCGTGCGCGGGATGCCGCGTGCCCGCTCGGCTGGAACAGTTCCGGCCAGCGAGCGGCGAGCAGGCGCCTGTTGTTCGCGTCCGCGGCGAAGCGGCCGGGGCTGAAGAGCTGGAAATGGCGCACTCGGGCGTTCGGCACCACGCGGAAGTCGGCGTGGCCGGCAGCAGCGAGGCGAAGCGAGAAGTCGGCGTCGTCGTACCCATTGCTGAAGATCGGGTCGAAGCCGTGCACGGCGGCGAAATCGACGGAGCGCAGCAGCATCGCAACGCCGGAGACGCCATCGATCTCGGTGACCTCGCTCGGGACCGTCAGGAGATCGTGGGGGATCGGTTCGCCCCGTTCGAAACGGAGCCCGGCGCTCTGCACCGAGCCGTCGTCGTTCAGCACCAGCGGCTGCACCGCGGTGACGGGTCGTCCTTCAGCCCCCGCCTCGTTCAGCGCGCTGAGCAGCGGGGCGAGCCAATTCTCGCCGACCTCTGTATCGCAGTTGAGGAAGAGCGTGTACTCGCCGGTTCCCAGGGCGAAGCCAAGGTTGGACCCCAGCGCAAAGTTGGTGTTGCGCTCCAGCGGCAGCAAACGCACCTGATTGGCTCCGAGCAGTCCGGCCGCCAAGATCTCGGACGGTGAACGCGGGGATCCGTTGTCGACGACGACGATCTCGATGTCGACGTCTCCCGAGTTCGCGAGAACGCTGCGCACCGCGGGCAAGGTGTGGCGCCAGTCCGCATAGCTCGGGATGACGATCGAGACGCGGCCGGGCACCCGTGCCGGAACTGCGGCCTCGATCTTGTCCCAGTCCAGCAGATACTTGCTCAGCACGACCTGCTCCCAGCCGGGCGCCTCCACGGTGCTGATGCGACCGGTCCCGGTGCTCTCGCTGTAGATCACGCCGACGAATGGAAGCAGTTCGACGGGTCCCAGCGCGAACAAGCGGATTGCGAGGTCGTAGTCGACCCAGCGGCGCAGGGACTCGTCGAACCCGCCGATCTCGGCGATCGCCTCGCTGCGCACGACCAGGGTGTTCAGGTCCACGAAATTGCCGCCGTAGAGGAGGTCGTCGCGGGAACCGTGAATCGCGAGAAAGCGGTTCTCGCCGGACTCCTTCTTCATCTCGACGGCGGCATAGACCGCCACGGCGTTGCCCGTCTCCAGGGCGGCGACGCTGTGCTCGAGGAGCTCGGGGACCCAGACGTTGTCGGAGTCGAGGAAGGCGATGTAGCGCCCTTCGGCTGCAGCGATCCCGCTGTTGCGGGCCGCGCAGACCCCGGCCGCCGGCCCGCGCACGAGGTGTACCCGCGGATCGCGCTCGGAGTATCGCTGCACGATGTCCGGTGTGTTGTCACGGGACCCGTCGTCGACGACGATGAGCTCCCAATCGGGGTAGCTCTGGGCGAGCACGGACTCGATCGCCGCCGAGATGACGGTGGCGCGGTCGCGCACGGGCATGACGACGGAGACCAGCGCAGAGCCGGCCGCGCGGGGCGGCAACTCCGGGAGTGGCCCACTGTGCCATTCGGTGCTGAACCGCTCGCGGTTGAGCTCGGCGCGACGCCAATAGCGGGCGCTCGTCTTCAGCGCCTCCGCCCTGGCCTCGCCCCACGTCGGCGCGCCGGCGCAGAACTCGTGCACGGGCAGCAGTGTGTCAGGGGTCGCATGCGCGGCGAACTGCTCCAGGGCATCGCGCAGCGTGATCAGCCGCGCCCCACCGCGCCGAAGCGGCTTCTGCACGTAGACCCTGGCATCGAAGAGGGGCGAGGTGGTGTTGAGCGGCTCGTTGTGGAAGAACATGTGGCAGAAGCGCGGGGCTTCGTGCAGGAGGCCGGTGTGGAATCCGTACCATTCCTCGTTGTAGAGCGGAGTGGGGGAGAAACCGGCGGCCGCACCGTGCCGGAGGAAGTGCTCGGCGGCATCCTTCTTCGTGTGGAACGACTCGTTGGACTGCGCCTCGTAATACTCCATGTCGAACAGGGGAGAGCGGGCGAGCGCCGCAGTCCGCTCGCGGTGATCCCAACGGGTCATTCTCGGCTCCAGCGAAGTAACGCCGCCGAGTGCGCTTCGAACACGCCGCTTTGCGGCGCGAAGCAGTCTCCCCATTGAGGCTCCTCTCCTGGACATGTCCACACGACCGTACGGTACCTTGCTGCGAGGCGCAAAGGCGCGCCATCCGCTGTGCCTTGTTCGGGTGTGGCACTTCTGGGGGTGATCGTGCCCGTGAGACACTGGCACGGACATGGATATCGACACCGCCTCGCACCAGAGCCCACCGACACCCCCGCTCCGGTCTGGCGCCGCCGCCCGTTTCACCCGCTGGCTGCCGCCGGTGTTGATCATCCTGGCCAGTCTCCTCGTCGGCATCGTGCACGTTCCTCAGCACAACGCGATCTCGCCGATCGACGAGTACGTCTACATCGACTACTACGCCAAGGTGCTCGACCAGGGCGTCGTGCGGCAGGGCGAAGAGGTCGGCCACTATGCCAGGCAGGAGCTCGGATGCCGCGGCCTGCGGATCCTCGCGCCGGCCCCGGACGACCGCTGCTCGCCCGCGATCGCCGACGACGACGCGCGGTTCCCGATGGGCGGCATCACCTCCGCCGACATCTACACGCCGCTCTACTTCGGCGTCACCCGGGTCGTGGCCCAGCCGCTGCTCTGGTTGGGCATCACCGACTCGCTGACCCAGGCCGGCCGCTTCGCGGGCGTCTTCTGGCTGGCCGCAGCCGGGCTCTGCCTCTTCTACGCATTGCGCCGGCTCAAGATCGGCCCCTGGGCCGGCACCGGGATCACCCTGCTCCTGGTCGGCTCGATGCCGGCCTACTGGTTCAACACCTACATCAGCACCGACGCGCCCACCATGTTCGCCGGGGCGCTCCTGGCGTTGCTGACTGTCCGATATCTGCAGGGTGCCGGATCGGGCTGGTGGCTGGTGCTGGCAGCACCGCTCATCACGCTGCTCAAATTCCAAAACGTGGCCGTGATCGGCGCGGTCGCTCTCACGCTCGTGTTCGCGGCCTTCGCGGCATCCGCCGGCCCGTTCTGGACGCGTCTGCGCGGCACCATCCTGCACAAGCACACCCGCTTCGCGGCGCTCGCGGTGGTGGCCGCCGTGCTCGCCCAGGGCGCCTGGACCGTGGTGCGCGCGCTGATCTCGCTCGGCCCATCGCCCGACCAGGGCACGGCGAACGACTACAGCCTGCACGCGCTGCTCAACCTCATGTTCAAGTACCTGCCGGGCTCCGGGGCAGGTGTCGACGCCACCTCGACCGGGGCGATGATCGTCACCAACCTGGCCGTGTGGATCGCCGTGGCGGGTGTGCTCGGCCTCGTGGTGACGGCCAAGCCCGGCACCCTGAAGGCGTCATTCGCCTACGGAACCCTGCTCATGGCACTTCTGATCGGCCCGCTGCTCGCGACCGCCGTGCGCATCTCCACCGGGTACTACTTCTCGCTGCCCGAGCGCTACGGGCTCTCGCTGTTCCCGCTGTTCCTGATCGCCGCGGCGGTGTTCGTGCAGCAGACCGGGCGGCGCGCTCCGGTCGCCGTGCTCGGGGCGCTCGGCGTCGTGAGCTACGCGGCGATGCTCACCGTTCCGAGCTAGCCGCTCGGGTCAGCCGCGGCTGAGGCGGCTGAGGCGGTTGGATGCCCAACGGATCGGCCGGGTGACCCGCCACGACGAGCTCGCCTCGAGACCGGCGATTCGTGTGGCGAGATCCTTCCGCTCCCGCTGCCGCGGGGAAACCACGCCGGCGACGATGTCCGGGGCGCGTCGCGGGTTCAGGCAGAAGGCGATCAGCGGTTCGAGAACCGTCGACCAGCGCAGGCGCTGCGCGTAGCGCTGCACGTTCTCGCGCACGACGGCCCTGCGCTCGTCGTCGTAGAGCAGTTCCTCCAGCGCGCCCCGCAGCGCCTCGATGTCCTCGGGCGGCACGACGCGGCCGAGGTCGTTGTCGCGGATGATGCTGGCGAAGGTGTCGCCGTCGGTGCTGACGATCGGCAGTGAGGCCCAGAGGTAGTCGAGGATCCTGGTACGGAAGCTGAAAGCCGTCTCCAGGTGGTCGAAGTGGGTGCTGACGCCGAGGTCCGCATCGAGCAGGTAGTTCGCGCGCTCGTCGTAGGGCACCCAGCCATCGTTGAAGAAGACGACCCGGTCGAGAAGCCCGAGCGACTCGGCCAGCTCCCTGGTCCGCAGCGAGACCTCCATCTCCGGCACGTTGGGGTTCGGGTGCTTCACACCGAGGAAGAACAGGCGCAGGTCTGGGTGCGTCTTGGAGAGCGCGTGCACCGCGTGGATCAGGGTGATCGGGTCAAACCAGTTGTAGATCCCGCCGCCCCAGATGATGACGGTGTCGCTCTCGGAGATGCCGGGGACAGTGCCCTTGATGCCGTGCCGCACCTGGACCGGGGCGGTGTCCTCAATGCCGAACGGCGCGACCCCGAGGAGCGAGCGCAGGCTGGCATCCTGATCGTAGGTGTACGGGTTGATGCGGCAGAGGGCCGCCAGCTGGCCGAGCCAGAAGTCGCGCTGCTTCTCCGAGGCGCAGAGCATGTAGTCCGAGCGCTCGATCTGCGCGTTGAGAACCTCGGCGGTCTGCAGCGAGACGTGCAGCCTGTCGGCCTCCGGAAGTGCTTTGACCTGCTCCAAGACCTCCAGGTGCATGGGGTCGTAGATGTCCGCGACGAGGATGTACCGCTCATCGCTGAGCCACGGGAAGCTGGCCAGGACATGGCCCTGGAACACGATGACGTCGCTCCAGTCCGCGTGCGCGCGGAGCTCGTCGGACGACGCGAAGAAGACCGGAAAGTCTGGGTGCTGGAGCTCGGACTGCAGCGTCGAGACGAGGCGCACATCGGCGACGGTCGAGAGTGCCTTGGCCATCTCGAACGCTCGGATCGCGGGCCCCGCCATCTGGACGCCGAGGGAGTCGGGCGTGATCACCAGCACCTTGTTCAGTGCCGCCGTCTTCTGGGGCGTGTCGGTCTCGAGCGGCATGGGAAATCCTCCGGTGGGGCGGCCGCGTCACGTGACCGGACCGGCTGATGGTCGGTCGTTGACGCAAGATGGGACAGTACCATGTGAGCCTTCGGGGAGGCTGTTGAGCGCTCTCGCAGCGCGCGCTTGTTAGTATCGAGCTTGCCGTTTCCTATCGAAAGGCCTGCATGCCTCCGCGTCAACCGGGACTCGTGTCCGTCGTTCTCGTCAATTTCCGTGGCACCGACGACACACTCGAAGCCATCAAACACCTCGGGTTGCTGGATTGGCCAGCCGATCGCCTCGAGATCGTCGTCGTCGAAAACGCCTCCGGCGACGACAGTGCCGCCCGGATCCGCGCCGGGGCCCCGCATGTGAAGCTCGTCGAGTCCAAGTCCAACCTCGGATTCGCTGGTGGCTGCAACCTCGGCGTGAAGGCGTCGACCGGCGAGTACATCGCCCTCCTGAACAACGATGCCAAGCCGGACGCCGGCTGGGTGCGCGCCGCGGTCGACCGCTTCGCCGAGAGCCCGTCGGTCGGGGCCGTCGCCAGCCGCGTGCTCGACTGGGACGGCAAGCTTGTCGACTACATCGGGTCGGCGATGACGTGGTTCGGCCAGGGCTACAAGCCCCTCACGGCCCAGCCCGTGCCGAACCAGCCCGACCGTGTGCATGACGTGCTCTTCGGCACCGGCTCCGCCATGTTCGTGCGCCGCGACGTCTACGACGCGCTCGGCGGATTCGACGAGCGCTACTTCATGTTCTTCGAGGACGTCGACCTCGGCTGGCGACTGAACCTCGCCGGCTACCGCTTCGTCTACGAGCCCGCCTCGCTGGCCTACCACAAGCACCACGCCTCGATGTCGGCATTCGGCTCCTTCAAGGAGAGCTACTTGCTCGAGAGAAACGCGCTGTTCACGCAGTACAAGAACCTCGGCGACGAGGCGCTGGCCGAGGCCCTGCCCGCCACGCTGGCGCTCGTCATCCGCCGGGCCGTCGCCCGCGGCGAGCTGGACTCCACCGCCTTCGACCTGCGCAAGGGCGCCGACGACGGCCCCACCATGGAGGTCTCCAAGCAGACCATCGCCGGGGTGTTCGCCATCGACCAGTTCGTCGAGCAGCTGCCGTCGCTGCAGCGCTCGCGGGCCGAGATCCAGGCGTCCCGTGTCGTCAGCGACAACCGGCTGTGGACGCTGTTCGGCGACACCGACGCGCCCTCCTTCCAGAACGACCACTACCTCGAGGGCTACGACAACCTGGTCAACGCCTTCGCCGTGACCCAGCCGCCCCAGGTCAACCGGGTACTCATCATCACCGGCGACCCGCTCGGCGCCAAGATGGCCGGACCGGCGATCCGCGCCTGGAACATGGCCGAGGCGCTCTCCAAGGACAACCTGGTCACCCTCGTCACGCTCGCCGGGGCCGAAGACCTGTCCGCACCGTTCGCAATTGCACACGTGCGGCCCGGCGACGACCGGGCGATGAAGAAGCTCGAGCGCGAGTCCGACGTCATCGTCTTCCAGGGACTGGCCATGGCGCTGTTCGAGTCGCTCCGCAAGAGCGACAAGATCATCGTCGCCGATATCTACGACCCGATGCACCTCGAGCAGCTCGAGCAGGGTCGCGAGCAGGGTGCCGTGCAGTGGGAGAAGCAGGTCGGCGACGCCACGGAGGTGCTCAACGAGCAGCTGCTCCGCGGTGACTTCTTCCTCTGCGCCTCCGAGCGTCAGCGCCACTTCTACCTCGGCCAGCTGGCGGCCCTCGGCCGGATCAACCCGGCCAACTACGCCGACGACCCCGACCTGACCAAGCTGATCAGCGTCGTGCCGTTCGGCCTGAACCCCGAGTTCCCTGCGCAGACCAAGCCCGTGCTGAAGGGCGTGCTGCCCGGCATCGGCGCCGACGACAAGTTGCTGCTCTGGAGCGGCGGTCTGTACAACTGGTTCGACCCAAAGACGCTGATCCGCGCCGTCGCCCGCCTGAGCGAGACGCACGACAATGTGCGCCTCTTCTTCCAGGGCACCAAGCACCCGCACCCCGGCGTGCCAGAGATGGGCATCGTCGCGGAGTCGCGCGCGCTGGCCAAGGAGCTCGGCGTGCTGGACTCTGCCGTGTTCTTCAACGACTCCTGGGTGGACTACGCCGAGCGGCACAACTACCTGGGCGAGGCGGATGCCGGCGTCAGCACGCACTACGACCACGTCGAGACGACGTTCTCGTTCCGCACCCGCATCCTCGACTACCTCTGGGCTTCGCTGCCGATGGTGGTGACGGAGGGCGACCACTTCGCCGAGCTGATCGCTGCGGAGAAGCTCGGAGTCGTCGTGCCGCCGACCGACGAGGTCGCCCTGGCCGACGCGCTGGAGAAGGTGCTCTTCGACGACGAGTTCGCCGCCAGCACGCGCCGCAACATCAGCAGCGTGCGCAAGCAGTACGAATGGCAGAGCGTGCTCGCGCCGCTGGTCGACTTCGTGGCCGCACCGAGCCATGCTGCCGACCTCGTTGCCAGCGGTGCCGTGCGCGCGTCATCCGGCGCCTCGGAGCGCCGCATCGCGCCGCGCACGCGCAAGCATGGCCTCCGGCACGATGTCAGCCTGTTCGTGCACTACATGCGCACCGGCGGGCCGCAGGTCGTGGTGAAGAAGGTCAAGAGCCGCCTCGGTCGACGCTTCAAGTGATGCAGGCCGCTCGCGTCTCCGTCGCCCTGTGCACGTACAACGGGGCGGCCTTCATCGATGAGCAGCTGGCGAGCATCGCCGCGCAGGGCGATCTCGTCGCCGAGATCGTCGTGGCGGATGACGGCTCCAGCGACGACACGCTGACGCGGGTGCGTGCCTTCGGGCAGGCGCTGTTGGAGGGCGGCTCGCCGATCGAGCTGCGCCTGCTGGACGGGCCGGGTGGCCACGGTGTCACCAAGAACTTCGAGCGCGCCGTGTCGGCCTGCCGACACGAGCTGATCGCGCTGAGCGACCAGGACGACCGCTGGCTGCCCGGCCGGCTGGCGCTGCAGGTGCAGGAGTTCGACGCCCGCCCGGAGCTGCTGCTGCTCTCGGCCGACGCCCGCCTCGTCGACGCCACCGGGCGCCCGCTCGGCGCGACGCTGCTGCAGACCCTCGAGGTGACGGCCGACACGCGCAGCGCTCTGGCCGATGACCCGTTCGGGACGCTGCTGCGGCGCAACCTCGTCACCGGCGCCACGGTGGTGTTCCGCCGGGATCTGCTGCCGCTGGCGCTGCCGTTCCCGCGCGAATGGGTGCACGATGAATGGCTCGCGATGATGGCCGCCGTGCGCGGGCAGATCGCCCTGCTCGAACAGCCGGTCGTCGACTACCGCCAGCACGGCAACAATCAGATCGGGGTCAAGCCGCCGACGCTCGCAAACAAGGTGCGGCGGGTGCTGCAGCCGCGGGGCGAGCGCAACAGGCAGCTGGCGGAGCGGGCGGCGATCCTCGCCGACAGGCTGGCGGATGCCGGCTTGGACGCGCCCCGGCAGGCCGCCGTGCAACAGGCGGCCGCTCAGAAGGCGGCCTTCGAGCGCGCGCGGGCCGAGCTGCCGCCCGCCCGCTGGCGCCGGCTCCCCGGCGTGCTCGGGCTGCTGCGCACCGGCGACTACCGGCGCTACGCCAGCCAGGGCATGACCGACGTGCTCAGAGACCTGTTCCAGCCGGCGTGAGCTCGGCGGCGGCGTCCGGGTCGCTCGGCGGCCTCGTGATGTGCGGTGCGGCGCTCTGCGCGTCCTTCGGCGTGCCCGGCGCGGCAGGCAGGGCGGCGGCATCCAGGCGGCGCCCCGCGCTCCAGCCGAGCCACGCCGTCGCGCAGACCAGGACGGCGAAGACCGCGAGCCAGGGCAGCGTGCCGCCGGGCGGGGCCCAGTCCGGGGCGGTGAGCAGCTGCTTCCAGGCGCCGCCCGCACCCACCGCGTAGCGGCGCATGGCATCCGCGAAGCTGGCGAACTGGGCGACCGCCCAGAGCAGCCAGACGATGAGGCCGAGCCGGAGCAGCACGCTGCGCGCGGCGGCGCCCTCCGCCCGGATGCCCGCGCCGATCACCGCGACGATGCCCAGCACCGCCATCGCGAAGAGCGGCAGGTTGTAGCGGCCCTGCCAGATGATGCCGCCACCGGTGATGTACGCACCCTGGATGACCGGCGGCAGCAGGAAGAAGCAGGCGGCCAGTGCGGCGGCGAAAACGGCGCGGCGGCCGCGGAGCATGGCGAAGCCGGCCAGCAGGATGGCGCCGCAGAGCACGGACCAGATGAAGTAGACGCCGAGCGGGGCGGGGGTGTCCAGCCAGCCGAAGTTGCCGATCATGCCCTGGGCGTAGCCGAAGGTGTCGCGCAGGGTCATCAGGAACCCCGCGATCGGGTGCGTGCCGACCCCGGGGAACGTCTGGAAGTTGTCCTCCAGCTCGACGGCGGCCGTCAGAGAGTTGCTGCCCAGCAGCCAGACCAGGGCGAAGGCAACCCCGACGGCGGTGCCGCCGATGGCCCACTGCACTGGGCGCTGGCGGAGCAGCTCGCGGATCTCAGCCCACGAGGCCAGGACGAGCGGCAGCGCGATGGCGAGGAAGACCCAGAGCATGGAGAGCCCCCGGGTGTTGGCCGCGACCACGCTGCCGGCCAGCACGATCATGCTGCGTTGCGCGAGGAGCGACCGGGACGGGTGCAGCACGACGCCGAGCATGGCGGCGAAGGCGGCCAGCGTCGCGCTGGTCTCGACGGCATTCGGGTTCACCGACCCGCCGAGGAACAGCAGCATCGGCGCTGTGGCGACGGCGAGGGCGGCCAGGGGCAGCGCCGGCCGGCGCCACCCGGAGACCGTGACCACGGTCAGGGCGATGAAGAGCGAGAACAGCACGGCGCTCATCGCCCGCATCGCGTACAGGCCGAACTCGGTGCCGAAGATCAGCGACGGCCAGCCGACCAGGAGGTAGTACACCGGGTTGTAGAGCCCGGCCGTCGTCGTCGAGTCCACGATCGCGCCACCGTCTCCGGCCAGCGCATCGACGCAGTCGGCCGTCACCCCCGGCTTGAACGCGAAGCAGGTCTCGGCGTGCGTCACGGCCACATAGTTGGGCACCTGCACGATGTGGCCGAGCGAGGACGGCTCGCCAACGAACTGGCCGCGCACCACGGACGCCGCCTTCACCATGTGTGCCGGCTCGTCCGGCGATGCGGCGACAGGGGTGGCGATCGCCCAGGCGATGCCGAGGAGGCTGGCCAGCAGCCAGCTCACCCAGAAGAGGGTGCGTGCGCGGGGGAAGGACATGGCGGAGCCTCAACATGGTCGTCGGAAGTGGTGGCGGCAACCGCCCTGCCACCACTGTACAGAGCAATGCAGCGTTCCCTCGGACGCCGCCAGATAGGATCGGGCGGTGACAACCACGACTGACCCGGTAACCGCTGCGCCGATCCCGGGGACGCGCGTTCGACGCGCGGCGTTCGCAGCGGCGACGCTGTCGATCGTGCTCGGCCTCCTGCTGTGCGTCTTCGGTGGCAGCCCGGCGCCGCTCGTCGTCGCCGTCATGGTGCTCGGCACCTGCGTGCTGGCCCGCCGCCACTCCTGGACGCTGAGCGCAGCGGCGACGATCGTGCTGCTTCTCGCGGGCCACACCGTGCTCAGCCGCTCGCTGCCCCTCGTCGGCTGGGACTACGGCGCAGCGGGCGTGGTCTCGCTGGCGCTTGTCGGCACGGCTCTGCTCATCGTGCTCGCACGGACCCCCACGACGCTGCTCGCCCGAGCCACCCGCGCGCACTGGCTGACGGCGGCGGCGGCACTGACGCTTCCAGCGCTCAGCGGCCTGCTGCTCTTCGGCGCCCAGCTGTTCGGCCAGCCAGGGTATGCCTGGGCGATGCGCAACGACATGATCTGGAATACGGTTGCCGCACGATTCGTGCTCGCCGACGGGGGCCTCTCGACGTCCGGCCACCCGAACCCGTCCCCGCTGATGAATGCGCTGGTGGCCAGCTGGCTCGCACCGGGCCGGGACACGGCCGCAGAGCTGCTGCGCCATGACGTCGCCCGGCAGACGGAGCTGTGGATGCTGTTGACGCTGCTCGCCGCCGCGCTCGCCGGACTCGTCGTTGCCCGGGCCGTCCCGCCGTCGCGGCCGGCGCTGCGCTTCGGGGCGGGGCTGCTCGGCTCGGCGATCCCGCTCAGCTGGTATGCCACCGGTGCGATGCTGGAGTTCGGCTTCCTGAACGCGATGCTTGCCGTCACGCTGCTGCTCGTCGTGTGGTTGCTCTGGCAGGAGGTGCCGTCCCAGCCCGTGCTCGCGAGCGCACTGCTGCTCATCACCACCATCCTCCTGCTGGCGGCGTGGGCGCCGCTGGCGGTACTGCCGCTCGGGCTCGCGGCGGCAGCCGTGTTGCCGCGTTGGCGCTTCTTCCTCGCGCTGCGCGGCCGGGTGGCGGTCGCCTGGTGGGCGGGAGCCCTCCAGCTCCCCGCCTACCTGCTCGTCGTCACCCTGCCCGACCTCGCCCGCGACGGCGGGGCGCTCGCGGCCGACGGCGCCGTTCCCGGCATCACCGCGACGTCGGTGCTCACGGCGGCCGCCCTGCTCCTCACCCTGTCGGCGCTGGCGGCCGTCGGCCTCGGCCGACGCCACGAGCTGGCCGGTGTCGTCGTCGTCCTGATGATGGGCGCCATCGGGGTCGGCTACCTGATGGCCCAACGATTCGGCATCGTCGCGCCCTGGGGCTACTACCCGGTCAAGCTGTCCTGGCTGCTCTGCATCCTCCTCACCGTCCTGCTGGCTGCCAGCATTCTGGGCTGGCTCGGCCATGCAGAGGCCAGAGGCCCGCTCGGACTCGTCATCGTCCTCGCCGCCCTGGTGGTTGTGGGGCTCGGCCTGCGTGCGGTGCCGATTCCTGCCGGGCTCGGCAGCGCGCTGCCGCTCGTCAAGGTGGCCGCGGCAGAGGCCAGAGGGGGCGACACCGCGCGCGCAGACCGGCTCTTCCGCATCGCGGACGACGGCACCAAGACGATGGTGTCCCGGCTCGGGACCCCCGGCGACGACGCCTTCGTGAATGCCTGGCTGCTCCAGCTCCAGGCCGACGCCAGCCAGGACCCGATCCGCGCGTTCTCCTATTCGCTCGACCCGAGCGATGTGGGGATGCTGTGCGAGGCGGCGGAGGCGTGGTCTGGACCCGTCACGATCGAGTCGGCAGACGCCGGCCTGGACATCGAGCTCGCGCTGGCCTGCCCCGCGGCCGACATCAGCGTTCGACTCGGCGACGCGGCATCCGCCATCGGCTAGGAGTCGCCGCGCTCCGTGCCGACACCGGCGAGGGCCTCGAGCTTGCGCAGCCGCAGGTCGTGCAACGCGGCGTCCTCGGCCAGCGCCCGGGTCTTGGACTCCAGGGTGGTCAGTTCCGCGCTGTGCTGGATGCACACCAGCACCAGGATCGCGATGCTGATGAAGAAGACGAGGTTCGTCGGTGTGTCGATGCCGACGACCGACGCCGCCCACTCGAGGATCACCGGGAACAAGCCGATCAGGAGCGCGAGGAACCCGGCGATCAGCCACCAGATGGCGTGCCGCTCGCGCAGCTGCCGACGCCGAAGCATCTCGATCACGACGAACAGGGTGAGCAGTGCGGCTGCAACGCCGAAGACATAGCTGGTGACGCTCATACGGATGCAGCCTCTTGTCGCAAACTAGCGGGTGGACGGATCAGGGCGAAGCCGAGGGCCAGGAAGGCGCGGCCGAGGTAGGCGGCCGCCTTGAACGGATTGTGGGACGGCTTGCCGCCCGCCCGGGGGCGCATGGAGACGGGGATCTGCGTGACGGTGCAGCCCGCCCTCGCCGCGATGACCAGGGCTTCGATCGTGTCGCCGAGGTATTCGGCGGGGTAGTGCTGGGCGAACAGGCTGACGGTGCGCGGCCCCATCGCCTTGAAGCCGGACGTGGTGTCGGTGAGCGTGGTGCCCGCGGTGCGGCTGAGCGTGGCGGCGAGGAAGCGCATCGCCCACTTGCGCGGGCCGCGGACCTCGTAGTCGCCCTCGCCGGCGAACCGGGCCCCGATCACGAGGTCGGCGCGGTCGAGGGCGTCCAGCAGCGCGGGAACGCTGCGCGGGTCGTGCTGGCCGTCGGAGTCGAGCTGCACCACATTGTCGAAGCCCTGCTCGATGGCGTAGCGGAATCCGAGCCGCATCGCGCCGCCAACGCCCAGATTGTAGGGGAGCTCGGCGACGGTGGCGCCGGCCGCACGGGCGACGGCGGTCGTCGAGTCACTGGACCCATCGTTGACGACGAGGCAGTGCACGCCGGGGAGAGTCCGCAGGACCTCCCGGACGACGTCTCCGACGACCTCTTCCTCGTTGAACGCCGGCATGACGATGAGCGTGCGTTTCAGGCGTTCAGACATGGCTTCGATCCTAGCAATCGGCAACTGGGCGAGCGCTCAGGCCGCACTGCCGCGGAGGCTGAACGCATGGCCGAGCAGGCTGCGGATGCCGCGGCCATCGCGTGCCGCGAGGGCGGAGGGCAGCCGGGTGATGGCGTTCAGGCGGCTGGACACGTGCCGGGTGGCGGCACCGGCAGCCCGGCGCCAACCCAGCGCGCGCATGGCGGCGGCCGTCTCGAGGAAGTAGGACTGCTCCTCGAGGAAGCGACTGCCGTCGCTCGCCTTCCACGAGGAGACGCTGGCCTGGTGCCTGCGGTAGCGGAAGCTCGGCACCGTGTCCAGGATGAGGGTCCCGCCCTCCGCCACGATCTCCATCTGCAGCGCCAGGTCCAGCACGACGTCGAGGTCTGCCCGGAATCCGTGGCTCTTCAGCACGGAGGTGCGCCAGAGGATCGAGGGGAAGTAGGTCCAGTTCCCGCGCAGCAGGCTGGTGGCCAGCGTCTCGCCGCGGAGGGCGAGCGGCCCGGGGCTGCTCGGTCGGTAATAGCCCTTCACCCGGTCGGCGAGCGGCAGGCAGACGGTGCCGTCGGCGTCGATCACCTCCACCCCCGGCTGCACGTAGGCGGCATCCGGGAAACGCTGCGCGAGCTCCCGCATGCGGGCGACGTAGCCGGGCAGCAGCACATCGTCGCACCCCATGATGGCGGTGAAGTCGGCCGTCGCCAGCTCGACGCTGCGCGCGAAGTTGCCGCTCACGCCCAGGTTCACCGGGTTCTCCAGCACGGTGATGCGCGGGTCGTCCAGGGCGCGCGCCCACCGCATCGGCTCCGGGTCGGGGTAGCGATCGTCGATGATCACGAGGCGCCACGCGGGGTCGGTCTGCGCCTGCACGCTCAAGACGGCGGCGCGGAGCAGCTCGAAGCTGCCGTAGAACGGCATCATGATGTCGATGCTCGGGACTGGCAGGGGGGCCGATGCGGGTGATGACATAATTGCCTCCAGCCTAGCAATCGAAGGGACACGCTGATCTTGGTGACCGAGAGGGAGGCCGTGCGCGCTCCCGCGCCCTCCGGCGTGAAGTGGATGCTGGCTGCGACCCTGGTCAGTGGGGTGGCCGGATACCTGGTGACCTTCTTCGCCTATCAGGCGCTCGCGGGCGCCGGCTACGTGGTCTTCGCGGCCTTCTGGTCGGCACTGTTCCTGGTGGTCGGCGTGCTGTTCGGGCTGCAACAGGAGTCGACGCGGGCGACGGCGGAGGCGCTGCGCGACGCGGACAGGCCGAGCCGCCGACAGAGCTCGCTCTGGATCTTCGGTGCGGGGGCCGGCCTGATCGTCGGCGCGATCGTGCTCGTCTCCAGCGTGCTCTGGGCGCCGGACTCGCTCGGCCAGGAGAACACCGGGCTCGCCCTGCAGGTGGCGCTCGGCTCGGCCGCGAACGCCGTCGTCGCCACCATGAGTGGGGCCCTCGCCGGGTCGCAGCGCTGGCGGCTGCTGGCCGCCGTGATCTTCCTCGATGGCATCCTGCGCCTGGCCGCCGTCTCCCTCGTGCTCAGTGTGAGCGACGACCTCAACCTGCTGGCGTGGGCCGTCGTGCTGCCGTTCCCGCTGGCCATCGGCACCGTGTTCTGCTTCGCGCCCGGCGTGCTGCGCCGGCTCGGCCACTCGCCGCTGCGCTACCGCACCCTGGCCGTCAACTCGGTGCACACCGTCATCGCCGCGTCGGCGACGGCGATCCTCATCAACGGCTTCCCGCTCGTGCTCGCCTTCTACGGACAGGGCAGCGACAAGGACGTCCTGGCGGACCTCATGTTCGCCATCATGCTCACCCGGGCGCCGATCCTGGTTCCGTTGATGGCGCTGCAGAGCTACCTGGTGACCCGCTTCACCAACGACAGGGCGGCGCTCTGGGCGTTCCTGCTCAAGGCCATGGGCGCGGTGGCCGCGGTGATGGCGCTGCTCGGCGCCGCGACCTGGCTGTGGGGGCTCTGGGCGTTCCAGACCTTCATCAACGAGTCGTTCACGCTGCCGACCGCGGCGCTGGTGCCGCTCGTGGTCTCCTCCGGCTTCATCGGCATCCTCTGCGTGACGGGCCCCGCGCTGCTGGCGCTCGGCCGGCACCGCGCGTACGCGGCCGGCTGGGTCGCGGCATCCGCCGTCGCGCTCGCCGTGCTGTTCGTGCCGATCCCGATCGAGTTCCGCGCGCCGCTCGCGCTCTCGCTCGGCCCGATCGTCGGCATCATCTGGCACCTGCTCGCCATCCGGCACGGGCTGCGCGCGCAGCGCCGGCCGTAGCCGGCCCGGGCGGCAGCGGCCCAGCGGCCCCGTGGCTCAGCGGCCCCCGCACCCGGACTGGATGACGGTCGTCGTGGTCTGGTTCAGCATCGGCGTCGTGCGCAGCGCGGCGGGGCCGAATGTGCCGACCGCTGCGGCCGCGCTCGCCGTGCCGCTCGCGCTCGCGCCGCCGGCCACGGGGGCATCGGCGTCGAAGCGCGCACTGAGCGTGACCGTCTCGCCGGGGCTCAGCATCACCCAATAGGTGGCGACGGGGCGGCCGAGGTCGGCGCCGGAGTGGCCGACGAAGGTCTCCTCGTCGCCGCCCGCCTCAATCTCCGCGCCGCTCAACGTCGTGCCGGGCGGGCCGTAGACGAAGACCTGTGTCTTGAACTGCTTGCCCTGCCAGACCCCGCCGGAAACGAACTCGGGCAGCGCGTCGGCTTGTTCCTGGGTGAGCGTGGAGTGCAGCTCGACCTGCGCGGTGAAGTGCGGGGGCTCTGCGCCGCACGCGCTGGACGTGAGCGTCGCCGCCGTGCGCAGGTAGTAGTCGATCTTGGAGACCGACATGTCTCGGAAGTACACGCCGGTCACGCTGGCCGCCGCATTGTCCGTGGGGAGGATGCCGGCCAGCGGTGTGGCGGCGAGCACGGCCTGCTCGGCCGGGTGGGCGCTCCACATCATGATGCGGTTCTCCTCGATGCCGTGCCCGACCGCCTCGGCGAGGTCGCGCGCATCCGCGTCGCCCGCGCTCACGGCGTCGAAGACCGCGCGTGCCGCCAGGGCGAAGAAGGCGTCGCTGGCTTCCTGCCCACCCGGACCGGCCGTCTCGATGTAGATCTGGTTCAGCAGCAGCGACACCGCGTTCTCCGCACTGAGTTCGTGTCCCGTCTCCAGCGCGACCGGACCCGTTGCCTGCAGGATGTGTGCAAGCGCGACGGGGTCGGCCGAGATCACGCCGTCCGGCGTCACACCGAAGTCGCGCTGCCAGAACGCGGAGGCGATCTCGGCTGCGGTGGGGAAGTCGGGTCGGCTGGTGGCCAGGTTGAGGGTCGCGTACATGTAGGGGTTGAAGATCTCCGCGACGCCGGCGTCCACCGGCAGGGCCGGGGCGTTCAAGTCCTTCCCGAAATCGCGGCTCGACGCCTGCCGCCCGAGCGAGATGAGCCCGTTGTCAACGGTGATCTCTGCGAGGGCCGCCGCGGTGCCCCCGAGTGCCGTCGTCTCCGCCAGGTTCTGGAAGACCAAGAGGTAGCTCCGCGGCCCTGCGGCCCCCAGCATGTCGGGGGCGAGGGTGAGGGCCGTCTCCACGCTGTCGACGGCGGGGAGGGCCTGCGCGAACTGTTCGTTGAGCCGCTGCCCTGCCGCGGCCAGCGGGGGGACGGTGTGCGTGAAGTCGACGGTTGCGATGCGGGCCGCCGCCTGGCGGAACGCCTGGGCCGCGGGGATCGCGCGCTGGGACAGCGCGGTGATGCTGGCGATGTCTATTCGCCCCGCGGACGGTCGAAGGGTGTCGAGCGTGAGCGTGCCCGACAGCTCGCTGAGCGGTGCGACGGCTTCGCGGGCGATCTGGTCGACAGACTCGGCGACGGCGCGCACGGCGGCGAGGTTGGGGCCAAGCCCCGGCACCGACTCCGCAACGCGCCAGACCGGATCTGCGCTCTGCTCGAGGGCGGTCGCGCTCAGCCTGCCCAGCGCCTCGGACGCCTCGGGGAGCGTGCTGGCATCCCCGCTGGCCAGCTGCGCAGCGACCTCGCTGACGACCCCCTCTGCATCCTCCAGCGCCGATTTCGCGGTCAGCACGCGCTGCGTCAGCCAGCCGCCGGCCGCGAGCAGGAGCAGCAGCACGACGGCGCAGACCAGGAGCGCTATCCGCCAGGCGCGGCGCCGAGCGGCATCCGGTTGACCGGTCGTCCCCCCTGCGACTGCGCTCATGCGATGAACGTAACGCATCGGTGGGGAATAGTGTGACTATTCTTCAGGAATTGAGGATGGCTCGTGCCGGCGCAGGGCGTCGCGCCAGCTCATCGCCTGCGAGGCCTTGATGGCGCAGACGATGAGCAGCATCCAGCCGTACTCGCCGAGCACCGTGCTCTCGGCGAGGGAGGTGACCGCCAGCGCCAGCACGATCAGCGCCGGCCAGACGTAGACCGAGCTGCGCTTCTCGCTGGCCAGCAGCCAGGAGCGCACCACCGCGAAGCCGAGCAGCGCGATGAACGTGATCAGCCCGACCAGGCCGAGCTGGAAGTACACGTCGAAGAAGGCGCTGAGCGCCGAGTTCTGCGTGCCACGGGTGGCCAGGTTGAGCCAGAGGTAGGGCGGTTCGCTCGGCTGCCAGGCGCCGACCCAGCCCCAGCCCTGCAGCGAGTTCAGCTGAGAGTAGCGCTGGATCTCGCGCCACAGGGCGGTGCGCACCTCGAACTCGCTGCCGGCGTTGAGCAGGTTCAGGATGCCGGAGCGCAGCAGCCAGAGCACCCCTCCTGCGACGGCGACGGCCGCCAGCAGGCCCAGCTGCCAGTACATGCGGCTGGCGGCGGGCACCCGGCGGATCCCGGCCAGCGCCAGCGCGGCGAGGCCGACGATGACGAAGGCGCCGAACGTCACGGGCGAGCCGGAGAGAAGGATCAGCAGTGTGGCCAGCGCGATGGAGAACATCGCCTGCATCCGCGGAACGGACCGGGTCACGAACTCGACGGCGAAGGTGATGAGGGCGATCAGGGCGACGAGGCCGAGCTGGTTGCGGCTGCCGAAGACGCCCTGCAGCGGCCCGAGCGCCGCGATGTTGCCCTGGATGTCGAGGAAGGCGATCGGCAGGTCCAGCAGCAGCCCGGAGAGCACCTCCAGGGCGAGCGAGAGGCCGAGCAGCATGCGGAGCACGTCGCCGAGGGCGCGCACGAGCTGGATCGTGTCGCGCACCAGGGTCAGGTAGACGGCCAGCGCCGTGAACAGCAGCAGGTAGAGCACGCGGGTTCCGCTGACGATCGTCGTGGTGCTCCAGAACACCGAGAGGATCACCCAGCCGAGGAACATCAGGATCGTGATCGGCGGCAGGCCGTACCAGTCGATGCTCTCGCGGCGGGAGAGAAGCGAGAGCGTGGCCAGGGCGACCAGGGCGATGAGGATCGCCAGCAGCCCGGCCCAGCCCATCGTGGCGCGCAGCAGGTGCGTGCTGAACGCGGCGCCCAGGATGCACAGGGTGAGCGCGGAGGCGAAGCGGGCGGAGCCCAGCAGGTGGGCCGCCGCGGGCGGCAGCACTGAGCGTCGGATGGCTTCCATGCCCTAGGGCATCGTCTCGACGCGGCGCAGGTTGCGCTTGGTGATCAGGGCGAGGGCGACCAGCAGCATCCAGCCGCCCTCGACGAGGATGCGGCTCTCGGCGACGCTCTGCACGAGCAGCGCGACCATCAGCAAGAACGGGACCAGGGCGGATGCCGTGTACGGCCGCTCCAGGGCGGCGCCGTCCCTGGGCCGGTCAACGGCGAGGAACCAGCTGCGCCAGAGCGTGCCGAACACGAGGGCGGCGAACAGCACGACGCCGATCACGCCCAGCTGCAGCCAGACGTCGAGCCAGGCGCTGTGCGCCTGCAGGTAGGTGACGCCCTTGCGCACCGCGAGGTCGTCGAACGGCTCCACCCACGGCGCCCAGTAGCTCACCCAGCCCCAGCCGGCGACGGGGCGCTGGGCGGCGAGGGCGCTGACGGAACCCCAGATGTCGAAGCGGCCGGTCAGGTCGTCGCTCTTGCCGAACACGGCCAGCAGCTGGCCCCAGAAGGTGGTGCAGAGCGCCCCGACGACGACGACCGCGCCGGCGGCGCTCAGGTAGACGGGCCGGCGGCCGTCCGGGCCGGCCCGGCGCGCCCAGAGGGCGAAGCCGAGGGCGGCCGCGACGACGACGAGCGCGACGAGCACGGTGGCCGAGCGGGTGAGTGCGAGCGTCAGCGCGGCGATGACCAGCCAGGCGATGCCGGGGCCGCGGCGCACCGTCCTCGCCGCCAGCTGCGCGGCGAAGACGATGACCGCCAGCAGGGCGGCCGCGGCCAGCAGGTTGCGGTTGGCGACGATGCCCTCGATCGGCCCGCCGTCAAAGAGCAGGCCGCGCGACCAGTAGAACGCCGCGGGGACCTTGCCCTCGTAGTCGGTGAAGAACGGCAGCACCGGGCCGCCGACCCAGGCGGCGACGATGAACTCGAACAGGAGCGACAGGCCGAGCAGCCAGCGCAGCGCCGCCCCGAGCGCGCGCAGGAACTCGGGCCAGCTCAGGCACAGCCCGAGCAGGAGCGCCGGGACGGTCGCGGCCAGCTGTGCGGCGAGCCCGACCGCGGTGGCGCCCGGGTAGAACGACCAGGCCAGGGAGAGCACCGCGAAGCCGAGGAAGAGCCAGAGGCTGCTCGGGGTGCGCCGCCAGAAGGAGCCGCGGCCGAGCCACTCCGGCTTGAGCCGCACCAGCGCGACGACGCTGGCGGCGACCAGCAGCAGCACGAGCGCCCCCCAGCCCCACCAGCCGAGCAGGTTGCGCCAGAACTGGCCGGCGAGCGCCGAGAACAGCAGCAGCGTGGCCAGCGTGTGCACGGCGAAACGGCTACGGACCGGCTGCATCATGGCACAAGGCTATCGAACTCGGGCGGGGGAGCGGTGCAGGGCGGCGTTCAGGCGAACGCCGCGTGGCCGGTGATGGCGCGGCCGACGATCAGCGCGTTCATCTCGCGGGTGCCCTCGTAGGAGTACAGCGCCTCGGCATCGGCGAAGAACCGCGCCACCTCGTAGTCGAGAACGATGCCGTTGCCACCGAACAGCTCCCGGCACCAGGCGACGGTCTCGCGCATCCGGGACGTGCAGAACGCCTTGGCCAGGGCCGAGTGCTCGTCGCGCAGCTCGTCGCGGTCCTGCATCTCCGAGGCCCGCACCACCATGCCGAGCGACGCGGTGATGTTGCCGAGGCTCTTGGCCAGCAGGTCCTGCACGAGCTGGTGCGAGCCGATCGGCCTGCCGAACTGCACGCGCTCCTTCGAGTAGGCGACGGCCGCCTCGTAGGCGCCGGCCGCGACGCCGACCGCCGACCAGGCGACCTCGGCGCGGGTCAGCCGGAGCACCTTCGCGGTGTCCTTGAACGAGTGTGCGTTCGCCAGCCGGAGCGACTCCGGCACGACGACGTTCTCCAGCGTGATGTCGGCGTTCTGCACGGCGCGCAGGCTGATCTTGCCCTCGATCTTCTCCGTCGAGAAGCCGGGGGTGGAGGTCGGGACGATGAAGCCCAACACGCTGTTGTCTGCGGCATCCCGCGCCCAGATGATCGTCACGTCGGCGAACGTGGCGTTGCCGATCCAACGCTTGGTTCCGTTCAGCACCCAGTTGTCGCCGTCGCGGGTGGCCGTCGTCCGGAGGCCCTGGGCACTGTCGGAGCCGCTCTGCGGCTCGGTCAGGCCGAAGCTGCCGATGACCTCGCCGGATGCCAGCCGGGGCAGCCACTCCGCCCGCTGCTCTGCGGACCCGCACACCGCGATCGATCCGCAGGTGAGGCCGTTCTGCACGCCGACGAAGGTCGAGACGGAGGCGTCGATGCGGGAGAGCTCGTAGGCGACGAAGCCGCGGAACATGGCGGAGTTCGGGAACGCGCGGGTCTCGTCCCAGGCGTAGCCGAGCACGCCGAGCTCCGCCAGCTTCGGCACGACCTGCAGGGGAAACTCCGCGCGGTCCCAGTAGCCGCCGATGATGGGGCGGACCTCGGCCTCGAGGTAGCCGCGGAGCGCCAGGAGGGCGGCCTGCTCCTGCTCGGTGAGGAGCGACTCGTAGTTGTAGAAGTCGGAAACGAGGGGCTCGAAGGTCATGCGGTGCTCCGTTGCATGCTGGGGCCCCTGCGGTGGGGCGACGGTGACGTGGCGCTCAGCCTAGGCCCCGGTTCAGCCGAGGGGGAGCCGCTTGGTAGTTTGGGCTGAAGCCAGCCAGACGGGATCCACAATGTTTGTAGCAATCACCAGTTCGCCGCGCGATTACGCCTGGGGCTCGACCTCGGCCATCGCCGGGCTGCTCGGCCGGCGCCCGAGCGGGCTCCCGGAGGCCGAGCTCTGGCTGGGTGCGCACCCGGGCTCGCCGAGCACGCTGCTCGGCGAGGACGCCCCCGCAGCGACGCTCGCCGACTGGGTGGCGGCCGACCCGGACGCCGTGCTGGGGGCGGACGCCATCGCCGAGCACGGGCCGCGCCTGCCGTTCCTGCTGAAGGTGCTGGCCGCCGCGGCGCCGCTCTCGCTGCAGGCCCACCCCTCTCCGGCGCAGGCGCTGGCCGGCTTCGCCCGCGAGAACGCCGCCGGCATCCGGCTCGACGCTCCGGAGCGCAACTACAAGGACGCCTTCCACAAGCCGGAGCTGATCGTGGCGCTGAGCGAGCGGTTCGAGGCGCTCTGCGGATTCCGCGCGCCCGCCGAGGTGCGGGCCATCCTCGCGGCGCTGCGTGCGGCGGACGCCGAGAGCGCGGCGCCGGACCCGGCGCCGCTGCAGGGGCTCGAGGCCCGGCTGTCCGGCCCGGACGGGCTGCGGAGCACGGTGCAGTGGCTGCTGGGCGCGGACGCCGTCGAGGCGGGCGAGGTGGCCCGGCTGGTCGAGCGCGTGCTGGCGCTCGCGGCATCCGACACCCTGGCCGGCGGCGAGTTCGCCCGCGAGTTCGCCACCGTGCGCGGCGTGGCCGACGCCTACCCTGGCGATCCCGGAATCGTGCTCACCCTGCTGCTGAACCGGGTCACCCTGCGCCCCGGTGAGGCGCTCTACCTGCCGGCCGGCAACATTCACGCCTACCTGGACGGCCTCGGCATCGAGCTGATGGCCGCCAGCGACAACGTGTTGCGCGGCGGCCTCACCCCGAAGCACATCGATGTGGACGAGCTGCTCGACGTGCTGAGCTTCGAGCCGGTCCCCGTCCCGCTGATGGTGCCGGAGAACCCGCACCCCGGCGCGCTGGTCTACCGGCCGGACGTCGCCGACTTCGTGCTGCACAGCATCGAGCGCTCGGAGGGGCAGGAGCCGACCCCGGTCGCGCTCGCCGGCCCGGCGATCGCGCTCTGCACGGCGGGGCGGCTGCAGCTCACGGGCGCGCACGGCGGGGCCACGCTGGAGCGCGGCGAGTCGTGCTTCATCACGCCGGACGAGGGCGACCTCCGCGTCGGCGGCGCCGGCACGCTGTTCATCGCCACCGTCGGATAGGGCCGGCGGCTAACGGAGCGGGGTGAGCTCCCGCTGCCCGGTGCGCGGGCCGAAGGTGTGCCGGTACGCCGTCGGCGTGGTCTGCAGCACCTTGACGAAGTGGTGCCGCATCACGGATGCCGTGCCGAAGCCGGTGTCGCCGGCGATGACCTCCAAGCTGAGCTCGCTCTCCTCGAGCAGCTGCTGGGCGCGCAGCAGCCGCTGCCGGTTCAGCCAGGCCGTCGGCGTGGTGCCGAGCTCGGCCCGGAACCGCCTGGCGAAGGTGCGCGGCGACATGAGCGCGATCCGGGCGAGCTGGTCGACGCTCTGCTCGCGATCCAGGTTGGCCAGCATCCACGTGGTCACGCCGGCCATCGAGTCGTCGGGGGTGGCGGCCGGCAGCTGGATGAACTGGGACTGGCCGCCGTCGCGCTGGGGCGGAACGACCATGCGCCTGGCGATGTTGTTCGCCATGGACGCGCCGAGCTCGCGGCGCACGATGTGCAGTGCCGCATCGATGCCGGCCGCGGTGCCGGCGCCCGTGACGACATGGCGGTCCTCGACGAAGAGCACATCGGCGTCGACGGTCGTGGCCGGGAAGCGCTGGGCGAGTGTGTCGGTGTACATCCAGTGCGTCGTGCTGCGCCGGCCGTCGAGCAGCCCGGCCTCGCCGAGCAGGAACGCCCCGCTGCAGACGCTCAGCACCCATGCTCCACGAGCCTCCGCGTCGCGCAGCAGGCGCAGGATCTCCGGGTGCGCGGCCGGCACATCGTCACCGCAGATGTCGGCGCCGTAGTAGGCGGGGATCACGACCAGGTCGGCGTCGGCCGCCGCGGTCAAGTCGTTGTGCACGACGATGTCGAAGCCCAGCTTCGTGCGGATCGGGCCGGGCTCGGCCGCCACGATCGTGAAGTCGAAGCTCGGGCCGCCGGCATCCGACCGGTCGATGCCGAACACCTCGCAGACCACGCCGAACTCGAACGGGGCCATGCCCGGCAGGGCGACGCACGCGACCTTGTTGAGCATGGGAACCTCCGCGGGGGACGGCTGCCAGATGGCAGGAACTCGACGAATACTGGCGATTCTGCCACTCGTGGCAGGAAAGCACAAGGGCGAGACTTCCTGCCATGATCATTCTCCTTTTCCTCACGGTCCTCGGAATCTGGGCCATCGTCGGAGCAGTCATCTCGGTGCGACGCGACGGCTATCGCCGCTGCAATACAGTGGAGGCTGGCCTGCGGCTGGCTCCGCGGAACGCACTCGAGATGGGGAAACAATGGCGTGGTTGGTAACGGGCGGCGCGGGATACATCGGATCGCACGTCGTGCGGGCTTTTCTCGCCGACAACATCGACGTCGTCATCGTCGATGACCTCTCCAGCGGTCACGCCGAGTTCGTGCCGGCCGAGGTGCCCTTCTATCAGGGCAGCATCCTGGACGCCGAGCTGCTCGGCCGCCTGTTCGCCGAGAACCCCATCGACGGCGTCGTGCACGTGGCCGGCTTCAAGTACGCCGGCGTCTCCGTGCAGCGGCCGCTGCACACCTACGAGCAGAACGTGACCGCGACGGCCGTGCTGTTGCAGGCGATGCAGGATGCCGGCGTCAACCGCATCGTGTTCTCCTCCAGCGCCGCCGTCTACGGCACACCGAACACCGATCTCGTCACCGAGGACACGCCGAAGGCCCCCGAGTCCCCGTACGGGGAGAGCAAGCTCATCGGCGAATGGCTGTTGCGCGACGAGGGCATCGCGACCGGCCTCGCCCACACCTCGCTGCGCTACTTCAACGTGGTCGGCTCCGGCCACGACGGCCTCTACGACACCAGCCCGCACAACCTGTTCCCGCTCGTGTTCGAGGCGCTGCTGGACGGCCGCACCCCGCGGATCAACGGCACTGACTACGCGACGGCCGACGGCACCTGCGTGCGCGACTACATCCACGTCGCCGACCTGGCGATCTCGCACGTTGCGGCGGCGGAGCGCCTGCAGGCGGGGCGGGAGATCGAGCCCGTCTACAACCTGGGCAGCGGCGAGGGCGTCTCCGTCGGCGAGATCATGAGCGCGATGGCCGAGGTGACCGGCATCCCGTTCGCCCCGGAGATCGGCCCGCGCCGCGCCGGCGACCCCGACCGGATCGTGGCCTCGGGGGAGCGGGCCCGCCGCGACCTCGACTGGCAGATGCGGCACACCCTGGACGACATGGTGCGGAGTGCGTGGGAGGCACGCCGCGCCGCCGCGTGAGCGCGGCCGGGAACATTCGGCGCGCCGAACCCTCGATATTGAGTTGAGGGTTTATGCTCCAAGACTTGACGCCACCCTAATCACACCGGTGTAATTAGATTCGGACGCGCCGTGCAGGTGCGTGGACAAGAAGGGTGGGAGACGGTATGTCGGTAATCGAGTATCGTCCGGGGGTACCCGAGGATTGGTTCGTCGATCCCGTCAAGTTGGGTGTTCCCGGGGTCAGAACGAACAGCGACGACGGCAACCCGTTGGCGTGGCAGACGGATTCCCTCTGCGCGCAGACCGATCCGGAGGCCTTCTTCCCGGAGAAGGGCGGCTCCACCCGGGACGCCAAGAAGATCTGCGGCTCCTGCGAGGTGCGCACGGAGTGCCTGGAGTACGCGCTGGCCAATGACGAGCGCTTCGGCATTTGGGGCGGGCTCTCCGAGCGCGAGCGCCGCAAGCTCCGCAAACGCGCGAGCTAGTTTCGGGCGCCCAGTTTGCGGCGCGCCTGCCGCGCCTCCTGATGATCGGACGCGCGCAACCTAGGCTGGTTCCGATATGTCTCCCCGAGTAACCGCCATCCTCATCGCGCGCAACGGCGCACAGCATCTGGACCGCACACTGGCGGCGCTCGCGGCGCAGACCCGGCGCCCAGACACCGTCATCATGGTCGACTGCGGCGGGACGGATGCCACCGCGCAGCTGCTCGCGGCCGCCGCGCCCACCCAGCTCATCGCCGCGGAGGCCGAGCTCAGCTTCGGTGACGCCGTCGCGCTGGCCGTGCAGCTGATCCCCGAGCCGAGTGCCGACGACGAGCTGCTCTGGCTGCTCGGGCAGGACACCGCGCCGGAGCCCGGCGCCCTGGCCGCCCTGGTCAACGCCCTCGAGGTCGCCCCGTCCGTGGCGGTCGCCGGCCCGAAGCTGATGGACTGGGAGCGGGCCGACTACATCCGCGAGTTCGGCGAGACGATGACCCGCTACGGCCGCACCGTGACCGTCGTCGGCGCGGAACTCGACCAGGCCCAGCACGACGACTTGAGCGACGTGCTCGCCGTGGCCTCCGCAGGCATGCTGGTGCGCCACCACGTCTGGCAGCGGCTGGGCGGCTTCGACCCGGCGCTGCCCGTCGTCGACAACGCGCTCGACTTCTGCGTGCGCACCCGGCTGTCCGGCCACCGCGTCTCTCTCGTGCCGGCCGCCCGGGTGGCCGTCGCCGGCGACGGCATCACCGGGGCCGACAGCTCGCAGGAGGGCAGCGCCGTCCGCAAGCGCGTGCGCCTGCGCCGCCAGGCCCAGCTGCACCGACGCCTGGTCTACGCACCCGCTGCCGCACTGCTGCCGCACTGGCTCTCACTGGTGCCGCTGGCCTTCCTCCGTGCCTTCCTCCGGCTGATGCGCAAGGAGCCCGGCTCCATCGGCGCCGAGTTCGGCGCCGCGTTCGGCGCCGCATTCTCCGGCCGCCGGGTGCCTGCCGCGCGTCGTCGGCTGCGACGCACCCGCACGCTCGGCTGGGGGGCGATCGCCTCGCTCCGGATGCCGGGCGCCGAGGTGCGCCGGCGCAAGGCCCTGCTGCGCGAGCAGCACCGCACCCTCGCCCGCGGCTCCCGCAGCGAGCTCGCCTTCCTCAGCACCGGCGGCGGCTGGACCCTGATCGGGGCCGGCGTGGCCGGTGTCGCGCTGCTCGCCCCGCTGCTCGGCGCCTCCGCGCTGGTCGGCGGCGGGCTGCTGCCGGTCAACAGCCCGGCCGCGCTCTGGCAGAACATCGGCTACGGCTGGCGCGACATCGGCACCGGCTTCGTCGGCGCCGCCGACCCGTTCGCCGCCGTGCTGGCCGTGCTCGGCTCGCTCACCTTCTGGTCGCCGTCCGCGCTCCTGCTCTGCCTGTACTTCGCCGCGCTCCCGCTGGCCGCCCTCGGCGCCTGGCTCGCCGCCGCCCGGCTGAGCGGGCGCGGCTCGCTGCGCGCCCTCGCGGCCGTGCTGTGGATGCTCGCCCCGACCTTCATCAGCGCGATCGCCGACGGCCGCCCCGCGCCGATGATCGCCCACATCCTGCTGCCGTGGCTGTTCTTCGCGGCCGCCGCGGCCGGGCGGTCCTGGTCGGCGTCGGCGGCATCCGCCCTGCTGTTCGCCGCGATCGTCGCCTGTGTGCCCTCGCTCGCCCCGGCGCTGCTCGTGCTCTGGGCGATCGCCGTCGCCTTCAGCGGCCGCAGCATCATGCGCTTCATCGGCATCCCGATCCCCGCCGTCGTGCTCGTCGCCCCCCTGCTGCTCCAGCAAGCCGTCGCCGGCAACTGGTGGGGGCTGCTGGCAGACCCCGGCGTGCCGCTGGCCGGGGCGGGCGCCTCGAGCTGGCAGCTGCTGCTCGGATTCCCGAACGGCGGCTTCGGCGGCTGGGGCGCGCTGGTCGCAATGCTCGGGCTGCCGGAGGCGAGCGCGGCACTGCTCGCCCCGATCCTGCTCGCGCCGCTCGTCGTCCTCGCCGTCCTCGCGCTGTTCCTGCGCGGTTCGCGGCTGGCGCTGCTCGGCCTGCTCACCGCGCTGCTCGGCTATGCCACCGCCGTCGCAGCACTGCAGATCAGCGTCTCGATGCTCGGCGAGCAGAGCGTGCCGATCTGGCCGGGCGGCGGCCTCAGCCTCTACTGGGCCGGGCTCATCGGCGCAGCGGTCATCGGCCTGAACGCGCTCGGCCGGGCCGCCGCGGCCCCCGCGCTCGTCGCCGGCGTCGCGCTGTTCGCACTGGTGCTGCCGCTGGCCGGCTCGCTCGCGCTCGGCGCCGCCGCGCCGCAGCCGGCCGCCGTGCACAGCGGCGACCAGCGGATCCTGCCCGCCTTCGTCACCGCCGAGGCGCAGGCCGACCCGCGCGCCGGCACCCTCGTGCTGGTGCCCCAGCCGAACGGGGCCGTGCTGGCCCAGCTGCAGCGCGGAGCGGGCACCCGGCTCGACGACCAGTCCACCCTGTTCGCGACGGACACGACGCTGAGCGCCGAGGAGCAGGACCTGGCCGAGCTGGCCGGCAACCTGAGCTCGCGCAGCGGCTTCGACGCCCGCCCGGGCATGGACGCCCTCGGCATCCACTTCGTGCTGTTGGAACCGGGCGCCGACTCTGCCGCCGCGCGCGACACCGCGCGGCGGGCGGCGAGCTCGCTCGACGGCAACGCCGTGCTGGTGCCCGTCGGGCAGACCGACTTCGGCGCCCTCTGGCGTTACCAGGGCGACGCGGGGGCGGCAGCGGATGGCGGCGCCATCCCACCGGACGCCGGCGGATGGTTCGGCCAGGTCGTGCTCTGGAGTCAGCTGGCCGTGTTCGGCTTCGTCCTGCTGCTCTCCATCCCGACCGGCGCCGGGCGCGACGCCCCGCGCGGCCGCGCCACACCCGCCGCAGCACCCGCAGTCGCAAGAGAGAGCGAGCAGGACGATGAGCGCTAGCCGTCGATGGGCGCTGGCCGGCGCCCGCGTCATGACCGGGCTCGTCGGCATCGCCGCGTTCGGCGCCACGGTCGCGGCCGCAACCCTGCTCCCGCTGCCCAGCCACCACGCCGAGCCGGTGCAGAGCACGGTCACCCCCGTCGCCACGCAGCAGCAGCGCGTCTGCGCCGGCCCGCTGCTGGCCCTGGCCGCCGACGCCAGCGCGGCATCCACCGCCTCATCGATCGGCGTGGCATCCGCCGTCTACGCCGCCGGCAGCGCGGGCGCGCTCTCGGCCGACGACGTCACCGTCTCCCCGATGGACGTGCCGGACAACGCCGCCCGCGACGTGGCCGGAACGCCGCTCGCCCTCAGCGTCCCCGCCCAGGGCGACGCGCTCGAGGAGCCGCTGCTGGCCGGGGCCCAGTCCCAGGGTGCGGCGACCGAGACCCTCACCGGCTTCGCCGCGACCAGCTGCGCGGAGGCCGCATCGGACGGCTGGCTCGTCGCCGGCTCGACCGCGATCGGGCAGACCAGCCTGCTGCTGCTCAGCAACCCCACCGAGGTCGTCGCCACGGTCGAGCTGACCGTGTACGGCGAGAGCGGCATCGTTGACGCGCCCGGCGCCAGCGGCATCCTGGTGCAGCCCGGATCGCAGCGGGTCGTCTCCCTGGCCGGGCTCGCCCCCAACCTGAACTCCCCGGTCATCCACGTGGCGACGCGCGGCGGCCAGGTCGTCGCCTCCCTGCAGCAGAGCGTCATCCGCGGCCTCGCACCCGGCGGCATCGACCTGGTCGGCACCACCACGGCCCCGGACGTCGAGCAGGTCATCCCCGGCTTCATCGTGCCCGCCACCCTGATCGATGACACGCACAGCAACGACAGCGGTTTCCACGAGGATGCGGCCGCGGTGCGCGTGCTCAACCTGGGCGACGTCGCGACCGAGGTCGAGCTGAGCGTCACCGCCGACGACGGCGGCAACGGAAGCTCCACCCGCGTGACCCTGGAACCGGGGGTCGCGTCCGAGATCCCGCTCGACGAGCTCGCCGCCGGCAGCTACACGCTGCGGTTGAACTCGCAGGAGCCGATCGTCGCGGCCGCCCGCAGCACCGAGAAGTCGGCGACGAGCGAGGACTTCGCCTGGTTCCAGGCCTCCGGCCCGCTCGGCGAGCAGAGCGCCTTCTCCGTCGCCGACGGCCCGGCCCCAACCCTGCACCTGGCGAACGCGAGCGGCACGGAGCAGTCGCTGACGCTGTACCCGCAGGACGGCGCTCCCGCCCTGCTCACCCTGCCGGCCGGCAGCACGCTCACCCGGCCGGTCACGGCCGGCGCCAGCTACACGCTCGTCGGCGACGGCCTGGGCGGCGCGCACGCGAGCATCAGCTACCAGGGCAGCGCCGAGCTGGCCTCCTACTCCGTCAACCCGCTCGGGCCGTTGGCCCAGCCGATCGGCGTGTACGTCCGCTAGCAGCAGCAGCAGCAGCAGCAGCCGGCCGGCCGCGGCGTCGCCTAGAAGTGGCGGAAGCGGTCGGGGGCCAGGTCCCAGGGGTCCTTGCCGAGCAGGTCGCCGACGGCGCGGAACACGCAGCTCTCCACCATCATCCGGCGGTGCAGGTCATCGTCGTGGTGCAGCTTGCTCATGCGCTGGATCGGCACCCGGAAGAACACGATGCGCGCGCGCTCCGCATCGACGTGCCAGCGGTCGACGTGGTCGCCGTGCAACGCCTGCTCCGGCGCGGCGGCGACCTCGAAGCGCACGTGCGCCAGCTCGGCCGGCCAGACGCCGCGCAGATACTCCGCGGTGGAGAGGATGGTCTCCTCGAACGTCTCGATGCGCCCGCCCAGCATCGGCAGGTACGGCCCGGCCACTGAGGAGCGCAGGCCCCGGCCGTGCCGGTCCCGGATGCCGCGGCGCGGCGATCCCGCGCTCGCGCGGGACGCGGCGCGGCCGGAGGGAGAACGGGGGGAGCGGGGCATATCCCCAATCCTAGGCGGCCATACCGTCATCCTCACCCGGAATCGGGGCGTGCTGGCGATACGCTGGAGTCGACATGAACAGGCCCTGCTCCAAGATCGCGTGCTCCGAGAGCGCCGTCGCGACACTCACCTACGACTACGCAGACTCGATGGCGGTGCTCGGCCCCCTCAGCGTGACGCCGGAGCCGCATTGTTACGACTTGTGCGGGAGGCACGCCGACAGGCTCTCTGCCCCCGTGGGCTGGCAGGTTGTGCGCCATATGAGCCTCGCCAGCAAGCCCGGCCGGCACGCAGCGCGTGACGAGGGCGCTGGCATGCTGCGAGAATAACGCCATGACTGCCGCCTCCTCCACAGCCCTGCCGTTCAAGGTCGCCGATCTCGCCCTCGCGGAGGCCGGCCGACACCAGCTGCGCCTCGCCGAGAACGAGATGCCCGGGCTGATGGCGCTGCGCGCGGAATTCGGCGCCTCCCAGCCGCTGGCCGGCGCCCGCATCGCCGGCAGCCTGCACATGACCGTGCAGACGGCCGTGCTGATCGAGACCCTCACCGCCCTCGGCGCACAGGTGCGCTGGGCCAGCTGCAACATCTTCTCCACCCAGGACGAGGCCGCGGCCGCGATCGCCGTCGGCCCCAGCGGCACCGTCGACGAGCCGGCCGGCATCCCCGTGTTCGCATGGAAGGGCGAGACACTCGAGGACTACTGGTGGTGCACCGAGCGCATCTTCGACTGGAGCGCGGAGGCCGCCGCGGCCGGCGAGGGCTGGTCCGGCCCGAACATGATCCTGGACGACGGCGGCGACGCCACCCTGCTCGTGCACCGCGGCCGCGAGTTCGAGCTGGCCGGGGCCGTGCCGGCGACGACGGACGCCGACAGCGCCGAGTACCGCGTGGTGCTGGACACCCTGCGCCGCTCGCTCGACCTCTCCACCGACCGCTGGACCCGCATTGCCGCGGAGATCAAGGGCGTGACGGAGGAGACCACGACGGGCGTGCACCGCCTCTACGAGCTCGCGGCGGGCGGCGGCCTGCTGTTCCCCGCCATCAACGTCAACGACTCGGTCACCAAGTCGAAGTTCGACAACAAGTACGGCATCCGGCACTCGCTGCCGGATGGCCTGAACCGCGCCACCGACGTGCTGATGGGCGGCAAGGTCGCCTTCGTCGTCGGCTACGGCGACGTCGGCAAGGGCGCGGCGGAGGCGCTGCGCGGCCAGGGCGCCCGCGTCATCGTCAGCGAGGTCGACCCGATCTGCGCGCTGCAGGCGGCGATGGACGGCTACCAGGTCGCGCAGCTCGAGGACGTCGTCGGCGATGTGGACATCTTCGTCACCTGCACCGGCAACTTCAACGTGATCACCCTCGACCACATCCTGGCGATGAAGCATCTGGCCATCGTCTCCAACGTCGGCCACTTCGACAACGAGATCGACATGGCCGCGCTGGAGTCGCTGCCGGGCGCCGAGCGGGTGCAGATCAAGCCGCAGGTGCACGAGTGGCGCCTGCCCACCGGCCGCAGCGTGCTCGTGCTCAGCGAGGGCCGGCTGATGAACCTCGGCAACGCGACCGGGCACCCCTCCTTCGTGATGAGCAACTCCTTCACCAACCAGGTGCTCGCCCAGATCGAGCTGTGGTGCTACCCGGAGCGCTACCCGATCGGCGTCTACGTGCTGCCGAAGCACCTCGACGAGAAGGTCGCCCGGCTGCACCTGGACGCCCTCGGCGTGCGGCTGACCACGCTCTCCCCGGAGCAGGCCGCCTACATCGGCGTCCCCGTCGACGGCCCGTACAAGGTCGACCACTACCGCTACTAGCCGGGCCGGCATCCGCCGCCCGGCATCCGCCGCTGCCCGCCCTGCGCTCCGCGCCACTTCGTCGGGATCCGCGCCCGCTCAGCTGGCGCGGAGCCCGACAAAGTGGCGCGGAAGGCGCCGCTTGCGGCGGCGGCCTCAGGGGCTCAGCGCTCGGGGAAGCCGTGCGGGCGGCCGTGCAGCACGGGGGAGAGACGCTCCAACCGGGCGGCGGTGAGCTCCAGGGCCGCGGCGTCGCGCTGCCGGCGGATGGCGGCCACCCCGGCCAAGAACAGCTCCGGCTCCACCTGCGGCAGCGGCGAGACGTAGCGGGCCGCCTCCTGGGCCAGCTGCCCGGCCAGACGCGCCCTGGCCGCGGGCGAGAGCTGGGGGGCCTGCGTCAGGAACTGCGCGATGCGCCGCTGCAGCCGATCGGGCAGCGTCGCGACGTCGGCGACCTGCGCCCACGCCTGCAGTGGCACCGGCACGCCGTAGGTGGGGGCGCTGTAGCCGGGCACCCGCTCCATCTGCGCGTGCGTGCCGGCCAGCAGGTCGCCGAGGCGCTTGCCGTCCGGGTTCAGCATGCCGACGATGACGGCGAGGCCGCCGAGCGTCATGTAGATCTCGAGCACACCGGTGAGGGCGCGGATGAAGGCGTGCCGCAGCGCGATCGCGCCGCCGTCGTCGCGCACGACGCGGGCGCCGATGGCGAGCTTGCCGAGGGAGCGCCCGCCGCTGGCCGTCTCGACGACCGTCGGCGCGATCACGAGCGCGGTGACGAGGCCGATGATGGTGAGCGCGGCGGAGAGCGACTGGTCCAGGCCATCGCCGACGGCGGCCGCGACGAGCCAGGCCAACCCGGCGAGGGCGCCAAGGTAGACGATGGCGTCGATCATGGCGCCACCGGCGCGCAGCAGCACGCTGGCCGGGCGCACATCGAGGGCGACGGCTTCACCGGTGAACACCGAGCCTGGCTCGTGCCGGGGATCGGAACCAGGCGCGTCCGCGGCGCGGAATATCGCGGCGTGCGGTTCGCTGGGCATGGCCATGGTTAGTATTCAATCAGATGGATCTCGACGCCTACTCCGCAGCCCACCGCGAGCGCTGGGAGCGCCTTGACGCCCTCGCGAGGAAGCGCAGGCTGAGTGGGGCGGAGGCGGACGAGCTCGTCGAGCTCTACCAGGCCGGCGCCGCGCAGCTCTCGCAGCTGAAGACGACGGCCGGGTCGACGGTGCAGGGCGACGCCCTCTCGGTGAGCCTGTCCCGGGCCCGGCTCCGCTTCACGGGCACCGGCGACAACCTGCTCTCCCAGCTGCCGCGCTTCTTCCTCGTGCAACTGCCTGCCGCCCTCTACCGGCTGCGCTGGCTCACCCTCGTCTTCGCGCTCGCGACCGCCGTCATCGCGACGCTGTACGCGCTCTGGGCCCTCGGCGACCCCCGGGTGCTGGCGAACTTCGGCTCGGCCGAGCAGCTGCAGCAGCTCGCCGACGAGGACTTCGTCGACTACTACTCGGTCAACCCGGCCGCTTCCTTCGCCGGCCAGGTCTGGACCAACAACGCCTGGATCGCGGCGCAGTGCATCGCCTTCGGCGTGCTCGGCGTGTACGTGCCCGCCGTGATCTTCGGCAACGCGCAGAACCTTGGCGTGACGGCGGCCGTCATGTTCGCGCACGGGGAGGGCGACACAATGCTGCTCTACATCGCCCCGCACGGCCTGCTCGAGCTGACCAGCGTCTTTGTCGCCGCGGCCGCCGGCATGCGCATCTTCTGGGCCTGGATCGCCCCGGGCGCCCGCAGCCGCGGGCAGGCGCTCGCCGCGGAGGGCCGCGCCATGTTCACCGTCGTGATCGGCCTGGCCATCGCGCTGTTCGTCTCCGGCATCATCGAGGGCTTCGTCACCCCGGCCCCCTGGCCGTGGCCGGTGAAGATCGGCATCGGCGCCCTCGCCCTCGGCGCGTTCCTGTTCTACATGCTCTACGTCGGTGGCCGGGCGTACCGGGCGGGCGAGACCGGCGACCTCGACGAGCACGCGGCCGGCGCGCGCACGATCGCCGCCCACTAACCGGAGCGCTCTGGCGGCTACAGCCGGCCGGCCGCCTTCAACGCAATGTAGCGGTCGGCGAGGGCCGGCGGCAGCGCGGCGGGCGCGGCCGTGACGACCTCTGCGCCGCTCTGCCGGATTGCCGCGGAGACCCGCTCGACGTCGAGCAGCGCCTGCTCGGCCGCCGCCGCCCAGTAGATCTCGTTCCGGCTGCCGCGGGCGGATGCCGCCTGCTGCAGGGCGGGGTCGGTGACGGACGCCACCACCACCGTGTGCCGCTTGCTGAGCTCCGGCAGCACGGCGAGCAGGCCGCTCGCCGCCCCGGGCGCCTCGATCGACGTGAGCAGCACCACGAGGGCGTGCCTGCTGGTCACCCCGCGCACCAGCGACGGCACCGCCGTCCAGTCCATCTCGATCAGCTCCGGCTCGATTCCCGCCATCGCGTCGACCATCCGGCTGAGCAGCTCCGGGCCGGACGCCCCCTGCACGCGGCCGCGCACCAGCCGGTCGTAGGCCAGCAGGTCGACCCGGTCGCCGGCGTGGCTGGCGAGGGCGGCCAGCAGCAGCGCGCTCTCGAAGGCCGTGTCCAGGCGCGGCTCGTCGGCGATGCGGGCGGCGGAGGTGCGGCCGCTGTCGATGACGATGACCACCCTGCGGTCGCGCTCCGGCCGCCAGGTGCGCACCATGAGCGAGGGCGCCAGGCTCGGGCTGCTGCGCCGGGCCGTCGCCCGCCAATCGATGGAGCGCACGTCGTCGCCGCGCACGTACTCGCGCAGGCTGTCGAACTCGGTGCCCTGGCCGCGCAGCATGACCGCGGTGCGGCCGTCCAGCTCGCGCAGCCGGGCCAGCCGCGACGGCAGGTGCTTGCGGGAGTGGAACGGCGGCAGCACGCGCAGCCGGCCGGGCGCCTCGAGCGTCGCCTGGCGCGCGGCCAGGCCGAGCGGGCCGAGCGAGCGGATCGTGATCTGCTCCACCCGGCGCTCCCCGCGCCGCGTCGGCGTGAGCCGGGTGCTGACGCGGCGGCGCTCGCCGGCCGGCAGAGTGATCCTCTGCCGGTTCGTGTCGGCCCCGGCCGAGGGCTGCCAGGCGTCGCGCACGACGCCGCGGAGCGCCCGGGTGCCCCGGTTGCCGAGGAACAGCTGCACCTCCGCGCTCTCGCCGAGCCGCAGCCGGGCCGGCACGACCCGCTCGGCGGAGAGCAGCCGCGGCGAGGCAGCCAGCACCAGGTCGAGCGCCGCCAGCACCAGCACGAACGCCAGCCACACGCCGAGCACGGTCGCTGCATCCGCCAGTGAGTCGCCGCCGAGCGCCACGATGGGCACCACGCCGAGGGCGAGGAGCAGAACGAAGCGCGGGGTGATGGCCATCGTTAGATCGGCACCTGCACCTGGGAGACGATGGAGCGCAGGATCGCGTCGACGGACACTCCCTCCAACTCGGCCTCCGGCCGCAGCTGCACCCGGTGCCGCCAGACCGGCAGCAGCATCGCCTGCACGTGGTCGGGGGTGATCGAGTCGTAGCCGCTCAGCCAGGCCCACGCCTTCGCGGAGGCGAGCAGCGCCGTCGTGCCGCGCGGGCTGACCCCGAGCTTGACCGAGGGGCTGGTGCGGGTGGCGCGGGCGAGGTCCACGACGTAGGCGAGCACGTCGGCGCTGACGCCGACGGATGCCGCGGACGCCTGGGCCTCGGCCAGCCGCCCCGCGTCCAGCACCGGGCGCACCCCGGCGCCGGCCAGATCGCGCGGGTCGAAGCCGGCCGCGTGCCGGCGCAACACCTCGATCTCGGTGTCGCGTTCCGGCAGGTCCAGCACGAGCTTGAGCAGGAAGCGGTCCAGCTGCGCCTCCGGCAGCGAGTAGGTGCCCTCGTACTCGACGGGGTTCTGCGTGGCCGCCACGATGAACGGCTCCGGCAGCGGCCGGGAGATCCCGTCGACCGAGACCTGGCGCTCCTCCATGGCCTCCAGCAGCGCCGACTGCGTCTTCGGCGGGGTGCGGTTGATCTCGTCGGCGAGCAGGATGTTGGTGAACACGGGCCCGGCGCGGAACTCGAAGTCGCCGGCCTTGACGTCGTAGACGATCGAGCCGGTGACGTCGCCGGGCATCAGGTCGGGGGTGAACTGCACGCGCCGGGTCTGCAGGTCCAGCGCCGCGCTCAGGCTGCGCACGAGCAGCGTCTTGGCCACGCCGGGGACGCCCTCCAGCAGCACGTGGCCGCGGGCGAGCAGGGCGATGATGAGACCGGTGACGGCGGCATCCTGGCCGACGACGGCCTTGCCCACCTCCGCGCGCACCTGGGCGAGTGACTGGCGGAGCTCTGCGGCGCGCGTCGGCGCGTTCAGGGTGTCGGCAGCGATGTCTGTCATGGGTCCATTCTCTCTGTCGGAGGGGTCGAAGTCGGCGGTGTCGTGCCGCGGATGACGGCACCCTCGAGCCCGGCGAGCCGGTCAGAGAGCGCCAGCATCGCCGAGTCGTTCTGGGGCTGCTCGTCCACGAGCACGGAGCGCACGGCGTGGAGTGGGAGGCCCGTCGCGGCGGAGGCGGCCGCCACCACCTCGTCGAGGGAGGCGGTGCGGGCCAGGCCGAGCCGGCCGGCGATGCGCCCGATCGCGGCCAGGCGCAGCGCGTCGACGGCGCGGAGCCGGGCGGAGCTGCGGGCGTAGAGCCGGGACCGGCCCTCCATCGTCTCGCTGGCGCGGACGGTGACGGGCAGGCGCTCCAGCACGAGCGGGCCGAAGCGCCGGCCGTAGGCGACGGCGGCTGCGACGCCGGTGAGCACGAGCAAGACCATCACCGGGGTCACCCAGCCGGGGCTGAGCTCGGCCATGCTCGGCGGGGCTCCGGCGGCGACGTCGGCGAGGGTCGGGAGATACCAGACCAGGGTCGGCGCCTCACCGAGCAGGCCGAGCGCGAGCGCCGCATTTCCGGCGGCCGTGATCGACTCGTTGGCGAGGATCGCTGGGTCGGCGAGGAAGCTCAACCGAGCGTCCTGACCGCCGCCCTGCACCAGCACGGAGGCCCCGGCACCGTCGGTGAAGCAGCCGGCGTAGCCGGCGGCGTCGGCGGGAATCCGCAGCGTCTTCAGGCCGGCCCCGGGCAGGGCGGCCACGCTGCCCGCCCGCTCGCCCGCCGCGCTCGAGCAGGAGGCGCCGGCCTCGATGGCCTGGTCGGCGGCGCTGACGCCGCCGAAGCCGATTTCGGGGGCGAGGCCCTGCAGCAGGGCGAAGCCGGGGTCGACGACGACGGTGTGGGCGGCGGCATCCTGCAGGCGGGCGATCTGCTCAGAGTCGAGGAGGGCGTTCTCGTCGTAGACGAGCAGCGTGGCGCGTCCCGCCGCGGCGGCCGTCGCCGCGAGGGCGGCGTCCAGGCTGTCGGCGGTGACGACGTCGACGCCCTGTGCTGCGAGCACCTCGGCCACCGCCTTCGCGCCGACGGGTGCGGGGTTGGCGCGGCCGAGGGCCGGACCGCCGGCGATGGCTGCGCCGTTCAGCAGGAGTGCGATCACGGCGACGACGAGGGCTCCGGCCGCGGCGGCCAGCCAGAACGCCGCCTTCCGGCCGCTGGCGCGCAACGTCGGAGTGACGGCCGGGGCGAGGGCGGGGTCGAGTGCGGGGTCTCGTGCAGGGTCGAGCGCCGGGGCCGCTGCGGGCCGGGCTGCGGTGTCGATCACGCGAGCACCGCCGGCTCCGGCAGGGCGGGCCTGGACGCCCGGACGCGCTCGTCCAGGGCCTGCACGGCGCGGTAGTCGGCCTCGCTGCCCGGGTGGCCCAGATAACGGACCTCGTCGAAGGCGCGGGCTGCATCGGCCAGCGCGCGGCCCTCTTCCGGCAGCGCGCGGCCGGCTGCCGCGGCGAAGTCGGTGGCGGTGGTGCCCGGGCTCAGTGTGACGATGGTGCGCTCGGCCAGGTCGGCGGCCAGTGCGCGGAACTGCTCGGCGATGGCGAGCGGCCAGTCCTGCCCGGCCGCGGCGGCGCGGGCGGCGGCGCGCATCTGCTCCGCGCTGCGGGTCTCGCGCTGCCCGAACAGCTCGCTCGGCGCGGAGCGCCGGTTCAGCCGCGGGACGCCCCAGACCAGCAGGGCGACGACGACGGCGGCCACGACGAGGATGACCGCCACCAGCGGCAGCCAGCCGCTGCCCGCGCCGTCCGCGCCGGCGAACAGGCTGCCCAACCAGTCAAAGAACGCCTGCGAGGCCCGGTCGAACCAGTTGGGCTCCGCGGCCCGGTACTCCGGCTTGGCCAGCTCCTCCAGCAGCAGCCGGTGTGCCTCGGGGGCGTCCGGGTCGACGGGGATGGACGCGGCGATCGCCGACAGCGCGTGGGTTCCGATCATGCGGCGGTCTGCGCGGCGTGCGGAACCAGGTACGGGTCGGCGACGCCCTGCTCGCCGAGCTCGCGGGCCTCGACGAAGCGCAACAGCTCGAGGTCGAGCCCCTCCTTGCGCATGCGGAGGTCGATGTAGATCAGCGCCACCGCCGCCGACTGCGCGACAACGGCGATCGAGGTGATGATGAGGGTGACGAGCATGAGCAGCAGGTAGGAGGCGGCGGCCGGGCCGATCGTGCCGAGCACGTTGTTGGGGTCGATGACGGTGGCCGCGAAGCCGTAGAGCAGCGAGACCGGGGTCGTCACGATCTGGGAAGCCAAGTTGACGATGAAGCCGACCAGGAACTGCACGCCGAGCGTCTTCCAGAAGTAGCCGCGGGTCAGCGACCAGGAGCGGGCGACGGCGGTGCCGACGCCGAGCCGCTCGAGCATGATCAGGCAGGGGGTGAGGGAGGTCTTCACGGTCAGCCAGGCCAGCAGCACCACGACGCCGAGCCCGAGCAGCACGCCGACGGCGATCGTCAGGCCGAGCAGCGGCGCTCCCTGCACGGCCAGCAGCACCACGATGCCGACGGCGGCGGCGATGATGACGACGTACCCGGCGGCGAGCAGCAGCACCCAGCCGAGCAGCGGCCAGATCCGGCGCAGCGCGGTCTTCCACAGGGCGAACAGGGTGAGCTTCTCGCCGAGCGTCGCGCGGGCCACCTCCAGCACGATGACGCCCTGCAGCACCGCGGATGCCAGCACGGTCAGCAGCACGGGGATGAGCGCGGCGAGGATGATCGCCGTCACGGCGCCGGCGGCGACGGCATCCGACTCCGCGGCGCTCGCCCGCTCCATCCGGTCAATGGCGATGAAGGTCACGGGGCCGAGCACGAGCAGGGAGACGAGCACCGAGAGGGCCTGCACGAGCAGCGCGCTGCCGAAGGTGGCCTTCGGGTTGCGGCGGAGCACCTGGAACGGGGCGCCGAGCAGCGTGCCGAAGCCGAGCGGGCGCAGCGGGATGAGCCCGGGCTTGGGCGGCGGGGTCCAGCCTGGCGCCTGGCCGTAGGGCGCCTGGCCGTAGGGTGCCTGGCCGTACGGGGCCTGCCCGTAGGGTGCCTGCCCGTACGGGGCCTGCCCGTAGGGCGCCTGGCCGTACGGCGGCTGGCCTGGGGGCGCCTGCCCGTACGGCGGCTGCCCCGGCACTGCGCGGCCGGGCTGGCCCTGCTCCGAGGGCGACTGCCAGCTCTGCTCGTCGGTCATACCGCCCATGCTGCCACATCCCGGCCCTTGGAGGCCCGGACTGCACTACTGTTGTCCCAAAGCATGCCGCTGCATGAATATGTGCGCGGCCCCAGCGGGAATGGATGCATGAGCGCACGGATTTTGGTCGTCGATGACGACACCGCACTGGCGGAGATGATTGGCATCGTCTTGCGCAGCGAGGGCTTCGAGCCCAGCTTCTGCGCCGATGGCGCGCTCGCGCTGGACGCCTTCCGGCAGAACAAGCCCGACCTGGTGCTGCTCGACCTGATGCTGCCCGGCCGCGACGGCATCGAGGTGTGCACGCTGATCCGCGCCGAGTCCGGCACCCCCGTGATCATGCTCACCGCCAAGTCCGACACCACCGACGTGGTCAAGGGCCTGGAGTCCGGTGCCGACGACTACATGGTCAAGCCGTTCAACCCCAAGGAGCTGGTGGCCCGCATCCGCACGCGCCTGCGCCCGAGCGCCGCGGCATCCGAGACGCTGCAGGTCGGCGACCTGGTGGTGGATGCCGCCGGGCACGAGGTGCGCCGCGGCGAGGAGCGCATCAACCTCACCCCGCTCGAGTTCGACCTCCTGCTCGCGCTCGCCTCCAAGCCGCAGCAGGTGTTCACCCGCGAGATGCTGCTCGAGCAGGTCTGGGGCTACCACTACAAGGCAGACACCCGGCTGGTGAACGTGCACGTGCAGCGACTGCGCGCCAAGGTCGAGCACGACCCGGACAACCCCCGCATCGTCATGACGGTGCGCGGGGTCGGCTACCGGGCCGGCGCCGCCAACTGACCCATGGTTGACTGGCGCTCCTGGCGCAGCTGGCCGCAGCGGGCGGTCAGGGCCTGGCGGGAGTCGCTGCAGTTCCGCACCGTGCTCATCTCGCTCGGGCTCTCCAGCGTGGCGATCCTGCTCACCGGGCTCTACCTCTCCGTGAGCGTCAGCAACAACCTGTTCCAGGCGCGGCTCGACCAGGTGCTCGGCGACTCCTCGCGCGCCGTCGCCACCGCCCAGCAGCTCGTCGACGCCTCCGACGCCACCGACCGCGCCGCCATGCTCGGCGTGATGAACAGCGCCCGCAACGCCATGAGCGCGAGCTCGTCCAGCCGGCTGGTCGCCGGCTTCCGGGTGCCCGGCCAGGAGCCGAGCCCGATCGCCCCGCTGGACTTCGTGCCGTCGACGCTGCGCACCGGCGTGATCACCCCGGAACTGCAGCAGCGCGTCCGCGACAACGCCGACGAGCAGTTCTGGCAGTCGGTCAGCCTGCAGACGCCGGAGGGGGCGACGGTGCCCGGCATCGTCGTCGGCTCGCAGCTGGTGCTGCCCACCGCCGGCCGCTACGAGATCTACATCGCATACAGCCTGGCCGACGCCGAGCAGACGCTCGGCTTCGTGCAGCAGACGGCCGCCGTCGCCGCGATCGCCCTGCTGCTCCTGATCGGCGCGGTCACCTGGGTCGTCGTGCGCCTCGTGGTGACACCGATCCGGGTCGCGGCGGAGACCAGTGAGCGCCTGGCAGCCGGCGAGCTCGAGGTGCGCATCCCGGAGAAGGGCGAGGATGTCATCGCGACGCTGGCCCGCTCGTTCAACGGCATGGCCGACAGCCTGCAGGCGCAGATCAAGAAGCTCGCCGACCTCAGCGAGGTGCAGCAGCGATTCGTCTCCGACGTCTCGCACGAGCTGCGCACGCCGCTGACCACCATCCGACTGGCCGGGGACGTGCTCTACGACCAGCGCGAGAGCTTCCCGCCGGCCACGGAGCGCACCGCGGAGCTGCTGCACACCCAGGTGCAGCGCTTCGAGCTGCTGCTGGCCGACCTGCTCGAGATCAGCCGCTACGACGCCGGCTCCGTCGCCCTCGACTTGGAGCCGACCAGCCTCGTGCACATCGTCGAGGAGACGATGGAGTCGATGGCCGAGCTGGCCGCGCAGAACGGCACCGAGCTGCGCCTGGTCGCTCCCGGCGGGCACCTGCCGGCCCAGCTCGACCCGCGCCGCATTCGCCGCATCGTGAGCAACCTGCTCGGCAATGCCATCGAGCACAGCGAGGGCAAGCCGATCGTGCTGTTCGTGGACAGCACGGCCAGCGCGGTCGCCCTCACCGTGCGCGACTACGGCGTCGGCATGAAGGAGGGTGAGGCCGCCCGCGTCTTCGACCGCTTCTGGCGTGCGGACCCCTCGCGCAAACGCACCATCGGCGGCACCGGCCTCGGCCTGCCGATCTCGCTCGAGGACGCGATGCTGCACGGCGGAACGATCGACGTCTGGTCGGCCCCGGGCGCCGGCTCGGCGTTCCGGCTGACGCTGCCGCGCGTGCACGGGCGCCCGATGGGGGAGTCCCCGCTGCCGCTGCCGCCGGACGACGCGGGCCGCAACCGCCCGGAACAGGGAGGATCCTCGTGAGGAACAGATCCAGGCTCGCCGCCGTCGCCGCACTGCTCGCCCTCACCCTGGCCGGCTGCGCCGGCATCCCGAGCTCCGGCGGCGTGCACGCCGGGCGGGGAGTGGAGAACGAGGTCAGCCCCGAGTTCGACTTCCTCGCCCGCAGCCCGCAGCCCGGCGCCACCCAGGAGGAGATCCTGCTCGGCTTCGTGGAGGCCGCGGCCAGCCCGCACGACCGCTACGCGGTGGCCAAGGAATACCTCACCCCCGAGTTCTCCGCCGAGTGGGACCCGGACTCCAGCGCCCTCATCGACAGCGGCACCCTGCGCAGCACGCAGCAGCAGGGCACGGATTCCATGGCCCTCACCGTGTCGGCGCTCGCCGACGTGAGCGCGACCGGGGACTTCGTGCAGCGCGAGGAGCCCACCACGCAGGTGCTCGGCTACGAGTTCAGCCGGGTCGGCGAGCAGTGGCGCATCAGCAGCGCGCCGCAGGGGATCCTCGTCGACCAGCCCACCTTCGCGCTCGTCTTCGGCAGCTACCCGCTCTACTTCTTTGACCCGACGTTCAGCTACCTGGTGCCCGACCTGCGCTGGTTCCCCCGCCGCACGTCGACGCCGACGGTCATCGTCAAGGCGCTGCTCAGCGGCCCGAGCGACTGGCTGGTCGACGCCGTGCAGTCCGCGTTCCCGGAGGGCACTGCGCTGGCGTCGGACTCCGTGCGCATCGTCGCGCGCGATGCCATCGTCGACCTCTCGCCCGGCGTGCTGCAGACCGAGGCGGTGCAGCTGAGTCGGATGCGGGTGCAGCTGCGCGAGAGCCTGCGCAACGTCTCGGCGGTCTCCGGGGTCGCCATCACCGTCGATCAGATCGAGCAGCAGATCCCCGACGTGCCCGGCGCCGTGATCACCGACCCGCATGTCGACCCGCGGGCGCTCATCCTGCGCGACGGCCAGATCGGCTACCTGGCCACCACCGGGGACACCATCACGCCGCTGGAGCAGTCGGCCCAGATCACGGCGCTGAACCCCACGGCCGTGAACCTCGGCGTCCGGCAGCAGTCCGGCGACACGGCGGCCGTGCTGAGCGCAGACGGCGTGCACGTCGCGCGCGCAGGCAGCGATGCGCGACTGTTGGACGAGCGGGCGGGGCTGATCGCCCCCGCCGTCGACGTGTTCGGCTACGTCTGGTCGGTGCCGGCCGATGCGCCGGGGGAGCTGCTGGCGTTCGCGCCGGACGGCTCGGAGCACGCCGTCGGCACGAGCTGGCCCGACGCCACCCAGATCACCTCCATCGCCCTCTCCCGCGACGGCACCCGCCTGCTCGCCCTCTACCGGGCGGGCGACGCGACCCGGCTGGTGGCGGCCGCCGTGCAGCGCCGCGACGGCGAGGGGCGCAACGCCCCGCTCAAACTGGGCATTCCGCTCGAGCTCGCCGTCCCGGCCGAGACCCCGCTCGGCACGGCCTGGGTGAACGAGCTGACGGTGGCGACGCTGACCCGCGGCGAGGGCGAGGAGACGCTGATCACGACCCAGCAGCTGGGCGGGCCGAGCTCCGAGATCGAGGGCTCACCCGGCGCCACCACCCTGAGCGGCGGCAACGCGACGCGGGAGTTGCGGCTGCTCACCGCCGACGGGGTGCTGTTGCAGCGCCGCGGGCTGACCTGGCAGCCGCGCCTGGACGGCGTGGGGGTGCTGGGGGTCTCGCTCGGGCGCTAGGCCCGTTCTGCGCGGCCTGTTGTGCACAGCGCCCGCGCGCGGCGGGTCCGTGCACAGGCCGGGCCGGCTCCGCGCGGGCGCCGCCGCGGTGGGCCAGCATGGCGCCATGGCCTCGCTGCCGCCGCCCCTGCCGCCCACTCCGCACTCGGCACTGAACTCGGCACTGAACGCGGCGCTGCGCACCGCGCTCGCCGAGGCCGTCGCCGTCTTCGCCCCGAGCGAGTGCGTCGGCTGCGGCCGCCCGGAGCGGGGGCTCTGCCCCGACTGCGCCGCCTCCCTCGCGGCATCCGTCGCGCACCCCGCGGAGCGGCTCGGCCAGCGGGTGTGGTGCGGCCTCGACTACGCCGGCCCCGCGCGGCGGGCCCTGCTCGCCTTCAAGGACGCCGGGCGCACCGAGGCCGCCCGGCCGCTGGCCGTCCCGCTCGCCGCGGCCATCGCGGCCGCCGTGGCCGAGGCACCGGCGGGCGCCCCGATCGAGCTGGTCTGCGTGCCATCGGATGCCGCGGCGCTGCGCCGACGCGGCTACCACCCGGTCGGCAGCCTGCTCGCCGCGGCCGGGCTGCGCGGTGCCCCGCTGCTCGCCCACGCCGCCTCGCACCGCGACCAGGTCGGCCTCGGCCGCGGCGCCCGCCGCGACAACCTGGACGGGGCGCTGCGGCTGCGCCGGGGCACGGACTCCCTGGCCGGGCGCCGCCTGCTCCTGGTGGACGACATCCTCACCACGGGGGCCACCGCGGCCGAGGCCGTGCGCGCCCTGCGGGCCGCGGGCGGCACCGTCTGCGGCGTCGCGGTGCTGGCCGAAACCCGCCTGCGCAACCCTCCGGCAGAGACTCGTGGCACCTTCGGATGAAATGGCGATGACTTTCACTGGGGCAGCGACTACGGTGGGCCTAAAGGCGAGAAAGGTCCGCCCAGTAGACGCCGGGCGGCACGCCTGTCTGGGAGGTCGTCATGGAAATTAACATCGTCGGACGCAACCTGGGAATCACCGATCGTTTTCGGGACTATGCAACAGAGAAGGCCGAGAAGGTCGCAAATCTGGCCGAAAAGGCACAGGTGCTCGAGATCAAGGTAAGCCGCCAGAGCCAGACCAACGGCTCCGTGCGCAGTGACCGGGTGGAGCTCACGCTGATCGGCAAGGGACCACTGGTCCGCGCCGAGGCCGAGGGCTCAGACAAGTACGCCGCGTTCGATGTCGCACTCGGCCGATTGTTGGAGCGGGTCCGCCGTGCCAAGGATCGGCGCAAGGTGCATCGTGGCAACCACCGGCCGACCTCGCTGCGCGAGGCCAGCACGGGAGGTTTCGAGGCCGTGCACATCGAGCCGGCCGACGCCGAGGTTCTGGAGCAGGTGCGAACGGGCTCCGTGCCCGTTGTGGGCGAGGCAGGCGGCGAGGGGGACGAGCAGGACTACACGCCCGTCGTCATCCGGCGCAAGCTGTTCGCCTCCATCCCCATGTCGATCGACGACGCCCTCTACAACATGGAACTGGTCGGGCACGACTTCTACCTGTTCCATGACATCGAGACCGACCGCCCGAGCGTCGTCTACCGACGCAAGGGCTGGGACTACGGCGTGATCGGGCTCGGAGACGCCGAGTTGGAGGCCGTCTCCGCCTGAGTGCCGTCGCAGGTCGCCCGGGCCCCACACCAGTCGCTGGTGCGGGGCCCGGTGCCGTCCGGGCGGCGCATTCACACCGTTCTGCCCGATACGATTGCTATCGTTGCCGAGTGGAGTCGGCCGCGCGCTGACGCGCCCGCTGTCCGACAACGTGGCGGCACGACCCGAGCCCTCAGACAACTGGAGACAATCCGTGGCCTCAATTCTGGAAAAAGTCCTTCGCGTCGGTGAGGGGCGCACTCTCAAGCGCCTCGAGAACTACGCCAAGGCGATCAACGCGCTTGAAGACGACTTCACGCACTTGAGCGACGAGGAGCTCAAGCACGAGACCGTCGAGCTGCGCGAGCGCTACTCGAACGGCGAGTCCCTGGACGACCTGCTGCCGGAGGCGTTCGCCGCCGTGCGCGAGGCCAGCCGCCGCACCCTCGGCCTGCGCCACTTCGACGTGCAGCTCATGGGCGGCGCTGCCCTGCACCTCGGCAACATCGCCGAGATGAAGACCGGTGAGGGAAAGACCCTGGTCGCGACGACCGCCGCCTACCTCAACGCCATCACCAGCCGCGGCGTGCACATCATCACCGTCAACGACTTTCTGGCCAGCTACCAGTCCGAGCTGATGGGCCGCGTGTTCCGCGCCCTCGGCATGACGACCGGCTGCATCGTCGCGGGCCAGACGCCCGAGGTGCGCCGTGAGCAGTACGCCTCCGACATCACCTACGGCACGAACAACGAGTTCGGCTTCGACTACCTGCGCGACAACATGGCCTGGCAGGCCAGCGACATGGTGCAGCGCGGCCACTACTTCGCCATTGTCGACGAGGTCGACTCGATCCTCATCGACGAGGCCCGCACCCCGCTGATCATCTCCGGCCCGGCATCCGGCGAGGCGAACCGCTGGTTCACCGAGTTCGCCCAGCTGGCCAAGCGCCTCGTCCCCGGCACCGACTTCGAGGTGGACGAGAAGAAGCGCACCGTCGGCGTGCTGGAGCCCGGCATCGAGAAGGTCGAGGACTACCTCGGCATCGACAACCTGTACGAGTCGGCCAACACCCCGCTGATCTCCTTCCTGAACAACGCGATCAAGGCCAACGCCCTGTTCAAGCGCGACAAGGACTACGTCGTGATGAACGGCGAGGTGCTCATCGTCGACGAGCACACCGGCCGCATCCTGATGGGCCGCCGCTACAACGAGGGCATCCACCAGGCCATCGAGGCCAAGGAGGGCGTCGCGGTCAAGGCCGAGAACCAGACCCTGGCCACCGTCACGCTGCAGAACTACTTCCGCCTCTACTCCAAGCTCTCCGGCATGACCGGTACCGCCGAGACCGAGGCCGCCGAGTTCATGTCGACCTACAAGCTCGGCGTCGTCTCGATCCCGACCAACAAGCCGATGCAGCGCATCGACCAGCCCGACCTCGTCTACAAGAACGAGGAGGCCAAGTTCGGCCAGGTGGTCGAGGACATCGTGGTGCGCCACAAGGCCGGCCAGCCGGTGCTGGTGGGCACGACATCCGTCGAGAAGAGCGAGTACCTCTCGCGCCTGCTCGCCAAGAAGGGCGTCCGCCACGAGGTGCTGAACGCCAAGAACCACGCCCGCGAGGCAGCCATCGTCGCCCAGGCCGGGCGCCTCGGCTCCGTCACCGTCGCCACCAACATGGCCGGCCGTGGAACCGACGTGATGCTCGGCGGCAACGCCGAGTTCCTCGCCGTCGCCGAGCTGAACGCGCAGGGCCTCAGCCCCGTCGAGACGCCAGAGGAATACGAGCTGGCCTGGGACGAGGTGTTCGAGAAGGTCAAGTCCACCGTCGAGGAGGAGGCCAGCAAGGTCGTCGCGGCCGGCGGCCTCTACGTGCTCGGCACGGAGCGGCACGAGTCGCGCCGCATCGACAACCAGCTGCGCGGTCGTTCCGGCCGTCAGGGCGACCCGGGCGAGAGCCGCTTCTACCTCTCGCTGACCGATGACCTGATGCGCCTGTTCAACGCCGGCGCCGCCGAGGCCCTGATGGGGCGCACCGGCGTGCCGGACGACATGGCCATCGAGTCGAAGGTCGTCAGCCGCGCCATCCGCAGCGCGCAGTCGCAGGTGGAAGCGCGCAACGCCGAGATCCGCAAGAACGTGCTCAAGTACGACGACGTGCTGAACCGCCAGCGCGAGGCCATCTACAGCGACCGCCGCCACATCCTCGAGGGCGACGACCTGCACGAGCGCACGCAGGCGTTCCTGGAGAGCGTGATCGACGACGTGCTCGAGCAGCACACCAGCGAGGGCTCCGGCGACGACTGGGACTTCGACGCCCTGTGGACCGAGCTGAAGACCCTCTACCCGGTGGGGCTCACCATCGACGAGGTCGTCGCGGAGGCGGGCAACAAGGGGCGAATCAACCCCGAGTTCATGCGCCGCGAGATCCTCTCCGACGCCAAGCTGGCCTACAAGAAGCGTGAGGAGTCGCTCGGCGCCCCCGCGATGCGCGAGCTCGAGCGCCGCGTCGTGCTCTCGGTGATCGACCGCCGCTGGCGCGAGCACCTCTACGAGATGGACTACCTCAAGGACGGCATCGGACTGCGCGCCATGGCGCAGCGCGACCCGCTGGTCGAGTACCAGCGCGAGGGCTACGCCATGTTCCAGCAGATGATGGGCCAGATCCGCGAGGAGACCGTCGGCTTCCTGTTCAACCTCGAGGTCGAGGTGACCCAGGGTCAGGGCGAGATCGCGGGGCCGCGCGTCGCCGCCAAGGGGCTCTCCCGCTCCGAGGCGCCGGTCGAGAAGCTCAGCTACACGGCACCGAGCGACTCCGGCGGAGTCGAGGTGCGCAACCAGCGCGGCCAGATCCAGCAGGCGGCGACCGACCGCGCCCGCCGTCAGGTGGCCGCGAGCCAGACCGAGCCGGATGCCGCAGAGGCCGCAGCCGAGGCGCCGGCCGGCCGCGGCGCCTTCGGTCAGAGCACCGGCGGTGCCGCCCCGGCCAACCGTGCCGAGCGTCGCGCCCAGGGCAAGAAGTAACACACGAGACACCCGGAATGCCCCCGCACTCATCGAGTGCGGGGGCATTCCGTCTTTGGATGGATGTGCTGCCGGCTGGCCGCTGGGAGACTGAGCGGATCCCCACCACCCAGAAAGCTGTTGCCTGATGAGAAGACTGTTCTACGCCGCGTTCGCCTCGATGCTGCTCGGCGTCGCGTCCGGGTTGTTCTACCGCGAGTTCACGAAGGGCAACGACTTCACCGGCGACACCCAGCTCGCCCTCGTGCACACCCACCTGCTCGCGCTCGGCATGACCGTCTTCCTGATCCTGCTGGCGTTGGAGAAGCTCTTCGCCGTCGCGGAGAGCCCGCTGTTCGGCTGGTTCTTCTGGGTCTACTCCGCCGGCATCCTCGTCACGACCGGCGCGATGACCGCCCAGGGCATCCTCGCCGTCCTCGGCCTGGAGCACAGCGCGGCCGTCGCCGGCATCGCGGGCCTCGGCCACATCGCGCTGCTGGTCGGCCTGGTGCTCTACTTCGTCGCGCTGCGCCCGAAGGTGCTGGCCGCGCGCCCGGCCGCCGCCGCGACGGAGCCTGCCGCGACAGCAGCTGTCGTCACAGGACGCTGATCGCGCTGGCCCGCCAGCGTTGATCCAGGCCCTCGAGCCGGATCGCCACGGCCCGGCTGCGGGCCCGGCTGTGCACGATGACGACGGCCTCCACCGCCCCGTCGCGCGGCTCGCTGACGATCACCCGGGCGATGTGATGGCTCTGCCGTTGCACCGGGATCTTCTTCACGGCGCGCGCCCTGGCCGCGATGGTCACCCGGGTCGTCAGCGAGGCGTACACCTCGTCGGTGACCCAGCGGGCGATCTGCTCCAGGTCGCGCTCGCCGGCGAGGATCTCCAGCACGCTCCTCGTCAGGTTGACCAGGAGCGGCTCCGGGTCCGGCAGTGCCGCGCGCCCCGTCCGCTGTCTGGCGAAGGCGTCATCGGCTGGAGCAGCGGCGTGGGCCGGTCGGTGCAGTTCACTGGGCATTATGCCTCCGCGGGTGACCCCCGTTCAGGGGGTGTGCTCCTGACATGAAAGCACCCGCGCTTCCCTCCTGTCCAGAGTCAGATCGCGCTGTGGATAACTTTCGACCGGCCGGGCCGGAACAAGCTAGCGTGTGCGCATGCGCTGGGAGAGCCTGTTCGACGACATGGAGAGCCAGCTCGAGCAGGAGCTGACGGCAGAGGACGAGCAGCTGCGCGCCGAGGAGGAGCGGCTGCGGCTCGGCCGGCTGACGATGCGCTCCCGCCTGGCGGCGCTGAGCGGTGATGGTCCGGATGCCGGCGGCGGGCTGCTCCGGCTCGAACTGCGCTCCGGCGCCCTCGTCACGGTGCGCGCGCTCACGTTCGGGCGGGATTGGCTCGCCGGTGAGCTGGGCCGGGCCGGCGGGCAGGGCACGCAGTGCGTGATCCCGCTCGCGGCCGTCAGCGGCGTGCTGCTCGACCCCGACGGCATCCACCGGAGCCTGGCCGAGCAGCCCGCCGCGCCGGCCCGCCTGGCCGAGCGGATCGGCCTGGCCTTCGTGCTGCGCGACCTCTGCCGGCGGCGCGCCCACGTCGAGCTCGACTGCGGGCCGCGGCCGTCCGGCGCGCCCTGGCTGCTGCACGGCACCATCGACAGGGTCGGCAGGGACCACTGCGACCTGGCGCTGCACGAGCCGGGCACTCCGCGGCGGGAGTCACTCGTCACCGGCTACCGGCTCGTCCCCTTCGAGCAGATCATGATGTTGCGGGTGGCCGGCTGAGCGGTCGGCCGGGCGGTCGGCCGGGCGGCCGGCTGGGCGGTCGGCTCAGTCCTCGTCGGTGGCATCGGCGGCTGGCGGCGTGCGCGGGGCGCGCACGATGGTGCCGCCGGAGAGCTCGGGGATGTTCGCGAACTCGGCCTGGTTCCAGAGCCCCATCCGCCGGGTCTCCTCGTACTTGCCCTCGATGTACGCTTCCAACACCGTGCGCTCCACCCGCCACCTGCTCGCCCCGCCGCTCGTGTCGGCCGCCCGGCCGACCCGGATCGCCGGCAGCTCGCCGGAGCGGACGAGCGCCAGCGCCTCGTCGACGCTGATCTTCAGGATCTCGGCGGTGTCGCCCAGGGTCACGAAGCGACCGAGGGCGTCGTCGGGGGCGGCAGCGGGCATGCTTCGATTATCGCCGCGCGCGCGGTGCGCGGAACGGCCAGATCCAAGCTGTGGATAACTTTTTCGGGCGACCCGGATATTTGCGATCATGGGAGCCGCATCGCGGTCGGCAGCGCTCGCGGGCGTCACGGACGGAGGGCGCGCTCATGGGGCAGGTCGAGGGTGAGAGCGTGCGGGGGTCCAAGCGGCCGTTCTGGTTCGACCCGCGCTTCGCGGTCGGCATCGTGCTCGTCGCCGGGTCGATCGTCGGCGTCTCTGCCATCGTGGCCGGCGTCGACGACACCGCCGAGGTCTACGCGGCCCGCGGCATGCTCCCGGCCGGCACGACGATCACCGCCGCGCAGCTGGAGGCGGCCCCTGTACGTCTGGGCGCGGTCGGGGAGCGCTATCTCGCGGTCGGCGAGCTGCCGGAGGAGGGCCTCGTGCTCACCCGTGCCGTGGCCGCAGGGGAGCTGATCCCCGCCTCCGCCCTCAGCCCGCAGTCGGAGGCCGGTCAGACCGGGGTCGTGGTCGCCCTCTCCGGCGACATCGCCGCCGCGGTCGCGCCCGGGGCGCCGGTCGACCTCTGGGCGGCGGAACAGCTCGAGCACGGCCGCTTCGGGCCGCCGGCCGTCATCCTCTCCGCCGCCGAGGTGGTGCGCGTGATCGACGGCGGGGGAATCCTGGGCGGGCAGGGGCGCTCGGTCGAGCTGCGATTGCCGACCGCCAAGGTCGCCGCCGTGCTGCAGGCGGTCGCCAACGGGGACGCGCTCTCGCTGGTCCCGGCCAGCATGGCGCAGGCGGGGGAGTAGCGGTGGCCACCCTCGCGCTGGCTCTCGACGCCCGCACGGAGGACAGGCTGCTGGCCGACATCCTCGAGCACGGGCACCGGATTGCGGCCCGGCTCGGCACCGCACGCGAGGTGGTCGCCGCCCTGGACGCCTCCGCGACCGGCGGCATCGACGTCGTGCTCGTCTCGGCCACCGCGCAGACCCTCGGGGCCGAGCTGCTCGCCGCCTGTGACCGCCGCGGAATCCGGCTGATCGCGCTCGCCTCCGACGCCGCCGAGCGCGCCCACGCCGCGCGGATCGGCCTGCACGAGGTGCTCGGGGCGGCCGCCCCCTGGACAGAGATCGAGGCGCAGCTCGGCGCGGGCGACCCCGGCCCGCCTGAGCCGCGGCCGGCACAGCCCGTCGCGGGACGGGGCGGCACCGTCATCGTCGTCTGGGGCCCGGCCGGGGCGCCGGGGCGCACCACCGTGGCCGTCAACATCGCGGCCGAGATCGCCGCCCTCGGCCGCTCCGTCGTGCTGGCGGATGCCGACAGCTATGGCGGCAGCGTGGCGCCCGTGCTCGGCCTGCTGGACGAGTCGCCCGGCTTCGCCGCCGCCTGCCGGCTCGGCGGTGGCGGTGGTTTGAACCGGGCCGAGCTGGAGCGGGTCGCGGAGCGCTACCCCGCGCCGCCCGGCGCCCTCTGGGTGCTGACGGGCATCGGCCGGGCGGAGCGCTGGCCGGAGCTCGGCGCCGAGAAGGTCGCGGCGACGATCGAGGCTTGCCGGGACTGGGTGGAGTACACGGTGGTCGACATCGGCTTCTGCCTGGAACGCGACGAGGAGATCGCCAGCGACCTGTTCGCGCCGCGGCGGAACGCGGCCGCCGTCGCCGCGCTGGCGGCGGCCGACCACGTCGTGGCCGTCGGGCTGGCCGACCCGGTCGGCATGTCCCGGTTCCTCCGCGGCTTCGCCGCACTGCCGGAGTACGCGCCGACGGCCAGTCTCAGTGTCGTCATCAACCGGGTGCGGGCCAGCGCCATCGGCCTGGACCCGCACGGCCAGGTGCGCCAGACGCTGCGGCGCTTCGGCGGCATCGAACAGGCGACGCTGCTGCCGCACGAGTTGAACGCCCTGGACACGGCGGTGTTGGAGGGCCGGACACTGCGCGATGCCGCACCGCGCTCGGCGGTGCTGGCCGGCATCCGCCGCCTCGTCACGGAGGAGTTGGTGCCGGGATCCGGCCAGCTACCGCGCCGCCGGATGCGCCGGCCGCGCTGTGGCACCGCCCGGTAAAGGTACGCTGGATCCGTGTCGACGCTTAGTGATCTCGTACTTGCCCAGGGCCGCAGCAGTCAGCTGGATGTTGACTGGCTGCACATGCTCGTCGCCGACGGTCAGCTCATCGCCGACCTCGCCTTCGCCGACATCGTCCTCTGGGTGCCAACGGAGGCGGGCAGCTTCGTCGCCGTCGCGCACGCCCGGCCCTCGAGCGCCGCGACGCTGTTCTACCGCGACTTCGTCGGCCAGGAGATCAAGGCCGAGTGGCGCAAACAGGTGACGGAGGCCTTCGAGACCGCCCGGATCGTCGACAACACCGCGCCGGACTGGTACGAGGAGACGCCCACCCGCGTCAAGGCCGTCCCCGTGATGCGCCGACTCTCGGCATCCGGCTCGGCCGTCGCAGAGGCGCCCGTCGCCGTGCTGACCCGGCACACCAACCTGAGCGAGGCGCGCACGCCGGGCCGCCAGGAGCTCACCTTCAACGACTGCGCCAGCGAGCTGTTCGCGATGATCGCCTCCGGCGACTTCCCCGACCTCGGCGCCCCGACCGGGCCGCGCCGCGGCGCCCCGCGCGCCTCCGACGGCCTGATCCGCCTCGACGTGGACGGTGTGACCACCTTCGCCAGCCCGAACGCGCTCTCCGCGTTCAACCGGATGGGCTTCGCCGACGAGCTCGAGGGGGAGTCGCTGGCCGAGGTCACCACCAAGCTGCTGCCGGGCAAGCTCGTCGTGGACGAGTCGTTGCCGCTCGTCGTCACCGGGCGGGCGCCGTGGCGCACCGACATCGAGGCGCGCGGCGTCACGGTCGGCCTCCGGGCGATCCCCATCCGCAACCGCGGCGAGCGGGTCGGGGCCATCGTGCTCTGCCGCGACGTGACTGAGCTGCGCCACCAGGAGCGCGAGCTGATCACGAAGGACGCGACGATCCGCGAGATCCACCACCGGGTGAAGAACAACCTGCAGACCGTGGCCTCGCTGCTGCGCATCCAGGCCCGCCGCGGCCGCTCGGAGGAGGCCAGGGAGGCGCTGACGCAGGCCATGCGCCGCGTCGCGGCCATCGCCGTCGTGCACGACACCCTGTCAGAGGGACTCAGCCAGAACGTCGACTTCGACGCCGTGTTCGACCGGGTGCTGCTGCTCGTGGCCGAGGTGGCCTCCGCGCACAACACGACCGTGCACCCCAAGTCCAGCGGCACCTTCGGCGTGCTGCCGAGCGAGTACGCCACCCCGCTGGCGCTGGCGCTGACCGAGCTCGTCACCAACGCGGTCGAGCACGGCCTGGCCGGCCGCGAGGGCGAGGTGGAGATCATCGCCGAACGGGATGACGAGACGCTCACCGTGCGCGTGCGCGACACCGGCTCCGGCCTGCCGGAGGGCAAGGTCGGCTCGGGCCTCGGCACCCAGATCGTGCGCACCCTGATCCAGGGCGAGCTCGGCGGCACAATCGACTGGCACACCGTGCTCGGCAGCGGCACCGAGGTGACGATCGAGATCCCGCTGCGCTGGCTGGACAAGCGCCAGTAGCGCGGGCACACAGCCTGGACACACACACAGAGAAGCGCCGCACGGGATCCGTGCGGCGCTTCTGCTGGTTCAGTGTCTCGGGCTAGGAGGCGCGGCGCGCGCGGGCGGCGCGGCGCTTGAGCGCGCGGCGCTCGTCTTCGCTGAGGCCACCCCAGACGCCGGAGTCCTGCCCGGTCTCCAGTGCGTACTGCAGGCAGATCTCGGTGACGTTGCAGCGACCGCAGACGGCCTTCGCCTTCTCGATCTGGTCGACGGCCGGTCCCGTGTTCCCGACGGGGAAGAAGAGCTCGGGGTCGGCGGTCAGGCAGGCAGCTTTATCGCGCCAATCCATGGGGGTGCTCCTTTATTGCGGGGGATGTTCTGCGGAGCCATCCGGCTCACGTGCGAGTAACAGTCAGGTTGCAGGAAGTAGAATCTGAAATGATCAGCTCACGTCCCTGTGAGCGTCAACTTGACCTCAAATATGCTCCCATAGTGAGCGGGTCAAATCAATAGTTTTGTATGGGATTCCTCTGTGAGTAACGAGCTGTATACCCCCGATGGTGGGGGCGAATACCCCCCGTTCCGGCGTCGCCCCTCCCGCGGAATGGTGCTACTGCGCACCCTGCTGTTCGCCGAGGCAGCACTCCTCGCCGCCGCCGTGCTCTGGCTGGTCTTCGAACTGCTCACAGAGCAGCCGGCGTCGCTGGTCAGCGCGCTCGTCATCCTGGCGCTCACGGTCGTCGCATTCGCCTTCGTGGTCGCCATCGCGGTCGGTGCGCTGCGTCGTCAGTCCTGGATCCGCGGCGCGGGCATCGGCTGGCAGCTCATGCAGATCGCCGTCGCCGCCGGCTGCTTCCAGGGCACCTACGCGAACCCCGCCGCCGGGTGGGCGCTGCTGGCGCCCTCCCTCGTGGTGATCGTGCTGCTGCTGGCTCCCGGCATCCGGAACCAGCTGGGCGCCTCAGGCGGCGATGCCGAGGCGCTTGCGTAGCATCGCCACGTGGCCGGTGGCCTTGGTGTTGTAGAAGGTGTGCGTGATGCGGCCCTCCTCGTCGATGACGAAGGTGGAGCGCAGCGTGCCCGTGATGATGCGGCCGTAGCTGTTCTTCTCGCCCCAGGCACCGTAGGCCTTGTGCACGGCCAGGTCCGCGTCGCTGAGCAGCGGGAAGGTCAGCGCGTCCCGCTCGGCGAAGGCGGCGAGCTTGGCGACGTCGTCCTTGGAGACGCCGAGCACCGCATAGCCTGCGGATGCCAGCGTGCCGAGGTTGTCGCGGAAGTCGCAGCTCTGGGTGGTGCACCCCGGTGTCATCGCCGCCGGGTAGAAGTAGAGCACGACCTTCTGGCCGCGGTAGGAGGAGAGCGAGACGGCGGTGCCGCTCTGGTCCTGCAGGGTGAAGTCGGGGGCGGTCTGGCCGGGCTCGAGACGCACAGATTCGGTCATGCTTCCACCGTAGCCGCTGTGGCTGCGCGCCTCGTGCGTGCCCGCGCCCCTGGCCGGGGCACGCCGGCGGCTAGCGCTCGGTGCTGACCGCGCGGTTGGAGGGCGCGAAGGTGCCGAGCAGGCGTTGCAGCGAGTCCAGCCGGGCCGCCCCGGTGTCGCCGAGCCTGCCCGCCTCGACGGCCTCGATGATGGCGCAGTCCGGCGCGTCCGGCAGGTGGGTGCAGCCGCGCGGGCACTCCTCGGCAATCGTGGCCAGGTCGGTGAAGGCCTTGAGGATGTTCTCGGTGTTGATGTGGCCGAGGCCGAAGGAGCGCACGCCCGGCGTGTCGATCACCCAGCCGCGGCCGGCATCCGTCTGCAGGCGCAGGGACACCGTCGAGGAGGAGGTGTGCCGGCCGCGGCCGGTGACGGTGTTGACCACGCCGACGGCGCGCTGCGCGTCCGGCACGAGGGCGTTGACGAGGGTCGACTTGCCCACGCCGGAGTGCCCGACGAAGACGGTGTCGTGGCCGACGAGGGAGGCAGAGATGGATTCCAGCGGCATCTCGTCGGTGCGGCTGGTGAACACCTGGAAGTCGAGGCCGGCGAAGTTGGCGAGGAACTCGGACGGGTCGGCGAGGTCGGTCTTGGTGACGCAGAGGATCGGCGTGATGCCCGCGTCGTAGGCGGCGACCAGGTAGCGGTCGACCAGGCGGATGCGCGGCTCCGGGTTCGCGGCGGCGACCACGATCAGCATCTGGTCGGCGTTGGCGACGATGACGCGCTCGACGGCGTCGGTGTCGTCGGCGCTGCGGCGGAGCAGGGTGACGCGCGGCTGGATCCGCACGATCCGGCTCAGGCTGCCCTCAGCGCCGGAGGTGTCGCCGACGATGTCGACCCGGTCGCCGGTGACGACGGCCTTCTTGCGCAGCTCGCTGGCGCGCGCGGAGGTGACCTGGCGCTCCTCTGGAGTGTTCTCGTCGAGCAGCACCGTGTAGCGGCCGCGGTCGACGCCGAGCACCCGGCCGGTCAGCGCGTCGCTGTGCTCCGGCCTGGTCTTGGTGCGCGGCCGGTTGCCCTTGCGGTTCGGCCGCACCCGCACGGCCGTTTCGTCGAGCTCCTGCTCATCGTCGTCATCGTCGGCTCCCGCCCACCAGCTCATGCGCCGTGGCCGCCCAGCATGCCGTGCCAGAGCGCCGTGAACTGCGGCAGCGTCTTGGCCGTGGTGCCGACATCCTCGATGGCGACGCCGGGAACGGCGAGTCCGATGATGGCGCCCGTCGTGGCCATGCGGTGGTCCTCGTAGCTCAGCCAGGTGCCGCCGTGCAGCTCGGCCGGCTCGATGTGCAGGCCGTCTTCCAGCTCGGTGACCCGGCCGCCGAGCTTGTTGATCTCGGTGACGAGCGCGGCCAGCCGGTCGGTCTCGTGGTGGCGGATGTGGCCGATGCCGGTGATCGTGCTCGGCTCGGAGGCGAGCGCGGCCAGCGCGACCAGGTTGGGCACGAGCTCGCCGCCCTCCGGCAGGTCGAGGGTGACGCCGCGGATGCTCTCGCCGCCGGTCACGGTGAGGCGGTCGCCGTCGCGGCTGACCGTCGCGCCGAACAGGGGCAGGAGGTCGGCCAGCCTGGCGCCGATCTGGGTGGTCTCGCTCGGCCAGCCGGTGATGGTGACCGTGCCGCCGGTGACGAGCGCGGCGGCCAGGAAGGGGGCGGCGTTGGAGAGGTCGGGCTCGATGTCGACCTCCGCGGCGGCGATCGGCCCGGGCGCGACGACCCACTGGCCGGTGGCGGGGTTCTCGACGGTGACGCCGCGGGCGGCGAGGGTCGCGATCGTCATCTCGATGTGGGGCAGGCTCGGCAGGCGCTCGCCGTCGTGCGTGAGGGAGAGGCCCTCGTCGAAGCGGGAGGCGGCCAGCAGCAGGCCGGAGACGAACTGGCTGGAGAGGGAGGCGTTGATGGTGACCTCGCCGCCCGTGATGTGGCCGGTGCCGTGCACGGTGAACGGGAGCACGGGGCGGCCGTCGTCGTTGATGTCGACGCCGAGGGCGCGCAGCGAGCTGATCGTGGTGGCCATCGGGCGGCGGCGGGCGGCCTCATCGCCGTCGAAGGTGGTGGGGCCGAGCGCGAGGCCCGCCAGCGGCGGCAGGAAGCGCATGACGGTGCCGGCCAGCCCGCAGTCGATCGTGGTGCTGCCGGAGAGCTCCTCCGCCGGGGTGATCAGCAGGTCGTCGCCGTACTCGCCGTGGCCGGGGACGGCCTCGATCACGGTGCCGAGCTCGCGGAGCGCCTCAACCATCAGCGCGCTGTCGCGGGAGTGCAGCGGCGAGCGCAGCAGCGACGGCCCGTCGGCCAGGGCCGAGAGCACGAGCTCCCGGTTGGTGAGCGATTTCGACCCCGGAAGTGAGAGAACGGCGCTCACCGGTGCGGTCGCGGTTGGCGCCGGCCACAGCGTTTCTTCGGGCTCAGGGCTGTTTTCGCCGTAGGGGTCGAAGTCGGGCTTGGAATATCTCGAGATCAGCATTGGTTATCAGGATAGTCGGTACGGGTGCGCGGCACCCGAAGATGACACCGGAGCGTGAGGAGAACAATGCCAGAGGCCGCACTACTGGAACGCCCGACCCAGGCGTTCACGGCATCCGACGCCCTAAGCTTGCCGGTGATGAGCAACGAATCACCAGAAGCGGAAACGCCTCACGCAGACCAGCCAGATTTGAGTGCGCTGTTCGAGGAGCAAGCGCTCCCCTTCATCGACCAGCTCTACGGCGCTGCGTTGCGGATGACGAAGAACCCCTCCGATGCGCAAGACCTCGTGCAGGAGACCTTCGTCAAGGCCTTCGCCGCGTTCAAGCAGTTTGAGCAGGGCACGAACCTCAAGGCGTGGCTCTACCGGATCCTCACCAACACGTTCATCAACACGTACCGCAAGAAGCAGCGCGAGCCGTATCAGGGCACCATCGACGAGCTCGAGGACTGGCAGCTCGGCGGCGCGGAGTCGCGCACCGCCAGCTCGACCCGCTCGGCGGAGGCGGAGGCGATCGACCACCTGCCCGACAGCACCGTCAAGGACGCGCTGCAGTCGCTGCCGGAGGACTTCCGGCTGGCCGTCTACTTCGCCGACGTCGAGGGCTTCTCCTACCAGGAGATCGCCGACATGATGAAGACCCCCATCGGCACCGTCATGAGCCGCCTGCACCGCGGCCGCCGGATGCTGAGAGAAATGCTGGCCGGATATGCCCAAGAGCAGGGCATCGGCCTCAACCCGGACACCGGTGCGCGCGCACCTAGGAGCAAAAAATGAGCGATTGCGGATGTGAGAAAGCCAAGGCAGAACTCGAGGAGTATCTGCACAACGAACTGTGCAGCTCTGACGCGGCGGACATCCGCGAGCACCTCGCGAACTGCGCGGAGTGCACGACGGAGCACCTGATCGGCGTCGTGCTGACCGAGACGGTCCAGCGCGCCTGCAAGGAGACCGCGCCGGAAGACCTGCGCGACATGGTGCTCTCGCGCCTGCGCCTCTCCCAGCAGCACGCCTGAGCGGCGACGGCAGTGACGGCGCGCCCGGCAGCGTCAAACTTTTGATTGTTTCGCCTGGCTAGGTAAATCGATAGCCTTGGTTGCGTGAACAAAACTGCACTCGATCCGGCCACCGCGCCGCCCCGCCCGTCGACGCGCGTTCCGCGCTGGCTGCGCGCCACCATCCCCGCCGTCCTGATCCTCGTCTGGTTCGCCCTGTTCGGCATCGGCGGGGCCTCCTTCGGCAAGATCGGCGACGTCGCCACCAACGACGCTGTCCAGTTCCTGCCGGCCAGCTCCGAGGCCACCCAGGTGCAGCAGATCCAGTCCGAGTTCCGTGGAACCGACGCGATCCCCGCGATCGTCATCTTCCAGCGCGACGGCGGCCTGACCGATGCCGACCGCGCCGTCATCGCGGACGCGGCCACCGCGTTCCAGGGCACACCGGGCGTGCTGGCCGACGGCGTCTCCCCGGCCATCCCCTCCGAGGACGGCGAGGCCGCGGAGGTGTTCGTGCAGATCGACGCCACCGGCGAGGTCAAGGACACCGTCGTGGAGCTGCGCGCCGAACTGGCCGAGCTCGACACCCCGGGCCTCACCAGCATCCTCGCCGGCCCGGCCGGGTTCACCGCCGACCTCTCCGGCGCCTTCGCCGGCATCGACGGGCTGCTGCTGGCCGTCGCCCTCTCGGCCGTCTTCCTCATCCTCGTCATCGTCTACCGCTCCCCGCTGCTGCCGCTGATCATGCTCGGCTCCAGCATGGCCGCGCTCTGCGCGGCCGTCTTCGTCGTCGTGCAGCTGGCCGCGGCCGACATCCTGCTCATCAACGGCCAGACCCAGGGCATCCTCTTCATCCTCGTGATCGGCGCCGCCACCGACTACTCGCTGCTCTACATCGCCCGCTACCGCGAGGCGCTGCACGTGCACGAGAGCAAATGGGCCGCCACCTGGGCCGCGCTGCGCGGCTCCTGGGAGCCGATCCTGGCCGCCGGCGGAACGGTGATCGCCGCCCTGCTGCTGCTCTTGTTCAGCGACCTCAACTCCAACAAGATCCTCGGCCCGGTCGCCGCGATCGGAATCGTCTTCGCCCTCCTCGCCTCGCTGACCCTGCTGCCGGCGCTGATGCTCTGGGCCGGGCGCACCGCCTTCTGGCCGCGCCGGCCCAAGCTCGGCGAGGTCGGCCCGAGCGAGAAGAGCCTCACCGAGAAGGGTGCATGGCCCGCAGTGGCGCGCTTCATCCGCCGCCGCCCGCGCACCATCTGGATCACCTCCACCCTGGTCCTCGGCGTGATGGCGCTCGGCATGCTCGGCCTCAAGGCCGACGGGGTGCCCTCCAGCGAGTTCGTGCTGGGGGAGTCGCAGTCCCGCGACGGCCAGGCGCTGATCAGCGAGCACTTCCCGGGCGGTTCCGGGACCCCGGCCGTGATCGTCGCGCCGGAGGGCGCGCTGCAGGACGCCGCCGACGTGGCCTTGGCCACCGACGGGGTGGCCTCCGTCACCGTGCTCTCCGCCGACTCGCCGAGCGGCAGCCTGCCGGTGACCTCCGACGGCATCCAGGCCATCGGCGCCCCCGGAGCCGCCCCGACGGCGCCCACCGTGATCGACGGGCAGGTGCTGCTGCAGGCCACCCTCAACTACCCGGGCGACTCGCTCGAGGCGGAGGCACTCGTCACCGAGCTGCGCACCGAGCTCGCCGGCGTCGGAACGGCGGAGGACCCGGTGCTGGTCGGCGGCACGACCGCCGTTGCGCTGGACACCAACACGGCCGCGATCCACGACCGCAACCTGATCATCCCGCTCGTGCTCATCGTCATCATGCTGATCCTGATGCTGCTGCTGCGCGCGATCGTCGCGCCGCTGCTGCTGATCGCCAGCGTGGTGCTGTCGTTCGCCTCCGCGCTCGGCGTCTCGGCGGTCGTCTTCAACAACGTGTTCGACTTCGCGGGAGCCGACCCCGTCGTGCCGTTGTTCGGCTTCGTGTTCCTGGTCGCGCTCGGCGTGGACTACAACATCTTCCTGATGACGAGGGTGCGCGAGGAGGCGCTGGTGCACGGCAGCCGGGAGGGCGTGCTGCGCGGGCTCGTCGTGACCGGCGGGGTCATCACCTCGGCCGGTCTGGTTCTGGCGGCCACGTTCGCCGCGCTCGGTGTGCTGCCCATCCTGTTCCTGGCCCAGCTCGCGTTCATCGTCGCCTTCGGCGTGCTGCTGGACACCTTCCTGGTGCGCTCGCTGCTGATCCCGGCGCTCAGCTACGACATCGGCCGCGCCATCTGGTGGCCGTCGAAGCTGTCCCGGATGCCGGAGGAGCCCCGCTCCGTCGACGCCCGCTAGCGGCAGGCAGGGCAGAGTCGAGCGGGGGCTCCCGCACAGTGCGCAGCGCGCGCACTGTGCGGGAGCCCCCGCTCGTTGTCTGTGGGCCGCTACCGGGGCGTGGGCGCGGCCGGGGGCGCAGGAGTGGGCGCGGCCGTCCGGGCCGCGTCCCGACGCGCCCTGGCTGCCCTCGCCGCCTCGCTGGCCTTCCGTGCGACCTTCTGCGCGGCCGCGTTGGCCCTGCCGCTGACCCTCCGCGCGCCCTCGAACTCGGTGGCGAGGATGCCGAGGCCGCCCAGCACGATCAGGGTGCCCGGGCCGGGCAGCGGCATCAGCACGACGCCGAGGGCGAGCGTGCTGCCGCCCACCACGCCGACGCCCGTCCGGTACACCTTGTCGGCCGTCGGGTTCTTGCGGATCGCCGAACGGGTGCCGCGGGCGGCGCTGCTGGCCGCCCGCCCGACGGCGGCGCCGGCCCGCCTCGCGTTGCTCTGCTCGCTCATGCGCCCAGCCTAGGCTCGCCGACCGGGAACGCAGAAGGCCCGCCGCGACCGGGTGGTCGGGGCGGGCCTTCCGGCGTGCGCGGTTAGTCGAGCGTCAGCGCGGTGCGCAGCAGCTCGGACTGCTCTGCGGCGTGGCGCTTGGCCGATCCGGCGGCCGGCGAGGCGGATGCCGGGCGCGACACGACGCCGACCGGGCGGTGGCCCAGCTTCGCCGTCTCGAGGCAGAAGAACGGCCAGGCGCCCTGATTCTCCGGCTCGTCCTGCACCCAGTACAGCTCGGCGTTCGGGTACTGGTCGACGACCGCCTTCAGCTCGACGGCGGGCAGCGGGTAGAACTGCTCGAGGCGCACCAGGGCGATCTCGGGGTTCGGGTTCTTCTCCAGCTCGCTGCGCAGGTCGTAGAAGACCTTCCCGGCCATGAACAGCACGCGCTTGACGGCGGCCTTGTCGGTGATCCGCACATCGTCGATCACCGGCTCGAACGCACCGCTGGTGAAGTCGGCGACATCGCTGGACGCCCCGCGGAGGCGCAGCATCGCCTTCGGCGTGAAGACGACGAGCGGGCGGCGCGGGCGCTGGTACGCCTGGCGGCGCAGCAGGTGGAAGTACGACGCGGGCGTCGACGGGCGGGCCACCGTCATGTTGTTCTCCGCGCACAGCTGCAGGAAGCGCTCGATGCGGGCGGAGGAGTGGTCGGGGCCCTGACCCTCATAGCCGTGCGGCAGCAGCAGCACGACGCTCGAGCGCTGGCCCCACTTCTGCTCGGCCGAGGCGATGAACTCGTCGATGATGGTCTGGGCGCCGTTGGCGAAGTCGCCGAACTGGGCCTCCCAGAGCACGAGGGCGTCCGCGCGCTCCACCGAGTAGCCGTACTCGAAGCCCATCGCGGCGTACTCGCTGAGCAGCGTGTCGTAGATCCAGAAGCGGGCCTGGCTGTCGCTCAGGTTCGCCAGTGGCAGCCATTCCTGGCCGTTCACGCGGTCGTGCAGCACGGCGTGGCGCTGCACGAAGGTGCCGCGGCGGGCATCCTGGCCGGCGAAGCGCACCGGGGTGCCCTCCAGCAGCAGCGAACCGAGCGCGAGCAGCTCGCCGAACGCCCAGTCGATGTTGCCGTTGCGGCTCATGTCGAGGCGCTTCTGCAGCAGCTGCTGCAGCTTGTTGTGCACGGTGAAGCCGGCCGGCTTGTTGTTGAATGCATCGCCGATCAGCTGCACGACGGCCTCGCTGACGCCAGTGGTCTCCGGTACGCCGATCGCGTCGTCGCTCTCGGCCTCGCCGGTGCCCAGCGGGTTGACGACGGTCATCGAGCCGGTCTGCGCCGCGTGCGTCTCCATGAAGGCGCGCTCGAGGCGGTCCTGGAAGTCGCGGTGCGACGCCTCGTACTCCTCCTCGGTGATGTCGCCGCGGCCGACGAGGGCCTCGGTGTAGAGCTTGCGCACCGAGCGCTTGGCCTCGATCAGGTTGTACATCAGCGGCTGGGTCATCGAGGGGTCGTCGCCCTCGTTGTGCCCGCGGCGGCGGTAGCAGATGAGGTCGATGACGACGTCGCGCTTGAACTCCTGGCGGTAGGCGAAGGCGAGCTCCGCCACCCGGACGACGGCCTCTGGGTCGTCGCCGTTCACGTGGAAGATCGGGGCCTGGATGGTCTTGGCGACATCCGTCGAGTAGACCGAGCTGCGCGCCTCTCCGGGGGGAGTGGTGAAGCCGACCTGGTTGTTCACGACGACGTGGATGGTGCCGCCGGTGCGGTAGGCGCGCAGCTGCGACATCTGCAGCGTCTCGAGCACGACGCCCTGGCCGGCCATGGCCGCGTCACCGTGGATCAGGATCGGCAGCGTGGAGAAGGTGCCGATCGGCTTGCGGTCCTGCTTGGCGCGGACGATGCCCTCGAGCACGCCGTCGACGGCCTCGAGGTGCGAGGGGTTCGCGGCGAGGTAGACGGGGATCTGCGCGCCGGTGCTGCTGCGGAAGACGCCCTCGGTGCCGAGGTGGTACTTGACGTCGCCGGAGCCCTGCACGTTCTTGTTGTTCGCGGTGCCCTCGAACTCCTGGAACACCTGGCCGTAGGTCTTGCCGGCGATGTTGGTGAGCACGTTGAGGCGGCCGCGGTGGGCCATGCCGATCGCGGCCTCGTCGAGGCCGGTCTCCGCCGCGCCGGCGAGGATGGCGTCCAGCAGGGCGATGGTGGACTCGCCGCCCTCGAGGCTGAAGCGCTTCTGGCCGACGTACTTGGTCTGCAGGAAGGTCTCGAAGGCCTCGGCCTCGTTGAGCTTGCCGAGGATGCGCATCTGCTCGTCGTGGGTGGGCTTCTCGTACTTGCGCTCCACCTTGGACTGCACCCAGCGGCGCTGGACCGGGTCCTGGATGTGCATGTACTCGATGCCGGTGGTGCGGCAGTAGGAGTCGCGCAGCACGCCGAGGATGTCGCGCAGCGGCGCGGAGCGCCGCTCGCCGAAGCCGCCGGTGACGAACTCGCGGTCCAGGTCCCAGAAGGTGAGGCCGTGGGAGGCGATGTCGAGGTCGGGGTGCGAGCGCTGCACGTACTCGAGCGGGTCGATGTCGGCCATCAGGTGGCCGCGCACGCGGAAGGAGTTGATGAGCTCCTGCACGCGGGCCGTCTTGTCGACGGCGCTGGCGAGGTCGACGCTGATGTCGGGCGCCCACTCGATCGGGGCGTACGGGATGCGCAGCGCCGAGAAGATGTCGGAGTAGAAGGTGCGCTGGCCGGTGAGCAGCTCGTGCACGATCTTCAGGAACTCGCCGGAGCCGGCACCCTGGATGACGCGGTGGTCGTAGGTGCTGGTGAGCGTGATGGTCTTGCCGATGGCCAGACCGGCCAGCGTCTTCTCGCTGGAGCCCTGGAACTCGGCCGGGTACTCGAGCGCGCCGGCGCCGATGATGCAGCCGGCACCCTTCATCAGGCGGGGCACGGAGTGCACGGTGCCGATGCCGCCCGGGTTGGTGAGCGAGATGGAGGCGCCGCTGAAGTCGTCGGCGGTCAGCTTGTTGCCGCGGGCGCGACGGACCAGGTCCTCGTAGGCCGCGAGGTACTCGCTGAAGGTCATCGTGTCTGCGCGCTTGATGGCGGGCACCAGCAGGGCGCGCGATCCGTCGGGCTTGGGGATGTCGATGGCGATGCCGAGGCCCACGTGGGCGGGCTTGACGACGGAGGGCTTGCCGTCGACCTCGGTGTAGTAGACGTTCTGGCTGGGGAACACCTTGAGCGCCTGGATCAGAGCCCAGCCGATCATGTGGGTGAAGGAGATCTTGCCGCCGCGGGCGCGCTTGAGGTGGTTGTTGATGACGATGCGGTTGTCGATCATCAGCTTCGCCGGGATGGTGCGCACGCTGGTGGCGGTGGGCATGCTCAGGCTGGCGTCCATGTTGACGGCGAGCGTCTTGGCCATGCCGCGCAGCGGGGTGACCTCGTCCGGCGCGGTCTCCACCTGCTCGGCGGGGATCACCGGCTGCGAGTTGGTGACCGGCGCGTCCGCGGGAACCGGCTCCGGCTTGGGCGCGACCGAGGTGGTCTTGGCCGCAGGCTGGGTGCCGATCACGGGGATCGGCGCGGTGATCGGGTGCGTGACCGCGCCCTGGGCCGCTTCGGCATCCGGGCTGCTCGGGGTGTAATTCTGCAGAATCGGCCACCACGACTGGTCGACAGAATTCTTGTCAACGAGGAATCTCTCGTACATTTCGTCGACGAGCCATTCATTGGCTCCAAATTCTTCCGACGTTGTTTCGTCGGAACCCGACCCGGTCAACTGGCTCGACACAGCCGATCGCCCACTCTCTTCGTTGATTTGGAACAGGGATGCGGATGGGCTCGCGTGAGCACATGCCGCGGCTTCCAAGCCTAATCCCCTTTTCCGGCCGTCGTTGTCTGTGCGCCTCGCGCGTCGGCCCGGTTCGGGGCTAGCGTGGGCCACATGGAGTTCTACAGCACAACGCCGAGCCACGATCTCACCTACTCCGATGTGTTCCTGGTGCCCAGTCGCTCCGCCATCGGCAGCCGCCTCGACGTCTCCCTCGCGCCGAACGACGGCACCGGCGCCACCATCCCGATCGTCGCCTCGAACATGAACTCGGTGACCGGGCCGCGGCTGGCCGCATCGCTGGCGCGTCGCGGCGGCCTCGGCGTGCTGCCGCAGGACACGCCCCTGCAGCAGCTGGATGCATCCATCCGCTGGGTGAAGTCGCAGTCGGTGCGCTTCGACACCCCCTTCTCCTTCTCGCCGGACGCCACCGTCGCCGACGCGCTGGCGCAGGTGCCGGCCGTCGCCGGGCACGGCATCGTGCTGCACGAGGAGGGCGGCGCCTACCGCGGCTGCATCCAGGCGGCCCGGCTGGCGACCGCCCCGCCGGACGCCCGGCTCGGCGACCTGCTGCACGGCGAGCTCACCGCGCTGGACGCCGACGACGTCGACACGGCCCGGCGCGCCTTCGACGTGATGACCGCCGCCGAGCTCGATTTCGCCCCCGTCATGCACCACGGCGCCGTGGTCGGCACGCTCAGCCGTACCAGCGCGCTGCGCTCCACCCTCTACCAGCCCGCGGTCGACGCGGACGGGCGGCTCGTCGTCGCCGCGGCCATCGGCGTGAACGGCGACGTCGCAGCCAAGGCGCAGGCGCTGGCCGCGGCCGGCGTCGACGTGCTCGTGCTCGACACGGCGCACGGGCACCAGGAGGCCATGCTGCGCGCCCTCGCCGCCGTCAGCAGCCTCGGCCTCGGCATCCCGCTGGTGGCCGGCAACGTCGTCACCGCGGACGCCGTCGGCGACCTCGTCTCGGCGGGCGCGAGCATCATCAAGGTCGGCGTCGGCCCCGGCGCGATGTGCACGACCCGCATGATGACCGCCGTCGGGCGGCCGCAGTTCTCCGCCGTGCTGGAGACCGCGGAGGCGGCCGGCGCGCAGGGCGCGCACGTCTGGGCGGACGGCGGGGTGCGCTACCCGCGCGACGTCGCCCTGACCCTCGCGGCCGGCGCGGCATCCGTCATGATCGGGTCCTGGTTCGCCGGCACGATCGAGGCGCCGGGCCAGCTGGCGACGGATGCCGCGGGCCGGCTGTACAAGGAGAGCTGGGGGATGGCCTCCACCAAGGCCGTCCAGGAGCGCTTCGAGCGGCTCGACGCCTACGAGCTGGCCCGCAAGATGCTCTTCGCCGAGGGGATCTCCTCCTCGAAGATCTACCTGGACCCGCTCCGCCCCTCCGTCGAGGACCTGCTCGACATGATCACCTCCGGGGTGCGCAGCTCCTTCACCTACGCGGGGGCCACGGACATCGCCGAGTTCCAGCAGCGCGCCAGGGTCGGCATCCAGTCCGCGGCCGGCTACGAGGAGGGCAAGGCGCTCCCAGTGAGTTGGTAGCGCGAGTCACTTATACTGGCTACACGATGGACGACCCTCCCCCTGCAAACTCGCCCGCCCATAAACCCATGCCCGTGACCTACGGGGGTGAACAGCGTGTCTGAGTGGATCTTGCTTGGACTCGGACTCATCCTCACCGTGGGAACGGGCCTCTTCGTCGCCAGCGAGTTCGCGCTGGTGAACCTCGATCGCGCGGAGCTCGAAGCCCGACGCGACAGGGGTGAGACCAAGCTCGGCATGACCATTGCCGCGCTGAAGATCACCTCGACACACCTCTCGAGCGCGCAGCTCGGCATCACGCTGACGACGCTGCTCACCGGATACACGATGGAACCGGCCATCTCCAGCCTGATCAGCGGCCCCCTCACCGACTGGGGCGTGCCGGAGGCGGTCGTCCCGGCGCTCGCCGTCACCATCGCCATCGTCACCGCGACGCTGCTGTCGATGATCATCGGCGAGCTGGTGCCGAAGAACTTCGCCCTGGCCCTGCCGGTGGCGACAGCCCGCTTCGTGATCCCGTTCCAGACCGTGTTCACCGCGGTGTTCAAGCCGGCGATCACCCTGCTGAACGGCAGCGCCAACGGAATCCTGCGCTCCTTCGGCATCGAGCCCAAGGAGGAGCTGAGCGGTGCCCGCACCGCAGAGGAGCTCTCCTCGCTCGTGCGCCGCTCCGCCAGCGCGGGCATGCTCGAGGCCGACACGGCCACGCTGCTGAACCGCACCCTGCGCTTCTCCGAGCACACGGCATCCGATGTGATGACCCCGCGCCCGCGCATCGCGAGCATCTCGCGCACCGACTCCGCGCAGAGCGTGATCGAGCTCACCGCGCAGACCGGGTACTCGCGCTTCCCCGTCATCGACGAGAGCATGGACGACGTCGTCGGCGTCGTGCACATCAAGCAGGCGCTCGCCGTGCCGCGCGCCAAGCGCGCCGACGTGCCGGTTTCTGCCCTGCAGTCGGACGCCCTGCGCGTGCCGGAGACCATGAAGCTCGACACCCTGCTGGGCGAGCTGCGCGGGCGCGGGTTCCAGATGGCGGTCGTCGTCGACGAGTACGGCGGAACAGCCGGCGTTGCGACGCTCGAGGACCTGGTCGAGGAGCTGGTCGGCGAGGTCGCCGACGAGCACGACCGCGCCAGGGCCGGGATCGTGCGCCAGGCCGACTCCCTCACCTTCCCCGGAATGCTGAGGCCGGACGAGCTGCTGGAGCGCACCGGCATCAAGGTGCCGGAGGAGGGCCCGTTCGAGACCGTCGCCGGCTTCGTGATGAGCGAGCTCGGCCGCCTCCCCGTCGTCGGCGACACCGTCGCCATCGAGGGTGGCGAGCTGCGCGTCGAACGCCTCGACGGGCGCCGGATCGACCGGATCCGGTTCACGCCCGACACCGATGAGACGCAGCCGGATGACACAGGCGGCACGGATGCCCCGGCATCCGCCCGTGCGGAGGGAAGCCGATGAACGACTGGGCCGGACTGGCATGGCTGGTCGTGTTGCTGCTCGGCAACGCCTTCTTCGTGGCCGCCGAGTTCGCGGTGATCTCCGCGCGCCGCTCGCAGATCGAGCCGCTCGCCGAGGCGGGCAAGTCCAGCGCGAAGACCGCGCTCTGGGCGATGGAACACGCCACCCTCATGCTGGCGACCAGCCAGCTGGGCATCACCGTGTGCTCGCTGCTGATCCTCAACGTCTCCGAGCCGGCGATCCACCACCTGCTCGAGATCCCGCTGGCGCTGACCGGCTGGTCGGAGGCCCTGATCGGCGGTGTCGCCTTCGCGATCACCCTCCTGCTGGTCTCCTACCTGCACGTCGTCTTCGGCGAGATGGTGCCGAAGAACCTCTCCTTCTCCATCCCTGACCGGGCGGTGCTGATCCTGGCCCCGCCGCTGGTGCTGGTCGCGCGGGTGTTCAAGCCCGTCATCGTCGCCCTGAACGCGACGGCGAACGGCGTGCTGCGCCTGTTCGGCGTCGAGCCGAAGAGCGAGACGACGAGCGCGTTCACTCTCGACGAGGTGGCGACAATCGTCAACCAGTCCACTCGGGAGGGCGTGCTGCGCGACAGCACCGGCGCGCTGACCGCGGCGTTCGAGTTCACCACCAAGAAGGTGCGCGACGTCGCCGTGCCCATGGCCTCGCTCGTGAGCCTGCCGTTCAACGCCACCCCGACCGACCTCGAGCGGGCCGTCGCCCGGCACGGGTTCTCGCGCTACGTCATGCTCGACGAGCAGGGCGAGCCGAGCGGCTACCTGCACCTCAAGGACGTCATCGACCTGGACCTGGTGCCGGACGCCACGACGCCGGCCTGGGACGAGCCGGTGCCGGCCAAGCGCATCAGGCAGCTGGCATCCGTGTTCGAGGGAACCGACCTCGAGGACGCGCTGACCTCGATGCGCCGCACCGGGGCCCACCTCGCGCGGGCCTTCGACGCGGAGGGGCAGGCGACTGGCGTCTTGTTCCTCGAGGACATCATCGAGGAGCTCGTCGGCGAGGTGCAGGACGCCACCCGGCGGGCGTAAGCGGAGCGGCACCTCTGGCGCGCACCGGGGCCGGAAACGGTGTGGTCGATCCGCTTCTGTGCGCGCCATTCCGTGCCCCGGCACGGCGGCGTAGGCTCACGGCGGGGGAGAAAAGAGGAATCCTGATGATGGATTTCAAGCGTTCCATTGGCGTGCTTCCTGCGAGCGACCTCGCTCGCGCCCGCACCTACTACAAGGACATGCTCGGCCTCGAGCCCGAGGAGGACATGGACGACGAGGGCGGCTCGCTGTACTCGGTCGGCGGCAGCATGTTCATGCTCTACCAGACGAGCTTCGCCGGGACGGCGAAGAACACCGCGCTGACGCTGGAGACCGGTGACCTCGCCGCCACCATGGCCGACATGCGCGGCCGGGGCGTCGCGTTCGAGGAGTACGACATGCCCGGCCTGAAGACCGAGAACGGCGTCGCCGAGTTGGGCGGCGAGCACACCGCCTGGTTCATCGACAGCGAGGGAAACATCATCGCCATCGCGCAGAGGAGCTAGCGTTCAGATATGAACACCGCGGCGGAGTGGCTGGAATGGGACGAGAGACGGGCCAGGGAATGGCTGGCGGTGCCGCGCGACGGCGATGACAAGTACTCGCGCGGCGTGCTCGGCGTGATCACCGGCTCGCACGACTACCCGGGTGCGGCCGTGCTCGGCGTCGAGGCGGCCATGCGGGCGGGCATCGGAATGGTGCGCTACACCGGCCCGAGCGCCGTGCGCCAGCTGGTGATGGCGCGGCGGCCGGAGATCGTCGGCGTCGGCGGGCGCGTGCAGGCCTGGCTGATCGGCTCGGGCATGACGACCGCCCGGCGCACGCTGATCCTCGGCGGCGAGCTCGACCAGGCGATGGCCGAGGGCGTGCCGACGGTGTTGGATGCCGGCGCGCTCGACCTCGTGCACGAGGCCCGCGGCGCGGTCGTGCTCACCCCGCACTACCGTGAGCTGGCCACGCTGCTGATGGAGACCGCCCGCCGGGCCGGCCATGGCGCGGTGAAGGTCAGTCCCGACCACGGCGGCCCGCCCCACGTCGACCAGATCGCCGCTCAGCCGGCGCTCTGGGCCGGCCGGGCCGCGCAGCAGCTGGGCGCAACCGTGTTGCTGAAGGGCGCGGTGACTTACATCGCCCACCCGGACGGGGCGCGCTTCACTGTGTCCGGGGCGCCGAGCTGGCTGGCCACGGCCGGAACCGGCGACGTGCTCGGCGGCATCCTGGGCGCGCTGCTGGCCACGCGGCACCGCACCATCGCGCAGGACCCTGGCGCGGTCGCGCCGATCGCGGCGACGGCCGCGCTTCTGCACGCGCTCGCCGCGCGCCGTGCCTCGCAGGGCGGGCCGATCACCGCGCTCGACGTGGCCGAGGCCGTGCCGGCGACGATCGCGGCGCTGCTCACCGGCAAGTAGCCGGGGCGCGTCGACCCGCTGGTTTCGCTGGCACGCGCCCGCGAGTCAACGGGGGACTAGGCGGGCGGCGTGAGGCCGGTGCCGCTGAAGCGGGTGAGGAACTTGCGGGTGCGCTCCTGCTCCGGGTGGTTGAGCAGCCGCTCCGGCGTGCCCTGCTCCACGATCAGCCCGCCGTCCAGGAACACGACGCGGTGGGCAACGTCGCGGGCGAAGGCCATCTCGTGCGTCGCCATCAGGATGGTGGAGCCGCCCTGGGCGAGCGTGCGCACCAGCTCGAGCACCTCGCCGACGAGTTCGGGGTCCAGCGCGCTGGTGATCTCGTCGAGCAACAAGAGCTCGGGATCGGTGGCGATGGCGCGCACGATGGCGACGCGCTGCTGCTGCCCGCCGGAGAGCCGGTCGGGAAACTCGCGCGCCTTGTCGGCCAGGCCGACCTGGTCGAGCAGCTCCAGCGCCTGCCTCTCGGCCGCCGCCTTGCCGCGCCGGTGCACCGTGCGGCCGGCGAGCGTCACGTTGCCGAGCACGCTGAGGTGCGGGAACAGGTTGTAGTGCTGGAACACGACGCCGATGCGGGCGCGCACCGCGTCGAGCTTGACGCGTGGGTCGCTGACATCCGTGCCGGAGAGGAACACCTGCCCGTCGTCGATCGTCTCCAGCAGGTTCGCCGTGCGCAGCAGCGTGGACTTGCCGGAGCCGCTGGAGCCGATCAGTGCAACGACCTCGTGCCGGCGCACATCCAGGTCGATGCCGCGCAGCACCTCGACGTCGCCGAAGGACTTGCGGATGCCGCGCAGGCTGAGCACGGGCGGCTCGATGCCCGTGTCGGGGGCCATGCCGGGGCGGCCGTCCGGCCCGGCCGCGAGGCGTGCGTCGGGGGAACTCATACGATGCTTCCCATCTGTTCGCGGCGGCGCATCCTGGCCGAGTACCAGTCGGTCAGCCGGATCGTGGGCCAGGCCAGCAGCACGAAGAGCAGGCCGGCCAGCACATAGGGCGTGAAATTGTAGCTGGCGGCCGTCTCGATCTGGGCGGCGCGCACCGCGTCGATGGCGCCGATCACCGAGATGAGGCCGACATCCTTCTGCATGGCGACGAAGTCGTTCATCAGGGCCGGCGTCACCTTGCGCACCGCCTGCGGCAGCACGACCTTGCGCATGGTCTGGGCGTGGCTGAGGCCGAGGGCGCGGGCCGCGAGGCGCTGGGAGGGGTGCACGGCCTCGATGCCGGCCCGAAACACCTCGGAAACGTAGGCGGAGTAGGTGAGGATCAGCGCGACGGTGCCCCAGAACTCGGCGGGCATGCGCGGGAACAGGCCGAGGCCCGGCACCCCGTAGCCGACGAGGTAGAGCACGATGAGCAGCGGCACGCCGCGGAAGAGGTCGGTGTAGCCGGTCGCGAGCGCGCGCAGCGGGAAGAAGACGGGGCCGCGCAGGGTGCGGATCACCGCGAGCAGGAGGCTCACGATGAGCACGCCGATGGACGCGAAGAACAGCACCCGGATGTTCAGCCAGAGGCCCTCGATGACGCGCGGGAACGCCGAGATGGCGACGTCGAGGTTGAAGAAGCTCTGTTGCACGGCGGTCCAGCCGGGCGTGTTGACGACGAGCAGCCAGACCAGCGCCGCGAAGACCAGGGTGCTGACGAGGGCGATGGCGACCGACTTGCCGTTCTGGCGCCGCCGGTAGAGCCGTCGGTCCAGCTCGATCTCACTCGGGACCCGCAGGGCCGGTGCGCTGTTCGTCACGTCGTTCTCACTGCATCAAGCTATCGGATGCCGGGCCGGGACCCGCCACGCTCTGCCCGGGCGGCTACTTCAGCACGGGTGCGGAGGCGCCGGCGGCCAGCCACTCGTCCGCCAGGGCGTCGAGGGTGCCGTTCTCGCGCAGCGCGTCGACGGCCGCCGTGACCTTCGCGGTCAGCGGGCTGTCCTTGGCCAGCACCAGGCCGAACTCGTCGCCGGTTCCCGCGGCCTCGGGCAGCTGGCCGATGATCGACCCGCCCTCGAGCTCGACGCCGGTCAGGTAGAACGCGGTGGGCAGGTCGACGACGATGGCGTCGACGATGCCGTTCTGCAGGGCGAGCTTCGCGTCGTCGTTGGTGTTGAAGGCCTGCGCGCCCTTGTCGGGGGCGATCGCGCTCTCGACGGCCTGGAAGCTGGTGGTGCCGGTCTGCGCGCCGATCAGGAGGCCCTTGAGCTCGGCGATGGAGCTCGCGCCCTCCGCGGGGGAGCCGGGAACGGTGATGACGGCCTGCGTGGTCGCGTAGTACGGGCTGGAGAAGTCGACCGCCTGCGCGCGCTCCGGGGTGATGGAGAACTGCTGCAGGTTGATGTCGAAGTCCTTCGGCCCGGGCGCGATCGCCTGGTCGAAGGTGCTGCGCACCCAGACGACGTCCTCCGCGGCGAAGCCGAGCTCCTCCGCGACGGCGTAGGCGACGGCGGCCTCGAAGCCCTGGCCCGTCTCCGGGGCGTCGTCGAGCACCCAGGGGAAGTAGGCCGGCTCGCCGGTGGCCACCGTGAAGCTGCCCTCCGTCACGTACGGGGAACCCGGGGTGTCGGAGGCCGAGGCGTCGGCCGCGCACGCGCTGAGCGCGAGCATCGTCGCCGAGGCGGCAAGGATCGACAGGGTGCGGGCGAGGCGTGATGGCATGGTGGCTCCAGACATGTGCGGGTACCCCCATTCTGGCGCGAATGCGCGCTGAGGCCAGCCGGGCCGACGCATTCCGACATGCGCCGGTAGCATGGCCAGCATGCCAGAGCCGTCCGCGCCGCTCGCCGGGGACGCGCTCCCCGCGCCGCGGGCTCGGCCCTCCAGGCGGCTGCCGCGGCATCCGCTGGCCCTCTGGGCGGCCTTCGCACTCGTGCACACGGTGCTCGTGCTGCTCTGCCTGCACGCGCCCGGCTGGCCGCTCGGCGATGTCGAGGGCGTCTACAAGGTCTGGGTGGGGGAGGCCGCCGGCGGGGGCAGCCAAGTGGGCATCGACCTGCCCTGGGTGTACCCGATCCTCGCCTACCCGCCGATGGCGCTGGCGAACCTGCTCGGCCCCGAGCTGTACGCGCAGACCTGGCTGGGGCTCGTCGTCGCCCTGAACGCGGCCGCGTTCGCCGTGCTCACCGGCGGGCTGCGCGCCCGCCGCGCGCGGCCGCCCTGGCGGCTCACCGCCGCCTGGTGGTGGCTGGCCTTCCTGCTCCTGCTCGGCCCGATCGCGCTCGCGCGCATCGACGCCGTCACCGTTCCGTTGGCCATCGTCGGGCTGCTGTTGGCCGCCGGACGCCCGGCGCTGGGGGTGGCGCTGCTCACCGTGGGGGCCTGGGTGAAGGTGTGGCCGGCCGCCCTGGTCGCCGCCCTGTTCGTCGTCGCGCGCTCGCGCGCCCGGGTGGTGCAGAGCGCCCTCGGCGTCAGCGCGGTCGTCGTCCTGGTCAGCGTGATCCTCGGCGGAGGGGCGTATGTGCTCGGCTTCGTCGGCGAGCAGACCGGGCGCGGGCTGCAGATCGAGGCGCCGATCGGCACCCCCTGGCTGTGGCTCACGGCCCTCGGCGCTGCGGGCACCGGCATCTACTACGACTTCGACATCCTCACCTACCAACTGCTCGGCGAAGGCACCGCGCTGGCCGGCACACTGGCGACCCCGCTGATGGCGCTCGCCGCGGCATCCGTCGTGCTGCTCGGCGTGCTGCGGCAGCGCGCGGGGGCGCACGTCGTGCAGCTGCTGCCGCCGCTCGCCCTGGCCCTCGTGCTGGTGTTCATCGTGTTCAACAAGGTGGGCTCGCCGCAGTTCATGACCTGGCTGGCGGCGCCCGTCATCCTGGGGCTGGTCTATCGGGGGAGGCAGTGGCTCACGCCGGCCGTGCTTGCGTTCGCCTTCGCCGGGCTCACCCAGCTGATCTACCCTTATCTGTACGGCGCACTGCTGGCCGCCGAGCCGTGGATGGTGCTCGTCATCACGCTGCGCAACCTGCTCGAGGTCGTGCTGCTCGGCTGGGCGGTGCGCGCCGTCCACCGTGCCGGGCGCGCTCCGGCATCCGCTCCAGACCGCCGCGCACTCAACCCCAGCTCACACAACCGCCGCGCGCTCAACCCCTAAGGATCACTCATGCTCGTCGCATTCTCCGTCGCCCCCAGCGGAACCGGCCAGGCCGACGGCTCGGTGCACGACGCGGTCGCCGCCGCCGTGCGCATCGTCCGCGAGTCCGGGCTGCCGAACCACACCGGTTCCATGTTCACCGAGATCGAGGGGGAGTGGGACGAGGTGTTCGCCGTCGTCAAGGCGGCAACGGATGCCGTCGCCGCCTACGGCTCGCGGGTGTCGCTCGTGCTGAAGGCCGATATCCGCCCCGGCTACAGCGGCGAGATCGAGGGCAAGGTGCAGCGCCTCGAGGCGGCGCTCGAGCGCGGGGCAACGGCCGAGTAGGCGCCCGCCGCGCGGCGCAGATGTCGCGCAGGGTCACGCGTGCATCGAATCGATTCGATTCGGTCGTAGAATTGCGCAGTGACCGAACAGATCCCCGCCCTCTCGCCCGCGCGAGTCCGCTTCGCCCTGCTCGCCCTCGCCCTGGGCGGGTTCGGAATCGGGGCGACGGAATTCGTCGCGATGGGCCTGCTGCCCAACCTCGCCGCCGACCTGCTGCCCGGCCTCGCCGCCGCCGACCCGGCCGCGGCCAACGCGCAGGCGGGCTGGCTGATCAGCGCCTACGCGCTCGGCGTCGTCGTCGGTGCGCCCACGATCGCGGCCGCCGCCGCCCGCTGGCCGCGCAAGCAGCTACTGCTGGTGCTGCTGACCGCGTTCACGCTGGGCACCGTGGCATCCGCCCTGCTGCCGAGCTTCGAGCTCGTGCTCGTCGCCCGCTTCGTCGCTGCGCTGCCGCACGGGGCGTACTTCGGCATCGCCTCCCTCGTCGCGGCCAGCCTGATGGGCCCGGGCAAGCGCGCCCGCGGCGTGGCGCTCGTGCTCTCCGGCCTCACCGTCTCCAACGTGATCGGCGTGCCGGCCATCACCTGGCTCGGCCAGGTGCAGGGCTGGCGGGTCGCCTACATCGCCGTCGCGGCGATCTTCGCGCTCACCTTCCTCGCCGTGCTGGTGTCGGTGCCACTGCAGCCGGGTGACCGCACAGCGACGATCCGCAACGAGCTGAAGGCGTTCGGCCGGGCGCAGGTCTGGTTCGCGCTCGGCATCGGCGCGATCGGCTTCGGCGGCCTGTTCGCCGTCTACAGCTACGTGGCACCGCTCGTCACCGAGGTGACCGGGCTCGGCGAGGCGGCCGTGCCTGCCGTGCTCGTCGTGATCGGCCTCGGCATGACCGCGGGCAACTTCCTCGGCGGGTGGGCGGCAGACAAGAGCGTGCGGCGCAGCATGTACGGCTTCTTCGCGGTGATGCTGGTGGCGCTCGTCGGCCTGGCCCTGACGGCCGAGAACGTCGTCGGCCTGCTGGTCTTCATCTTCCTGGTGGGTGCGGCCGCGGCCGCGCTCTCGCCGACCATCCAGACCCGCCTGATGGACGTCGCCCGCGACAGCCAGTCGATCGCGGCCGCGCTCAACCACTCGGCGCTGAACATCGGCAACGCGCTCGGCGCCCTGCTCGGCGGCCTGGCGATCGCGGCCGGCCTCGGCTACGTCGCGCCGGTCTGGATCGGGCTCGGTCTCAGCGTGCTCGGCCTGCTGATCGCGCTGGTCAGCTTCAGCTGGGACGGCAAGCGGCGCGGCCGCGGCGAGGCGCTCGGCTACGGCACCGACCTGGTTCAGGTTGTCCGCGCCCGCTGACACGACGCCCGTTAACGCAGGAAACCCCGGGATCCCCGGGGTTTCCTGCGTTGACGGGCGGCTGCGCCTAGTCGGTCTGCAGCAGGATTCCGTCCTGGATGGCGCGCTTGCGGAGGGCCACCTTGGTGCCCACGTCGAAACCGGCCACCCGGTACTTCTCGCGGATGCGCTTGAGGTATGACTTCGCCGTCTCCTCGGAGATGCCGAGCTGGAAGGCGACGGCCTTCACCGGCTCGCCCGCACCGTAGAGGGCCATGACGCGGCGCTCCTGCGCGCTCAACCGGGGCGTGTCGCCGCGGCCCCCCGCGGTCAGGGCCAGGTCGAGCTCCTCGGAGATGTAGGACTCGCCCTTGTGGGCGGCGCGGATCGCCTCGACGATCATGTCGGCTTCCTCGGTCTTCACCAGGTAGCCGAGGGCGCCGGCGGCCAGGGCCTCGCGCACGACGGTGGGCTCGGAGTAGGTGCTCATCAGCACCGTCTTCACACCGGTGGTCTTGAGGGTGGAGATCTTCAGGGAGATCGGGATGTTGTCCTTGAGGTCCAGGTCGAGCAGCACGACGTCGACGGGGAACTGCGGGTGCGAGAGCAGTTCCGGCCAGGTCGTCGCGGCGATGACGAGATCAATGTCGGTCGCCGCACCCCTGATCCACTCGGTCAGGGCGCCAAGCAGCATCTTGTGGTCGTCGACGACGGCCAAGCGAATTTTATGAGCCTGGTTTCCCACGCATTCCTCCTTGTGCACATGCACGTTCCGATGCCCCTGATACCCTACGCATCCACCGGGTTGTCGACCATGCACTCCATCTCCACGTGCAGGTCTCCCTTGCGCGTGTATTCCGAATGCGGGCCAACGTTAGAGATAGCTTCCCATGCCGCGGCGTCTACCCTGCGCCGTGGCACACCGGTCGCATGAAGAAATACCGGAAACCGGATCTTTCTGGGCGAACCGGCCGTTGACGGGGCGCGCGGGCCGATGTCGATGTGCAGCATCACGTCGTGTCGTTTGGAGTCGCTCACCAGCAGCCAGACCGCCGTCAGCATGGCGTCGCGCTGCGCGGGGGAGAGCAGACCGGCCAGGCTCCCCGGGTCGTCCAGCGAGACGGCGGGTGCCAGGAACTCCGACTCGGTAATGGCGTTGTGCAGCCAGGTCTTCTTGCGCCCCTCCACCAGGTGCAGGCGCAGTTGGGTGGCCAGCTGCGAGGCGGCGCCGGCGGCATCCGGATGCAGCGGCAGCGCCGTCCTGCCCTCTGCCACGTCGTCGAGCAACCGCTCGGCGTCGAAGTCGAGGCGCACGAGCTCCTCGGAGGCCAGCATGCCCACGGCCAGGCGCGGGGCGTCGACGGTGCTCTGCACCAGCACGAGGTCCAGCTCCAGCTGCACCATCCGGCGGAAGGCGCGCACCACCGAGATCGCGATGAAGGGCAGCCAGACGGCGATCGCGATCGCCACCAGCTCGGGGCCGAGGGTGAGCGGACTGCTGCGCTCCTGGACGAGCGCGGCGACGAGAAGTACCGCGCCGAGCGCGACCGTGGCGGCCATCACCTCCCGGGTCTCGCGCACGCTGACCAGGGGCGTCATCATGACGCCGGCGGCGAGGGCGGCGGTCGGGTAGACGCTCAGGCCGTCGGCGGCGGCGACGGCGCTGAGATCGAGCGTCACGACGCCGGCCAGCCCGACGAGGGTCAGCGCGAACAGCCAGGTGGGCATGGTGCCACCGCGGAGCAGGACGCCGAGGAGCGCGCCGGCCACCGTCACGAGCAACAGCAGCCAGGCGGAGATGGCGAGCGTGGGCGTCGGGTAGGAGGTCCACTGCTCGATCGTGCGCCAGACCAGGAACAGGGCCATGACCAGACTGCCGGCGATCATGCCGCCGGCCAGGTCGCGCCCGCCGAGGCCGCGCTGGTTGGCCCGGGTGGTGGAAACGGTGCGCTCGGAGCGCCGGAAGGTGCGCTGCGGCTCGCGCTGCCTGCGCTCACGCCCGACGATCACACCGAGGGTGTTCTCCTCGATGCCGGAACCCGCTCGTGCCTTGCTCATCGCTCACCGCCGAACTGCCGCTCGTGCCCGTACGGCTCGTCGTACCCGGCCGCCTCGTCGTGGCCGAACACCTCGTCGTGCTTGGGTACCTCCAAGACGACGGTGGTGCCCGAGCCGGGGGAGGAGAACAGTCGGGCGTTGCCGCCGACCTCGCGGAGCCGGCCGACGACGGATTCGGCGAAGCCGAGCCGGGCCGGGTCGACGTCGCCGAGGTTGAACCCGACGCCGGCGTCGGTGACCATGGCGCGCAGCGTGTGCTCGTCGTCGGTGATGGTGACGTCGGCCTCGCTGACCTGGGCGTGCCTGCGCACATTCTCGAGGCACTCGCCGAGGGCGCCGAGGAAGGCGTCCAGCACCGCGCTGGGCAGCAGGATCTGGCCGCTGCCGTGCCACTTGACGTCGAGGCCCATCCGGCCGAAGCGCTGCTTGACCGACTCGAGGGTGTTGCCGAGCGCCGACTCGGCGACGGGCTGGAGGTTGTAGGTTCCGGAGCGGAGCGGGGTGGGCACCCCGCCGAGGCGAAGCTGCCGCAGCAGCTTCGCGTCGTTGGCCGCCTGGTGCCGCAGCGCGTCCGCGCTCACCCCGACCCCGGAGTGCGCGAGCAGGGTGAGGGTGGCCAGCACGGTGTCGTGCAGCAGCCGAGCATCCTGGCGCCGCTGCGCCTCCGCCTCGCTGGCCAGCCGCTCCGCGCGGTGGGCACGGCCGATGCTGGCGATGCGCTGCATCACCCGCGGAACGCTCTGGGCGATCCACCAGCCCGCCGTGCCGATGGCCGCCCACGCCGCGATGGTGAGCAGCAGCGGGGTCGAGCCGGGCAACGCGCGCGGGGCGGATGCCACGGTGACGCTGAGACAGGTCAACGCGAAGCCGACGGCGATCAGCAGCAGCCGGGAACGGCTCATCGTCGCCATGAGCGCCAGCGCCCCGAGCACCCCGGAGCCGATCACCGCGATCGCCGCGACGGCCGCCACGCTGGGGTCGTGGTTGAGCGCCGGATCGAGCGCCTCGCCCGCATCGCGGACCGCCCCGGGGTCCACGCCGAGCAGCAGGATCGCGAAGTTGCCGGCGATCAGGCAGATCGCCATCCAGAGCGGGGCGCCCCGCTCGCCAATGAAGTAGTGTGCGATCGCTGTGATCGCCACGAGGGCGAGCGTCGAGATCAGCGTCAGCGGCGCCACCCCTCCGGGCAGCACGATGCACACGGCGGCAAGGAAGCAGGAGGCCAGACCGGAATACCGCACGGTCCGGCGCAGCAGCCGGTCACGCTCTTTCAGAATGCGCTGCATGGATCCTGCCGGTGGAGGGGACGGGGGTCGTCCCCCAGACTATCCTGCGGCTTGCTCCGGCCGCAGGAGGCGCAGCAGCTGCTGTGCGACGAACTCCGTCTCGATCAGGAAGCCGTCGTGGCCGTACTCAGAGACGAGCTCGACGGGGACGTCGCCGTCGATGTTGCCGGACAGGCCTGCGGCGATCACCTGCTGGCCGTCCAGCGGGAACAGCCGGTCGCTGTCGATGCCGAGCACGAGGCTGGTCGCGGTGACCCTGGCCAGCGCCGCCTGGATGCCGCCGCGGCCGCGGCCGATGTCGTGCGAGTTCATCGCCTCGACGAGGGTGATGTAGCTGTTGGCATCGAAGCGGCGGGTGAACTTGTTGCCGTGGAAGTCGAGGTAGGACTCGACGGCGAAGCGGCCGCCGTCGCCCAGCGGGCTGATGCCGCTCTGCCAGCTGCGGTCGAAGCGCTCGTTGAGCTCGCTGTGGCTGCGGTAGTTGAGCATGGCCATCCGCCGGGCCAGGGCGAGGCCGCGGGTCGGGCCCTCGCCGGCGACGGCGTCGTAGTACTCGCCGCCCTGGAACAGCGGGTCGGTGCGCACGGCCTCGATCTGCACCGAGTTCAGCGCGATCTGGTCGGCCGTCGTCACCGGGGGAGCGGCGAGCACGGCCAGCCGCTCGACGCGCTCCGGCCGCCCGACAGCCCACTCGATGGCGTGCATGCCGCCCATCGAGCCGCCGATGACGGCGGCCCAGCGGTCGATGCCGAGGGCGTCGGCGAGGGAGACCTGGGCGTCGACCTGGTCGCGGATGGTCAGGAACGGGAAGCGGGTGCCCCACTCGCTGCCGTCCGGGGCGAGCGAGGCCGGGCCGGTGGAGCCCTGGCATCCGCCCAGCATGTTGGGGGCGACCACGAACCAGCGGTCGGTGTCGACGGCCTTGCCCGGGCCGACGATGCCGCCCCACCAGCCGGCGGTGGCATGCCCGGGGCCGGAGTCGCCGACCACGTGGCTGTCGCCGGTGAGCGCGTGCAGCACGAGCACGGCGTTGTCGGCCGCCTCGTTCAGCACGCCCCAGCTCTCGTACGCCATCCGGGCGTAGGGAAGCGTGCCGCCGGCCTCGAACTGCCGGGCGCCGATGCCGACGAAGCGGCGGTTGCCGACGGGGTCTCCCTCGCGCCAGGCCCCCGTTGCGGGCGCCTTGCCGAGCAGCGTGCGCGCCTGGGCTTCCGTGATGAAGCTCGAGGGCGCGACATCCGCCGAAGTCTGCCAATCCATGACTCAATTGTGGCGTGGAAACAGAGCAGCCCGGGCATTGTTACAGCTGCGGTGTCGCAGCTGAACAAGCCCGGGCGGCTCTTCAGGGGTGTTTAGGCGTTGGCGTTGGCCGCGTCGGTGACGGCGCGGGCGGCCGCGAAGCCGGTCTCGAGGTCGGCCAGGATGTCGGCGATGTTCTCGATGCCGAGCGAGAGGCGCACCAGGCCGGGCGTGACGCCGGCGGAGAGCTGCGCCTCGGGCGAGAGCTGCGAGTGGGTGGTGGACGCCGGGTGGATCACGAGCGAGCGCACGTCGCCGATGTTGGCGAGGTGGCTGAACAGCGTGAGGCTGTCGACGAGGGCACGGCCGGCGTCGACGCCGCCCTTGAGCTCGAAGGAGAGCACCGCGCCGACGCCCTTGGGGGCGTACTTGTTGGCGGCGCCGTACCAGGGGCTGGAGGGCAGGCCCGAGTAGTTGACCGAGGCCACGTCGGGGTGGTTGTCGAGCCACTCGGCGACGTCCTGGGCGTTCTGCACGTGGCGCTCGATGCGCAGCGACAGCGTCTCGATGCCCTGGATCAGCTGCCAGGCGCTCGCCGGGGCGATGGCCGCTCCGAGGTCGCGCAGCAGCTGCACGCGGGCCTTGATGATGTAGGCCAGGCCGTCGCCGACGGCGGCCGTGTAGCTGGCGCCGTGGTAGCTGGGGTCTGGCACGGTCAGGCCGGGGAAGCGCTCGACGTTCTTGGACCACTCGAAGCTGCCGCCGTCGACGATGATGCCGCCAATGACGGTGCCGTGGCCGCCGAGGAACTTGGTGGCGGAGTGGATGATGATGTCGGCGCCGTGCTCGAACGGGCGGATCAGGTACGGGGTGGCGATGGTGTTGTCCACGATCAGCGGCACGCCGCCCTCGTGGGCGACATCGGCGACGAGGGCGATGTCGAGGATGTTGATCTTCGGGTTGCCGATGGTCTCCGCGAAGAACAGCTTCGTGTTGGGGCGCACAGCCCGGCGCCACTCGTCGGCGTCGTCCTGGTTCTCGACGAAGGTGGTCTCGATGCCGAGCTTGGCCAGCGTGTACTTGAACAGGTTGTAGGTGCCGCCGTAGATGGAGCTCGACGAGACGATGTGGTCGCCGGCCTCGGCGATGTTCAGCACGGCGATGGTCGCCGCGGACTGGCCGGAGGAGAGCAGCAGCGCGCCGGTTCCGCCCTCGAGGGCGGTGAGCCGCTGCTCGACGACATCCTGCGTCGGGTTCTGGATGCGGGTGTAGATGTTGCCGAACTCGGCCAGGGCGAAGAGGTTCTTCGCGTGGTCGGAGTTGTTGAACACGTACGAGGTGGTCTGGTAGATCGGGGTGGCCCTGGCGTTGGTCACCGGGTCCGGGCGGGCACCGGAGTGGACCTGCTTGGTTTCGAACTTCCAGTTGCTTGTGTTGTCGCTCATGAGGGTTTGTCTCCTATAGAGCGTGCGGACCATCCACCGCTCGAGTGTGAGCCTAAGCCTGAGCCCTGTGCGCAGCAATGGAGGCTGCAACTCGTCGTAACACTAGGGATTCGGGTGTAACAGTGCGCCGGCCCGGCCTAGCGGTTGTCGCCCCTCGGCAGCACGATCGTGCCCGTCGCCGTGCCCTCCGAGCGCCGGAACAACCACTCGGCCCGGGGCTCGACGAGGGGCCGGAACACGCGCCGGATGAACGGCATCGAGAGCACGACCGACAGGGCGATGCAGAACACGATCATGCCGGGCAGCACCCACCACGGCTGCGGGCCGGCCAGCACCCCGCTCTCCCGGATCGGGTAGAGCACGAAGGAGTGCAGCAGGTAGATGTACATGGTGGCGGCGCCCAGCCCGGTGAACCAGGTGGTGCGGCGCGGCATCAGCATCAGGAAGGCGAAGACCAGGGCGAAGGCGAGCAGCATGAAGCCGAGTCGGATGCCGCCGGCCCACCACTCCGGGTAGCCGATGGCCGCGTACGACTCGTCGTAGAGCAGGAAGCGGCGGAGCTTGAGATCCCGCCAGGTGTCGACGCCCACCCAGCAGACCACGGCGAGCAGCGCGAACAGGGCGATGGCGCCCGCGCGCCAGCGCCAGAGCACGGCGGGCCGCATGGTCAGCCAGCGGCCGGTCACCTGCCACTGGCGCAGGCTCCAGCCGAGCACGAAGAAGGGGAACAGCCCAAGCGTGCGGGAGAGGGCGAACAGGGAGTCGACGTTGCCGACGTAGCCGACCCCGATCGATCCGATGATGGCGATCGCCAGCGGCCAGCGCAGCAGCACCAGGTAGGGCAGGGCGACCCGCCAGACGGCGAGGGCGAGCAGGAACCACAGGGTCCAGCTGGCGCTGGAGTAGTCGAGCTTGAACGCGCCGCCGGCCAGCCAGTGGATCACCGTCCAGATCGTCTCGAAGATCAGGTAGGGCAGCAGGATGTCGGTGATGATTCGCTTCATCTGGCGCCCGTTCGGCGTCGCCGACTTTGCGAAGTAGCCGCTCACCGTCACGAAGATCGGTACGTGGAAGGCGTAGATGAACAGGTACACCGCGTAGGCGGCATCCGATTCGGAGATCAGTTTGAGAATGCCGTGGCCGATCACCATCAGGGTGATGGCGATCCAGCGGGCGTTGTCCCAGAGCGGGACGCGGCGTTTGGCCTTGGCTGTGGTGGAGGAGGTCATCGCCTCCCATTCTCCCCTCTCCCGCCTGCGCTGCCCAGCTCGGGTCTGCGCGGTTCGAGTCTGCGTAGTTCGGTTCTGTGCAGTTCGGTTCTGTGCAGTTCGGCAGGGGGCGGCAGAATGGGGGAATGACGATGAAGCGTGGTGGCACGAGGCGTGCAGTGGTGACGGGTGCGAGTTCGGGGATCGGGGCGGCGACCGTGCGCCAGCTGCGCGCGGCGGGCTGGGACGTCGTCGGGGTGGCCCGACGCGAGGACCGCCTGGCGGCGCTCGCCGCGGAGACGGGGGCGAGCTACGTCGTCGCCGACCTCACCCAGCAGGCCGATGTCGATGCCCTCGCCGCCCACCTGGCCGAGACCGGGCCGTTGCACGCCGTGGTGAACAACGCCGGCGGCGCGAAGGGTCTCGACAGCGTCGAGGGCTCGGATGCCGCCGACTGGCAGTGGATGTTCGAGGTGAACGTCATTGCCGTCAAGCGCGTGGTCAGCACCCTGCTGCCGCTGCTGCGGGACACCGTGCGCGCGGAGGGCGGCGGCGCCGACATCGTCACCGTCACCTCGATCGCCGGGCACGTGGCCTACGTGGGCGGCGGCGGCTACAACGCGGCGAAGTTCGCCGCGCACGCCCTGACGGCTGTGCTGCGGCTGGAGTTGAACGGGGAGCCGATCCGGGTGATCGAGATCGCCCCCGGCATGGTGCACACCGAGGAGTTCTCGCTGGTGCGCTTCGGCGGCGACCAGGCCAGGGCAGATGCCGTCTACGCCGAGGTGCCGAACCCGCTCAGCGCCGACGACGTGGCCGAGACGATCGTGCACGCGCTCGGCCGGCCGGCGCACGTGGACCTCGACCTGATCGTGGTCAAGCCGGTCGCCCAGTCGGCGCCGCACCTCGTCGCCAAGGGCGAGCTGCGCCCCCGCGGCTGAGCCTGCCGACTCCTGGCCAGCGCCACTTGGTGCGGTTGCGCGCCACATTGTGTGGCGCGGAGCCCGACGAACTGGCGCAGGGCGGCGGGCGCGACGCGCAGCGTCGCGAAAGGCGGCAGCCGATTCCAAGGAATCCCGCGAAACCGTCACCGGTGCTTGTCTGGTCTCGATACGGCTCTGGCGGGCCTACTCGACCAGCGGGAGGGGGACGGGTTCGCCCTCTGGGCTGCTTGCGCCGGTCGAAGACGCCGCGGCATCCGGGTCGGCGAATGCCAGCTTCGGCACGAAGAACAGCAACACGGCGGCGGCGAGTGCGCCGAGGCCGCAGACCGCCCAGACCACCATGTAGCCGGCCAGGCTGGCCGCCGTCGAGGTGACAGCCGAGGCGGCCCCCGCCAGCAGCACGACGCCGAAGACGGCGGACGCGAACGAGCCGCCGATGGTCTTCGTCGTGTTGGTGAGGGCGGATGCGACGCCGGTCTGCCCCTGCGGGGCGGCGGCCGCGGCGGCCGCGGGCAGCGCGCCGACGAGCGCTCCGGAGCCGATGCCGGCGATGCACATGTTGAGGAACACCTGCCACACCTCGAGGTGGAACGGGATGAACAACAGGTACCCGATGGCGACGAGGAATGCGGCGGCGATGAGGGCGACCCGTGGGCTGAACCGCTTGGAGACGAGCGGGAAGAGCAGCGCGCCGACGATCATCGAGATGAGGTAGACGCCGATGAGCGTGGAGATGTCGGAGGCGTCCAGGCCGAGTCCGTAGCCGTTGGCGGTGTCGGTGCCCGCATAGGTGGCCAGCGGCGCCTGCGCGCCGAGCAGGCTGATGCCGATGAGGCCGGCGGTCAGCAGCACCGGCCACATGGTCGGCTGGCGCATCACGCGCAGGTCGATGGCCGGGTCTGCCTGCTTGAGCTCCCACTTGCCGAACGGCCAGAAGGCGAGCACGCCGACGGCGATGAGCGCCCAGACCCAGAGCGTCTCCGGGCCGTTGATCCGCATGAAGGTGAGACCCGAGGTGATCAGCAGCAGGCCGATCGTGAGCAGCGAGAAGCCGACGACGTCGAGCGAGCGCTTCTCGGTGCCCGGCTCGGACTCCGGCACGCCGAACAGGATGGCGAAGAACACGAGGGTGACGGCGATCGCCGGCACGAACAGGGTGAGGGTGACGTCCTCGCCGAGCGCGGCGAACACGCGGCCGGCGCTGAGTGCGCCGATGATCGCACCCGCCTCCAGCGCGACGACGAGCAGCCCGGCGGCGCGCCGCGTCTGCGACGGGCCGCGCCCGGAGCGGCGGCCCCTGTCGAAGATCAGCGCCACCTCCAGTGGCAGCCAGACGACGTAGAAGCCCTGCAACGCCCACGCTGCGAGGAAGCTCCAGAAGTCGCCGGCGAAGGCGAGCCACCAGCTGGCCGCGGCGGTCAACACGGTGGAGGCGAGCAGGATGCGCTTGTGCCCGTACATGTCGCCGAGCTTGGCGAGGATCGGCACGACGAGCGCGGAGAGCAGCAGCTGGGCGGCCTCGAACCAGTTGAAGTCGGCGTCGTGGATGCCGAGGTGATCGACCAGGTCGGGGATCAGCGGCACGTAGTACCCCTGCAGGATTCCACTGGTGATCTCCACGAGGAACAGCCAGCCGATGATGGCCGCCGTCACCCCCGCGGCGGTGCGGGCGCCGCGTCGCGCCGTCGCTGCAGATGTCATTCTCGGATGCTACTGCCTGCGGCATCCGGGCTGCACCACAAGATTGTGCGCAGGAAAGTGCGATTACCCTTACTCCATGGCCTTTGATGCAGACGACTCCGCAGGATCCAACACCACCATCGAGAAAGAGATTCTCGAATGGTCCGATTTCGCCGACGCCTCGCGCGGTCTGGCCGAGGATGTGCTGAAGAGCGGCTTCGTGCCCGAGGTGGTCATCGCCGTCGCACGCGGCGGACTGCTGCTGGCCGGCGCCATCTCGTACGCGCTCGGCACCAAGAACTGTGGCTCGATCAACGTCGAGTTCTACACCGGCGTGAACGAGCGCCTGCCCGAGCCGATGCTCGCCGCGCCGATGCTGGACGCGCCGGCCCTCGCCGGCAAGCGCGTGCTGCTCGTCGACGACGTCTCCGACTCCGGTCACACCCTGGTCAAGGTGCTCGGCATCCTGGCCGAGAACGGCGCGGAGGTGCGCACCGCCACGCTGTACACCAAGCCGCACACGGTGCTGGAGCCCAACTTCTACTACCGCAAGACGGCCGGCTGGATCGTCTTCCCCTGGTCGGCGCTGCCGCCCGTCTCCGTCTAGACCCGTGGCCGTCACCTTCGATCGCTCCGCGGTGCACGAGGGATGGCTGAGCGCGCTCGAGCCCGTCGCCGAGGAATTGGCCGGGCTCGAGCGCTTTCTCGCGGGGGAGCCCGGTTACCTGCCGGCCCCGGATGCCGTGCTGCGGGCGCTGCGCGTCGACCCACAGAGCGTGCGGGTGCTGATCGTCGGGCAGGACCCGTACCCGACGCCCGGGCACAGCATGGGCCTCGCCTTCTCTGTCGCGCCGCACGTGCGGCCGCTGCCGCGCAGCCTCGCCAACATCTACACCGAGCTGCGGGGCGACCTCGGCATCCCGACGCCGGAGCACGGCGACCTCGGCGCCTGGGCCGAGCAGGGCGTGCTGCTGCTGAACCGGGTGCTCACCGTGCGCCCCGGCGAGGCCGGCTCGCACCGGAGGCAGGGCTGGGAGGCGGTGACCGAACAGCTGATCCGGGCGCTCGCCGCGCGCTCGCCGGGGCAACCGCTCGTCGCCATCCTCTGGGGCAACGACGCGCAGGCGCTGGAACCGGTGCTCGGCGGCATCCCCGTGATCGCCTCTGCGCACCCGAGCCCGCTGTCGGCCCGCCGCGGATTCTTCGGCTCCCGGCCGTTCAGCCGGGCCAACGCGCTGCTGCTCGAGCAGGGCGCGGAGGCGATCGATTGGTCGCTCGGCGGAAGCCCTGCCAGCGAGCAGCAGACGCTCGAAATCTTCCGTTAATACTGCTCGTTTACGCTGGCGTCATGCTTGAAGAGGAATACCAGCCGCGCCGCACGCTGCCGCGCCGCCTGCGCAAGCCAGAGCCGCCGGAGGCGCCGTTCGACTTCACCCTGCGTGAGGCTGTCGAAGCGGACATGCCTGCCGTCCGCGAGATTTACAACTACTACGTGGCGAACTCGACGGTCACCTTCGACGAGGACGCCATGACGCTGGCCGAGTGGCGCGATAAGTTCGCCTACCTGCAGAAGCTCGGGATGCCGTTCGTCGTCGCGATCTCGCCGACGGAGCAGATCCTCGGCTACGCGCTGGTCGCGCCGTGGAAGCAGAAGCGCGCCTACCGCTTCACCGTGGAGAACTCGATCTACCTGGGCCCGGCCGCCACGGGCAAGGGCCTCGGACGGGTGCTGTTGGCCGACCTCATCGAGCGCTCGGCGGATGCCGGCCTCAAGGAGATGGTCGCCGTCATCGCCGACCAGGGCGCGGAGGCGTCCCTCGCGCTGCACCGGGAGTTCGGCTTCCGGGAGACCGGACGGATGGGCCGCGTCGGCTACAAGTTCGAGCGCTGGCTCGGCATCGTCATGATGCAGCTCTCGCTCGGCTAGCGCGCCGCGGCTAGCGCGCCGCGTCTACCGCGCCGCCCGTCGCCCCGGGTTCGTCACCCGGCCGAGCGTCGTCAGGAGCGAGCGCTGCGGAACCAGGCGAACGGCCCGCGCCGAGAACGCGTTGCCCAGGCCGCTGACCACCCGCGGTGGCGTCGAGCGCCGGTCGAGGGCGCGGAACGCCGTCTCGATCACGTCGGCGGCGCTCTGCGGGGCGCCGAACGAGACGCCCTCGCTGCCGGCAACCTGTTTGAACTCGGTGGCGGTCGGGCCAGGGCAGAGCGCGAGCACCTTGAGCCCGGTGCCCTTCGCCTCGGACCAGAGTCCCTCAGAGAAGCTCAGCACGTAGGCCTTCGTCGCCGCATACACCGACATGAACGGCACCGGCTGGAACGCGGCCGTGCTCGCCACGTTGATCAGCGCGCCCGTGGCCGGCGCGGTGCGGGCATGCCGCAGCAGCTCCGGCCAGAGCGCCCGGGTGAGCTGGGTGAGCGCGAGCACATTCAGCTGCACCTCGTTGTGCAGCCGCTGCTGCTCGAGCGCGCCGAAGCGCCCGTAGCTGCCGAAGCCGGCGTTGTTGACGAGGGTGGCGACCTGGATGTCACGCTGGCGGAGGTCGGCGACGAGGGTGTTCACCGCATCCGGGGCGGTCAGGTCGAGCGGGATGACGGTCGAGACCGTGCCGAAGCGCTCGGCGAGGTCGACGGCGAGGGCCTCCAGGCGTTCCAGCCGTCTGGCCACCAGCACGAGGTCGGCGCCGCGGGAGGCGAACTCCCGGGCGAACGCGGCGCCGAGACCGCTGCTCGCGCCGGTGATGAGCACCGTCGTGCCCATCGGGTTGAAGACGAAACGAGTCATGGTTTCAGGCTAGACCTCGGGGCCCCGCACGACCGTGATCGCGTCGAAAAAACAGGAGGAGAGCGCCGCGGAGCCTGCCCGCCGGGGCCGCAGTGCTCTCCTCCTGCTTTTCCCGGCGGCTGGCTGCTGCTGCTGCTCTGGCCGGACTAGCTGCGCGCCAGGCCGCGCCGGGCGAAGGCCCAGCCGCCCCAGGCGGCCAGGGCGAGCGCGCCGAGTGTCGCGAGCACCAGGCCGAGCACCGCGCGCGGGGACAGGAGCACGCCGGCATCCGGCACGAACACCGTCTCGGGGAGCGGGGCATAGGCGAACCAGCCGACGGTGGTCTGCTCGGTCGGCAGGAGCAGCAGCACCACGCCCGCGAGCACGAGCAGCGCGGCGAGCACCACGCCGATCCGCAGCCACGCGCGGTGGCGGGGGTCAAGCCTGTGGGCAGCGCCGAGTTCGCTCATATCGCGATACTAGGCCATCGGCACGCACCGGTGCCATGGCCTCGGAAACTAGGATCGGGGGATGCCCTCGTCTCAGTCCCACCCCGCGCTTCCGACCGGCCGCCCCCCGCGCCACACCGTGCTGCGCTCCTTCGCCGGGCACCTGGATGCCGCTCCGGATGCCGTCTTCTCGGCGATCCAGCAGAAGATGAGAGCCGCGCCCGGCGTCACGGTCGACGCCGCCGGGCACGAGATCGTGCAGCAGGGCGGCTGGTGGTATCGCGGCGAGTACCGGGTGATGGCGGAGCCGGCGGATGCTGGCACCGATGCCGGCACTGAGGCGGGTGCGGATGCCGCGGCACCGGGCACCCGGCTCGAGTACGAGATCGTGAACGTCGCCCAAAGCTGGCATTGGGCCGGGCCGATCGCCGGGCGCCGCGTGCTCGCCGAGGCGCCCTACGGCTTCCACGCGTTGCTGAGCGAGATCGAGGCGGAGCTCTGGCCCGAACTCGCCGGCGAGTCCGACCTCGACGCCGGGCCCGCCGACGAAGGCTAGAAGCGCGGCGGCACGGCCTCGGCGGCGAGTCCGACGTGCTCGCGGGAGTTCTGGCGCCTGCGCTCGACCCACCTGTAGTGGTCGCGCAGCCCCCGCGCGACCGCGACCCTGATCACGCCGTAGAGCAGCAACAGCCCGATGCAGAAGCCGATGGCGGGGAGAAGCAGCGGGTACAGCGCGAGCACGGTGTCGTTGTCCATGCCCGCATTCTGGCACCCTCTTAGTTCTTCGGCGTCGCCCGGCGCAGCATCGCGTAGCCGGCGAGCCCGGCCAGCGCGGAGACGAGCAGCGACCACGCGGCCATCCCGGTCGTGCCGTTGGCGGTCATCCACGAGCCGATTGCCGCCCAGCTGTTCGTGTACGCGATCAGGGCGAACAGACCGACGAGGGCGGCTCCGCCGACCACCCAGAACACGACCATGCCGTTGATGCGCCAGCGCATGTAGATCGTGGCGATCGCGGCGCCCGCGAAGCTGAACAGCAGTTGCAGTGCGAAGAAGCCGAACCAGTGCTCGATGGGTGTGCCCCCGCCGCCCCACGGAACGGTGAACAGCCGCCCGTTCAGGCCCCAGCCGTTCGTGGCCTGCTCGATCGAGGCGAGAACGGTGAGCACCACGGCGTTGGCGGCCGAGACCAGGCCGAAGGTGAGCGCGGTGCCGAGGTAGAACTCGCGCCGCGTCACGCTGAAGCCGAGCGCGAACGGGAAGGTGAGGTTGATGGCCATCACGGCGGCCACGAGCAGGTAGATGAGGATCGAGAGCAGCGCGCCGCTGAACTGCGGGCTGCTCGCCGACCCGTCGAAGCCGCTGGTGACGCCGACGGAGCGCAGGATCATCCAGATGGCGATGGTGATGAGGAAGGCGGAGCCGAGGATGATCCAGGGCAGCGTGACGTAGGCCATGCGGTTCACGAGGTGCAGGCGCACGACGTTCCAGATGCGGGTCATGGGATGTCCTTTCCGGCGCTCAGGCCGAGGCCTGGAAGTCATGGGTGGAGGTGTTCGTGCTGCGCACGATCAGCTGCTGCAGGGAGACGGGCAACAGCTCGAGGCCGGAGTCGGCGGCATCCGCCCGTTCGAATGCGCTCAGCTGGCCCTGAATCGTGACGGATGCCAGCCCGCCGATGCTCTCGCTGTGCAGCAGCGTCCGGCCGGCGGTGAACCGCTCGACCGCGGCGCGGGTGCCGGCGACGGTGGTGGCCGAGCCGCGCAGGGCGTCCGCCTCCTCGTCGATGATGATGCGGCCCTGGTCGATGACGAGCACGTGCTCGAGGAGGTTGCTCACCTCGTCGATCAGGTGGGTGGAGAGGATGACGGTGCGCGGGTGCTCGGAGTAGTCGGCCAGCAGGCGGTCGTAGAAGATCTGCCGGGCGACGGCGTCGAGGCCGAGGTAGGGCTCGTCGAAGAAGGTGAGCGGCGCCCGGGAGGCGAGCCCGACGATGACGCCGACCGCCGAGAGCTGGCCGCGGGAGAGCTTCTTGATCGGGCGGTTGAGGGGAACGTTGAACTCCTCGATCAGCTCCTCCGCGAAGGCGGCATCCCAGTTGGTGAAGAACCACGGGGCGCTCTTGAAGACGTGCTTGGCGCGGAACTCGTCCGGGTACTTCTGGCTCTCCTTGATGAAGCAGATCTGGGAGAGCACGTCCGGGTTCTCGACCGGGCTCGCGCCGAACACGTTGATGCTGCCGGAGCTGGCGAAGTCCTGCCCGGTGAGCAGCTGCATGAGTGTCGTCTTGCCCGCGCCGTTGCGGCCGAGCAGGCCGTAGATGGTGTTCTCGCGCACCTCGAAGTCGACGGAGTCGACCGCGGTGACGGAGCCGAAGCGCTTGCTCAGCGCGGTGACGGAGACGACAGCGGAGGTGTCGGTCATGAGAGCTGCTCCTTCCGGGAGGCGGATGTCGGTGTTGCTGCGGATGCCGTGGCGGAGGCCTCGTCGCGGAGGAGCTCGCCGAGCTGAGTGGGGGAGATGCCGAGCTTGGCCGCCTCGGCGAGCAGCGGGTGCAGGTACTCGTGCACGAAGCGATCGCGCCGCTTGGAGACGAGCCGCTCGCGGGCCCCGCTGCTGACGAACATGCCGATGCCCCGCTTCTTGTAGAGGATGCCGTCGTCGACGAGTAGGTTGACGCCTTTGAGGGCGGTGGCCGGGTTGATGCGGTAGAACGCGGCGAACTCGTTCGTCGAGGGAACCTGGCCCTCCTCGGGCAGCGCGCCGTCGATGATGTCGTTCTCGACGCGCTCGGCGATCTGCATGAAGATTGGTCGTTCGTCGGTGATCACGATCGTCCCCCTCTGCGCATTCGCCCCGCTGGTTCGTTACTCATGTAACTAACCAACTAGCTAGCCGTGCTTTTGTCAAGCCCCGCCGGATCTCCCTCCGGTCGGCGCGCGTCTCGCGCGTCCGCCTTCCACGTTCCTCTCCCCGCGTCGGCTGAGAGAGCGAGGAACGAGCGACCGAAGCCCGGTTTCCCGCCCGAACGCGGCGCCACTTCCGACGCTACCGCACCCCACCGACACTGCGCGGAAAGTTATCCACATCAGGGATTTTCTTCGTCGAACCCTTGCTTTCCGCCGTAAAATGGTGTCATGGGAAACGCGACGGACGCACTGGCAGATGCACAGTCCTCCCTCGCCGCCGCCCTCGCCGATTCCGATGAGCGGATGCTGCGCGACGACGCCCTGCTCGAGCTCACCGCGACGGCCGAAGCCGTCGGCCGGCTCGCCGACGCGCTCCGCATCCGGGCGGCCGGGGAGGTCGCGTTCCGCTCCCGCCGGGAGCTCGGCGAGGACCGCCTCTCGGCGAAGAAGGGCTGCCGCAACGCCGTCGAGCTCCTCGCCCGAGTGACGCTCGCTTCCGAGCGCACCCTCACGCAACGGATGCGGCTCGGGGCGGCCACGAAGGCCCGCTCCGCCCTGACCGGTGACACACTCCCCGCCGCGTTCCCCGAAGCTGCCGCAGCACTCCGGTCCGGCACCCTCGGCTACGACAGTGCCCTGGCCATCGTCGACACCCTCGACCCGATCCGGCCCCGGGTCGGCGACCTCAACGTCGAACTCGCCGAGACCGCGCTCGTCGCCGCGGCGACCGGCCCCACCATCGAGTCCGCGCTGCCGTTCGCCGCGGACGAGGTCCGCGGCCAGGCCCGCGTCTGGGAGAGCGTCCTCGACGAGGACGGCACTGTCCCGGCCGAGGAGCGGGCGATGGCCGCGCGCGGCATCAGCGGCGGGCTCACCCGGGACGGGCTGGTGCACCGCAAGATGGCGCTGCTGCCGGAGATCGACGCCAAGTTCGAGACGCTGCTGAACGCCTACCTGAGCCCGCGCTCGAAGCCCACCTTCAACGACACCGACCCGACCGCCCCGAGAGACCCGCGCGCCACCGCGCAGGCCCGGCACGACGTCTTCGCCAGCCTGATCGACGGGGCCGCCCGCAGCGCGGACGCCCCGACGATGGGCGGGGCCGCCCCGACCGTGCTGGTCTCCGTGCGGCAGGCCGACCTGGACTCGGGAACCGGGTCCGGGTTCATTGAGGGCTGCGAGGCGCCACTCTCGCTGCGAGCCGTGGAGCAGTTCGTCTGCGCCGGCGGGCAGCAGCACGTGCTGATCGGCGACGACGGGCGCCTGGTCAGCCTGAGCAGCACCGACCGGGTGTTCAACGCGGCGCAGCGGCGGGCGATCAGCCTCCGCGACGGCGGCTGCATCATTCCCGGCTGCAGCATTCCGGCGGCGTGGTCGGAGATCCACCACGTCATCGCCTACCGGGACGGCGGCGAAACCGAGACGTGCAACGGGGTGCTGTTGTGCTGGTTCCACCACCGCACGATCGAGACCAGCGGCTGGCGGATCCTGATGATCGACGGCGTCCCGCACGTGAAGCCGCCACCCTGGCTCCGGAACGGCCGCACCGACGCCGAGACGCCCTGGCGAAGATCCACGAAGTCCCGCGCCCAACTGGCCGACCTCCTCGAGCGCCAGCGGGAGCACCAGCGCGAACGCCAGCCCGTGCTCGTCGAGTAGTCCCCGCCCGGGTCCGAGCGGCAGCTAGTGGAGGGCCCTCGGCGTTCGGAACTTCGGTTCCGCGGGGAGAGCGGGGAGCCTCCGCAGCCGTGCCGCAGAGTTGAGGTACAAGGCCGCGAGCGCAGTGATCTCGAGAATGCCCGTCCAGAGTCCGGCGTCCGTGTAGCGGTCCAGCGCACCGAATGCAGCGTCCACGCCGAGCGCCGCGGCGATGGCGACCGCCGCCGCCGATGCCGGGGTCACGGCGAAGAGGATGCCGAGTGTGCCGCTGAGTCGTGGCCGCGCCGTCATCTTCCACCATGGTCGAGGGGGCGCGACCGGCTCCCCGCGGCCGCGGAAGATCCGTGCGCCGAGGAGGACGCTCGCGAGTGAAACAGCCCAGCTCACTGCATCGACTGCGGCAGGCGGCAGATGGAGTGCGTTGAGCAGCGCGGGCACCGGAATTCCGAGGAGCCAGGCGCCGACCACGTACAGGAGCTTGAAATACCACCGCGTGATGCGGACATCCAAGAGTCGTCGCACAGTGCCCCCCCTCCCCGCTGCGACCAACAGTAGTGGGCGGAGCGGGCTCACCGCCTCGGCATCCGCAATAGGCTCTGGACATGGCTGAACTGCACGATCTCACCGCACTCGACCAGTGGCAGGCGCTGCAGAGGGGCGACTTCTCGCCGCTCGAGCTCACCGAGCACTACCTTGCCCGCATCGAGCGGCTGAACCCCGAGCTGGGCGCCTTCGTCACCGTGACGGCGGATGCCGCCCGCAGCCGCGCCGCCGAATTACAGGAATCCGGCCCCGGCCCGGCGCCGATCTGGGGCCTGCCCTTCGCCGACAAAGACCTGGAGATGCGCGCGGGCGTGCCGACCGGCTTCGGCTCCCGGCTCTTCACCGGGTTCGTGCCCCCGGTCTCGGACGAGATCGTCGAGGCCCTGGACGGGGCCGGCGGCGTCAGCCTCGGCAAGACGGCGACACCGGAGTTCGGGCTGCCGAGCTACACCGAGAGTCTGGCGGGCCCGCTCGCGCGGAACCCGTGGGACACCAGCCGGGGCTCCGGCGGGTCGAGCGGCGGGGCGGCCGTCGCCGTGGCATCCGGCATGCTGCCCTTCGCCCCCGGCAGCGACGGTGGTGGGTCCGTGCGCATCCCGGCGGCGGCCTGCGGCCTCGTCGGGCTGAAGCCCTCCCGCGGGCGGGTGCCCGGCGGCGCCGCCCTCGACTCCCTGGCCGGTCTCGCCGTGCCGGGGCCGCTCGCCCGTACGGTCTCCGACGCCGCCCTGCTGCTGGACGCCATGATCGCCCCGAACGGATACCCGGCCGACCACCACTTCGCGCTCCGCGCGCCTGGCAGCGACGGCCCGTTCCTCGCCTCGGCGGTGCGCGGGGAGGGGCGATTCCAGCTCGGGGTGATGACGACATCCGCCTGGGATGACGCCTACGAGATCACCATCGCACCCGAGGCGATGCAGGCGCTGGATGCCGCCGTGGCGGCGTTCGCGGCCATGGGGCACGGCATAGAGCAGACCGCGCTAGAGCCCGACGAGACCTACGCGCCCGCCTTCCGCACCATTTGGCAGGCCGGGGCCGCAAGCATCCCCGCCGAGACGCCCGAGCAGGAGGAGCTGCTGGAGCCGCTCACCCGCTGGCTGATGCACCGCGGCCGCGCCCTCAGCGCCCGCACCCTCGCCGAGGCTCTCAAGGCGCTCGCCAGCTACGAGCGCTCGCTGATCCGCCAGCTCTCACGCTTCGACGCCGTGCTCACGCCGGCGCTCGCTCTGACCCCGCGCCCGATCGGCTGGTACGACGCCGACGACGGCGAGCGCAACTTCGCCCAGCAGGTGCAGTACACGCCGTTCACGTCGATGCTCAACGTGAGCGGGCTGCCCGCGATCGTGCTGCCGATCTCCGAGACGGATGCCGGCCTGCCGATGGGCGTGCAGCTGATCGGGCGGCCGGGGGGAGAGGCGACGCTGCTCGCGCTCGGCGCACAGCTGGAGCGCCGCGTGCACTGGGAGAGGCGCCACCCGGCCAGCTGGTGAGACGCCGGTGGGGTGCCGGTGAGGTGCTAAGGGCGCACGGAGGGCGCGCCGGAGGGGCTCCAGGCGGCCTGGGCGAGTTTCGCGGCAGCGCTGAGGAATTCCCTCTTTCGGCTTGACAATGTTAGCTAAGGCTTACCTAATATGTAAACATGCTCGGAATTGACCTCACGCTCGCCTACAACGGCACCGCCGTTGTGCACGGGGCAGACATCACCCTCGCGCCCGGTCAAATCACCGCGCTCGTCGGCCCCAACGGCAGCGGCAAGTCCACGCTGCTGCGCGCGCTGGCCCGCCTGCACGCCCCGCAGTCCGGCCGCATCGAGCTGCCGGCGGAGGGGGCAGACCCACTGGACGCGCTGAGCCTCGGCCAGCGCGACTTCGCCCGCCGGGTGACCCTGCTCGCACAGAGCCGGCCGACCCCGGCCGGGCTGTCGGTGCGCGAGGTGGTCGAGTTCGGCCGGCACCCGCACCGCGGCCGCTGGACCCGCGGCGACGCCGATGGCGCGGCCGCCATCGAGCACGCGATGGCCGTCACCGGCGTCGACTCCCTCGCCGAGCGCCCCGTGGACCGCCTCTCCGGCGGCCAGTTGCAGCGCGTCTGGCTGGCCAGCTGCCTGGCCCAGGGAACCGGCGTGCTGCTGCTGGACGAGCCGACCACCTACCTCGACCTGCGCTACCAGGTCGAACTGCTCGACCTGGTCCGCGACCTCGCCGAGGTGCACGGCGTCACGATCGGCGTCGTGCTGCACGACCTCGACCAGGCGGCCGCCATCGCCGACCACGTCGTGCTGCTGGCCGACGGCCGGGTCCGCGCCGCCGGATCCCCGGAGCGGGTGCTCACCACCGAGCTGCTCAGCGCCGCCTACGGCATCCGCGTCGAGGTGCAGCTGGACGAGCGCTCCGGCCAGCTGCGCACCCGCGCGCTCGGCCGGCACAACGCCGCGCGCGCCCCCGAACGAGCGGTCGCCTAGCGCCACAACCGCTCCGGAACCGCCCCCTCCCACCACCCCGCAGCAGCACGGCCCGCACCGGCCGGGCAGCAGCATGCCCGAAATCCCCCGGCGAATCCGTTCGCCGACCCCACAACACCCAAGGAACCCATGAACAAGCGCACCATCGCCCTGTCCATCGCCGCCGCCGCGACCGCGGTCCTGCTTGTCGGCTGCGGCACCAGCGAGGACGCCGCGCCCGCCGCATCCGGCGAAGCGGCCATTACCGTCACCGACGACCGCGGCCAGGTCATCTCCCTCGACGCCCCCGCCAGCCGCGTCGTCGCGCTCGAGTGGAACACCGCGGAGAACCTCGTCGCGCTCGGCGTGATGCCCATCGGCGTCGCCGACGTCGAGGGCTACTCCACGTGGGTCAAGGCGGAGGACCTCGACGAGTCAGTCACGGATGTCGGCCAGCGCGGCGAGCCCAGCATCGACGCCATCGCGGGCCTCGCCCCCGACCTCGTGCTCACCACCACCGACCTCAGCGAAGCCGCCATCGCCCAGATCGAGGAGTTCGCCCCCGTGCTCGTCGTGCGCGGCGCCAACGCCGAGGACGCGATCGGCCAGATGGAGCGAAACCTCGACAACATCGCCACGGCGACCGGCACAGAGGAGCAGGCCGAGGTGCTCATGGACGGCTTCGAGGCCAAGGTCGCCGAGGGCAAGGCCGCCGTCGAGGCAGCCGGCCTCGCCGGAACCGAGTTCTTCATGAACGACGCCTGGGCCTCCAGCGGCCAGGTCTCGATCCGCCCGTTCGCGCAGGGCGCGCTGCTCGCAGAGATCACCGAGGAGCTCGGCATGGTCAACGCCTGGACCGAGGAGGGCGACGCCGACTACGGCCTCGGCTCCACCGATGTCGAGGGCCTCACCGTGCTCGGCGACGTGAACTTCTTCTACATCACCAGCGGCGATGCCGACGTCTACCAGAACGAGCTCGCGACGAACGCCGTCTGGACCTCGCTGCCATTCGTGCAGAGCGGCAAGGTGCACCGCCTCGCCGACGGCATCTGGATGTTCGGCGGCCCGTCGTCGATGAGCGACTACATCGACGCCGTCATCGCCGTCGTCTCGAAGTAACCCGCCGGTGCTCTCCTCGATTCAGCGGCCCCTGGCGGGCCCCGACGCCCACCTCGTGCCGGGGGAGGGCACAGCACCGCGCCTCGGGCCGGATGTCGGCACGCCGGCCGGCCGGCCGGCCGGGCGCCGCGGCCTCCTCGCCGCCACGCTGGCCGCCGGCCTCGTGCTCATCGCCGTGCTCGCCGCCATCCACCTCAGCCAGGGCTCCGCCCCCGTCTCGGTGGCGCAGCTCTGGCACGTCATCACGGGCGGAGGCGAGGAGCAGGCGACCGCCGTGCTCCTCGCCTCCCGGGTGCCCCGCCTGCTGGCCGGGCTGCTCGTCGGCGTCGCCCTCGGCACCGCCGGCGTCGTCATGCAGACGGTGGCGCGCAACATCCTCGCCTCACCGGACACGCTGGCCGTCAACGCGGGCGCCTACCTCGCCGTCGTCGCCTTCGCCGCGTTCGGGCTGAGCGTGCCGCTGCTCACCGGCAGCCTGATCGCCTTCCTCGGCGGCCTGGCCGCCGCCGCCCTCGTGCTCGGGCTCGCGGCCGGCGGCGGTGGGGGCAACGGCGGCGGCACGGTGCGGCTGGTGCTCGCCGGCTCCGCCATCGCCCTCGCTTTCTCCGCGCTCACCACCATGCTGCTGCTGCTCTTCGCCGAGGAGACCACCGGGCTCTTCGCCTGGGGCGCCGGAACCCTCGGCCAGACCAGCATCGACGGCGTCGCCCAGCTCGGCCCCGTCGTGCTCGCCGCCTTCCTGGCGCTGCTGCTGCTCGGCCACAAGCTCGACATCCTCGCCCTCGGCGACGACACGGCCAGCGTGCTCGGCATCCGGGTGCGCCGCACCCAGACGGCCGCCATCGTGCTCGCGGTGCTGCTCTCGGCCTCCGCCGTCACCGTCGCAGGGCCGATCGGCTTCGTCGGCCTCGCCGCCCCCGCCATCGTGCGGCTTCTCGCCGCGCGCATCCCCGGCTTGCAGCGCCACCGCGCCCTGATCCCGGCCGGCGCCATCATGGGCGTCATCGTCGTGCTCGGCGCCGACGTGCTGCTGCGCCTCGTCTTCGGCGGCTCGGCCGCCGTCGCCGTGCCGACCGGCGTCGTCACCACCGTCTTCGGCGCCGTGTTCCTCGTCATCCTCGCCCGCCGGCTCACCGACGGCGGCGGCACCGGCTCCGCGGGCGCCTTCGCCCTCGGCACGAGCTCCCGGCCGCTCACCCGGCGCCTCCTCATTGTCGGCGCCGGCGTGCTGCTCGTGGCCGTCGCGTTCGCCTCCCTGCTGCTCGGCGACGCCAAGCTGCTCGGCGGCGACCTGCTCAACTGGGCCACCGGACAGGCCGGCCCGGTCACCGAATTCGTGCTCAACACGCGGATGCCGCGTGTGCTCGCCGCGATCCTGGCCGGTGCGGCGCTGGCCGTCGCGGGCGCCGTCGTGCAGGCCGTCTCCCGCAACCCGCTCGCCGAACCCGCCCTGCTCGGCGTCACCGGTGGCGCCGGGGTCGGCGCCGTGCTCGTCATCACCATCGCGCCGCTGGCGAGCTTCTGGGCGGTCAGCGCCGGCGGCCTGCTCGGGGCGGTCGCCGCCGCGGTCATCGTGTTCGGCCTCGCCGCGGCCGGCGGCTTCGCGCAGAGCCGGCTGATCCTGATCGGCATCGGCGTCTCGGCCGCCGCCGGGGCGATCGTGAGCATGCTCATCATCGCCACCGACCCGTACAACGCCGCCAAGGCGCTCACCTGGATGTCCGGCTCCACCTACGGCCGCACTCTGCCGCAGCTGCTGCCCGTGCTCATCGCGCTCGTCATTGCCGCCCCGATCCTGGCCGGGGCCCGCCGCGATCTCGACGTGCTGGCACAGGACGACGACACCCCGCGCATCCTCGGCGTGCCGCTCGGCCGCACCCGCTTAGGGCTGCTCAGCGTCGCCGTCGCCCTGAGCGCGGCCGCGGTCGCCGCCGTCGGCGTGATCGGCTTCGTCGGGCTCGTCGCCCCGCACGCCGCGCGTGCCCTGGTCGGCGGCCGGCACGCCCTCGTGCTGCCCATGTCGGCGCTGCTCGGCGCCCTGCTCGTCTGCGTCGCCGACACCCTCGGCCGCACCGTCATCGCCCCCGGCCAGCTGCCGGCCGGGCTGCTCACCGCCGTCGTCGGCGCACCGTACTTCGTATGGCTGCTCTGGCGCTCACGAAGGACATCATGAAGCCCAGCTACCGTCAGTTCGACGTCACCGTCGCCGGCATCCGCCCGCTCAGCCCGAACTTCACCCGGGTCACCTTCACCGGCCCCGAGCTGCACGAGTGGGGCTGGTACGGCGCCGACCAGCGCATCAAGGTGGTGCTGCCCGGCGAGATCTGGCGCACGTACACGATCCGCGCGGCCCGCGCCGCGGAGCGCGAGGTCGACGTCGACTTCGTCACCCACGGGCTCACCGGCCCCGCCACCCGCTGGCTGCACGGCGCCGCGATCGGTGACGCCCTCGCCCTGATCGGGCCGGATGCGACCAGCGGCGCCGAACCGGACGGCTACGTGTGGCGGCCGGGTGCCGCGCGCACGCTGCTGCTCGCCGCGGACGAGACGGCCGTGCCCGCCGTCGCCACCATCCTCGAGGGGCTGCCGGCGGATGCCACCGGGCACGTGTTCCTCGAGGTGCCGAGCCCCGGCGACGCCCTGCCGCTCACCGCGCCTGCCGGGGTGGCGATCACCTGGCTGCCGCGCGGCACCGACGCCGGGCACGCCGACGCCGGAAATAGCGACGCCGGGCACGCCGGCGCCACCAACGGTTCCGAGCCGCTTCCGTTCGGCGGGGCGCTGGTGCCGGCCGTGACCGCCTGGGTGGACGCCTGGGCGGAGAGCTGCGCGCAGGCCGCCCCGGCGGGGGAGCGTGCGCCGGAGGAGCCGGCGCAGGAGGCCGGCCCAGACGCGGAGTACGAGATCCTCTGGGAGGTGCCGGACGAGCAGGAAGGGCCGGACGAGCAGGATGGGCCGGCCGTGCCGGAGCGGCCGGCATCCGCCGAGCTCTATGCCTGGCTGGCCGGCGAGGCCGGCGCGATCACCGGGCTCCGCCGCCACCTCGTGCGCGAGCGCGGCGTCGACCGCAAGCAGGTCGCCTTCATGGGCTACTGGAAGCTCGGCCGCTCCGAGAACTAGCAGCGCCCGGCCGACTCCAGCGCCCGGCCGACTCCAACGCCCAGCCGCGGACGCCGCACGCGCTCGCGGCATTCGAAAAATCTCGCGGCCCCCGGTATGTCGGGTGCCACGAGACTTTTCGGGGGCCGCGACGGTTGCAACCGGAGCGGAGCGCGCCCGGCGGAAATGCAGCCAACGTCCCGGCCGGGTGCAACGGGGCGCGCCCGCGCTAGCCCTTCACCGCGCCGGCGGTCAGCCCGGACTGCCAGTAGCGCTGCAGCACGAAGAACAGCACCACGAGCGGGATCACGCTGAGCAGCGCGCCCTGCAGCACGGCGCCGTACTGCGGGCTGAAGTAGCTCATCATGCCGTACAGGCCGAGCGTCACCGGCTTCAGCTCGGCGCTGTTGAGCATCATCAGCGGCAGCAGGAAGTTGTTCCAGGTCGCAACGAAGATGAACAGGAAGATCGTCACCATCGCCGGCGCCAGCAGCCGCAGCACGAGCGTGAAGAAGGTGCGCACCTCGCCGGAGCCGTCCAGGCGCGAGGCCTCCAACAGCTCGTCCGGCACGCCGGCGTCGACGAACATGCGGCCGAGGAACACCCCGAACGGGCTCACGCAGGAGGGGATGATCACCGCCCAGATCGTGTTCGTCAGGCCGAGGCCGTTGAAGAAGATGTACAGCGGCACGGTGAGCAGCGCGATCGGCATCAGCAGGCCGCCGAGGATGGCCAGCTGGATGCCGGCCTTGCCCGGCATCCGGAACTTCGCCAGGGCGTAGCCCGCGCTGACCGACACCAGCGTGCCCAGCACGCCGGCGACGGTCGAGTACAGCATCGAGTTGCCGACCCAGCGCCAGAAGTTGCCCTGCGTCCACGACATGAGCGCCGTGTAGTTCTCGACGATGTTGTTGCCGGCGAACAGCAGCCCGTTCGAGGAGATCAGGTCCGGGTTGCTCTTCGTCGACGAGACGATCAGCCAGTACACGGGGGCGAGGAACAGCACCGCGGCGGCGATGAGCACGATGCGGGTGATGGCGAGGGTCGCCGGCGAGGGCCGCAGCGACGGGGGAGTCTGGGTGGTGGGGGCCATGTCAGCGAGTGCTCCGCTTCTGAACGAGGGCGAAGATGGCGGCGAGGATTCCCGCGATGACGGCCATCGAGATCGAGACGGCGGATGCCGGGCCAGCGCCGGACGGGCTGGTCGTGCCCATCATCGAGCTGTAGGCCAGCATCATCGGCGTGTAGTCATTGCCCATCCACGGGTTCACCGCGGCGAGCACGGTCGGCTCGTTGAACAGCTGCACGGTTCCGATGATCGAGAGCAGCACGGCGAGCAGCGTGGCCTGGCCGACCATGGGCACCTTGATGCGGCGCACGATGTCGAACTCGCCGGCGCCGTCCAGGCGCGCGGCCTCGTACAGGTCGTGCGGGATGGCCTGCAGGGCGGCCAGGAAGATCAGCATGTTGTAGCCCATGAAGGTCCAGGTGGTCATCGTCGCCATCGACGCGATGATGGTGCCAGGGGCGAAGAAGTCGATAGTCAGGTCGACGTTGTTGCCGAGCAACCCGGTCAGCCACTCGGAGATCGAGCCGAGGGTCTGGTTGATGGGGGAGAGCCCGGGGCTGAAGATGTACGTCCAGACCAGAGCCGCGATGACGCCGGGGATGGCGTAGGGCAGGAAGTAGCTGAGGCGGAAGAACGCGACCCGCCTGACGATGAAGGAATCGAGCAGCAGGGCGAGGATCAGCGCGCCGCCGAGCATGACCGGAATCTGGAAGGCGCCGAAGAGCAGGACGCGCCCCATGCCCTCCCAGAAGGTGGCGTTGCCGAGAACCTGGGCGTAGTTGTCGAGGAACGCGAAGGTCTCGACCATCCCGCCGCCGCCGTAGAGGGAATCGCCAGCCGCCTTCTCCGTGAAGAAGGAGGACCGGATCGAGACGAGGATCGGGATCACGAAGGTCAGAACGAACAGGATCGCGAACGGGGCGAAGAAGCCCCAGCCGATGCGTCCCTCGCGCCGCCGGCGCCTTCTGTTGGCCTGAGCGCGTTGCTCGGTCACCAGGCGCTCTGGGGCTGTCGGCCGCGTTAGCGTGCTCATCGTCGACTCGCTCTTCTCGTTGCTTCCGGAATGATGGTGCGTCCGGAATGATGATGTCGGCACGGCACGCACGAGTGTGCCTGCCGTGCCGACGTTTCAGAGGTGGTGCTGTGTTACTTCGCGACCGGCAGGCCGGCGCTGGTGAGCGCGGCGATGGCGGACGTCTGTGCGGCGGTGAAGATGTCCATCACGGGAGCGGTGCCCTGGCCGGCGGCATCCGCTGCCTTGACCATGTCACCGTTCACGGCGGGGAAGCCCGGGATGTAGATGAAGTCCGGGCTGAGCGACTCGTTCGCAGCGGCGAGCACCGAGAACACGTCCTGGCCACCGTAGAACGACTTGATGGAGTCGGGGGTGGTCATGGCGCCCTTGGCGGCGACAACGAGGCCCTGGGAGACGAGCGGGTCGATCTGCGTGTTGAACCAGTTGTTGAAGTCCATCGCCTCGGCCGGGTGCGCGCAGCCCTTCATCACGGCGACGCCGGAGCCGCCATCGGGGCCCGTCATCTGCGTGGCGCCGAAGGTCGGCAGCTCGACGACGGCCCACTGGCCCTCGTTGGCCGAGCCGGCCATGTCACCGGCGAGCAGCGGGGCCTCCCACGCGGCGCCGATGGTGCCGATCAGCGTCTGGTCGACCAGCGCCTGCTTGAACTCGTCGCCCCAGCGGTTGGCAACGAGGGTGCTCTTCGTGTCGATCAGGCCCTGCCAGAACGACGCGACCTTCGCGGTGCCGGCGTCGGAGACGTCGACGCTCCACTTGCCGTCCTCCGCCGTGAACCAGGCGGCGCCGGCTGCGGCGGTCTGGCCGGAGAGCCAGTACTGCGCCTCGTCGGGCTGGAAGGCGACGGCGTACTTGCCGGCGGCCGCGGCAGCGGTCGTGGCGGCGGCGAGCTCGTCGGCCGTGGTGGGAACCGTGAGGCCCAGGCGCTCGAACTCGGCGGCGTTGTAGTAGTAGACCAAGGGGCCCGTGTCCTGCGGCAGGCCGACGGTCTCGCCGTTGACGGTCATGAGGGCAACGGCACCGGCCGAGAAGTTGTCGACGTAGCCCTGGGCGAGATCGGTGACGTTCTCGAGCATGCCCTCTGTGTACATGGTGGGCACCTCGGAGTAGCCGAGCTGTGCGAGGCAGGAGACGCTTCCGGCCTTCACATCGGCCTTGAGCTTGGTGAGCATCTCGGCGGCCTTGCCGTCGAACTTGGTCGCGGTCACCTGCACGTCGGGGTGCGCGGTGTTCCACTCGGCGATGATGTCGGCGACCTTGGTCATGCCCTCGCCGTCGGGAAGGCGGTGCAGGTAGTCGATCGTGATCGACTCATTCGGACCGGCCTCCTCTCCGGAGGTGGCCGGGCCGGTGGAACACGCGGTGACGCCGAACAGCATTGTCGCGGCTGCGGCGATTCCCATGGTGCGAAGAGCAACTGATTTCATGTGGATTCACTTTCTCGGTGTGTGCTCTGAGGAATCCAAATGGCCTCATCCTCGAAGCATCGCTAAATCATTTGAATAATACCCGAACTAATTACTTCACTGTCAAGATGGAGTTTCAACAATTGTGATTCACCGACGGATCGCCACTGGAGGCAGGCCGAGATGAGCGGGCGAGTAGATCAGGCCGAGATGCGGCGCGCGAACATGAGCCTGATGCTGCGCAGCCTCCGCAGCGGCGACCCGCGTTCTCGTGCGAGGCTGGCGACGGAGACCGGGCTGTCCAAGGGTACGACCTCGACGCTGATCGCCGACCTGGTCGGCCTCGGCCTCGTCCGCGAGGACGAGCGCGAGCGAACCGGCGCGGTCGGGCGCCCCGGCACCGCCATCGCCATCGACGGCGGCCGGGTGTTTGGCGTCGGCATGGAGATCAACGTCGACTACCTCGCCCTGACGGTCGTCGACCTGCGCGGCCGGACCGTGCACAGCGCGGTCGCCGCCCTCGACATCGCCAGCACCCCGGTCGCCGAGGTCCTGGACCAGCTCGCCCGGCTCATCGAGGACGCGATGCGGCTGGCCCGCGCCCGCGACGGCCAGATCGTCGGCATCGGCATCGGCGCCCCCGGCATCGTCGACCTCGAGTCCGGCTCGGTGCGGTTCGCGCCGAACCTCGGCTGGCACGGGGTGGCCGTTGCGCGGGAGCTCGCGGCCCGGCTCGGCCCGGCCGGCCCGCCGATCAGGCTGGAGAACGACTCGAAGCTCGGAGCCGTCGCAGAGTTCTCGGTGCGCGAGAACCAGGACATCGAAGACCTGCTCTACCTCTCCGCCGACGTCGGCGTCGGTGCCGGAATCGTCGCGGGCGGGCGCCTGATGCGCGGCTGGTCCGGCTTCTCCGGGGAGGTCGGGCACCTGCCGATCGGGCCGCAGGGCGTCGCCTGCCCGTGCGGGCGCACGGGCTGCTGGGAGCTCAACGTCGGCCTCAACGCCTTCCTCGCCCTGGCGGCCGATCAGGGCGACGTCGTGCACGACCGCTCCGTGCCGTTGGAGGAGCGCCTGCGCGCGCTGCGCGGCCGCGCCGACAGCGGCGACGGCCGCGTGCTCGCGGCGCTGTCGACGCTCGCCGCGAATCTGTCGATCGGGCTCTCCGTGCTCGTGGACGTGCTGAACCCGCGGATGATCGTGCTCGGCGGCTACTTCCCCTCCTTCAGCGACTTCCTCCTGGCGCCGATCACGGCCGCGCTGGAGGCGCGCCGGATGGACCTCGGCAGCTCGGCGATCCTCGTCGGATCGAAGCTCGGACTGACCTCGGCGGCGCGGGGTGGCGCGCAGCTGGTGCTCGAGGACGTCTTCGAAGACCCGACGATCGCCGCGTCCAAATAGCCCGTCGCGGCGATCGGCGAGTTGACATTTGACGCGGCCTGTCGGAATAATTCTGGCATTGAACTAATCGGACTTGAGTGGCCGCGCAGTGCTGCGCGTGCCAGCTGCATCAAAGGATGGCCATGAACGCGACGCCCGACCCCACATCCGCTTCCCGAATCCTGACGGTGCAGGATGGCGCATTCCGGCGGGGCGGCGAGGAGCACCGCATCCTGAGCGGGGCTATCCACTACTTCCGGGTGCGTCCGGAGCTCTGGCGCGACCGCCTGCTCCGGCTGCGCGCGCTCGGCCTGAACACGATCGAGACGTACATCCCCTGGAACTGGCACGAGCAGACCCGCGGCGACATCGACTTCACCGGGCCCCGCGACGTCGCCCGCTTCGTGCAGGAGGCCGGCGATCTCGGATTCGACGTGATCCTGCGCCCCGGCCCGTACATCTGCGCCGAGTGGGACTTCGGCGGTCTGCCCGGCTGGCTCATGGCGGAGCCCGGTATCGCACTGCGCACCATGGACCCGCGCTTCATCGGCGCCGTCGACGGCTGGTTCGACGCCATCTGTGAGGTGATGCGCCCGCTGTTGGCGACGCACGGCGGCCCCGTCGTCTCGGTGCAGGTGGAAAACGAGTACGGCTCGTTCGGCGACGACGCCGAGTACGTGCGCTACTGCCGGGACGCGCTGACCTCGCGCGGCATCGACGTGCTGCTGGTGACCTCCGACGGCCCGATCGCCGGCATGTTCGCCGCGGGCATGGTGGAGGGTGCCCACGCGACCGTCAACTTCGGCTCCCGCACCGGAGAGGCCTTCGAGGCGTTGCGCGCGGTGCAGCCGCAGGGGCCGGACATGTGCATGGAGTTTTGGAACGGCTGGTTCGACCACTGGGGCGAGCCGCACCACGTGCGGGGCGCCGCGGATGCCGCGGCCACGCTCGAGGAGATCCTCGGCGGCGGGGGCAGCGTCAACTTCTACATGGCGCACGGTGGAACCAACTTCGGCCTGTGGAACGGCTGCAACACCGAGGACGGCATGCTGCAGCCGACCGTCACGAGCTACGACTACGACGCCGCCGTCGGCGAGGCGGGCGAGCTGTCCGAGAAGTTCTACGCCTTCCGCGAGATCCTGCGGCGCTACGCGACCCACGAGTTCCCGGAGCCGCCCGCGCTGCCCGCCCGCCTCGGCGCGCAGGACGCCGCGGTCACCGAGTGGGTGTCGCTGCGCGGCTCGCTCGGCGCCTTCGACGCGCCCCAGCAGTCGGCGCTGCCGAAGCAGATGGAGCAGCTCGGCCAGGACCAGGGGCTCGTCTGGTACCAGGCGTCGCCGCTGCTGGACGCCGGAGAGGTCACCCTGCGGATCGACGGCCTCGCCGACCGGGCCACCGTGCTGCTGGACGGCGTTGTCGCCGGCACCATCGACCGCAACGACGCCGAGCACACCCTCGTCGTGCAGGCGCGCACCGACGGCCGGCCCACCGAGCTCGTCATCATCGTCGAGAACCAGGGCCGCATCAACTTCGCGGGCGGGCTCGGCGAGCACAAGGGGCTCCGCAGCGTCCGCCAGGGCGCGCGCTTCATTCACGGCTGGACCAGCACCGCCCTGCAGATCGGCCGGGACGGCGCAATCGACTCGCTCCACTTCGGCGAGTCCGCCGACAGCGCAGGCCCGGTCTTCGGTCGCGCATCGCTGACCGTGGACGAGCCGGCGGACGGCTTCATCGCCCTCCCCGGCTGGGGCAAGGGGTTTGTCTGGCTCAACGGCTTCCTGCTCGGCCGCTACTGGGAGCGCGGGCCGCAGGTGACGCTGTACGCGCCGGCACCGCTCTGGCGCACGGGCGAGAACGAGATCGTGGTGCTCGAGATGGAGCGCGCGGGCTCCCGCGTCGAACTGCGCGGCGAGCCTGACCTCGACGGCGGCCGGCTGGCCGGCATCCCCAAGGCCGCAGAGTTCTTCGACTGAGCGAGACGGGTCAGCGGCTGGAGCGCTGGGCGCGCAGGTAGCCGCCCTTCTCCAGGCCGGCCTCGATCTCGAAGCGGTTCTTCAGTGGATTGCGGCCGGCCAGCAGGTACAGCAGCGGGAACAGCATGCCGTAGCGCTGCCACTGGCGCTTGTGCACGGCCTCGTGCTCCATGACGTCCGGGGTCACGTTCTGGTCGGTGAGGTAACAGCCGCCGACGCAGGAGCCGCCGCGGCCGAAGGCCCACGTCGGCAGGCCGCGGAACACGAACAGGCCGTTGTGCCGCTCCACCCGGCCGGTGCTCCAGATGAAGCCCCAGACCAGCCCGACGAGGGTCGCGTAGAGGTAGCCGAGGCGGCTGAGCGGGGAGTCGAAGAGGAGGGCGCGCACGGTCTCAGCGTAGCGTCAGCGCCTCCCCGCGTCGCCCGCCTGCGAGCTGGCGCCGCCCGCGGGTTGCTCTGTCAGTTTGGCTTGACAGATCGGGATTGTCAGTTCACACTGACAGACATGGACCCGATTGATGTAGACCAGCTGCGCACCGCCGACCCGGCGACCGGGCTGCGCGCCGTCACGGCGCTGCACCGGCTCGCCGAGCGCATCGAGGCGACCCATGTCGCGGCGGCTCGACGAGCAGGCTGGTCCTGGGAGCAGATCGGCGATGCCCTCGGGGTCACGCGCCAGTCGGTGCACGCGAAGTACGGAAGGCGGGAGAACGATGTTTGAGAGGTTCAGCCGTTCGGCCAGGGCGGCGGTCGAGGACGCCGTCTCCGAGGCGGCACGACGCGGTGACCGGCGAATCGGCACCGACCACCTGCTGCTCGCCCTGCTCGCCGACGACGACATGGCGCGGCTCGTCGGCGTGGACGCCCCCACGGCACAGGACACCGTCGACCGACTCGACCGATCCGCGCTCGCCGCGGTGGGGATCACGCTGGGCGAGTTCCGGCACACCGCACCCGCCGTGCTCGCCCGGCCCAGCGGGTCGATGTCCTCCGGCGCGAAGTCCGTGCTCACACACGCCCTCGCCCACGCGGTGTCGGAGAGGGCACGGGCGATCACCTCGCGGCACCTCCTGCTGGCGGTGCTCGACCGGAACGAACCCGACCCCGCCGCGACGCTGCTGGCCGCGTTGCCCGTCGACCGCCCGGCCCTGCGGCAGCGGCTGGCGGACGCGGGCTAAGGCCGCTGGCCGGCCTCGCTGGCCCCGCCGGGCCGGCTCAGCGGGTGAGCGCGCCGATGACGCGCAGGATTGTCGGCAGGTCGCCCTCCGCGTCGAGCGGCGAGGCGGGGGAGAACCCGGCGATCGTGGCCCCGGCCAGGGGGAACTCGGCGCGGAGCGCGGCGACGGCGCCGGTCAGCTGCTCCAGGCTGAGCCCGAACGGCAGTGGGTTCGCGAGGCCGGTGATGACGGCGGGGTCGAGCACGTCGAGGTCGATGTGCACGTACACGCTGCCCGCGCCGGTCGCGCGCACGGCGTCCAGCAGGAGGCCGGGGTGATCCAGCTGCTCGGCCCCGACCCGGGAGATCTGCTTCTCGTCGATGAACGCCGACTCGGCGGGGTCGACGTCGCGGATGCCGCCCAGCACCAGGCGGTCCGGGTGCAGCCGGTGCGCGGCATCCGGCAGCAGCTCGCCGTCGCCGCAGAGGGCGCGCAGCACCATGCCGGTGAAGGCGCCGGAGGGCGAGTCGTCCGGCACGTTGAGGTCGGGGTGGGCGTCCAGCCAGACGACGGCCAGGTCGCCGCCGGTGCGCCGCATGGCGTGCTCGACGGCGCCGAGCGAGACCCCGCAGTCGCCACCGATGGTCAGCGCCCAGTCGGGCACGGTCGCCAGGCTGTGCAACAGCCGGTCCCGCACATTGAGCAGGGCGGAGAAGCGCCGCACCCCGGTGCCGAGGGCGTCGCCGCTCTCGGCGGGGACATCGACGATGCGCGTCGCCGAGGCCGGCAGGTCGCCGCGGATCGCCTCGGCCCCGTCGGCCAGGCGCATGGCGCGCGCGGACATGGAGCCTTGCCACTGGGGCACAACAACAAAGGTGACAGCCACCCTCTCAGTATCCTCTCCAGCCGCACACAATGGCAGTTTGCCCGGCGGCGGGTTTGCGCGGCGCGTTCGCGACGCGGGCGTGCGCTGCCGGCAGACACGGGGGGAGAACGCAGTGAGGGCGGCCGGGTCGACCGGCCGCCCTCCCGTGCACTCGCCTACTGACCGATGGCCCCGGCGGAGCCGCCGGCCTTCAGCGCCGCCAGGCGCGCGTCGACCTCGGTGAGCTCGCCGATGTCCTCCAGCTCGTTGAACTGGGCGTCCAGGCTCGATGCGGCGAGCTCGCTCGCCCCGCGCACCTTGGCCTCTTCGCGGCGGATCTTCTGCTCGAAGCGGGAGACCTCGCTGGTGGGGTCGAGGATGTCGATGCTCTTGACGGCATCCATCACCTGCGCCTGCGCGGCGGCGGTCTTCGAACGTGCGATCAGCTCGTCCCGCTTGGAGGAGAGCTGGTTCAGCTTCTCCTTCATCGAGTTCAGGCCCGCCTTGAGCTTGGCGACGATCTCGGTCTGCGAGGCGATCTGCGGCTCGGCCGCCTTCGCCTCGTTCTCGGAGGCGATCTGCCGGCCGAGCGCGACCTTGGCGAGGGCGTCGAACTTGTCGGCACCGGCCGCGTCGCCGGCGGCGCGCAACTCGTCGCCCTTGCGGCTGGCCGCGATGGCCTTGTTGCCCCACTCGCGGGCGGCCTCCACGTCCTCGCGGTGGTCGTCCTCGAGCAGGCGCAGGTTGCCGATGGTCTCGGCGATGGCGCTCTCGGCGTCGGCGATGCTGCTGGTGTAGTCGCGCACCATCTGGTCGAGCATGAGCTTCGGGTCCTCGGCGGAGTCGATCAGAGCGTTGATGTTCGCCTTCGCGAGCTGGGCGATGCGACCGAAGATGGACTGCTTAGCCATAGTGTGTTTCCCTTCCCAATGTTTCTACGGTGTGGTGTGTTGTGGTCTGCTGAGCTAGAAGCGGCCGCCGGAGCCGCGCCGGGAGCGCGTGCCGCTGCCGCCGAAGCTGCCGGGGCTGCGCCGACCGCCGGATCCGCCGGAGGATCCGCCGAAGCCGCCGCCGAAGCCGCCTCCTCCGCGCGAGCCCCCGCCGCCGAGCATCGAGTTGATCAGGATGCCGCCGAGCACCGCGCCCGCGACGTTGCCGCCCCGGCCGGAGCCAGCGCCCATCCCGCCCATTCCGCCCATGTCGCCGAACCCGCCGACGTCGTTCTGGGCCAGCCGGATCGCCTCCCCGGCGAGCTGGTTGGCGCGCTGGGCCTGGCTGAGCGCCTGCGCGGGGTCGGCGGCGCCGAGCGATTCGGCCTGCACGATCAGCCGTCCGGCCTCCGCCAGCCGAGTGCGCGCCTCGGCCCCGACGGCGCCGCGGCGCGCGGTGATGAAGTCCTCTGCCGCCCCGAGCTGGCTGCGCGCCGCCAGCAGTGTCTGCGCCAGCGCCGCCTGCGCGCGCTGCCTGGCGGCCTCGGCATCCCGCACGCTGCCGAGCAGCGCGTCG
>NZ_MPZN01000003.1 GCF_002936985.1 Microterricola pindariensis | reverse complement strand
AACGAGGGTGGCCTCAGCCGGGACGACTTCGGTGCGATCCAGATCCGCCCCGACTTCTCGCTCGTCGACCTGCCGGCCAACCTCAGCCAGGACACGCTGGCGCGCCTCGAGAACACCCGCATCAGCGGCAAGCTCATCGAGCTGCGCCCGGACAGCGGTGCGCCTGCGCGCCGTGACGACCGCGGCTCCTACGGCGACCGTGACCGTGGCGGCGACCGCGGTGGCTACGGCGACCGCAAGCCGCGCGAGCGCTACTAAGCACCCAGGCGCCCTCCTGAGCGCCTGACCCCTCCGAGCGGGGGCTTCTGCACAGTGTTGAACCTCGACACCGTGCATAAGCCCCCGCTCGTTTGCGTTTGTGCGCGGTTTAGGTGGCGCGTGAAGCGGATGCCGGCCGGCACCGTCCATAGCGGACTCCCAGCCCGCTCAGGGCAGGGGCATGGCACGGCCCCGCATGCTCGGAGTACGCTCCGACAACCAGAACTCGCGAGGTCCCCATGAGCCGCATCCCCGAACCAGAGTCCACCCCGGCCGGCCCGTCATTCGAAGGCCGCCTGCTCGACCGGGCAGACGAGGAGGTGGTCGACCAGGGCGTCGCGTTCGACATCGGCACCCTGATGAGCCGGCGCGGCGTGCTCAGCGTCTTCGGCGCCGGTCTCGGGGCCGTGCTGCTGGCAGCCTGCACCCCGGGCGGCGCGGGCGGCACGTCCTCCGGCGCGGCGACGGCGGGCACCGCGACGGGCGAGATCCCCGACGAGACGGCCGGCCCGTACCCCGGCGACGGCTCGAACGGGCCAGACATCCTCGAGCAGTCGGGGATCGTGCGCAGCGACATCCGCTCCAGCATCGATGGCGGCGCCACCGCGACGGGCGTGCCGATGGCCATCACGCTGACGATCCTCGACATGGCGGGCAACGACGTGCCGTTCGCCGGTGTGGCGGTCTACGTCTGGCACTGCGACAGCGGCGGCGGCTACTCGATGTACTCGAGCGGGCTGGAGAACGTCACCTACCTGCGCGGCGTGCAGGTGGCCGACAGCGCCGGGAAGGTCTCCTACACGTCGATCTTCCCGGCCTGCTACACGGGGCGCTGGCCGCACGTGCACTTCGAGGTGTACCCCGGCGTCGGCGCCATCACCGACTCGGCGAACGCCATCTCCACCTCACAGCTGGCCCTGCCACAGGACGTCTGCGAGACCGTGTACGCCCTCGACGGGTACGAGGGCTCCGCAGAGAACCTCGCCCAGGTCAGCCTCGCCAGCGACAACGTGTTCGGCGACGACGGCGGCGCGCTGCAGCTGGCCACGGTGACCGGCGACGCGACATCCGGCTACCAGGTCTCCCTCACGGTGCGGGTGGACACCCGCACGACGCCGACCGCGGGCTCGGCGCCGGGCGGAGGCGGAAACGGCGGAGGCGGGGGCACGCCGCCGAGCGGCGGGCCCGGTGGCGGGCCGCCGCCCTCGAACTGAGAGCGGGAGGGTGATCGCCGGGCGCCGACACGCCCGGCGCGGGATGGCGGCTTCATGCGCCGTCATTCGGTCGGCGTGCGTGGACGCGCTCGCTACGCTGGACCCATGAAAATCCCCCTCTTTTCCGCGGCCATCGTCGGCGCCCTGTTGTTGAGCGGTTGCGCCACAGGCACGGATGCCGCACCTGAACCGACCACCCCCGCCGCGAGCGACGCCGCCGCCGCCCCCGCCGCGGGCGAGAGCTGTTCGGGCGTCGAGGTCGTCGTCGACTTCGGCATCCTGGACTCCCCGTCCGTCACCGACTGCATCGACGCCGACGCCGCGATTGCCGCCGCCGACGCGATCGCGCAGGCCGGAGTGAGGACAGAGGGCAACGCCGACTACGGCGACGCCGTGGTCTGCCGCGTCGACGGCCGCCCGGCCGCCGACGAGACCGTCGAGGTGGCGGGCGAGGCGCCGTTCACCGAGCCGTGCAGCTCGATGTCCCCCGCCTACGCCTTCTGGGCGCTCTGGGTGAAGCCGGCCGCCGACGCCGACTGGGGCTTCGCCATGGAGGGCCTCTCCACGCTGCAGGCCGAGCCCGGCCAGAGCATCGGCCTCGTCTACACCACCGGCTCCGGCACCGAGCCGCAGCCCCCGGCGGCGGACTAGGTGCGCTTCCACGCGGGCGCGCTGCGCACGGCGGCACTCGTTGCCGCCGTGTTCGTCGCGACCCGCGTGGTCTACCGCGTCGTCTTCGGCGGGGCGGGCGGCAGCGGCATCCTGCTGCTCGACCTGCCCCGCATCCCGCTCGGCGGGCCATTCGCGCACGTCGCCCTGTTCGGCCCCATCACGACGGGCGGGCTCTGGAATGCGGCGGTCAGCGCGCTGCCCTTTGCGGCCGTCATCCTCGCCTTCGGGCTCGTCAACGCCGTCATCGACATGCGCAGGCTGTTCGTGCACGGCTCGACCCGCGGGCCGCTGCGGGCCATCAGCCGATCGCTCGTGATCGCCTGGTCGACCGCCCCCGCGCTCGCGCAGGCTGTGCGCAGGCTCCGCCGGGCCGCCGCGCTGCGCGGCGAACGCGGGACAGCGGCGCTGCTGGTGCCCGTGTTCGAGCAGACCATCGAGCGGGCGCTCGCCCTCGCCGCTTCCATGGAGGTGCGCGGCTTCGCGGCGCGGCATCCGCTGCCAGCCGCCACGCCGGTCGCCGAGACGCTCGCGCCGGTCGCCGAGTTGGCGGATGCCGGTCTCCACCGCGACGGCACGCCCCTCCTTTCGGGAATGACCTTCACTATTACCCCCGGTACCTTCACGGTGCTCGTCGGGCCCACCGGCGCGGGAAAGTCCAGCCTGCTGCGCGGCCTCGACGGCCTGTTCCAGCACTTCGACGGCGGGCACCAGAGTGGGCGCATCCGTGTTGCCGGCGTCGACCGGGCGACGACCCCGCCGCGCGAGACGGCCGCGTTCGTCGGCTCGGTCGCGCAGAACGTGCGCCTCGGCTTCGCCACCGCCACGGTGCGCGAGGAGATCGGCTTCGCGCTGGCCGTGCAGGGCGTCGCAGAGCCGGCGCGCACCGAGCGGGTGCGGGCGACGGCCGAGCTGCTCACGATCGGCCATCTGCTCGACCGCGACATCATTGCGCTCTCGGCCGGCGAGGCGACGCTCGTCGCGATCGCCGCCGCGGTCGTCGCCCGGCCCCGGCTGCTGCTCGTCGACGAGCCGCTCGCCGAGCTCGACGACGCGGCTCGGCTCCGGGTGTCCGCGGCGTTGCGCGGTCTCGTGCGGGAGCACGGCGTGGCGGTGATCGTCGCCGAGCACCAGTGGGAGCTCTGGCAGCCACTCGCCGAGCAGTGGCTGCAGATCGACGGCGGCCGGGTGCGGGTGTCCGCGGAGGCGCCCGCGGCACGGCTCGAGACTCCTCCCGCCGCTCCGGCCCCGGCCGCCGATGCCCGGCATCCGCTCGCCCACGTTCGCGGGTTGAGCGTCGCGCACGACGGCGCAACCGTCGTCGACGGCGCCGCGTTCGAGCTGGCCGCCGGCGAGCTCGTGGCGCTGTCCGGCCAGAACGGCGCGGGCAAGTCGAGCCTGCTCCTGGCGATGGCGCTGGCGGATGCCGCCGGAACCGTGCTCGTCGCCGGCGACGACGTCGCGGCACTCACCCCGGCGCAGCGCCGGCGGCGCATCGCGCTGGTGCCGGAGCGCGTCGACGAGCTCTTCCTGCAGACCAGCGTGGCGGCCGAGTGCCGGCGGGCGGACCGCGCCGACTCCCCCGCGGTGCCGACCGACACGACCTTCGCGCTGCTGCTCGGGCAGGACGCGGGCAGCCCGAGCCACATGGCGCTGTTGCTGCGGCATCCGCGGGACCTCTCTGCCGGGCAGCAGCTTTGCCTCGCCCTGGCGATCCAACTGGCGCCCGCGCCCGACGTGCTGCTCGTCGACGAGCCGTCACGGGGTCTGGACCCGGCGACCCGGCAGATGGTCGGCCTCGCCCTGCAGCGTGCCGCCCAGCACGGAGAGCCGGAGAGCGGACGCGCCGTGCTGTTCGCCACGCACGACGCCGGCTTCGCGCGGAGCTACGCCGAACGACGACTGCGCTTGGCCGATGGCCGGCTGCGGGCCGAGGACGCGGCGGTGCCGCGATGAGCCGCGCCACCTGGACGGCGCTCGCCCTCGCCACCGGCAGCCTGCTGGCGTTCGCGGGCTTCGCCTGGCCACTGCTGGCCAGTGCCGTGCCGGCCGATGCCCAACGGGCCGCGCCATTCGTCGCCATGGCCCTGGTGCCGGCCGCCATCGCCGTCGTCGCGCTGGCGCTCGACCGCGAGATGCACTCGGCCAAGGCCGTCGCACTGCTCGGCGTGCTCGCGGCGATCGGCGCGGGCATCCGCATCGCCGGCGCCGGTGTCGGGGGCATCGAGGCGGTGTTCATCGTGCTGATCCTGGCCGGCCGCGCCTACGGCGCCCGCTTCGGCTTCCTCCTCGGGCTCATCACGATCGCCGTGTCGTCGCTGCTCTGGGGCGGATTCGGCCCGTGGACGCCATTCCAGATGTTTGCCTGCGCCTGGGTGGCGGCGGGGGCCGGCCTGTTGCCGCGCATCCGGGCGCGGGTGCGCGGTGGGGCGGATGCGGCGTCCGCCGATGCCGCGCTGGCCGCGCTTTCTGCAGTGAAGCGGGCGGGCAGGCTCGAGATCCTGATGCTCGCCGGGTACGGGGTCGCGGCGTCTTATCTGTTCGGGCTGCTGATGAACATCTGGTTCTGGCCGTTCGCGGTCGGCATGGGCACCGACATCTCCTATGAGGCCGGCGCGCCGCTCGGCACGAACCTGGCCTCGTTCGCCCTGTACTCGCTGGTGAGCTCGACGCTGACCTGGGACACCGTGCGTGCCGTCACCACCGTGGTCGGGCTGGCGCTGCTCGGCCCGACGCTGCTGGCCGCCCTCCGCCGCGCGAAGCTCCCCGCCGCACGCTGAGCACCAGCCTCGACCATACCCGCTGCGGGTTGGCGCCGCTTGTTGGCTTCGGTCGCTGGCGCTCCCTCGAGCCAACGGGGATGCGCGCACCCCTCCACTCCCCACGCCGGCTCGAGGGGGCCGCGCCGCGACGAAGGAGCAGCGCAGCCCCCGAAGCCCCGGAGCCAACGAGACCGCGTTGCGAGGTCTCGATACGGCGCTGGCGCGCCTACTCGACCAACGGAGATGGGCACACCCGGCGCTGTTGGCTTCGGTCGCTGGCGCTCCCTCGAGCCACCGGGAGATCCCACACCCGCTGGACGGCGCCACGCCCGCCGCGCGCTGAGCACCAGCCTCGGCCACACCCGCTGGTCGAGTAGCGAGGAACGAGCGTATCGAGACCAGGTTGCGAGGTCTCGATACGGCGCTGGCGCGCCTACTCGACCAACGGAGATGGGCATACCCGGCGCTGTTGGCTTCGGTCACTGGTGCTCCCTCGAGCCACCGGGAGACCCCACGTCGGCTCGAGGGAGCGAGGAACGAGCGACCGAAGCCGCGGAGCCAACGGGAAGGGGGCGGGGGCGGCAGGCGCGGCGGCTAGACCGAGAAGTACTTGGCCTCGGGGTGGTGGAAGACGAACGCGTCGGTGGACTGCTCCGGGTGGAGCTGCAGCTCCTCCGAGAGCACGACACCCATCCGCTCCGGCTTCAGCAGCTCGACGACCTTGCGGCGGTCCTCCATCTCGGGGCACGCCGGGTACCCGAGTGAGAAGCGGGCACCGCGGTACTCCAGCTTGAACAGCCCGGCGACATCCGCCGGCTCCTCGCCGGCCAGGCCGAGCTCCGCACGCACGCGCGAGTGCCAGTACTCGGCCAGCGCCTCGGTGAGCTGCATCGCGAGGCCGTTCAGCTCCAGGTAGTCGCGGTACTTGTTCTCGGCGAACAGCTTCGACGTCGTCTCGCTCACCCGTTGCCCGGCGGTCACCAACTGCACGGCGACGACGTCGACCTGCCCGGTGTCCTTCCCGCGCACGAAGTCGGAGAGGCACAGGTGCCGGTCGCGGCGCTGCCGCGGGAAGGTGAAGCGCAGCCGCTCGCTGCCGGCCGCTCCGCCGGAGCCGCCGTCCGGTGCCAGCAGCCCCGGCACGCCGAGCAGCCCGGCCGCATCGTCGCCGTGGTGCAGCACGACCATGTCGTTGCCGTCGGCGATCACCGGGAAGTAGCCGTAGGCGACGGAGGCATCCAGCATGCCCTCGGCGAGGATCCGGTCCAGCCAGTAGCGCAGCCGCGGCCGTCCCTCGGTGTCGACGAGCTCCTGGTAGCTGGCGCCGTCGTCGCCGCGGCCCGGCTTCAGCCCCCACTGGCCGAGGAACGTCGCGCGCTCGTCCAGGAACGCCGAGTACTCGGCCAGCGCGATGCCCTTGACGATGCGGGTGCCCCAGAACGGTGGCACCGGCACGGGGTTGTCGGCAGCGACATCCGAGCGGGCGGGCAGGTCCTCCGGCTCGGTGACGATCAGCTGGCTCTGCCGGTGGATGCGCTTCTTCAGCGCGGGCAGCCCGACGCTCTCCGGCTCTGCGCCGCGGGCGATCGCCACGAGCGGCTCCATCAGGGCGAGGCCCTCGAAGGCGTCGCGGGCGTAGCGCACGGTGCCGTCGAAGAGCGCATCGAGGTCGTCCTCGACGTAACTGCGGGTGAGGGCGGCTCCGCCCAGGATGATCGGCCAGCGCTTCGCGAACCCGCGGTTCTGCAGCTCGAGCAGGTTCTCCTTCATCACCACGGTCGACTTCACGAGCAGCCCGCTCATGCCGATGACGTCGGCGTTGTGCTCCTCTGCGGCGGCGATGAACTCGTTGATGGTCTGCTTGATGCCGATGTTGACGACCGTGTAGCCGTTGTTCGACAGGATGATGTCGACGAGATTCTTGCCGATGTCGTGCACGTCGCCGCGCACGGTGCCGATCACCATGGTGCCCTTGCCGGCGGCATCCGTCTTCTCCATGTGCGGCTCGAGCAGGGCGACGGCGTTCTTCATCACCTCGGCGGACTGCAGCACGAACGGCAGCTGCATCTCGCCGGCGCCGAAGCGCTCCCCGACGACCTTCATGCCCTCCAGCAGGTGCAGGTTGATGATGTCGATGGCGCTCGCCCCACCGGCGCGGGCCAGGTCGAGGTCGCCCTCCAGTCCCTTGCCCTCGCCGTCGATGATGCGGCGCTCCAGCCGCTCGCCCACCGGCAGCGCGGCCAGCTCGGCAGCCCGCTGGTCCTTGAGCGCGGCGGCGTCCACCCCGGCGAACAGGTCGAGCATGGTGGAGAGCGGGTCGTAGACGAGCGTGCCCTCCGCGTCGTACTCGCGCCTGTCCCAGACGAGGTCGAGGGCGACCTTGCGGCGGTCCTCCGGCACGGATGCCAGCGGCACGATCTTCGCGGCGTCGACGATCGCGCTGGTCAGCCCGGCCTCGACGGCCTCGTGCAGGAACACCGAGTTCAGCACCGAGCGGGCGGCCGGGTTGAGGCCGAAGGAGACGTTGGAGACGCCGAGGGTGGTGTTGATGCCCGGGTACTTCGCGGTGATCTGGCGGATCGCCTCGATGGTCTCGATGGCGTCGCGCCGGGTCTCCTCCTGCCCGGTGGCGATGGGGAAGGTGAGGGCGTCCACGATGATGTCCTCGACCCGCATGCCCCACTCGTCGACGAGCGTGTCGACCAGCCGGGAGGCGATGGCCACCTTCGTCTCGGTCGTGCGGGCCTGGCCCTGCTCGTCGATGGTCAGGGCGATCACGGCCGCGCCGTGCTCCTTGACGAGCGGCATGATGCGGGCGAAACGGCTGGTGCCGCCCTCGCCGTCCTCGAAGTTGACGGAGTTGACGACGGGGCGGCCGCCGATCAGCTCGAGGCCGGCCTGCAGCACAGCGGGCTCGGTGGAGTCGATGACGAGCGGCAGCGTCGAGGCGCTGGCCAGCCGCGACACGATGGAGCGCATGTCCTCTGCCCCGTCGCGGCCGACGTAGTCGGTGCAGACGTCGAGCATGTTGGCGCCGTCGCGCACCTGGTTGCGGGCGATGTCGACGCAGTCGTCCCAGCGGCCGTCGAGCATGGCCTCGCGGAAGGCGCGCGAGCCGTTGGCGTTGGTGCGCTCGCCGATCGAGAGGTAGGAGTTCTCCTGTTCGAAGCTGACGTGCTGGTACAGGCTGGCGACGCCCGGGTCGGTCTCCAGCGCGCGTGCGGCGGGCGTGGCGCCCTGCAGCCGCTCGACCACGGCCCGCATGTGTGCGGGCGTCGTGCCGCAGCATCCGCCGATGAGGCCCAGGCCGAACTCCCGCACGAACTGCTCGTGCGCCGTCGCCAGCTCGACCGGGGTGAGCGGGTAGCTGGCCCCGTTGGCGCCGAGCACCGGCAGACCGGCGTTCGGCATGCACATGACGGGGACGGTGGCGAACTTGGAGAGGTGGCGCAGGTGCTCGCTCATCTCGGCGGGGCCGGTCGCGCAGTTGAGCCCGATCGCGTCGATGCCGAGCGGCTCCAGCGCGGTGAGCGCGGCTCCGATCTCGCTGCCCATCAGCATGGTGCCGGTCGTCTCGACGGTCACCTCGACGAAGATGGGCAGGCGGATGCCGCTGGCGGCGATGGCCGCCCGGCATCCGTTGACCGCCGACTTGGTCTGCAGCAGGTCTTGCGAGGTCTCGATGAGGAACGCGTCGGCGCCGCCGCGGATCAGGCCGAGCGCCTGCTCGGCGAACGTCGCCTTGAGGTGCGCGTAGGTGGTGTGGCCGAGGCTCGGCAGCTTCGTGCCCGGACCCATCGATCCGAGCACCCAGCGCTGGCGGCCGTCGCGCGCCTCCCAGGCCTCTGCCCGCCCGCGGGCGATGGCCGCGCCGGCGTGGGCGAGCTCCTCGATGCGGTCGTCGATGTTGTAGTCGGAGAGGTTCGACCAGTTGGCGCCGAAGGTGTTGGTCTCGACGGCGTCGATGCCGGTCTCAAAGTAGGCGTCGTGGATGGCGCCGATCATGTCGGGCCGGCTGACATTGAGGATCTCGTTGCAGCCCTCGAGCTGCTGGTAGTCCGCGAGGCTCGGCTCGTGCTCCTGCAGCATGGTGCCCATCGCGCCGTCGGCGATCACGACCCGCGAGGCGAGCGCGTCGAGCAGGGCCTGGGCACGCTCCGGACGGACCGCTGCCGAGATGTCGGTGCTCCCGAATTCGGGGCTCGGGAGGGTGTCGGTCGGCAGCGTCGCATCAGTCACAGGCTCATCGTACCGAGCGCATTCGGGCCGAGAGGCCGGATGACGCCATGTGCCGACACTTGCCGGGCCGGTGCCGGGGGTGTAGCAATGGGCATGGACTTCAACGCTGCGATCGAGCTCATCGGCACCTTCCTCGACGTCACGGGCGTCGCGGTGATCGTCATCGGCGCGATCATCGCCACGGTCGTCGCGCTGCGCAGTCTCGCCGGCAAGCGCGGGCCCGTCTACGTGCCGTTTCGCCGTTCACTCGGGCGCTCGATCCTGCTCGGGCTCGAGCTGCTCGTCGCCGCCGACATCATCAAGACCGTCGCGCTGACCCCGACATTCCAGAACGTGGCCGTGCTCGGCGGGATCGTGCTGATCCGCACCTTCCTGAGCTTCTCGCTCGAGCTGGAGATCAATGGGCGTTGGCCGTGGCAGGCGAAGACCCCGCCGCAGACGCCGACGCCGACGCCGACACCAGCGCCGACACAGGCGCCGACCGCCGAGGTCCTCGCGCCCGAATAGATTCGACCTCAACAGCCGGACGGTGGGGTCTGTGCCTAGTGCGATCAGCCTAGACGCCCGTGCCCCGGCTCTCCGCGCCACTGCCGCTAGAGTGACCGCATGTCACGCACTAAGACCCGCCGCCGCTGGCCATGGTTTACCCTCGGCGGGGTCGCAGTCGCGGCCATCGCCGGGTGCGCCCTCGTCGTGTTCGGGGGCGCGCAACTGCTGCTGACACCGCACCATGACACCTCGACCCATGCCGGCACGGTGATCGCCGTCTCCGATGGCGCGGTGACGCTGCGCGCGATGGCGGCGACCAAGCGTGTGGGCACCTACGGTCTCGTCTGGGACACGGATGCCGGCCCTGGCACGGGAACGGCGACGATCGGCCCCGTCACCCGCACCACCGCCGACACCGTCATCCGCCCCCTCTCGAACATCTCCGGCCCCCTCAGCGCCGGCACGGCTGTCACGCTGAATCCGAACATCTACGCCGGCGACCCGGAGAGCAGCCTCGGCATCCCGTTCAGCCCGGTCACGGTCTCCGGCGAGCTCGGAGCGATGCCCGCCTGGCAGGTACCCGGCGACGGCGACACCTGGGTGCTGTTCGTGCACGGCATCGACGGGCAGCGGGAGAGCGGGCTCCGCCCGCTGCCGACCCTCGTCGACGCCGGCCTGCCGACGCTGCTGATCACCTACCGAAATGATGTCGACGCCCCCGCGAGCCCGAGCGGGCTCATCGCGCTCGGCCAGACGGAGTGGCGCGACCTCGAGGCGGCAGCCGACTACGCCATCGGGCAGGGTGCGACCGACTTCGTGCTCTACGGCGACTCGATGGGCGGCAGCATCGTCACCCGCTTCATGCACGAGTCACCGCACGCCGCCCGGGTGCGCGGTATGGTGCTGGACTCCCCCGTGCTCAACTGGTCCGGCGTGTTGCAGGGGCAGGCGGATCGCTTCGGCTTGGGCTTCCTGAGCTCTCCACTGCAGGCCGCGGTCGCCTGGCGGGGCGGCATCAACCTGGCCGAGCTCGACGAACTCGACCAGACGGCCCCGTTCGAGCACCTGCCGATCCTGCTCTTCCAAGGCCTCGCCGATCCGCTGGTCCCGCACGCCGAGAGTGAGGCGTTCGCGGCATCGCTGCCACACGCGCGCTACGTTCCGGTCGCCGACGCCGGCCACATCCAGAGCTGGAACGTCGACCCCGGCTCGTACGAGGCTGCCCTCGCCGAGTTCGTGGCCCAGTTCGCGCCGGCGGCCTGACCCGCCCCGCCCCGACCCGCCGGCGGACTAGCACCGCCTGTATCAGATACCCCCGTGCGGGGGGTGTCCCCCTTAATGTCGACTATCCGCGCTCTCAGCTGATCCATAGGCTTCGGAACCAAACAGGGGTCTCTTCGAGGCCCCTCAGAATTGAGGAGAACGATGTCCACACTCCGCACCACCTCCTGCCGTTCGCGGAAACGCGCACTCACGGCCGGGCTTGCCCTGTCGATCGCACTCGGCGCCGCGGTACTCGTGCCCGGTGTCGCCACAGCCGCGCCGTACCCCACGGCGAAGGCCCCTGCCGTTGAGGCCACCCCCGGCCCGCTCATGAACTACGCCATCAACGTGCGCATCGTCAACCGCGGCCAGACGCTCAAGGTCGAGCGCGCTGTTGCCGCGGCCGGCGGCAGCGTGATCGAGTCGTACGCCGAGATCGGCGTCGTTATCGCGCAGTCCGACAACGCCGCATTCGCGGCATCCGTCGCCACCGAGAAGGCCGTGCTGTCGGTCGGCGCGACGCGCACCGCACCCGTCGCAGCCACCGATCCGACGTACGGGGTGAGCGACCCGCTGGCTCCCGGTGAATCCGGCAACCGCCGCTCCGCGAACCAGACCAAGGACATGGGCGTCGAGGCCGAGGTGAACGTGGTCGCCGACCCGTCCGAGAACCGCCAGTGGGACATGGCCGCAATCGGCGCGACCGCCGCGCACGAGATCACCGACGGCAGCCGTGACGTTCTCGTCGCGGTGATCGATTCCGGCATCCAGGGCGACCACCCCGACCTCGCCGCGAACGTCGACGTGGCCGCCTCGGCCAGCTGCCTGAGCGGCGTGGCCGACAGCAGCTACGAGTCGTGGCAGCCAACGACCAGCTCGCACGGCACGCACGTCGCGGGAACCATCGCGGCAGCCCGCAACGGCATCGGCATCGTCGGCGTCGCACCGAACGTGCGCGTGTCCGCGGTGAAGGTCGTCAACGACGACGGGTTCATCTACCCGGAGGCGGCCATCTGCGGCTTCATGCACGCGACCGAGACCGGTGCTGACATCACCAACAACAGCTACTACATCGACCCGTGGGAGTTCTGGTGCGACAACAGCGCCGACCAGAGCGCCGTGAAGACCGCAGTCAACCGCGCCGTGCAGTACTCGCAGGGCAAGGGCGTCCTGAACGTCGCCGCAGCCGGCAACTCGGCGCTGGACCTTGCCAACAAGACGGTCGATTCGGGCAGCCCGAATGACACGGTGCCGGTCACGCGCTCCGTGGCCACCGGATGCCACGACATCCCCGCCGAGCTCGACGGCGTCGTGACGGTCTCCTCCACCACCTCCACGGGCGCCAAGTCGGGCTTCTCCAACTACGGTCTGGGTGTCATCGACATCGCGGCCCCCGGCTCGTCGATCCTCTCGACAGTTGCCGGCGGCGGATACGGCACCTCCTCCGGCACCTCGATGGCGTCGCCGCACGTTGCGGGCGTCGCCGCGCTGCTGAAGTCGGTGCACCCGGAGCACTCGGGCCTCGGGCTCGGCCAGGTGCTCTACGCCCAGGCCACGGATGTCGCCTGCCCGACCGGATCGGCGCAGTGCACCGGCCCGGTCACGAACAACGGCTTCTTCGGAGAGGGCCTGGTCAACGCACTCAAGGCGGTGCAGTGAGCTGAGCAGATCTGAGCTGCGCTGAGCAGTTCTGAGCTCGGCTGAAAGGGTCTGGGGCGTGTCGGCGAGAGCCGGCACGCCCCAGACTTGTTTGTCGGCCCTCGTCCCGGAAGAGGTCCAGCGTGCCGACGCCGACCCGAAGGAGAACGTGGGGATGAACCGCGCTGCGGCCAGATCAGGGTGAAAGCGGTGCACGGCATCCGCTCCTCGAGGTCCGGCCCAACCGAGCGGTCACCCGATGCGCGTCGACCGGCAGCGGCCCTGATCAGCCGACGTGCTGGTCGAACAGGATGATGTTGCCGTCCGGGTCGCGCAGCATGAAGCTGCCGGGCCCGCTCGCCGTCTCATCGGCCTCGGAGAGGAAATCCATCCCCCGCTCCTTCAACGACTTCTGCAGGCTCCTGACATCCTCGAAATCGTCGAGCGGCTCGGCCGTGGCCGACCAGCCCGGATTGAAGGTGAGCAGGTTGCTGTCGAACATGCCATGGAAGAGCCCGATGGTCGTGCTGCCGTTGCGGAGGATCAGCCAGTTCTGCGCGGCGTCCCCCATCACCTGCTCGAAGCCGAGCGCCTCGTAGAAGTCCTGGGACGCCTGCACGTCCGCGACGGCCAAGCTGACCGAGAATGCCCCGAGTTCCATGTCGTCCTTCTTTCTGATCGGTGCGGCTGATCTGGTGCCGCTGATCTGGTGCCGCTCATTCGGTGCCGCGCGCGGCGTTCTCGGCGGCGATCAGCCGGTTCGCCGCATCGATCAGGGAGAGGTGCGTGAAGGCCTGCGGGAAGTTACCCAGGTGCGCGCCGGTTGCGGCGTCGATCTCCTCCGCGTAGAGCCGAAGGGGACCGGCGAAGCTGAGCATCCGCTCGAAGAGGGCCTCCGCGGCATCCACCTCGCCGACCACGGCGAGCGCCGACACCAGCCAGAACGAGCAGATCGAGAATGTCCCCTCCTCGCCGCTCAGCCCATCCTCGGTGCGATCGACCCGGTAGCGCAGCACCAGCCCCTGCTCGGTCAGCTCCTCGGCGATCGCCAAGACGGTGGCCCGCACCCGCACGTCCTCCGGCGGCAGGAACCCCATCAACGGCAGCAACAGGAGCGAGGCGTCCAGCTCGGTCGAGCCGTAGTGCTGGGTGAACACGCCCCGCTCATCGACGCCTCTGGCGCAGATCTCCTCCTTGAGTGCGTCGGCGCCGGCCTGCCAGCGCTCGGCCCGCTCCCGGTCGCCGCGGGCGCGAGCGATGCGGATGCCGCGATCGGCGGCGACCCAGCACAGCACCTTGGAGGCGACGAAGTGCTGCGGGGCGCCGCGCATCTCCCAGATGCCTTGGTCGGGTTCCGTGCTCTTCACGAGCGCCGTGTCGACCAGCGCGCTGAGCCGCGCCCAGATGTGCGGGGCGATCTGCCCTCCCCCGCGCAGGTGCTCTTCGACGGCGTCGAGGAGCATCCCCCAGACGTCGTGCTGGTGCTGGTCGAACGCCCCATTGCCGGTGCGCACCGGGCGGGAGCCGCGGTAGCCGGAGAGGTGGTCCAGGGTGTGCTCGGTCAGGTCGCGCTCGCCGCCGATGCCGTACATGATCTGCAGCGACCAGGGGTCGGCCGGGTCCGGCTCCGAGACGGCGTCGATGATGAAGGCGAAATACTCGAACGCCTCCCAGTCGAGGCCGAGACTGTGCAGCGCCCGCAGCATGAAGGCGGTGTCCCTGATCCAGGTGAATCGGTAGTCCCAGTTGCGCTCGCCGCCCGGCGTCTCGGGCAGGGAGGTTGTCGCGGCCGCCATGATCGCCCCGGTGGGGGCGTAGCTCAGGCCCTTCAGCGCCAGCGCGCTGCGCTCCATGTACGGGCGGAAGCGGTGGTCGGGGAAGCGCGCCATGCTGATCCACGACCGCCAGAACGACTCGGTGTACGCCAGCTGCTCCCTGGCCTCTGCGAGATCGCCCGGGAAGGCATCGCCCCAGCTCAGCGCGGCGAAGGCGCTGTCGCCCGCCTCCAGCGTCTTCCGCCCATAGCTGCGCGCACCGAGCAGGCCCAGCGGCACACTGCTGTTCAGCGTGAGCGTGAGGCCAGCGGCATCCACGCTCGTGCGGGTGAACCCCTCCCCGTCGTAGTTCCACTGTCCAGACACCCGCCCGTAGTCGAACAGGGGGAAGCAGCTGAGGTCGAGCTCAACCCGGCCGTCGAAGCAGTGGGCTATGCGGAGCAGGGTGCGTTGCGCGCTGGCGTCGCCGGGCGAGCGCCGGGTGTCGCCGCGCCGGATCGAGGCGACGGGGCCGAGCACGAGCGCATCGGTGACGGTGAGCCAGCCGGTCGCCGTGTGCCAGGTGGTCTCCAGCACCATGGTGCCCGGCAGGTAGCGGCGCTGCTGGGGCACCCGGGCTCCGGACGGCCCGAAGCGGAAGCTCCCGGCCGAGCGGTCGAGCAGCGCGCCGAAGACGCTCGGCGCGTCCGGGCGCGGCAGGCAGAGCCACTCGACGCCCCCATCCGGCGCGATGAGCGTGCTCACCTCGCAGTCGGAGAGGAAGGCGTAGTCGGCAATGGGCGGGAAGGGCATCCGGATGCTCCCAGGTGTGCGTGTGACCGGCGGGCTGCTGCCAGCACGCTACGTCGGTGGCGCGGCGCTGTCCAGCGCTCTGGTGCGCACTCCCCTCGCGGCATCCGGGCCCCGCTGGCAGACTGGGCGTGTGAACACCATCACCCCCGTGCTGGGAGACATCACGCAGCAGAACGTCGATGCGATCGTCAACGCCGCGAACAACGCCATGCGCGGCGGCGGCGGGGTCGACGGCGCCATCCATCGTGCAGGCGGCCCGGCGATTCTGCGCGACTGCATCGCGCGGTTCCCGCACGGCCTCGAGACCGGTGATGCCGGGTGGACGACGGCCGGAGAGCTGCAGGCCCGCTGGGTCATCCACACGGTCGGCCCGAACTACGCAGCCGGGCAACGCGATCGGGCCCTTCTCCTCCGCTGTTACCGGCGCTGCTTGGAGGTCGCCGACGAGCTCGGGGCGCACAGCATCGCGTTCCCGCTGATCAGTGCCGGCGTCTACGGCTGGCCGCGCGAGGACGCGATCGCCGTGGCCATCGAGGCCATCACCGGCACGCCAACGCACCTCGACGAGGTGCGCCTCGTGGCGTTCTCCCGGGACACCCACGACGCCGTGCTCCAGCAACTTTCCGGGTAGTCTCCGGAGGTCCTGACGTACGATGGCTGAAGTACTGTTCTTGCAACGGCACGATTTTGAGGTGTATCTACCATTCGCTCCCCGGCGAAAACGGCGGCACAAACCGTCGCGGCACAGCCGCCAGGGAGGAGCGCCACAATGGCGGGATACGACAGTCAACTCGAGGCGGAGGCGTCGACGGACGCGGCTGCAGGGCCAGAGCTCGCTGCAGAGCTGCAGGCCCTCGAACCGACCGGCACGCGGCCGACCCGGCTGATCCACGCCGCCGGCCTCTCCTACTTCCCCGTGGCCTTCGTGGCGCGTATGCCGTTCGCGATGATGGTGGTCGGCGTGCTGACCCTCGTCGTCGCGGCGCGCGGTTCCATCGCGCTCGGCGGCATCACGTCCGCGGCCGTCGGGCTCGGGACGGCGCTGCTCGGCCCGGTGCTCGGCATGGCCGTCGACCGCTTCGGGCAGCGCCGGGTCGTGCTCGTCGCCGCGATCGGCAACAGCCTCGCCCTGCTCGCCTTCGCCTGGGCGGCCTTCGCCCCCGTACCCGATCTGGCACTGCTCGGCGTCGCCTTCCTCGTCGGCGCCACCGCACCCCAGGTGTCCCCGCTCTCGCGCAGCCGCCTGGTGGGCATCATCCAGACGGCGCTGCCCCGCGGCGTCCGGGCGAAGACCCTGAACGGCACGATGGCCTACGAGTCTGCCACCGACGAGATCGTCTTCGTGTTCGGCCCGGTCATCGTCGGACTGCTCGCGACGACCATGAATCCGGCCGCACCGATCATCGGCGCCGCCGTGCTGACGCTGATCTTCGTGACCGCCTTCGCCTTCCACAAGAGCTCGCGCGTCGCCTCAGACGCCCAGACCACGGATGCCGCCGCCCGGGCGCCGTTCCGCGAGCTGCTGAAGCCGCGGATGCTCGTGCTCGTGCTCGGCGTCCTGGGCATGGGCCTCTTCTTCGGCGCCATGCTCACCGCGCTCACCGCGTTCATGGACGAGGTCGCGCGCCCCGAGGAGGCCGGCGTGCTCTACGGGGTGATGGGCATCGGTTCGGCGATCCTCGCCCTCAGCGCGGCCGCCTTCTCCCCCCGCTTCTCGATGCGGGCCCGCTGGCTCGTCTTCTCGCTGGCCCTCGTGGCCGGCGCGGTCATCGCGGCATCCGCCACCACCATCCCCGTCATGATCCTCGCCCTGGCCCTCGGCGGCATCGGCGTCGGGCCGACCCTGGTGACGATCTACGGGCTCGTCGCGGCGCGCACCCCCGCCGGCCGTTCGGCCACGGCCATGACGATCGCGGGCTCGGCGATCATTGTCGGCCAGGCGTCCTCCTCGGCATTCGTGGGGATCCTCGCCGAGGATGCCGGCGCACAGCTCGCGCTGCTCGTGCCGCTCGCCGCCGCCCTGGTGGTGCTCCTCGCGGGCGCGGCCAACTGGGTCATCAGCTCACGGGATGCGACGCGCTGAGGGTACAGCGAACCCGCAACACACTCCCACTTCATCCCCAGCGGCTCGGCCCACGATCAAGAGTGGAGAGGAGCCGCCATGTCCGAGCGACCCCAAAACTGGACCCAGATGATCATCGACGAATTCCGGGCGAACAACGGCACCGTGACAACGGCCGGGTTCGGGCGGAGACTCGTGCTGCTCCATCAGCGCGGCGCTCAGACCGGTGTCGAGCGCATCACTCCGGTGACCGGCATCCGCAGCGACGAGAACACGTGGCTGGTCGCGGCTTCCCAGAGCGGATCCTCGAAGAACCCGCACTGGTACTACAACCTGCGCGCCCATCCCGATGTGATGATCGAGACGCCGGATGCCGGGATCGTGCCCGTGCGCGCACGCGAACTGCCCCGCGCCGAGCGCGATGCCGCCTGGCCGCTGTTTGTGGCGGCGAATCCCGCCTTCGCCGAGTATGAGAACCGCACAAGTCGTGTCATCCCCGTGTTCTCGCTGACCCGGCGGCGCGGGGCCTGACGTGCTCGAATGAACCTGTCACAAAAGTGACGAAATCTCTTGTTTTCATCGCAGTGAATGACTAGAATTGGGGCATGCGCAGAAGCATGAAAACCCCGGTCGAGAACCCTTTCGGCGATCCCGGGGCGCTGCTTCTGGAGGACGAGATCCCGCCCGAGCCGGACTGGGCATATCTGGACTCTCCCCGGCCCTCCGCACCCGTCGAATCCGTGCCCGTTCTGGCCTCCCCGGTGGAGTCCGTCGGGTACGCCATCGACTCAGCACTGGAGGCCCAGCACGCCGGGAACCGGGCCATGGCCACCCAGCTGGCCGCCCTCGCCGCCGTGTTGAACACCAGCCGGGCCCACCTGTCCGTCTACCTGCAGCCCGGCGGCCTGGCCGAACCGGATGCGGTCGAGCTGGCCGCCCGTGCCGCCGCGCTGGACGCCGCCCTCCAGCTGAACCTCACCCCGAACCAGGTCCGCGACCGCGCCTACGAGGGCCAACTCCTGCAAGAGAAGCTGCCGGCGTTCTGGGAACTGTTCCGGCTCGGCCTGACCAGCTACGCCCACGCCCAGGCCGCCGTGCAGTTCGCGAACGGACTGGACGAGCCGGACGCGGTCGCTGAGTACGACAGCACCCTCGCTGCCGCGGCCCCCACCCTGACGCCGGCCGCGTTCCGGACGAAGGCCCGGGTTCTGCAACAGCGCCTCCTCGCCGAGCCGCCCGCCGCCCGCACCGCCCGCGCCCTGACGGAACGCCGGGTCTGGGTGGAGCCCGCCGAGGACGGAATGGCCTGGCTGCATGCCCTGATCAGCGCCCCCGACGCCATCCGCGTCAAAGCCCGCCTGAACTCCACCGCCCGCAACGTGCAGAAGCAGGAGAAGCAGGCCGATCGCATCGCTCGGGAGGCGGGAACCAACCGCGCGTCGCGGCGCACCCGGCCCCAGATTCGGGCCGACCTGGCCGTGGCCTGGCTGGCCGGGGACGGCACCCCGACCGCCGCGAAGGTCCGGCCGATCCTGCTCGTGCCGATCCTCAGCATGCTCGGCACAGTGGGCCAGGACGGGCAGCTGCCGGTGCTGCACGGCTACGGCCCGATCGACCCGGCCACTGCCGCGGGGCTCTTCGACGACGCCCCCGCCTTCCGCAGGATCGGCACCGACCCGATCAGCGGCGAGATCCTCGACCTGGACCGCACCGCATACCGGCCCACGAAGGCGCAGCGCGACTGGCTCACCGTCAAGTACGGCCGCTGCGCCAGGCCCGGCTGCGACTGCGACGCCGCCACCGCCGACATCGACCACCTCCGGGAATGGGCTCGCGACCACGGGCCGACGAACATTCGAAATCTGATCCCGCTCTGTCCTCCAGAGCACCGGCTGAAAACCCTCACCAAGATCCGCATCAGTCGCGACCGCGACGACGGCGACGCCCTCACCATCCACACCCCCACCGGTTACACCGCCCGCTACACGCCGACCGCTTACCCGGACGACTCCGCTTTCTAGCGCAACCACCGCCCCCGGCCGTGTCAGGGCTTCGGTCGCTGGCGCTCCCTCCAGCCGACGTGGGAAATCACGGGCCGGCTCCTCCCCACGTCGTGTCCAGCGGGCCCAGTCCTCCCCACGTCGGGTCCAGCGGGCCCGCTCCTCCCCCGTCGGGTCCAGCGGGCCCACCCCTCCCCACGTCGGGTCCAGCGGGCCCACTCCTCCCCCGTCGGGTCCAGCGGGCCGGCACCTCCCCACGTCGGCTCGAGGGGGCCGCGCCGCGACGAAGGAGCAGCGCAGCCCCCGAAGCCCGGGAGCCAACACGAAAACAGCCGTCCGCAGCACCCGCGCGCAGCGCCCCTCCCCCGGCCGTGTCAGGGCTTCGGTCGCTGGCGCTCCCTCCAGCCGATGTGGGGAATCGCGAGGACGCGCTACGCGGCCGCGCCTCGGCGGTCCAGCGCCTCGCCGTCCAGGCGGAACCGCGTCCACTCGTCCATGCCCACGGCGCCGAGCGCGCGGTAGAAGCCGATGGCCGGCTCGTTCCAGTCGAGCACGTCCCACTCCAGCCGGGCGTAGCCGCGCTCCACGCACAGGGCTGCCAGATTCAGCAGCAGTGCTTTGCCGAGGCCCCGGCTGCGGTACTCGGGGCTGACGTAGAGGTCCTCCAGATGGATGCCGTGCACGCCCTCCCAAGTGGAGAAGGTCAGGTACCAGATCGAGATCCCGGCCAGTTCGCCCGGCCGGTCGCCGTCGACGACGTGCGCAAAGACCATCGGGTTCTCCGCGAACAGCGCCCGCTGCAGGGATTCCTCCGTGGCCACGACGGCATCCGGCTCCTTCTCGTAGACCGCCAATTCGACGATCAGCCGCAGGATCTCGGCGATATCGGATGGGGTGGCAGGACGCAGAGAACTCATGCATTCAGCGTAGCGGCGCGCTGTGGGCGGAACGCTCCGTGCGCACCGCTCAGAACGCGCTGCGCCTATTCGAGCGCCTCGAGCGCGACGGCGACGTCGTCACGGGAGCCCACCTGCAACTTCAGCAGCACCTTGGCCGCGTGGCTCTCGACGGTGCGCTTGGAGATGGAGAGTCGCCGTGCGATCTGGGCGTTCGAGAAGCCGAGCGCCAGCAATTCGGCGAGCTGTTGCTCGCGGGCGGTGAGCCCGCTGAGGGCCTGCCCGGAGGGGATCACCAGTCCACGCCGCGCCAAGGCCCGCGCGGCGGACCCGGTCGAGCGGGCACCGCCTGCTGCGATGTGCTCGCAGCTCGCCAGCAGCAACCCCGCCAGCGGCGCGTCGATCCGGTTGGCCATTTCCCGAGCGCGTGCCTCGTCATCCGGGTTCAAGCCACCGCCCGTGCACAGCGCGACGGCGTGCAGCGCACGCAACTCCATCAACGCGAACCCGCGCTCGCGGGCGAGCTCGGCGAGGGCCGTTGCCTCGGCCAGCTCCTCGCCGCCCGGCGCGTAGAGCGCGGCGAGCAGCAGGTTGTAGCGGGCCGGCAGCTCAAGCAGCCGGCTGGAGCGCTCACCGAGCGCCTCGAACTGAGCCCGGGTGACGGCCGAGCCCTCGTGGTCGCCGGTCGCGGCCTGCGCCAGCGCCAGCGACGCGAGCAGGAGACCTTCGGAGCCGGTGCCGGTGAAGTCGTCGAGCTCGGCGCAGGCGATGCTGAGGTTGCGCACCGCGCCCTCCCACTCGCCCTGGCTGATCGCCAGCAGCCCGCGGCCGAAGGCAACGAGAGTGTTGCGCACCCGCACATGGCCGGGATTGCGGTCCATGGCGACGTTGAGGAAGCCGTAGATGATGCTCGCCTCGCGGGTGTTGCCGGTGAACAGGTCGGCCAGGCACCACGCGCCGACCATGTCGCCGACGGCCAGCGGATGCCGCTTGATCGACCGCATCGCCAGTCCGAGCTGTTGCCGGCCGACCGCTCTGGCGCGCTTGGTCTCGCCGCGCTGGGCGAGCGAGATCACCAGTGTCGAGGCCAGCGGGAGGAAATCGGCGGAGGAGTGCATCGCCGCATACAACTCGCTCTGCAGCCGGACCGACTCGGTCATCTCGCCCGCGTAGCTCAGGTAGATTCCCCGGGCGATCGCGAGGCGCCGAACGGAGTGGGCCTCGGCCGAATCCGCTTCTGCCAGGCGCTCGGCCCAGTCCAGGATGCGGAGCGCGTCGCGCCAGTTGCCCTGCGGGAGCACGAGGGCGTCGGCCACGACGAGGGCGTGCCCGATGGCCAGCTCGGCCCGGGCGGCACTGGCCGGCATCCGCTCGATGATCTCTCGTGCGCTGGTCGCATCGGACAGCACCGCGTTCGGGGCATTGCTGAAGCGGTGCGCCTCGATGCGGTTGTTCAGGGCAGCCACCCGCACGGCGTCATCCGCGGCCGGGTGCTGGATCAGGGCAGAGTCGAGCAGGATCCGGAACTCGTAGTCGGCCAGCTGCTCGACCAGGGCGAAGGCCCGCTGCAGGATGTCGAGCGGAACGGCGCAGCCGCCGCCGATTCCCCACGAGACGAGCGAGAGCAGCTCGGAGCTCTCGCCGTTCCAGCGGGACGGCGTCGCACCGCTCCCCTGCGCGAGCGCGGCGTCGTACATCGCGCGGAGGCGCGCCATTCGCTGCACGGGGCGCACCAAGGCGGCCATCACCTCGCCGGAGAGCGGGTGGGCGACCGTCGCGACGACCTGCCGGCTGTTGTCGTGCATCCCGTGGAAGGCGACGAGGCCGTCCACGGCGAGCTCGTCGAGCACGGCCGGCTCGAACTGGGTGCAGAGCAGCGCGAGCGACACGGGCGCGCAGAGCGCGATCGTCTCGTAGGCCGCCAACTTCTCCGGCGAGAGCTGGGCAAGCTCCGAGCGAAGGATGTCGCCGAGCGAGGTGTCCGCGGGGAACGGCCGCCGCCAGACCCACAGGCCCTGTCGAAGCTCCAGCGCCTCGGAGCGTTCCAGGCTGCGCAACAGCTCGATCAGGAACAGCGCGTTGCCGCCCGTCGCCTCGGCCAGTCGCTGCACGGCATCGGGGGCGAGCAGCTTCGGCGCCAGCAGCTCCCCTGCGATCTCGGAGATCTCGGCGCGGGTCAGCTCGGGAACGTCGATGCGGGCGAGGATCCCGTCCCGCCAGGCGCGGGTGAGCGCGGGGGTGAGCCCGGGGGTGCTGCGACAGCTGAGCACGACGCGCACATCGGTGCGGGAGAGCAGGTACTCGACGACGAGCGCGCTGAGGTTGTCGAGCAGCGGGACGTCATCGATCATGATCACGAGCTGCGCCGGGCCGGGTTTGCGGCCGCCGTCTGCGCCGGCGTGTTCGAGGCAGGCCTTCACGAGGGCCTGCGCGATGCGGTCCGGGCTCTCGCCGGCCAGCGCGTCGTAGTCGCGCAGCGCGGGAATGAAGACGGCCAGCGGGGACTGCCTCGTCGCGGTGGTGGCCGCGAAGTGCACAGCGTGGAGTGCCGGGTTCTCGCTGGTGAGCCGCACCAGGGCGTGCACGCCGAGCGCCGTCTTGCCTGCGCCCCCGGCGCCGAGGAGCACGACGTTGTTGCCCGGCGCGCCCAGTGCTGCGGTGACCTCGGCGCTCAGCTCGCTGCGCCCCCAGAACTGCGAGACGCGCTCCAGCGCCATCGACCAGCGCATCGACCCCATCATGGGCCATCTCCGACAGTCATTTCCGCTCGCACAACCACGCACTCCGCCCGACAGGCGAGATACCTGCGGTTCCAGAGTAGAAGACGAGTACACCCCCTGTGTTCGAGTGCGGGCCATGCGCCGCGTTCCGCAGCGAATTCACCCCCGTTCTGGGGTCGGAACCGTGCCGCGGGCAACCTGGCCTGCGCCGGGAATCGCGGCGGCCGTCTAAATGGGGCAGGAAAGTACACGCCACGTGCACTCTAGGTAGCAAAGTTTCTTCTAGTGTTGTCTTCATCGACCAACGCGCATGCGCCCCGTCGTCACCGCTCCGTTTCCACCGAGGAGAACCATGCCAGCATCCGAAGCCCGCGCCACGGTCGCCACGGTCGCCACGGAGCGCGCCGTGCTCGTGCGCATGCGAGCCGTGCTGCCCGAGCTGCGCCCGAGCGAACAGCGCATCGCCGCGCTGTTCCTCGCCGACCCCGGCGCGATCGCCGAGCTCTCCATCGGCGAGCTGGCCGCCCGCAGTGACACCTCGACCACCTCGGTGGTGCGCTTCTGCAAGCGCATGGGCTACGGCCATCTCAAAGAGCTGCGCATGGACGTGCTGCGCGACGTGACACGCGAGCGCTTCGAGACGGCGGGGCTGCCGGAGGTCTCCGGCGACGTCGACCGCGACGACAGCCTGGAGGACATCGTGGCCAAGGTGTCGCTGGCCGAGACGCTCTCCATCGCCGACACGGCAAAGGTGCTCGATGTGCCGGCCCTCCAGGCGGCCGTCGACGCGGTCGGCAGCGCGCACCGGGTCGACATCTTCGGCCTCGGCGCGAGCTCCTTCGTCGGCCTCGACCTGCAGCAGAAGCTCACCCGCATCGGGCGCACCGCCCTGAACTGGTCAGACTCGCACGCGGCGTGGACCTCGGCGACGACCATGCGCAGCGGGGCCGTGGCCATCGCCGTCTCGCACAGCGGCAGCACCGTCGACACCGTCGAGTTCCTCTCCATCGCCCGGGCCGCGGGGGCGACCACCATCGCCATCACCAACCATGAGGGCTCGCCGATCGTCGAGCACGCCGACATCGTGCTCACGACGGCGGCCCGCGAATCCGTGTTCCGCTCGGGCGCGCTCGGCAGCCGCATCGCCCAGCTCATGGTCGTCGACTGCATCTTCATCGGCGTGGCCCAGGCCAGTTATGAGGAGTCGATGGAGGCCATTCGCAACACGTACGCGGTCGTGCACAACCTCCGCACACGGCGCTCATGAGCGTCGCGGCCCGGCCCCGCACACCGTCCACCAGCCAGCCCCGCACACCGTCAGGAATCACCCTCGTATGACCGCCTCAGCCACCGCCATCCGCTCCGCCGTCTCCGCCGGCGACGAGTCGCTCGCCGCCGCGCTCGAGCAGGCCATCGGCGCCCCGCGCGAGGGCGGCGCACGCACGGTGAGCGTCGCCGAGTTCGACCGGATTGTGGCCGGCGTCGACGCCTCCCACGTGCTGCTCACCCCCGAGGCCGTCGTCACCCCGCAGACCCTCGAGCAGGTGGCCGCCGTGCTCGGCTTCGCCGCGGCCGCCGGGCGGCACGTGACGGTCCGCTCCGGCGGCACGAGCCTCTCCGGGCAGGCCTCCGGCGACGGCATCCTGCTCGACACCCGGTCGGCGTTCCGCCGCATCGACGTGGAGGACGGCGGCGCCCGGGTGCGCGTGCAGCCGGGCGCCACCGTGCGCCAGGTGAACGCCCGACTGATCCGGCATGGGCGCAAGCTCGGCCCGGACCCGGCGAGCGAGATCGCCGCGACCATCGGCGGTGTCATCGCCAACAACTCCAGTGGCATGGCCTGCGGCACCCACCAGAACAGCTACCGCACGCTGGCCTCGCTGACCTTCGTGCTGCCGAGCGGCACCATCGTCGACACGGCCCGTCCAGACGCCGATGCCCGGCTGGCCAGCGCCGAGCCCGCGCTGCACGCGGGCCTCACCCGGCTGCGCGATGAGATCCGCGGCCGCGCCGACCTCGTCGCCGAGATCGAGCGGCAGTACCGCGGCAAGAACACCATGGGCTACGGCCTGAACTCCTTCCTCGACTTCGGCGAGCCCGTGCAGATCCTGGCCCACCTGCTGGTGGGCAGCGAGGGCACGCTCGGCTTCGTCGCGGAGGCCGTCTTCGACACGGTGACGATCGCGCCCGCCATCGGCACCGCCCTGCTCGTGTTCGACAGCCTCGACGCGGCGACCGGGATCCTGCCCGTGCTGGTCGCCACCGGCGCGGCCACCCTGGAGCTGATGGATGCCGCGTCGCTCCGCGTCATCCAGGCCGACCCGACTGCCGCGGGCATCATCGACGACGTCGTCGTCGCGGGCCACGCCGCCCTGCTGGTGGAGTACCACGGGGCGGATGACGCAGACCTCGCCGCCCAGATCGAGCGCGCCGGGGTGGCGCTGGCCGCCGCCGGCGCCCCCGCGCTCGATGTCACCCGCGACGCCACGGAGCGTGCCAGGCTCTGGCACTTCCGCAAGGGGCTGTACGCCGCCATCGCCGGCGCCAGGAAGCCCGGCACGACGGCCCTGCTCGAGGACATCGCGGTGCCCGTCGAGCAGCTGGCCGGCACCTGCGCGGCCCTGCAGGTGCTGTTCGAGCGCCACGGCTACGACGACGCCGTCATCTTCGGCCACGCCAAGGACGGCAACATCCACTTCCTGCTCACCGAGGACTTCACCGCCGACGGGGCCATCGAGCGCCAGGCCCTCTTCACCGAGGAGCTGGTCGAGCTCGTGCTCGGCGCCGGCGGAACGCTGAAGGCCGAGCACGGCACCGGCCGCATCATGGCCCCCTTCGTGGAGCGCCAGTTCGGCCCGGAGCTCTACGCCGTCATGCGCGAGGTCAAGCGACTCGCCGACCCCCGCGGCGTGCTGAACCCCGGAGTGCTGCTCACCGACTCCCCCACCTCCCATCTGGAGCATCTCAAGGTCACCCCGGAGGTGGAGGCCGAGGTCGACCGCTGCGTGGAGTGCGGCTACTGCGAGCCGGTCTGCCCGAGCAAGGACGTCACCCTGACTCCCCGGCAGCGCATCGCGGTGCGCCGGGCCAGGGCCGCGGCCCGCGCGCACGGCGACACGGCCCTGGATGCCCGGCTGGCCGCGGCCGAGCAGTACGCCTCGGTGGAGACCTGCGCGGCCGACGGCATGTGCCAGACCGCCTGCCCCGTGCTGATCAACACGGGCGACCTGGTGCGCCGGCTGCGCGAGCAGGACGCCAACGCCCCGACCCGCACCATCGCGGCCGGGGTGGCGAAGGCCTGGGGCGGCGTCAGCCGCGGGGCATCCGTCGCGCTCAGCGCCGCCAAGCTGGTGCCGCCCGTCGCGACCCTGGCCAGTGCCGCCGGCCGCGTGGTGCTCGGCAGCGACGTCGTGCCGCAGTGGAGCGGCGACCTGCCCCGCGGCGGCGCCAAGCGGGCACACGGCTCGCCGGCGACCGGCGACGCCGTCTTCTTCTCGGCCTGCGTCGGCTCCATGTTCGGGCCGGCCGACGGCAGCATGGGCGCCGCGGCCGCATTCCGGCTGCTCGCGGAGCGCGCCGGGGTGCAGCTGATCACCCCGGAGCGCATCGACTCGCTCTGCTGCGGCACGCCCTGGAAGTCGAAGGGCCTCGCCGACGGCTACCGCACGGCGATCGAGAACACCGTGCGGGCCTTGCTCGCCGCCTCGGAGGGCGGGTTCCTGCCGATCGTCTGCGACAACTCCTCCTGCACAGAGGGGCTGGTGCACGCGCTGGAGAACGTGGGCGAACTCGACGGGCGACCGGTGTCGCTCACGATCATCGACGCCGTCGACTTCGCCGCAGAGCAGCTGCTGCCCGGGCTGCCCATCACCGAGCAGATCGACTCGCTCGCGCTGCACCCGACCTGCTCCAGCACCCGCCTCGGCTCCAACGAGCACCTGCGTCAGCTGGCCGGGGCCGTCGCGGTCGAGGCCGTCGTTCCGGATGCCTGGGGCTGCTGCGCCTTCGCCGGCGACCGCGGGATGCTGCACCCGGAGCTGACTGCCTCGGCCACCGCCGCCGAGGCCGCCGAGCTTGCCGGGCGCGACTTCGATGCCCATGCCTCCTGCAACCGCACCTGCGAGATCGGCATGACCCGGGCCACCGGCGAGTCCTACGTGCACATCCTGGAGCTGCTGGAGCGCGCCACGCGGTAGTCGTGTCCTATTATCGAACTAGGTGACCGCATTTCGCGCGGATGCCGCGCACGAGCGACACAGGCAGAAGGGCCGGGCACCGATGGCAGAACAGGCCGCAACACAGGCCGGCTCGCAGACGCTGAGCCGCGGCATCCGGCTCTTGGAGATCCTCGCCAACGCCGACCGCAGCCTCTCCATCGCCGAGCTCGCCGCCGAGCTCGCTGTGCACCGCTCGGTGGCGTACCGGCTGCTGCGCACGCTCGAGGACCACGCCCTGGTCACCCGCGACGACGCCGGTTTGGTCGCCCTCGGCGCGGGCCTCGCCGCGCTCTCGTCCGGGGTGGCGCGCAACCTGCAGCAGGCGGCGCTGCCCGAGCTCAGCGAGATCGCCGACGAGCTCGGAATGACCTGCCTGCTTGCGGTGATGGTGGACGGCGGCGAGGCCGTCACGCTGGTCAGCGCCGCGCCGCGGCAGAGCGTCGCCGTGGTCTCCTACCGGCCCGGCCACCGCCACCCGCTCGGCCGCGGCGGCCCGGGCAAGGCGATCCTGCTCGGGATGCCGGAGCGCTCTTGGCCCGCCGAGATCGAGGCGGGCATGAGCGAGCAGCTGCGCGCGGAACTCGCGCGGGCGCGCCTCGCGGGCTACGCCTCCAGCCACGACGAGGTCGTGCCCACCCTCACCTCGATCGCCGTGCCGCTGGCCCTCGCCGGGCAGCCGCCCGCCTCGATCGCGGTGATCCACGTGGCGCTCACGCATCCGGAGTCCGTGATCGCAGAACGGCTGCAGCGCGGCGCGCAGAGCGTGGCGCGCGCCTACGGCGCCTGAGCAGGACGGCTCCCGCAGCGCCCGCCTGAGGGTTGAGGCAGCGCTGACGCGCGCATATGATTCGATCGTGGCTGAGTCCCAGCGTGTGCTGGCCAGAAGCAAAGTCGAGTTGGACAGACTGCTGCTGGAGGCAAAACTGGCGATACCCGCACCTCGGGCGGGGTTCGTCAGCCGCGCAGCGCTCATCGAATCCGCCCTCGAATCGCACCGCCGTGTCGTGACGGTGACGGCGCCATCCGGCTACGGCAAGTCCAGTTTCCTGGCCGAGTGGGCGGCGGCAGAGAAGCGCGGTGTCGGGTGGGTCTCGCTCGACCGGTTCGACGATGACGCCGTCAAACTGTTGACCCTGCTGGCCTCCGCGTTCGTGCGGGCGACGGGCGGGGACGGCCGGCTGATCGCCGATATGCGCGGCCACGGGGTCTCGGCACTCGGCCGCGCCGCCCCCCGCCTCGCGCTCGCGCTGCGCGAGAGCCGTCGCGACTTCGTGCTGATGATCGATGACCTGCACGAGCTCGCGACACCGGCCTGTCAGGACGTCTTGAGCGTGGTGATCGACGCCATCCCGCCCGGCTCGCAGATCGTGACGGCCAGCCGGCGCGAGCAACCCCACCTCGCCCGGCTCCGTGCCGCGGGGCAGACCGTGGAGTTCGGCGCCGACAGCCTCACGCTGGACGCGGACGGCGCGCGAAAGATCTTCGCAGAGGCCGCGGTGCCGTTGACGCCCGAGCTGGCCGATGCCGTCACCGAGCGCACGGAGGGCTGGCCCGTCGGCCTGTACCTGTCGGCCGTCATCGCACACGACAACGCAGAGGGGACGGCGTTGATCTCCGGCGACGACCGCTACGTCGCCGACTACCTGTACCGGGAATCGCTGGCCTCCCTCCCGGCGGACGTGCAGCGCTTCCTCCGCTGCACGGCCGTGCTCGACGAGTTCTCCGGCGAGCTGTGCGACGCGGTGCTCGATGTGCTGGGCTCGCAGGCACGCCTGCGCGAGCTGGAGGGCTCCAACGTCTTCCTGATCCCGCTGGACCGGCGCCGCGAGTGGTATCGCTACCACCCGCTGTTCCGGGAGTTCCTGCTCAGCGAGCTGCGCCGCGTCGACCCCGGCCGAGTCGCTGAGCTGCACGTGCGGGCCGCCGAGTGGTATGAGCAGAACGGCTCCCCGGAGAAGGCGATCGAGCACCTGTTGGAGACACCGGATCGCACGAACAGCGTGCGGCTCGTGACCGAGCACGCCATGGCGACCTTCCAGGCCGGGCAGATGGGAACCGTGCAGCGTTGGCTGGGCGAGCTCGGGCCCGTCACCGTCGAAAGTCACCCGCCGCTCGGGGTGCTGGCCGGCTGGATCGCCGTCATGTCCGGTCAGGCCATCGAGGCCGACCGGCTCGCCGCGATGCTGGAGTCGGCCTCATTCGCCCCGAAGCCCTTCGACGGTTCGGCGACGTTTGACTCCAGCCGGGCCATGCTCCGGGCGCTGATGTGCGCGTCCGGGCCGGAGCGGGCCGCGGCCGACGCCGCGTTCGCGCTCGCCCAGGAACCCTCGTGGAGCCCGTGGCGGGAGCAGGCGCTCTGCCAGGGCGGCGAGGCCGAGCTGCTGCGTGGCAACGCGGATGCCGCAGAGGCCCTGTTCGCCGAGGCGGCCGAGCTCGCCCGCCAGCACGACAACGCCGGAGTGCAGGCCCTCGCCGAAGCCGAGTGCGCGCTGATCGCGATGGACAGGGGCCGCTGGCCGGAGGGCGCGGCCCGGGTGGAGCGGGCACTCTCCTCCGTCGAGCTCCACCGCATCCAGGACTACGCGATCGCCGTGCCCGCCGTCGTCGCCGCCGCGCGGCTGGCTCTGCACGAGGGCGACCTGAGCCGCGCCGAGCGGGAACTGACCAGGGCGATGCGCGCGCGCCCCGTGTGCACGTACGCGGCGCCCGCGCTGGCGACCCGGGTTCGGCTCTCTCTCGCGAAGAGCTACTGGGCGATCGGCGACCATGCGACGGCGCGCCATCTCCTGCGCGAGATCGACGACATCCTGCTGCACCGCCCGGCGCTCGGCGCGCTGCTCGGCTCTGTCTCCGCCCTGCGGGACATCATCTCCTCCAGCGCGGCGGGCGCGGGCGGGTACTCGCCGCTGACCCCGGCGGAACTGCGCCTGCTTCCCTATCTGCAGACGCACCTGTCGATCCCGGAGATCGGCGCCAGGCTGTTCGTCTCCCGCAACACGGTGAGCACCGAGGTCGGATCGATTTACCGCAAGCTGGGCGTCTCGTCCCGGTCGGAGGCCGTCGATCGGGCAACGTCGATCGGGCTGCTCGGCAGCTAGCGGCGCCGGAACTCGGCCCGCTGCACTCGGCCCGCTGCCCTCAACCCAGCGTGTCCTCCACGTCGAAGCCCAGCGCCAGGGCGAGGGTGGGCGCCGCCGCGACCACGCGGGGAAGGCCGACGACCGAGACGATCCCGAACAGCACGTCGACGATCTCGTCGGCGCTCGCCCCGGCGCTCACCGCGGCCGTGACCTGCTCGCCGAACGACGGCTCCGCACCCCCGACGGCGATCAGCGCCGCGAGTCTGGCCAGGCACAGCGTCTTCGGGTCCAGCGTCCCGGGGTCGGTGACACTGGACTCGTCGTCGAGCACGCTCGGCTGGTTGACCGCCAGTCGGCGCAGGCGCTGTGTGTAGTTCGATGGCACATCGTCCTCCCGCGTGTCTCTGCCGACCGACGCCATTGCCCTGGGGCGACTCGCCGCATCGGGTCCCTCCCATAGTCGACGCCCTCTTGGCCGAGAGCGCGTCATCCGGATGGGGTGAACACGCCCGACCGTTGCTGCCCGCCCGGCCGCTGCGCCGCTCAGCCGCACCATCATGTGAATGGGATGATGCGGCTGCCGGGACGGCGCAATACGTTCGAGCCGACCGCGAGCCACCGGATGCGCGGCGATCTGAGAGGCGGCACGCACCATGAGTTTTTGGGACTACTTAATCTGGCTGTTCTGGGTGTACATCACCATTGCGTGCATCTGGATCTTCATCACCGTCATCATCGACATGTTCCGGGACCACACCCTGAACGGCTGGCAGAAGGCGCTCTGGGCGCTGTTCCTCGTCTTTCTGCCCTTCCTGGCCACCTTCGTGTACCTGATCGCCCGCGGCAAGAGCATGTCCGAGCGCCGCATGGACGACTACCGGCACGCGCAGCGGCAGACCGACGAGTACATCCGGGAGGTCGCGAGCAGCTCCCCGGCTGTCGAGATCGAGAAGGCGAAGCAGCTGCTGGACGCCGGGGCCATCACCCAGCCGGAGTTCGAGGCGCTCAAGTCGAAGGCGCTCGCCGCCAGCTGAGGCTCGCGTCACTCTTCGTCCCGGGGCGGGATCGGCGGATGTGTGCCGGTCCCGCTCCTTCGCGTCCGCTGCTCGTGCGTGTGGCCGGCGTCCCGGTGCCGGTTCGCCTTGGCCTCCGCGTCGGCGGCCGCCATGATCGACCGGGCCTCGCCGACGTCGCCGAGAGCCGGCCGCCACCAGCGCATCGTCGGGTCGGCGTCCACCAGCACAGCGCGGGCCAACAGCGTGAGCGGGATGGCCAGAACGGCGCCGATCGGCCCGATCACAATCGCCCAGAACAGCACGGAGAAGAAGGTGAGCGACTGGCTGAGCGCGACCGCGTTGCCGACCACCCGCGGCTGGATGATTGACTGCACGACGGCGTTAACCAGGCCATAGATGATGATCACCGCGATGAACGTCGGCCAGCCGCCGACGAAGTAGCCGAACACGAGCGGCGGGATGATCGCGATGAAGTAGCCGATGTTGGGGATGTAACTGCAGAGGAAGGCCAGGATTGCCCAGAGCAGGGCGGCCGGAACATGCAGCAGCCAGAGCGCAATGCCGTTGATCGCACCCTGGATCAGGCCGAGCACGGTGGTGACGACCATGTACCGGCGCACCCCGCTCGCGTACTCGACGAGGGCCTCCTTGAGGTGCGGCCGCCGCTGCCCGAGCTGCACCAGCACCGTCGGAACGTAGGAGGCGTCCGCCGCGAGGAGGATCAGCATGGTGAGGATGATGACGAGGGTGGCCGTGATGCTCGCGACCCCGCCGACGAGCCCTCCGAAGAACCCCGCAATGGCGCTCGGGTCGAAGCCGCTCTTGACCTGCTCGATCTCGTTGGTTCCGACGCCCAGCTTCTGCAGGAAGTCTCCAAAGTTGGCGGCGATCGCGGCGAACTGGTCCGCGTAGTCGGGGAGCATCGCGACGAACTGCGTCACCGCGATCACGAAGGTGTAGGCGAGCCCGGCGAGCCCGGCGAACAGCACCAGGACGACGGAGCCGGTCGCCAGCCCGCGCGGAACCCCGCGGCGTTCCAGCGCGGTGCGCACGGGCTGGGCGCAGATCGTGAGCACGACGGTGAGCAGCACCGGGCCGAGGATCGACCGGATGCTGCTCATCCCCACGGCGACGACCGTGCCGGCGGCCAGGCCGACGAGGATCACGACGCCGCGCGAATACCGCCGCGCCGGCGCCGGGCCAGCCGATTCTGGGGTTGTCTCGGACATGCCTGCTCCAGCCTCCGCGTGCGAATGCCGGCGGCGCCGGGGCGCCGCGGGCGGGGCGTTAACCGAGCAGCTTGGCCTTGGCCGCCGTGAACTCTTCTTCGCTCAGCAGCCCTTGGGCCTTCAGCTCGGCCAGCCGCTGGATCTGGCCAACGGTGTCCGTCGCCGCGGGCGCCGCGGCCGGCGGTGGGGCCATGGCCGCCTGCTGCTGCTCGTAGGCCTGCTGCTGCTCGTACGCCTGGGCCTCGTTCTGCTCGTTCGCCCGGTTCTGCTGGCGGCGGGCGACGTTGCCGCTGACGGCCGTTGCCGTTCCGGCGACGACCGCTGTACGCGCGGCCATGCCGATCAGCCCGGGTCGTCCCATTCTCCGAAGGGGGGCCATCTGCTGCACCTTTCTCTAGTCGCTCACGGCTCGCGCCTCGGCGACGACGGCGTTGACTGCCGGGGCCGGGATGCGCAGGAAATCAATGACGTAGCCGTTGGACTCGGCCAGGCGGGAGGCGAGGTGCACCGCCCAGCGCAGTTCAACGACGAGCAGCAGCGCCGAGGTGCCGGGCGGCACATTCGCGCCGAACTCGTTCAAGTCTTCCTCCGAGGCAAGACCGCTGAGCTCCATGTCCATCTCTCCGACCGTGATGCCGGCCTCGTCGACCTCGAGAAAGCTCAGCTCGCCGGACTCCGAGCGAGACACCTGCACGAGGTCGAGCAGGCGGACTGTGCCGGCATCCACCAGGCTCATCACGGCCTCGATCACCCCGACGTTGGGGCTATCACCCTCGAAGGCGGCGAGCACCAACTCGACAGGTCCGAATTCCAAGTCACTCATCGCAACGCCTCTCCTCACGCCGACCTGCCAGACTCCTTGATGGTCCCGCCGCCCCCGGGCAAACGCATCACGCAGTTCGGGTGAAGCGCCAGCCCCGGCGCCGGGTTAGCGTGCAACGGCAGCCGTCCGAGCAGGAGGAGGAGCCCATGACCGCGCCCGTGCCGTCCCGCCCGGTCGGCGTCACCGTCGTCGCGGTGATCGCCTGGGTCTCCGGCGCCGGCAACCTGATCACCGGCATCCTGCTGCTCCTGCAGATCAACAACACCGAGCTGGTGGAGGGCTTCGGCGGTGCCGTGCCGTTCCTCACCCTGGCGATTGCCGTCACGATCCTCGGCGCCGTGATCCTCATTGTCGCCGGCGGCCTGTTCACAGGCATCAACGGCGCCCGGGTGGTGATGACGATCTTCCAGGTGCTCTCGATCGTGGGGGCCGTCTTCCTGACCCAGCTGGCGCTGTGGCTGATCTGGTTCGCCGTCGTCAGCATCCTCGTCTCGGTGGCCGTGCTCGTGCTGCTCTACACCGGGCGCGCGAACGCCTACTTCGCCTCCGACACTTGAGATGGCGAGGGGCGGGCCAGCGTGATGCTGGCCCGCCCCTCGTCCTGCCCTGCTAGTTGGCCGGCAGCAGGTTCTGCGCGAAGAACTCGGCGAGTTCTCCGGTTGCCGACAGCGGCAGCACGGCGGCCACGTACTGGTCCGGCCGCACCACGACGACCGCGCCGGTGCGGCTGATGCCGCGCTGCTCGAAGATGTCGTCGGCCGGCAGCGCGGCGTAGACCTTCTCGTAGTCGATCAGGCCGAACGGTCCGGTCTTCGGCAGGAACGTCTCGGGCACGCTGCCGAGGTCGAACTCGGTGTGGGGCTGCTGGTAGACCACCTTGACGTCGAACACGGCGTCGATGTCGCCGCCGGCCGGCGTGTGCACGGTGAGCGGCGAGTCCGGCGCGGTGCGCAGCCAGTCGGCCCAGTCGCCGAGCGCCGAGGCCTCGCCGGGCGCCGCGGCATCCGCGAAGGCATAGACACGCCAGCGGCCGTCGGCCCGGTGGTGGTGGCCGAGCTGCACGGGGTTGGTGTCGCAGACCCGGGTGACGGGCGAGGACTTGAAGCGCTTGCCGATCGGGAAACCGCTCGCGAGCTCCTGGTGCGTGGCCTCGCCGATCAGCATCGACGGGGTGTACTGCGTCATGAAGCCGGCCGGGAACTCGGCGGTGCGGGTGTAGAAGTCCTCGAGCTCGGTCGGGTCGCCGAGGTCCTCCGGCTTGGTCGCCATCAGCGTCGACCATTGCTTGTCGAAGTCGATCAGGTTCTTGGCGATCACCTGGCGCTCGGCCGAGTAGGTGCTGAGCAGGGTTTCCGGGCTGCGGCCGTCGAGCACGTAGCCGAGCTTCCACCCGATGTTGAAGCCGTCCTGCATCGACACGTTCATGCCCTGGCCTGCCTTGGCGCTGTGCGTGTGGCAGGCGTCGCCGGTGATGAAGACGCGCGGGGTGCGCGTGCCGATCTCCTCGGGAAGCACGTCGTCGAAGCGGTCGGTCAGGCGGTGGCCCACCTCGTAGACGCTGTGCCAGGGCACGTCCTTCACCTCGACCGTGTACGGGTGCATGATCGCGTTGGCCTGCGCGATGATCTGCTCGATCGTGGTCTTGCGCACCTCGCCGTTGTCGTCTTCGGCCACCTCGCCGAGGTCGACGTACATGCGGAAGAGCTGGCCGCCCTCGCGCGGGATCAGCAGGATATTGCCGTGCTCGTCCGACTGGATGGCGCACTTGGTGCGGATGTCGGGGAAGTCGGTGACGGCGAGAACGTCCATCACGCCCCAGGCGTGCTTGGCCTGGTCGCCGCGGAGCGAGCAGCCGATCGAGTCGCGCACGCCGCTGCGGGCGCCGTCGGCGCCGACGACGTACTTGGCGTTGACGATCTTCTTCTGGCCGGCCCGCTCGCCCGTGGTGTGCACGAGGGTGACCGTGACGGGGTACTCCCCCGCCTTCGTGTTCTCGAGGCTGACGAACTCGTAGCCGTAGTCCGGCTTCATCCGCGTCGGGGCGTTCGCCATGTACTCGGTGAAGTAGTCCAGCACGCGGGCCTGGTTGACGATGAGGTGCGGGAACTCGCTGATGCCGGTGGGGTCGTCGACGGCGCGGGCGGTGCGCACGATGTTCTCCGGCTTGCTGCCGTCGGGCTTCCAGAACGCCATCTCGGTGATGTGGTACGCCTCGGCGATGATCCGCTCCGCAAAACCGAAGGCCTGGAACGTCTCGACGCTGCGGGCCTGGATGCCGTCGGCCTGGCCGATCGCGAGGCGCTCGCCGCGGCGCTCGATGATGCGCGTCGTCACGTTCGGGAACATGGAGAGCTGTGCAGCGGTGATGACACCGGCCGGGCCCGTCCCCACGATCAGCACATCCACGTTCTCTGGCAGCTCGTCGGGGCGGTCGACACCGACCCCGGCAGCCGGCTGCACTCGCGGGTCGGTGGACACGTATCCGTGGTGGTGGAACTGCACGGGTTTCCTCACTTCTCTGTGTGGCGCTGGGGCACGCTGGGTGGCACGGGGAGCGGCAATTCGGATGCCACCCACTGGCGTTGTTCGATATTAGAACTCGTGGTTCGCATATCGCTCTAGAAATCATACGGCCGGCCGCGCCGCCACACAACCGCGGCCACGGCCGCCCACCGCGAACGCGCGGCACTTACCCATAATTAGCGACTTACCGCCGCTTTGCGTCGACACCTCCAGACCCCCAAGCTGGAAGCGTGGACAACAACTACGGGCACCCGCTGCGCTTCGGACTCTCGCTGCGATCGAGCGCTCCGGCGGGCATGGCCGAACGGGTCGCCCTGGCCGAGGACCTGGGCTACGACCTCGTCTCGGTGCCCGATGCCGGCGAACTGGACGCGTGGAGCGTGGCCTCCTGGCTCGCGGCCGGCACCGGGAGAATCATCCTCTCCCCCCTCGTCAGCCTCGGCGAGCACAACCCGGCGGTGCTCGGCCGGGCAGCCGCGAGCCTCGACCTGCTCTCTGGAGGACGGCTGGAACTCGGACTCACCCTGGACTCCGATTCCGACTCCGACGCGGCGGCACTCGGCGAGGCCATCGACGTCATCCGCGGCATCTGGGAGGGCGAGGCGCGCGCCGCACTCCGCTACGACGGCGAGCACTACCAGCTGCACGGCGCCGCCGGTGGCCCGAGGCCCGCCCACCGGGTGCCGATCGTCGTGCAGGGCGCCGACGCGTCCATGATGCATCTGACAGGGCAGCGCGCCGACGGCTGGCTCGGCGCGGAGCCGGACGGCAACGCGATCGTCGACGCCGCCGCGCGCGCGGCCGGCCGGGACCCCCGCGAGATCCGACGAGTGCTCGAGATCGAGCAGAGCGACGTGCCGAGCACCGCGTGGGCGGCGCAGCTGCTGCCGCTGGTGATCGGGAAGGGCGTCGGCGACATCCTGCTGCGGAGCGCTGACCCGGCGGTCATCCGCCGGTTCATCACCGAGGTCGTCCCGGCACTGCGCCAGGCCGCCGACCTCGCCCTCCCCGGCCTCTCCACCGCCGCGCCGGTGCGCCCGGCGGCCGCGCTGGCCCGGCGCGTGGCCGGCATCGACTACGACTCGATCCCCCTGACGCTCGCGGCGATCGAGCCCGGCGACCACGACTACGCCACGGTGCACTCCACCTACATGCGCGGCGGCAGCCCGGGGCTGGTGCTGCGCCCGCACACCGCAGAACAGGTGACGGATGCCGTCGCCTTCGCGCGCCGGCACCACGAGGTGCCGCTCGGCATCCGCAGCGGCGGCCACGGCATCAGCGGGCGCTCCACCAACCGGGACGGCATCGTCATCGACGTCTCGGCCCTCGACGAGATCGAGGTCCTGGACACCGAGCGCCGACTCGTGCGCATCGGCCCCGGCGCCCGCTGGGGCGAGGTCGCCGCTGCCCTGGAGCCATACGACTGGGCGATCAGCTCGGGCGACTACGGCGGGGTCGGCGTCGGCGGCCTCGCCACGGCCGGCGGGATCGGGTTCCTCGGCCGGGCCCACGGCCTCACCATCGACCACCTGCGCGCCGTCGAACTCGTGCTCGCCGACGGCAGCCGGGTGCGCGCCAGCGCGAGCGAGAACCCGGATCTGTTCTGGGCCGTGCGCGGGGCCGGCCCCAGCTTCGGCATCGCCACCGCCTTCGAGTTCGAGGCGGCGGCCGTGCCCGGCGTCGGCTGGGCCGAGCTCGTCTTCGATGCCAGCGACACCGCCGGGTTTCTGGAGAAGTGGGGCGCGACGCTGGAGGCGACTCCCCGCGACACCACCAGCTTCATCACCCTCGGCGGGGCGCGTCCCGGCGAGCCCCTGCTCGCCCGGTTCTCTGCGATGGTGGACTCTGATGACCCCGAGACGATCATCAGCCGGCTGCAGCCATTCGCCGATATCGCCCCGATGTACCAGCAGTCGGTGCAGGTCCTCAGCTACGCCCGGGCGCTGATGCCCGCCCAGGGCGAGGCGAACGGCGGCAGCGGGGAGCCGCACAGCCGCTCCGGCCTGCTCGAGCACGTGACACCCGAGTTCGCCCGCGCCGCCGCCGGGCTGCTCGGCAGCGGCGCCAGCTACTTCTTCCAGATCCGCTCGACGGGCGGAGCGGCATCCGACATCGACCCGGACGCCACCGCCTACGCCCACCGCTCCGCCCAGTTCTCGGTGGCGGCGATGGGCGCGAGCGCCGAGCGGCTGGACCGGGGCTGGGCGGCGCTCGAGCCCGCCTTCGCCGGCCTGTATCTGAGCTTCGACACCGCCACCGGCCCCGACCGCGTCGCGGCGGCCTTCCCGCCGCGCACCCTCGAGCGGCTGCGCGCGCTCAAGGCGCAGTACGACCCCACGACCCTGTTCCGCGACAACTTCGCGATCAGGCCTGCGACCGCGCCTGCGACCGCATCCGGCAGCACCGAGACGAGGGCGGCACGATGACCGACTACGGCCACGACCTGCAGTTCGGGGTGTTCATCACCCCGACCAACAATCCCGCCCAGCACGCCGTCGACCTCGCCGTCGTCGCCGACCGCGCCGGGCTCGACCTGGCCACCTTCCAAGACCACCCCTACCAACCGCGCTTCCTCGACACCTGGACGCTGCTCTCCTACGTCGCCGCGCGCACCGAGCGGATCCGTCTGAGCGGCAACGTCATCAATCTGCCGCTCCGGCACCCGGCGCTGCTCGCCCGCAGCGCAGCCAGCCTCGACCTGCTGAGCGGCGGCCGGCTCGAGCTGGCCCTCGGCGCCGGCGGCTTCTGGGACGCGATCGAGGCCATGGGCGGCGGGCGGCTCACCCCCGGCGAGTCGGTCGAGGCGCTCGAAGAGGGCATCGGCATCATCCGCCAGATCTGGCACACCGACCAGCCGGGCGGCGAGCGCGCGGGCGGGGTGCACGTGCGCGGCCGGCACTACACCGTCGACGGCGCCAAGCGCGGCCCGGCCCCCGCGCACGACATCGGCATCTGGGTGGGCGCGCTGAAGCCGCGCATCCTGCGGATGACGGGGCGCGTCGCCGACGGCTGGCTGCCCTCGCTCGGCTACGTCGAGGGCGGCCCGGCCGGCCTCGACGCCCTGAACGCCCACATCGACGCGGGGGCGGATGCCGCCGGCCGCAGCCCCCGCGCCATCCGACGCCTGCTCAACATCCAGGGCCGGTTCCAGCCGGCCAACGGCGGCCTGCTGCAGGGCCCGGCCGCGCAGTGGGCGGACGAGCTGACCGAGATCGCGCTGAACCACGGCACCTCTGGCTTCATCCTCGCCAGCGACGACGCCGCAACGATCGAGCGCTACGCGCACGAGGTGGCGCCGGCTGTGCGCGAGGCGGTGGCGCTGGCGCGCGGCGAGGCGGCGCCCGTCAGTCCGCGTTGAGGTACTGCAGTACCGCAAGCACCCGGCGGTGCGCGTCGCTGTCGACGGGCAGCGCCAGCGCGTCGTAGATCCGCGAGGTGTGCTGCACCACGGCCTTCTCGGTGAGGAAGAGCCGGGCGGCGATCGAGGCGTTGCTGCGCCCCTCCGCCATCAGCGCGAGCACCTCCTGCTGGCGCGCGGTGAGCGCGCCCACAGCGCTGTCGGCGAGCCGCGCCCTGGCGAGCATCACGGCGACGATGTCCGGGTCGATCGCGGTGCCGCCGGTCGCGACCTCGCGCAGGTCCCCCACGAAGGTGCGCACATCGGCGATGCGCTGCTTCAACAGATAGCCGACTCCCCCGGCACGGTCGCTCAGCAGCTCGACGGCGTAGCGGCGCTGCACGTGCTGGGAGAGCACCATCACGGCGGTCCCGGGGAAGCCCGCGCGGATGCGTGCGGCGGCGACGAGGCCCTCGTCGGTGAAGCTGGGCGGCATCCGGATGTCGGTGATCACCAGCCGCGGCCGGTGCTCCGCCACGGCGCGCTCGAGCTCGACCGCGTCGGCCGCGGTGGCCACCACCTCGAAACCGCCGTCGCCGAGCACGAGCTCCAGCCCGCGGCGGAGCAGCGCCTCGTCCTCACCGATCACGACCCGCACGGGACCTCCACCTTGATGCGCGTTCCCCGACCCGGCTCGCTGGCGACGGCCAGGCTGCCGCCGAGCACGTCGATGCGCTCGGCCATGCCGCGCAGCCCGGCCCCGGCCGACGGCCGCGCGCCGCCGATGCCGTCGTCCAGCACCTCGATGTGCAGGTCGTCCGCCTGCCGGTGCAGCCGCACGGCGATCGAGCGCGCCTGGGAATACTTGACGGCGTTGGCGAGCGCCTCGGCCACCACGAAGTAGGCGATGCTCTCCACGACGGGCGGGCAGTCGCCGTCAGCGACGTCCAGCTCGAGGACGGTGGGGATCGGCATCCGGTCGACGAGGTCCTCTGCAGCCGCGGAGAGGCCGCGCTGGACCAGTGCGGCCGGCATCACCGAGTGCACCAGGTTGCGCAGCTCGGTGGCCGCCGCGTCGATGCCCATGCGCAGGGCCGTCGCCCGCTCGTCCAGGCTCGCTCCGCCGCCGTTGCCCAGCTGCTGGGCCTCGAGCGCGAGCAGCACCAGCTGCACCTGGAGCCCGTCGTGCAGGTCTTGCGCGATGCGGCGGCGCTCGGCATCCGCCGCCTCGACGAGGCGCTCCCGGGAGAGCTGGAGGTCGCGCCTGCTCGAGCGCAGCTCGGCGGTCAGCCGCTCGCGGTCGAGCGCGATCGCCACCACGCGGCCGGCCGTGCGGGCGAGCTCCGGCTCGACCATGAGCGCGTTGTCGTAGGAGATCGCGCCGATGCGGCGCCCGTCCAGCTCGACGACCTCCAGCCCGCGGCCGGCGTCGACGTCGGCGGTGACCTCGACGCCCTGCACGTCGACGTAGGCGCCGTGGCCGGGCATCCAGAACCACACCTCGATCGAGGGGTCGCCGAGGGTGCGCGCCAGGGCGACCGCGATCGCCGGCTTCTCGTCGCCGGCGGCCCCCAGCCACGCCCCGAGCTCCTCGAGCTCGCCGGTGCGGGCGACGCCCCCGCGCAGCACGGCGAGGGCGAAGGCGATCGGCACCCCGGCCAGCACCGACAGTTGCAGGACGGCGACCGCGATCCCGTCCCACCCGAGCATCGCCCCGAAGAACCGCGTCGAGAACAGGATCACGACGATGGCGAAGACGCCGTAGCCGTAGAGCGGGGCGAGCACGCGGCGCTCGGACCGGGTCGCCCTGCGCAGGCGGACCAGCAGGATCGCCGCGGTGGCGACGAGCGCCGCCCCGCCCACGGCGGACTGCATATGCTCTCCCAGCACAGCGAGCTCCGGCTCGTGCACGATCGTGAGGCCCGGCATCGCCCCGTTCGCCAGAAGCAGGTACGAGGGCAGCTGCAACAGGATCGACGTCGCGTATGCGGTGGCGACGACCATCTTGGCGGCCCGCCCGGTCAGCGTCCCGGACGGGAAGGCGAGGAACAGGTGAATGAACACGGCCAGCGGCAGGCTCGCCGCGACGGTGCCCAGCAGGATGAACAGCGGGATCTCGGTGTTGCCGGCCCCGCTGAGGAAGAGAGCTCCGCCGGCGAGCAGGATGAGCGCGCCCATCCGGTTGCTCGGGCGGTGGAACCAGGCCAGCAGGCCGGCGCACAGGTAGACGATCAGGTTGATCGGGAACAGCAGGAGGGCAAACGTCTCCGGGCCGCCCAGAGGCAGGAGGGCGAGCAGCAACAGGGTGAAGCCCAGACCGGTGGCCAGGATGGTGAGCAGCGCACGGTCCAGGGAGCGCCGGAGCGGCGAGCGCTCCGCCCGCACCCGCTGAAGCGTGTTCCTCAGCAACGCGGTCGCGGCGGGGCCGGTCTGTGTCACATCGCCTCGGTTTCGTCGGTGGACCGGCATGCTGGGGCGCCACCCCGTCTGGCGGAAGGGCGCCCCGATCGCGTCCGAATCCCCCCACGCACTCGGCATGCAATCACGTCTATCTCTACCACAGCGGCTCGGTCGGGACGCCGCCGCCGAACGCCGGTCGCCACTATTGGGGACCTAGGTCGCCAATCCGCCGCCGACAGCCGGCGGCAACCAGCAAGTTCACGGCAGACTCCCGAGTGAATCCAAGCCCACAGCGCCCCGACGGGACTAACGTCGCGCTCATGCGCCGGAATCACTCCGAACCATTGCTGCCTCCCCCCGCTCCGCCCCACTCCCGGCGCTGGTGGACGCTCGCAGTTGTCGCCCTCGCCCAGCTGATGGTCGTGCTGGACGCGACAGTGGTGAACATCGCCTTGCCCTCCGCCCAGGCCGAGCTCGGCTTCACGGACGGCCAGCGGCAGTGGGTCGTCACCGCCTACTCGCTCGCCTTCGGCAGCCTGCTGCTGCTCGGCGGCAGGCTCTCCGACCTGATCGGCCGCAAGCGCACGTTCCTCATCGGGCTGGTCGGATTCGCCGGCGCCTCCGCGCTCGGCGGCGCCGCGCAGAGCTTCGAGTGGCTGGTCGGGGCACGTGCCCTCCAGGGCACATTCGGCGCGCTGCTCGCTCCGACCGCCCTGGCCGTGCTGACAACAACCTTCACCATCCCGAGAGAGCGCTCGCGGGCGTTCGGCGTGTTCGGCGCCATCGCCGGTGCCGGCGGCGCCATCGGTCTGCTCCTCGGCGGCTTCCTCACCGAGTATCTTGATTGGCGCTGGAGCCTGTACATCAACGTGTTGATCGCGGTCATCGCCTTCGCCGGCGCCCTCGTCTTCGTCAGCGCCGGCGCGCGCGCCGAGCCCAGGCCTCGGCTCGACATCCCGGGCACTGTCCTCGCCTCCGGCGCCCTGTTCCTGCTCGTCTACGGGTTCTCCAACGCCGAGACCGCCGGCTGGGGCTCCCCGTCGAGCTGGGTGATGCTCGTGTCCTCCGGCATGCTGCTGATCGCGTTCGTGCTGTGGCAGCGCCGGGCGGCGCACCCGCTGCTGCCCCTCTCCATCGTGCGCGACCGCAACCGCGGCGCCGCCTTCCTCTCCGTGCTCATCGCCGGCGCCTGCATGTTCGGCGTCTTCCTGTTCGTCACCTACTACCTGCAGACCGGGTTGCGCTTCACCCCTGTGCAGACCGGGCTCGCGTTCCTGCCGATGATCGCCTCGCTCGTGCTCGCCGCCCAACTCTCCACGAACATCTTCCTGCCGCGTTTCGGCCCGAAAGTGCTGGTGCCGATCGGCATGCTGCTCGGCGCCACCGGCATGGTCTACCTCACCCACCTCACCCTCGACAGCACGTACGCCGCCGACATCCTCGCGCCGTTGGCGATCGTCGGCCTGGGGATGGGCACCATCATGCCGGCGTCGATCCAGACGGCAACCCTCGGCGTGAACCGGGACTTCGCCGGCGTCGCATCCGCCACGGTCAACACCAGCCAGCAGGTCGGCGGCTCCATCGGCACCGCGCTGCTCAACACGCTGGCCGCCACCGCGGCGACCAGTTACGTCAGCGAGCACCTGCCGGCCTCGCCGTCTGTCCTCGCGGAGGCCGCCCTGCACAGCTACTCGGTGGCCTACTGGTGGGCGGCGGGATTCTTCACCTTCGGCGCGGTGCTCTCGGCGCTCCTGTTCCGCCGCGTTGGCCATGGGCTCTCCGTCGCGCACGCCCGCAGCGTGGCCGCGGAACCGGCCCCAGACGGGGCGGCGGAGCCGCAGCAGGCCTAGCCGCGGCCGGGCTCGGTGCAGCCGGGCTCGGTGCAGCCGGGATCGGGGCAGCCGGGCTCGGGGCTCAGGCCTCGCTCCGCAGCGGCAGGGTGCGCGCGCTCTCGAAACGGCGCGGCGCCCCGCTCAACGGATCGGTGAAGGCCACCTGGCTGGCCAGAAGTTGCAGCGGGGTGCTGAAGTCGTCGATGGCGACGGGCCGCACCACGGGGTAGAGCGGGTCACCGCTGATCGGCACGCCGAGCCCCCACATGTGCATGCGCAGCTGGTGGGTGCGCCCGGTGCGCGGGCTCAGCCGGTACACGGCGTCGGCGCCCAGCACGCTCTCCAGCTCGATGAGCGACTCCGCGTTGGCCGCGGCATCCGGGACCACCTCGGCCTGCATCGTGCCGCGCTGCTTGCCGAGGTGGTTGCGCACGGTGGCGGGCAGCGACAAATCCGGCCGGTGCGCGGCCAGGGCGTGGTACGTCTTGCCCACCTCGCCCCGCTGGAACATGGTCTGGTACGCGCCGCGCCAGCGCTTCTCGGTCGCCATGATCAGCAGGCCGGATGTCACCCTGTCCAGCCGGTGCAGCGGCGAGAGCTCTGGCAGACCCAGTTCGTCGCGGAGGCGCACGACGACGCTCTGCTGCACGTGCTTGCCGCGCGGAATCGTGGACAGGAAGGCCGGCTTGTCGATCACGATGAGCTGCTCGTCGCGGTGCACGACATGGATCCGCCCCGGCACCGGCGCCTCCTCACCGAGGTCACGGTGGAACCAGACGAAGGTGTGCGGTCGGTACGGGTCGGTGCCGACCGCCGGGGTTCCGCCCTCGTAGACGATGCGTTGCTCGGCCAGGAACGCCGGCACATCGATGAACTCGGAGAGCCGCTCGTGCAGCCAGGCACCCATGCTCGGCCAGGGGTCTGGCCGGGAACGATCGAGGTCCGGCGTGCGCATCCACGCGGCATCCAGCCCCAGTCTTTGCGGAAGTGGGGAACGTGGGGGCACCGAACGATCCTACGTTGTCGTGCCTGACACCGCGGAGTAGCGTTGCGCTCACGAAGGGGCCGCCCCTGGGGGTGAGGGTGCGCCGCCCGAAGCGCACGCCACTGGAGTAGAGGTGCGAGATGACGCACGTGGACCTGTCCCCCCTGAACGCGCTGGACGGCGACTTCGTCGTGCCGGGCCAGCCGGACTATGAAACGGTCCGGCACATCTGGAATGGGATGTTCGACAAGCGGCCGGCCGTCGTCATCCGCTGTGCCAGCCCGCATGATGTGGGCATCGGCGTCGCCCTGGCCCGAGACAACGGCCTGCCGTTGGCGGTGCGTGGCGGCGGCCACAGCGCCGCCGGCCACAGCACCGTCGATGACGGGGTCGTGCTGGACCTCGCGCCGATGCACGAGGTCGTCCTGGACGTGGAGAGCGGCATCGTCGCCGTCGGCGGTGGTGCCACCTGGGGCCAGGTGGATGCCGTCACCCAGCGGCACGGTCTGGCCGTGCCGGGCGGCGTCTACTCGAAGACGGGCGTGGGCGGCCTGGCGTTGGCCGGCGGCTACGGCTGGATCCGCAACAGCTATGGCTTCAGCTGTGCCAGTCTCGTCGGCGCCGAGCTCGTCACCGCCGATTCCTCCGTCGTGCGCACCGACGCCGAGCACCACCCGGACCTGCTCTGGGCGTTGCGCGGTGGCGGCGGCAACGTCGGCGTCGTCACCCAGTTCCTGTTCGAGGTGCACCCGGTCGGGCCCGAGGTCTACTTCCTGTTCGTCTTCCACGACGGCCGCGACGGCGGCATCCCGCGGGCGCTCGGCCTGTTCCGGGAGTTCTGCTCCACTGCGCCGAACAGCGTCAGCGCGCTCGCGTTCGCCGGAGTCGTCCCGGATGGCATGGAGGGCGTTGCGGCCGAGGCGTTCGGGCGGCCGTTCACCGCATTCGGGGCGGTCTTCCTCGGCGACCCGTCCGCCGGCGAGGAGGTGCTGCGCCCGCTGCACGATTTCGGGGTGCCGCTCTTCGACGCCTCTGGCACGACGAGCTACGTGCAGGTTCAGCAGATGTTCGACCCGGACTACCCCGCCGGCGAGCGGCACTACTGGAAGTCGGTGCAGCTGGAGGGCCTGGGTGATGAGGCGGTCGCCTTGATCGCCGACGCCGCGGTGCAGCCGGCATCCGACCTCAGCACCGTCGACGTCTGGCACCTCGGCGGCCGCACCCACGAGCCGATCGACGGCGCGATGCCGGTCACCTCCGCCGCGTATCTGATCAGCCCGGAGGCGAACTGGAGGGACGCCGACCGCGATGAGGAGAACATCGGTTGGGTCCGCGGCCTGGTCGCCGCGCTGCATCCGCTCTCCAATGGGGTGCGCTACCTCAACTTCGCCGGGTTCCAGGAGGAGGGCGACGAGTTGATGCGCAGCTCGCTCGCGCCCAACTACCAGCGGCTGGCCGAGGTGAAGGCGCGCTGGGACCCGCAGAACCTGTTCCGGCTGAACCAGAACGTGCCACCGGCGCCCGCATGATGCCCGGCCGCGCGCGATAGGCTCGGCGGCAGTATGAACGAGATCAGGATCGGCCGCTACCGGCACTACAAGGGCGGCCTCTACGACGTGATCGGGGTCGCCCGGCACTCCGAGACCGAGGAGGCGCTCGTCGTCTACCGCCCGCTCGCCGGCGAGAGCGGGCTGTGGGTGCGCCCGCTGGCCATGTTCCTCGAGACGGTGCTGGTGGACGGCGCAGATCTCCCCCGCTTCGCCCCGGTCGACCCGGCGGCGGAGTAGCGGTCAACCGGTCGATCCGGTCAGACGGTCACAGTGACTTCGTGGACCTCGTCGGCCGGATGCCCGGTGCGCTCGTGAATGCGCCGGACGGCATCCGCCGACGGCCCCTCTGACAGGCAGAACGCCCGCCCGCTCACCGGGTCGGCCCAGGCCTGCTTGAACTGCACTTTCTCGTCATCCTGGATCGCGACATCCGCGTTGTGTGCGGCCAGCAGCTGCTCGGGGGTAATGCCCTTCATGTTGTGGTGGACATCCATGAACTGAGTCATGAGCTTGCTTCTTCCTTGAGGATGAACGCAGCATTCGCTCGACGTTCGGCTCATGGTACGCCCGTGCGGTGACGACGGCGTGGGAGATTGGTCCGAGTGCTCCGGCTCGCGCTAGTCGGAGGCCGGCCGCTGGCGCTGCCTCTTCGTCTCCGAGCGCTGGCTCTTGGCGGCCAGCCGGCGCCGGTCCGACCCGCGGGTGGCCTTCGTCGCCCGCCGGCGCGGCCCGTCGGGGGCCAGGGCCCCGGCGAGCAACTCGGCGAGCTTGGCCAGGGCGATCTCGCGGTTGCGCAGCTGCGAGCGCTGCTCGGAGGCGGCCACGGTGACCACCCCGCCGACGAGCCGCCCCTGCAGCCGGTCGAGTATCCGCTGCCGTTGGCTCTCGGAGAGCACGCCGGAGCCCGCCACATTCCAGAACAGCTCGACCCTGCTGTCCGAGGTGTTCACGTGCTGACCGCCGGGGCCGGAGGAGCGTGAGAAGCGCCAGCCGAGTTCCGTCGCCGGAATCGTCAGCGCGGGCGACACCTCGAGATCCATGCCTCAAGCATGCACGCTCGCGGCGCCTAGCGCGCGCGTTTGCGCCAGGCCTTCCACGCCCCGGTGCTCCAGAGCGCCCACAGCACGAGCAGCGGCTGGAACAGCAGGCGGATGCCGCGGGCACGGTCGGAGTCCAGGCCGAAGGCGTCGGAGTGCGTCACGTACTGCGAGATGTTGCCGGGGAAGACCGCCACGAAGAACGCGGCGACCACCCAGCCGACGCTCACCCGGCGCTTCCGCAGCAGGAGCAACGCCATGCCGAGGGAGATCTCGACGACGCCGGAGGCCAGCACCACGACATCCTTGCCGGCCGGCAGCCAGTCGGGAACCTGCGCGGTGAACTCCTGCCGGGCGAACGTCAGGTGGCTGACCCCGGCGAAGACCAGGAACACGCCGAGTGCGACCCGTCCGACGGTGCGCGGAAGAGTGGACCGCAGTGCCACCTCGCGGTCAGCCATGCGCCGCAACCTCGAGCGCCAGCACCAGCACGCCGAGCAGGGCGAGGGCCAAGAGCACGGCGAGCTGCTGCCAGGGGCCGATCGCGGTGCGCCGAATCGCGAGGAACACGACCGCGACGAGCGTGGCGATGAGCAGGACGCTCGCGATGGTGAGCGCGGTTGTGACCGACCAGACGCCCACTGCAGCCAACACCAAGGCGAGGATCGGCAGCACGACGATCCCCACGGCGCCGACCGTGGAGCGGAGCATGTGCGTGACCTCCGCGCGGTCCGGCAGCGCGCTTCCCACGATCATGTGGGTGATCACCTCGGCGATGAATGCGGCCAACAGCACCCCGAACACCGTGATGGAGAGCGTCGTCGCCGCGGCCTGGCCGGTGAGGTCGTGGGCATGGGATTGCAGGGCGATGATCACCGCCAGACCGGTGAAGGTCACGTACACCTGCTCGCGCAGGCGGTCTGCAAGGTGCGTCTTCTTACTGCGGCGGTCTCCTGACACACCACGAGCCTAGTCCTGCGAGGGCGAGGGTCGCCGGGACCTCGCCCGCAGCTGCAGCGCGAAGAGGAAGCCGAGGGCGAGAAAGCCGGCGGCGGCGTAGAGCGAGGTGCGCGCGGCATCCGCGAAGCCGTCGGAGAGCGCGGTGGCGACGGCCGGGCCGGACTCCCCCAGTTTGCCGGTCGTGCCCTCCTCCCGAATCTGGCCGATCGTGCCTCCGGCGGAGAGCTCTGTCGCCTGCGCCAGCTGTTCGGCGGCTGCCGGCGGCAGGCCGGACACCGTCTCGAGCTGGGCCGGGATCGCCGTCGCCAACCCCGCCGCGAGCACCGCTCCGATGAGGGCGGTGCCGAGCGCCGAGCCGACCTGGCGCACCGTGCTCTGCGTCGCAGAGCCCTGGCCGGACTTCTCGGTCGGGATGTCGACCAGCACTGTTCCGGTCAGCTGGGCGGATGCCAGCCCGAGGCCGAGGCCGTAGACGACGAGCAGCAGGGCGATGAGCCAGGGCGCGGAGCCGGCGTGCAGGAACAGCGCCGTGAGCGTGACGCCGACGACCTCGATGCCCAGCCCGAGCAGCACGACGTTGGGGGCGCCCATCCGCTCGGAGAGGTGCCGCGCGGAGGCGCCGGAGAGGAAGGCGCCGACACCCATCGCGGCCAGCACCAGGCCGGCGCCGAGCGTCGTCAGCCCCATCGCGTTGACGATGAACAGCGGCAGCACGAACAGGAGGCCGAACTCGCCGATCGCCACGCAGAGCGCGGTCAGGTTGCCCCAGGTGAAGGTGGGCACCGAGAACAGCTTGAGGTCGAGGATCGCCGAGCGCCCGTTGCGGCCGCGGTGCCGCTCCCAGAACACGAACAGCACGATGCAGACGATGCCGATGAACCCGGCGACCGGCACCGGTGAGACGGGGGCGGATGTCGGCCACACCCAGCCGAAGACCTCGAACTCGGCGGTCGGCGCCCACCAACCGAGCGAACGCCCCTCGATCAGGGCGAACACGATGCCACCGAAGCCGATCGCGCTGAGCAGCAGGCCGTCGACGTCCAGGCCCGGCGAGGTGATGACGGCGCGGGTCTCGCTGACGGCGAGGAAGGCGCCGACCAGGATGATCGCGCCGAGCGGCAGGTTGACGATGAAGATCCACTGCCAGCTGAACGCGGTGGTCAACCAGCCGCCGAGCAGCGGCCCGAAGGCGGCCATGCCCGAGATGACGGCGCCCCAGATGCCGAAGGCCACCGCCCGGTCCCGCCCGCGGAAGGTGGCGTTCACCGTCGAGAGTGTGGTCGGCAGGATCAGCGCGCCGCCGACGCCCTGCACGAGGCGGGCGGCGATCAGCGTGCCGCCCGAGACGGAGAGGGCGGCGAGCAGGCTGCCCGTCATGAAGATCAGAATGCCGACGACGAGCATCCTGCGGCGTCCGAGTCGGTCGCCGAGCCGCCCGGCGGTGAGCAGCAGCGCCGCGAACACGACCGAGTAGATGCCGTTGACCCACTGCGCATCGCTCAGATCCAGGTGCAGGTCTTCGATGATGACCGGCAGCGCGACGCCGACGATGGTGCCGTCGAGCACGATCATCGACAGGGCCGCGGCCAGCACGCCCAGTCCGATCCAGCGGCGGCGCCCGGACTGCGGGGGCGTGATGGACTCGTTCTCCGCGCCGTGGGACGGTGCTTGTGACTGTGACTGTGACTGGAACTCTGCCATCGTGCGTCTCGCGGCCCGGAGCGGCCGCGTCCTTCCATCCCCCAGCCTAGGGATGGCGGGCTCAGCCGGCATCGCTCAAATGGTTGATCAGCCAGATGTGTGATGAGCGTCGCGCGGAGGCCCGCCAACGCCGGCATCCGAGAGCGCCCGCATCCAGCGGGTGAAGATTATAGACGATGACGCATACCTGGGCGATCCCCAAAATCTCCCTGATTGCCAGCGACCGCTTCCTGCGCGCCGCGATCCGCACAAACACGGCGAAGCGCGACGGTCGCGCGCATCGCGGCCTCGCCTGGCCGTGGCCGAAGGGGTTGAGCGCGGCCTGGGATGAAAGAAGGCTCTGAAAGTGGAACGGAGGTGGCGAGAACCGTCGCCTTGAGCTCCACTGAATTGTCAAGGAGAGCCATGTCGAACACAGAAGCGAACTTCGGCACTAACAACCCCGGCTTCGGCACGGATGTCAGCACCGATGACACGCGAAGCACCACCGAACGCGCCGCCGATGTCAAAGACGCCTCGCTTGCCGCCGGGCAGCACGTGGCCGAGGTCGCACAAGACGAGATCCACCGGGTTGGCACCGAGACGAAGAAGCAGGCCAGAGAACTGTACCGGGAGACGCAAGCAGAGCTTGCCGACCAGGCTGCCGCGCAGCAGAAGCGCGTCGCCACAGGCCTGCGCTCCTTCGGTGATGAGCTGGCGTCCATGGCCGCATCATCCGAGTCACCCGGCGTGGCCAGCGACCTCGCCCAGCAGGCCGCAACACGGGCGAGCAGCATCGCCGACTGGTTGGACCGCCGTGACCCCGGCTCGCTACTCAACGAGGTCAAGTCGTATGCACGCCGTCAGCCCGGCACGTTCATCGCCATCGCGGCTGCGGCAGGCGTTGTCGCGGGCCGCCTGACCCGTTCCATGATCGCCGACAACGCCGATCAGCAGCCCACTGGATCTGCGGCGCCCCCGCACTCGGCGACGTCAACGGCCCCCCGCTCGACGGCTGCGCCGACGCCCGCGACACCCCCGTCCCCGTCTGATCCGCTCGCGCCGCCGGCATGGCCGTCGACATCGGTTGGGGGGTCGTGATGAGTGATCTTCCAACCCCGTCCGAGCGCAAGGCCGAGGAGACTTCGCTCGGCGACCTGCTCGGAGAAGTCACCCGCGACGTTTCCACTCTCATCCGCCAGGAACTCGAGCTGGCGAAGGCGGAGGTCCGCCAGACGGCCACCCGGGCCGGCAAGAGCGCGGGGATCCTCGGTGGGGCCGGCTACACAGCCCACCTCACGGTGCTCTTCCTCTCGTTCGCCGCCTGGTGGGGCCTCGGCCATGTCATGGACATCGCCTGGGCAGCTTTGGTGATCGCCGTGATCTGGGGCATCGTGGCGGCCATCCTCTACTCGATCGGCCGCCGCGAGATGAAGTCGGTGCGCGGTGCGCCCCGCACCGTCGACTCCCTGAAGAAGATTCCAGACGCACTCAAAAGAAACGAGGAAGACCGATGAGCACCCCCACACCCGCCAGTGACGACCCCCGCGTCATCCAGGCCCAGCTTGAAGACACCCGCCGCGAACTCGGCAGCAACGTCGACGCCCTCGTCGACAAGGTCACACCGAGCAAGATCATGCACCGCCAAGGCAACAAGGTGAAGAGGGCGTTCGGCACCCTCAGCGACACGCTCATGGGCTCGGCGTCCGACGCCCAGGACGCGGTGGGCGATGCCGCCGACCACGTCTCCGGTGCCGCACATCATGCCGCAGCGCAGGCCAAGGGCAACCCGCTCGCCGTCGGACTCATCGCGTTCGGCGCTGGCCTCCTCGCCGCATCGCTGATCCCGGCAAGCACCGCCGAGAAGAAGATCGCCGCAAACGTGAAAGATGCCGCGGAGCCACTGGCCCATGAACTCGCGGACGCGGCCACGGAGGTGGGAGAGCATCTCAAGCAGCCGCTTGCGGATGCCGCTGAAGCCGTGAAAGAGACGGCGACGGATGCCGCGACCACGGTGCAGCACGAGGCCGCATCCTCGGCCTCGGACGTCAAGGAGCAGGCGACCGGGCCCGGGCAGGACACCGGCGTGTAGGAGCGCAGCTGCCCCGCCGCCCGTCGACGAGAACCGAGGAGGGCCCCGTGGCTCGTGATTCCGCCAGTGACAAGCACCGTGCCGCGCCGGCGCCGGATGATCCGCGCAAGCCTGATTCTCCGGCGAGGGTCGCCGCCCCCACGTGGAAGTACGCGATTCGCAAGACGATCCGCGAGTTCTCGGCCGACCAGTGTCTGGATTTGGCGGCCTCGCTCACCTTCTACGCGGTGCTGTCGATCTTCCCTGCCCTGATCGCGCTGGTCTCGCTGCTGGGCGTGGTCGGCCAGGGCGAGCGCGCGGCCGACACCATCCTCTCCCTCATCGACGAGGTGGCGCCCGGCGGCACCGCCGACACGCTGCGCGGCCCGATCGAGAGCTTCAGCTCCTCGTCGAGCGCCGGGCTCGCGCTCGTCGTCGGTGTCGTTCTGGCCGTCTGGTCGGCCTCCGGCTACGTCGGCGCGTTCAGCCGGGCGATGAACAGGATCTATGAAGTGCAGGAGGGGCGCCCCTTCTGGAAGCTGCGCCCCGTGCAGCTCGGCGTCACGATCGCCGCCATCCTGCTCATGCTCGTGATGATCGTGATCGTGATCGTGTCCGGACCGGTCGCCACCGCCATCGGCAACACCCTCGGCATCGGTGAAACGGCACAGCTCGTGTGGGCGATCCTCAAATGGCCGGTGCTGGCGGTGGCAGCCGTGCTGGTTGTCGCGCTGCTGTACTACGCCACGCCCAACGCAAAGCAACCCAAGTTTCGCTGGATCAGCCTGGGCGCGCTGCTGGCGCTGGTGACGCTGCTGGTGGCGTCGTTCCTGTTCGGGCTGTACGTGACGAACTTCGCCAACTACGACCGCAACTACGGCTCACTGGCCGGTGTCATCGTCTTCTTGCTCTGGCTGTGGATAGCCAACATCGCCCTGCTGTTCGGCGCCGAATTCGACGCCGAGCTGGAGCGGAGCCGGCAGTTGCAGGCCGGAATCGCCGCGGAGGAAGAGATCCAGCTGCCGCCGCGCGACACCCGCAAGAGCGACAAGGCCGCCGAGAAGGAGCGCGCCGACATTGCGGCCGGCCGCCGCATCCGTGAACAGAACGAACACCCCGAGACACCCCACTGACGCAGAGAAAGGCACGACCATGTACTTCCACGTTCAACGCCTCATCAACGACATTGCACAAGACGAGCCGGATCCGGCAGCGGCCAACGCGCTGCAAGAGGGCCTCGGGGGTCAGTTCGGGGAGATGCGCACCATGATGCAGTACCTCTTCCAAGCCATGAATTTTCGCGGACCGGCGGCGAAGCCCTATCGTGACCTCTTGCAGGGCATCGGAACGGAGGAAATCAGTCACGTCGAGCTCATCGGCACCACCATCTCGCGCCTGCTCGACGGCTCGCCGCGCTATCGCGGCCGGCCCGATGAGCCGCTGGACAAGCCGGGTGCCGGGGGTGCGATCCCCCTCGAGATTGCGCTGGACCACGGCAACATCCACCACTATCTGGTGGGCGCCCAAGGCGCTCTCCCTGTGGACGCCGCGGGCAACCCGTGGAGCGGCAGCTACGTCTACAACTCAGGAAACCTCCCACTCGATCTGCTCTACAACCTGATGTTGGAGTCCACCGGGCGTTTGCAGAAGTGCCGGATCTACGAGATGACCGACAACAAGACCGCGCGTTCGACGATCGCCTACCTGATCGTGCGCGACCAGGCGCATGAGATCGCCTATGCCAAGGCCCTGGAGACGCTGGGGGTGAAGTGGAACGCCCTCTTGCCGATTCCGAAGACCAACGCCGAGGCGTTTCCCGAAGTGAAGAAGCTGTTGGACCTCGGGCTGCACAACAAGCAGTACACCTTTGACCTCGCCACCCAGTCCGAGGCCGGAAAGATCTTCCAAGGCGCGTCGCCGGCTGGCGATGGCTCGACCCTTGTCGCCGACGAACAAGCGCCAGAGGGTGTGCCGTCGACGATCTCGGTTGAGCGCCCCGAGGAGTTCGCCCCGGGGTTGGACCCGGCCCTCCTCGAGTTGATCCAGGCCACGGCAGACCTGGAGATGACGGCGGTTGACGCGAGTTTCGGGCCAGTGAGTTCGAGATGAGGGCCCTCACCTGGCAGGCCAAACGCTCCGTCAGCGTCGAAGAGGTGCCCGACCCGGTCATCGAGCAGCCCACCGACGTCGTCATCCGCATCACCTCGACCGCGATCTGCGGATCCGACCTGCACCTCTACGAATTGCTCGGTCCGTTCCTGTCTCGCGGCGATGTTCTCGGTCACGAGTCGATGGGCATCGTGGAGGAGGTGGGCGCGGCAGTGCGCACGCTCACCGCGGGCGATCGCGTGGTCATCCCCTTCGTCATCGCCTGCGGCGAGTGTTTCATGTGTCGGCGGGGGCTCAGCACTCAGTGCGAGACCACCCAGGTGCGCGCACATGGCAGCGGGGCAAGCCTGTACGGCTACACCGAGCTGTACGGCTCGGTTCCGGGCGGCCAGGCGGAGCGTTTGCGGGTGCCGCTCGCCGACGCCAACGCACGCAAGGTCGGCCACGACTTGCCCGATGCGCGCTACCTGTTTCTCAGCGACATCCTCCCCACTGCCTGGCAAGGTGTCATCTATGCCGGGCTCCCGGATGACGGCGTGCTCGGCGTGTTGGGGCTCGGCCCGGTCGGCCAGCTGGCCGGGCGCATCGCCCGGCACCTCGGGCACCGCGTGCTGGCCGTCGAGCCTGTGCCCGAGCGCCGGCTGATGGCTGAGCGCTACGGCATCGAAACCATGGACCTCACCGCGGACGCGGCCGAGCAGTTGCGGGCGGGCACTGAGGGGCGGGGCCCGGACGCGATCATCGACGCCGTCGGCATGGAAGCCCATGGCGCCCCCGCCGCCGGGCTGGGCCAGGCGATTGTCGGCATGCTTCCAGACCCTGTTGCCAACGTCGTCATGAACACGACCGGGATCGACCGGCTGAGCGCCATGCACCTCGCCTTCGACGCGGTGCGCCGCGGCGGCACGGTGTCACTCAGCGGGGTCTACGCCGGCGAGTCCGATCCGACGCCCTTCAAGTCACTCTTTGACAAGCAGGTCGCGATCCGCATGGGCCAGTGCAATGTGCATCGCTGGATCGACGAGCTGATGCCGCTGGTCGAAGACCCGGCCGACCCGCTGGGCCTCGAAGACCTGGTGACGCACCGCGCCCCATTGGAGCGTGCGCCGGAGATGTACGAGCTGTTCCAGAAGAAGGAGCGTGGCTGCGTCAAGGTCGTGCTCAGCCCCTGAGCATCCCGCGGGCGGGCTGCCTGAGCAGCCCGCCCGCGCGTTCTCAGCTACTGAGGGCGGCCGTCGGAGAGGTGCGGGCCGCGCGCACGGCCGGCAGCAGGCCGGCGATCGCCCCGACCACGGCCGTGACGGCGACTCCGGCCACCAGCACCTCCGGCGGGATCGCCAGTGCCCAGCCGTTGGCCCGGGCGGCGATCGCCGTGATGAGCCAGCCGAGGGCGGTGCCGGCGAGCCCGCCGGCGGCGGCCAACAGCACCGCCTCCAGCAGGAACTGCTGCCGGATGTGCCGTCTGGTTGCTCCGAGCGAGCGGCGCAGGCCGATCTCGCGGCGCCGCTCCAACACGGAGATGACCATGGTGTTCGCCACGCCGATGCCGCCGACGAGCAGCGCGATCGAGCCGACGCCGACGAGCAGCCCAGTGAACGCCTGGTCAACCGTGTTCTTGGCGGCGAGGGCATCCGATGGCCGGCTCACCTTGACCGCGCTGGGCTTCTCCGGGCTGAGGGTGGGCGGCAGCAGCGTGCGCACGGCGCCGACGCGCGCGTCATCCGAGCGCTCGTAGATCGTCGTCGGGTTGCCGGTGTGCCCGAACAGCTGCCGCGCGACCGGCTCGCCGATCAGCGCCATCGAGTCGAGCTCTGGCACGAGCACCGAGGAGTCGAGGATGCCGAGCACCGAGAAGTGCGCCCCGCCGAGCCAGACCAGGGAGCCGGGGCTCTGGATGCCGAGTCGCTCGGCCGCGGCCCGGCCGAGCACGACGGTCGGGTACTGTGCTGTCGCCTCGTTCAGCCAGGCGCCGGTGAGCATCTGGGTACCCGTCGCGTCCAGCAGCTCGAGGTCGGCGGCGGCAACGCTCAGGCCGCCGGTGCGCGAGGGCGCGATCTCGGAGTTGCGGTAGACGTTCACGTCGGCGAGTGCCGCCGTCGACCCGGCGTGCTGCACACCGGGGATCCGGCGGATGGCGGCCACGGCCCCCTCGGCGAGCGGCACCTCCTGGCCGAGCAGGTCGGAGCCGCCGGTGACGGTGAGCAGGTTGGTGCCGAGCTCCGAGAGCCGTTCCTTGACGAGCGCCTGGCTCGACGTGGAGATGCCGATCACCGCGATCATCGCCGCGATGCCGATGGCGATGCCGAGCGAGGAGAGCACCGCGCGCAGCGGTCGCGCGCGCAGACCGTGGAATCCGAGCGCGAGCAGGTCGCCGGGGCGCAGCCGTGAGCGGGCCGGTGCCGCCCCTGGCCGGCTTGCCCGTGGCCGGCTCACGCCGCCACCCCGCGCTCGTCGGCCACGATCTCGCCGTCGCGCAGGCGAACCTGGCGCGGCATCCGTTCGGCCAGCTCCTGGTCGTGCGTGATGACGACGACGGTCGTGCCGGAGCGGTTCAGCTCGGCCAGGATCTCGACCACGCCGGCGCCGGCCTTCGTGTCGAGGCTGCCTGTCGGCTCATCGGCCAGCAGCAGGCTCGGCTCGCCGACCACGGCCCGCGCGATGGCGACCCGCTGCCGCTCGCCGCCGGAGAGTTGGCGGGGGTGGTGCCGCAGCCGGTCGCCGAGGCCGACGCGGCGCAGAGCCACCTCGGCCTTGCGGCGCCGCTCGCGGGCCGGCATCCCGGTGTAGAGCAGGCCGGTCGCCACGTTGTCGAGGGCGGTGACGCCGTCGGAGAGGTGGAACTGCTGGAACACGAATCCGATCGCATGGGCGCGCAACGCCGAGAGCTCGGCGTCGCTCATCCGGTTGACTTCGTGCCCGGCGATGCGGGTGTCCCCGGCGCTGGCGCGGTCGAGCGAGCCGATGATGTTGAGCAGGGTCGACTTGCCGGAGCCGCTCGGCCCGACGATCGCCAGCATCTCCCCCGCGGCGATGCGGAGGTCGACTCCGTTCAGGGCCACCGTCGGCGGGGAGCCGTACGCACGTGTCACCGCGCGCAGTTCGACGACATGTTCGGCCGCGGCGTCCTCGCTCATTTGGCGACCACCACGGTGTCGCCCTCGGCCAGCGTGCCGCCGGTGACGGCGACAAGGCCGTCGGCGAAGGCGCCGAGCGTGACGGGGACCACTGTTCGGGTGTGACCGGATGCTGCCGCAGCGCGCACGACCTCGACGGCGAATCCTCCGCCGGGCTGGGCGAGCAGGGCGCCGACGGGCAGCAACAGCACGTCGGCCGCCTTGGTCTGGGTGAGGAGCACGCTGACCGAGACGTTGTCGAGTGCGGCGGCGGCATCCGTGTCGTCCAGCGTGATGCTCACGGGGATCTTCATGCTCTTGCCGCTGCTGCCGTCGCGTTCGACGGGTGCACCGGCAGCCGCGACGGTGCCCGTCGTCTGGGCGCCGCCCGGCAGCGCGATGCTGACGCTGGCGCCGACCGCGACGAGGTCTTGGTTGGCGGTGTCGACGAACGCCTGCACCTCTTTGGCGGTGCCGGTGGTCGAGACGATCGCGGCGCCGGCCGCATCGCCGATGGCGGCCGTGGGCTCCTGGATACGGAGGTCCGCGGGCGCGAAGGCGATCCGGCCGAGCTCGACCATGCCCGTCTGCTCGAGGCCGAGGGACTTCTGCCAGCGCTCGATGGCGGCCTCGGTGCTGCCGGCGAACTCCTCGTCCGGCTCGCGCTCGAAAAAGCCGAGGGCGGCCAGGCTGCGCTCCAGCTGCAGCACGTCGGCGCCGTCCGTCATGCCCGCGGAGAAGGCGCGCCAAACGGGCAGCTCCCCGTGCAGCAGCACGACGGGGCTGTCGTCCACCCGGAATAGCTCGCCGCCGACGGTGACGACGCTGCCCGCGCCCGGCAGGCCGGTGACGATGCCGGGCAGCACGGTGCCGAGCTCGCGGGGGGCGCCGTACGAGAGCGTGCCCGGCGCGCGCACCAGCTCGGTGAGGTCGCCGCGGCTGACCAGTGCGGTCTCCACCTCGACCGGGGCCGGCCCGGCCGCGCCGCTCTTCGGCGGTTGGGCGAGCAGGATGGCCGCCGCGGCGACCGCGGCCACGAGCAGACCGGCGACGCTCAGCAGGAGCACCCGCTTGCCGCGACGCCGGGTGCCCGCGACGGGGCCGTTCACAGTGGGGCTATCCGCGGCGGGGCTGTTCGCGGCGGGGCTGTTCTCGGCACTCATTCCGCACCGAAGTCTGCGTAGGCCTCGGCAGAGCAGGCGTCGACGACCTCGATGTCGGTCTCCGGCCCGAAGGCGGGGCTCAGTCCGCCGGATCCCTTCACCGGGTCGGGGTAGTCATAGCCGGCCTCGCGCATGCACGCGGCGAAGAGCAGCTGGGCGTCGAACAGCTCCTCCTCGCTGGGCAGGCTCTCGTCGACGGGCGCCTCGCCGACCTGCTCCGTGCAGGCCGCGTAGGCCTTGTCGAACTCGGCCATGTCGAACTGGGAGGTGTCGATGGCCTCCGAGGAGCCGTCGGCGGAGACCTGCGCGGTCAGGTCGAAGCCGGCATCCAGCATGCAGTCGTCCATGTTCTGCCGCCACTCGGCGATCGAGACATCCAGCGAGCCGGACTCCAGCTCCGGGTCTCCGGCGGAGGCCGGCGCACAGGCGCTCAGGCTGAGGAGCAGGAGGGCAGCGGTCGCGGCGGCGACGGCGGTTCGGCGAGCGGGGGTGGTGGGGAGCATGTTGGCATCCTTCGTCGGTTCTCCGGCGTCGAGTGAGCCGGCAGTGACCACTCCAGCAGGGGGCAGGTTTCGAGAGGGTAAAGGGCAGCGCTTACCTTTCTCTAACCTCGGGTCTGCTTGACTCTCCGGAGGGGATCAAGCGGAAGCAGGGTGAACGGCGCGTGAGAGTACTGATCGTCGAGGACGAGGAGTTCCTCGCCGACGCCATCCGCGCCCGGCTCGAGATGGACGCCATCGCCGCCGACATCGTCGGCGACGGGGATGCCGCGCTGCTCGCGGTCGCCGTCAACGACTACGACCTGGTGCTGCTGGACCGGGACATCCCGGGCACCCACGGCGACGACGTCTGCCGGGCACTTGCCGCCGACCCCGAGGGGCCCGCGGTCCTCATGCTGACCGCCGCCGGGCGCCTCGACGACAAGGTCGCCGGGCTGGAGCTCGGCGCCGACGACTACCTGGCCAAACCGTTTGAGTTCCCCGAGCTCATCGCCCGGCTGCGCGCGCTGAACCGGCGCCAGTTCAGCTCGCACCCGCCCGTGCTCGAACGAAACGGCGTTCGGCTCGACCCGTTCCGACGCGAGGTGACCTGCCAGGGGCGGTATGTCGCACTCACGCGCAAGGAGTTCTCTGTGCTCGAGTTGCTGCTGAAGGCGGGCGGCGGCGTGGTCAGTGCAGAGACCATCCTCGAGAAGGCCTGGGACGAGAACGCCAACCCGTTCACCCAGACCGTCAAGGTGACGATCAGCACCCTGCGCCGCAAGCTGGGCGACCCCGGCATCATCACCACGGTTTCTGGAGCCGGCTATGCGATCCGCTGAGGCCGCTGGGCCGGGCATCCGCCGCTATCGGGCAACCGTGCGCACCCGGCTCGCGCTGACCTACTCGGCGCTGCTCACCGGCGCGGGCATCGCCATGCTCACGGTGGTCTACCTCGTGATGCGCTTCCTCCCCAGCTACGAGCTGGTGGCCGCCCCCACCGTGCCCGCACAGTCGCTGGTGCCGACCGACTCGACGTCGGCCGTCATCCCGGACCCCGGCATGGCCGGCGAACCCGCTGCAACCGTCACCCCGAGCTCGGCACTCGTCATCACCTCGACCGAGCAGATGTTCAACCTGTTGTTGGTCATCTCGGTGGTGGTGCTCGTGGTGCTCGCCATCGTCGGCATCGCTGTCGGCTGGGCCGTCGCCGGGCGGGTGCTCGCCCCGCTGCAGTACATCAACAGCGCCGCCAGCCGGGCCGCACACGGCGACCTCAGCCAGCGCATCGGGCTGACCGGCCCGCGCGACGAGATCTCGGAGCTGGCCGCGAACTTCGACGACATGCTGGCGCAGCTGGAGCGCTCCTTCGCCGCCTCGAAGCGGTTCGCGTTGAACGCCTCGCACGAGCTGCTCACCCCGTTGGCCACGACCCGGGCGATGCTGGATGTCGCGCTCGCGCAGCGCCAGGACGCGGAGGACCGGCAGGTCTTCGACCGGCTCCGGGTGATGAACGAGCGCAGCATCGAGACGGTGGAGGCGCTGCTCGACCTCGCCCAGATCCAGTCGTCGACGGCCCCGCCCGAGCCGGTCGACCTGGCGCAGGCCGCGGCCGCGGTTGTCGAGAGCGCCGCGGCGGAGGCTGCAGAGCGCGGTGTCCGGGTCGAGCTCGAGCTGGAGCCGGCCACGATCGAGGCTGAGCCGGTGCTGGTACGCCAGCTGCTGACGAACCTCGTGCACAACGCGATCCGGCACAACGTGGACGGCGGCGGGTTCCTGCACGTGAAGACGCGGGCGGATGCCGCGGGCGCCACGATCGAGCTCGCCAACAGCGGCGCCGTACTCGGCGCCGCCGACGTCGCCGCGCTCACGGAGCAGTTCACCCGGGTCGCCGGCCGCACCACCAGCTCCTCCGCGCGCGGCCACGGTCTCGGCCTGTCGATCGTTGCCGCGATCGTCGACCGCTTCGAGGCCACGCTGGAGCTGACCCCCCGCCCCGGCGGCGGTCTCCTGGTGCGCGTGACGGTTCCCGCCGCCGCCTGAGCTGCCGGCCGGCAGCGCCGCCCGTTCTGCGCCACTTCCTGCGCTCTACGCCCGTTCAGCTGGCGCGATTCCGGCTGAACTGGCGTAGGCGGCCGGGCCGGCTACGCCGGCATCCGCCCGCCGCCTGAGCGGCTAGCTCTCGGGGATCGGCTCCTTGGGCAGCTTCCGCACGCGCGCACGGCGGCGGCGGCGCTCCGGCACCATCGAGCGCATCTCGTCGAGCTTGCCGAAGCAGAGCAGTCTGTCCCCCGCCTCCAGCACCAGGTCGGCCTTGGGGTTGGGCAGCACGGCCGTGCCGCGGTGCACCGTCAGCACGGTGATGTCGCGGTCACCGAGCCCGGAGGCCGCCATCGTCTTGCCGACGAAGTCCGCGTTGCCGTAGACCACGATCTCGGCCACGCCGTAGCCGGTCGAGACGCTGAGCCGCTGGCGCACGTCGATCTCGGGGAAGCCGACCTGGTCGGCGATGTAGTCGATGATCGCGCCGGCCACGTCGAGTCCGGTCGCCCGCTCGATGCCCTCGAGCCCTGGCGAGGAGTTGACCTCCATGATCAGGGGGCCGTCGTTGCCCTCGAGCATGTCGACACCGGCCACGCGCAGGCCCATGATCTGCGCGGCCCGCACGGCGGCGCGGGTGTACTCCGGCGTCAGCTCGACGGCCTCCACCGTGCCACCGCGGTGCACGTTCGAGCGGAACTCATCGCCGCTGGCGACCCGGCGCATCGCGGCGACGACGCGGTCGCCGACGACGAGGGCGCGGATGTCGCGGCCCTTGCTCTCGGAGATGAAGCTCTGGATCAGCACGTTCTGCTTGGTCGAGTGCAGTGTCTCGATGATCGCCTCGGCGATCTTCACCTCGGGGGCGAGGATGACGCCGATGCCCTGGGTGCCCTCGAGCAGCTTGATGACGACCGGCGCCCCGCCGACGCGTTCGATGGCCAGGCGCACGTCGGCCCGGCTGTGCACGAAGGCCGTCGCGGGCATCGCGATCTCGTGGCGGGAGAGGATCTGGCTGGCCCGCAGCTTGTCGCGCGCGTTGCTGATGCCGTTGGCCGTGTTGGGCGTGTAGACGTCCATCTGCTCGAACTGGCGCACAACGGCGGTGCCGAAGTAGGTGATCGAGTTGCCGATGCGCGGCAGGATCGCGTCATAGTCCGAGAGCAGGCGGCCCCTGTACTGCAGGTCAGGCTCGGCCCCGGAGAGGTCAATCGCGAAGCGAAGCGTGTTCAGCACCTTGACCCGGTGGCCGCGTTGAAGAGCCGCGGCCCGGAGCCTTTGTGTCGAGTAAGAGTGAGGGGCGCGCGAGAGGATAGCGAGTTTCAACTGTGGAGCCTGCCAAGATGAAGGAGTGAGTGAACCTGTCTATTCAAACACCATAGCGGGCTGGCGCGAGTGGGTCCGTCTGCCGGGCATCGGTGTGCCCTGGATCAAGGCCAAGCTCGACACCGGCGCCCGGAGCTCGGCCCTGCACGCCTTTGACATCGAGGAGTTCAGCGGAGACACCGGCGATTGGGTGCGCTTCCGGGTTCACCCGTGGCAGAAGTCCGAGTCGGATGCCGTCACGGTCGAGTGCCCCGTGCACGACCGCCGCACGGTGCGCAGTTCGTCCGGTCATGTCGAGGAGCGCATTGTCGTACTCCTCAATGTCGAGATCCACGGGCGCACCGTCACCGCCGAGACGACGCTGACCAACCGCGACCAGATGGGATTCCGCATGCTGATCGGGCGCGAGGCGCTTCGCCAGGGATTCCTCGTCGACTCGGACAAGTCCTTCCTCGGCGGCCGCGCGCCGCGTGAGGTCCGCCGCCAGAACCGAGGGCGCGCCTAACAGCTCGCGGGCGTAAAATCCGCCCTGCCGGCACCGTCAAGCTGCCCGCAGAATCGGAGACGATCATGTCCAAGTTTGCTGTGATTTACACCTCACCGGAGACGGTCGAATCGGCGGTGTCGAACTTATCTCCCGAAGAGGAGGCCGCGAGCACCCAGGCGTGGATCGAGTGGTCGTCGCGCGTCGGCAAGAACCTCGCCGACTTCGGCGCCCCGCTCGGCAACGGCAAGCACGTCGCGCCGTCCGGCGTCACCGACGCCCCTGTTGGAGTCAGCGGCTACTCGTTCATCGAGGCCGACAGCCTCGACGAGGCCGTGGCGATGATGGACGGGCACCCGCACCTCATGACGCCGGGCGCCACCATCCAGGTGTACGAGGTGCTCGCGGTCCCGGGCATGTAGGAGCCCGCGCTCCCGTGGCCTGCCGCGGGAGCTGGAAGCCGCTTCACACGCCGGCGGCCGCTGCCGGTTGGATGGCAGCGCGCACCAGGCGCAGCTGCAGCGCAATGCCGGGCCTCACCGGAAGCAGTGCGGAGCGCTGCGCCTTGATTCCGTCGACGGATGCCAGCAGCAGGACGGCCAACTCCGCGCTTGCGGTCGCGATTCCGGAGAGACGAATCTCACCGCGAACCTCGGCCGCATCCAACGCGTCCCGGAGGAGGTCGCTGAGCCGTAGCCGCGCGCCCAGCACCACGTCGCCGACGAGTTCGGCGCTGGCGTCAAAGAGCTCCGCCCCGTGCGGACTCGCCGCGATCTGCTCGACGAGACCCTCGAAGTAGGCCACGAGAGCGGCCTCGATTCGCTCGAAGACATCGCCGGGCTGGCCGAGCTCGGCCTCCACGAGCGCCATGACCGCGGCATGGGTGCGCACGGCGCCGGAGCGGAAGACGTCCTCCTTGTTCGCGAAGTGGAGGTAGAGGGCCGCCCGGGACATCCCAGCCGCGCGGGCGATGTCTTGCATCGACGTCTTCTGAAAGCCGTACGTGCAGAAGACGGGGAGCGAGGAGTCGAGGATGTGGGCGGACTTGGCGTCGGGGGTGGGCACACTCGATATTGACACTTTCGTCTGAAAGTGTCAATCTGTCAGTCGCGTGCCGCGCGCACTGCCGCGGCACCCCTCCCGACCGACAAGGACACCTCAGCGTGACGTCATCCGCCACCCCCTCCGAGCTCGCCGAGACTCCCGTGCTCGCCGACCCCAGAGCCGAGCAGATTCGCGATCGAGAGCGCGCCCGCCTGCAGGCCCTCGTCGAGGGCGATATCGCTGCGGCGAGCGCACTGCACGCCGACGACTTCCAGCTCGTGACACCCATCGGGGCCCTCCTCACCAAGGCGCAGTACCTCGGCGCGGTCTCCGCCGGCGAGATCGACTACCTCGCGTGGGAGCCGGGCCCGATCGAGGTTCGACTCGCCGGCCCGGTGGCGACGATCCGCTACCGCGCCGAACTCGAAGTCGTATTCGGCGGGCACCACGTCGCGCGCACCGGCTACTGGCACACCGATAGCTATGAGCTCAACGAGGGCGGCTGGCAGGCCGTCTGGTCCCAGGCAACCGAGATTCGGTAGCAGTCGACGCGGCGGCGGTGCTAGCCGGCCCGCACGATCAGCGCGCCCCCGGCCGCTCCCACCGAGGCGAGGATGTCGGCCGTGTCGACGATCATGCGCTGCATCGCCTCGGCCGCCCGGGTGAGCGCGACGTCGCCGCGGTGGGCGAGGCTGATCGAGCGGGTCAGTCGGGGCGCGCTGAGGCGCACCGAGCAGAGCCCCGGTCGGTCGGCGAGCACCATCGCCGGCACGACGGCGACGCCGAGCCCGCGTTCGACGCAGCGCAGCACGGCATCCATCTCGGAGCCCTCGAGCACGATCTGCGGGCTGAGCCCGGCCTCCGCGAAGGCCTGCATCGTGGCGGCGCGCAGGTCGTAGTTCTCGTGGAAGGTAATCTGCGGCAGCGCCGCCAGCTCGGCGAGGGTGATGGACGTGCGATCGCCGAAGTGCGCGCCGTGCGCGGCGGAGACCACGACGAGCTCCTCGGTGAGCAGCGGGATGCGGCGGAGGCCCGTCGACGGGCCCGGCCCGTCCTCGGTGGTGGTGATCAGTGCCAGGTCGAGCGCGCCGCCGGCCAGCTCCTCGAGCAGTCCGCGGGAGCCGCCCTCCGTCAGGTGCAGCTGGATTCCGGGGTACGCCGCGTGGAAGGCGGTCAGCACCTCGGCGACGAGGCTGATGCAGAGCGTCGGCGTCGCGCCGAGCCGCACCCGCCCCGAGCGGAGCCCAGCCAGCTCCTGCATCTCGTAGCGCACGGCCTCGGCATCCGCGAGCATGCGCTTGGCCAGCGGCAACAACGACTCGCCGGCCGCCGTGAGCGTGATATTGCCGCGCACCCGGTGGAACAGCGGGGCGCCGAGGTCGGCCTCCAGCGTGGAGATCTGCCGGCTGAGCGAGGGCTGGGCGAGGTGGAGCTGCGCGGCTGCGCGGGTGAAGTGCCCGGTCTGGGCCACCTCGACGAAGCTCTGCAACTGTTCCAGGTTCATGCCGACAGCCTACGTTCTCTTCATAGCTAAAGGACATCGAATCGACTCGAATGATTCATTGGACTAATGGATGAGCAATTCTTAGCGTTGAACGCATGAGTTCATCACCTGAGAATGAAAAGCAGATCTCGACCACCGTGCTGGTGATCGGCACGGGCGGCTCCGGCCTGCGGGCGGCCATCGAACTGGCCGAGATGGGCGTCGACGTGCTCGCCGTCGGCAAGCGGCCCCGCAACGATGCGCACACCTCCCTCGCCGCCGGCGGCATCAACGCCGCCCTCGGCACCATGGACGAGGAGGACTCCTGGCAGCAGCACGCCGCCGACACCATCACCGAGAGCTACAACCTCGCCAACCCTCACACCGTCGAGATCGTCGCCCGCGGCGCCGAGCAGGGCATCCGCGACCTCGAGCGCTACGGCATGAACTTCGCCCGCGAGGACGACGGGCGCATCTCGCAGCGCTTCTTCGGCGCGCACACCTTTCGCCGCACCGCCTTCGCCGGCGACTACACCGGCCTCGAGATCCAGCGCACCCTGGTCGGCCGTGCCGAACAGCTGGACGTGGCCATCCTCGACTCCGTCTACATCACCCGCCTGCTGGTGAGGGGCAACCAGGTCTTCGGCGCCTACGGCTTCGACATCAACACCGGCACCCGCTACCTGATCCATGCGGATGCCGTCATCCTCGCCGCCGGCGGGCACAACCGCATCTGGCGCCGCACCTCCTCCCGCCGCGACGAGAACACGGGCGACTCGTTCCGCCTCGCCGTCGAAGCCGGCGCGCGCCTGCGCGACCCGGAGCTGGTGCAGTTCCACCCGTCCGGCATCATCGAGCCCGAGTCGGCCGCCGGCACCCTGATCTCGGAGGCGGCCCGCGGCGAGGGCGGCATCCTGCGCAACGCCAACGGCGAGCGCTTCATGGAGCGCTACGACCCGGAGCGGATGGAACTCTCCACCCGCGACCGGGTGGCACTGGCCGCGTACACCGAGATCAAGGAGGGCCGCGGCACGGCGAACGGCGGCGTCTGGCTCGACGTCTCCGAGCTGCCCCGCTCGGTGATCATGGAGCGCCTCCCCCGCGTCTACCAGACCATGATGGAGCTGCAGATGCTCGACATCACCGAGCAGCCGATCGAGATCGCGCCCACCGCGCACTACTCGATGGGCGGCGTCTGGGTGCGCCCGGAGGACCACAGCACCGATGTCGACGGCCTGTACGCGATCGGCGAGGCCTCCAGCGGCCTGCACGGCGCCAACCGCCTCGGCGGCAACTCGCTCATCGAGCTGCTCGTCTTCGGCCGCATCGTCGCCCGGGCCGCCGCCGCGTACTCGGCCGGCTTGGACTCGCAGCCGCGCTCGGCCGAGGCCCTCGCCGGGGCCCGCGCCGAGATCAGCGACCTTCTCGCCGCCGACGGCCACGAGAACGTGCGCGCCCTGCAGCGCGCCATCCGCAACATGATGACCGAGCACGCCGGCGTGGTGCGCGACGAGGCCGGGCTGAAAGCTGGCCTCGCCGCCCTCGACGAGATCGAGGCGCGCATGGCCGGCATCGGCATCCACCCCGACATCGCCGGTTACCACGACCTGGCCCACGCCTTCGACCTCAAGGCGTCGGCGCTGGCCGCCCGCGCCACCCTGGAGGCGGCGCTCGAGCGGCGCGAGACACGCGGATGCCACAACCGCAGCGACTACCCGCTGACCGACCCCGCACTGCAGGTGAACCTGGTCTGGTCGCCGAGCACCGGTGTCGTGCGCGAGGAGATCCCGCCCGTGCCGGAGGAGATCGCCGCCTACATGCAGGAGGTCTCGGCCGCCGGCAAGCTCGTCGAGTAGCGCGCCTTGTGCAGGGGTGGGGGCTTGCCAGCGGGCCCCCACCCCTGCACAGAATGAGCCCGGCCGCATCGCGAGCCCGAGTTCGGAACGGAGCGCTCATGCACGACGTGATCATCATCGGCGGCGGGCCGACCGGCGTGATGCTGGCCAGCGAGCTGGCGCTCCAGGGTGTCCAGGCGCTCGTGTTGGAGAGGGACGCGGAGCCGACGCCCGTCGTACGCTCGCTCGGCCTGCACGCGCGGAGCCTCGAGATCCTGGAACAGCGCGGGATCCTCGAGCGCTTTCTGGAACACGGCACCAAGCACCCGCTGGACGGATTCTTCGCAGGCATCCCCCAGCCGGCGCCGCAGCTGTTGGACACCACCCACCCGTATGTGCTCGGCATCCCGCAGCCGGTCACCGATCGCCTGCTGCGCGAGCACGCCGCCGAGCTCGGCGTCGAGATCCAGTGGGGGCGCGAGCTCGTCGGGCTCAGCCAGGGCGAGGAGGCGGTGACCGCCGAACTCCTCGACGGCGAGCGACACAGCGCACGCTACCTGATCGGATGCGACGGCGGCCGCAGCACGGTGCGGCGGTTGTGCGAGATCGACTTCCCCGGTGAGCCGAGCCGCAGCGAGACGCTGATCGGCGAGATGGAGCTGACGATGGCGGCGGAGGAGCTCGGCGCCGTGATGGCGAAGGTGCGCCAGACGCACAAGAACTTCGGCGCGGGGCCGCTCGGCGACGGCCTCTTCCGTGTGCTCGTGCCCGCCGCGGGTGTGGCGGAGGAGCGCGGCACTCCCCCGACGCTCGAGGAGTTCCGCGCACAGCTGCTCGCCATCGCCGGCACCGACTTCGGCGTGCACTCCCCGCGCTGGCTGTCCCGCTTCGGCGACGCCACCCGGCTGGCCGCGCACTACCGGCAGGGCCGGGTGCTCCTCGCCGGCGACGCGGCGCACATCCACCCGCCCTACGGCGGCCAGGGTCTCAACCTCGGCATCCAGGATGCCTGCAACCTCGGTTGGAAGCTCGCCGCCGCCGTCACCGGCTGGGCTCCGCCCGGAATGCTGGACAGCTACGAGTCCGAGCGGCGCCCGGTCGCCGCCGACGTGCTGCAGAACACCCGGGCGCAGGCCGAGCTGAGCTCGCCAGAGCCGGGTCCGCAGGCCGTGCGGGCACTGCTGGCGGAGCTGATGGACTTCGAGGACGCCAACCGCTTCCTGATCGAGAAGATCACCGCGACCGGCATCCGCTACGACGTCGGCGACGGCCCCGCCCTGCTCGGCCGGCGGATGCCGGACGTGCCGCTCGCGCAGGGCCGGCTCTTCGAGCGGATGCACGACGGCCGCGGCATCCTGCTCGACCGGACCGGCGGGCTGTCCGTCGCCGGGTGGGCCGACCGCGTCGACCGCGTCGTCGGGGCGGAAACGGACAACGGCGCGCTCAACGTGCCCGCAGCGCTGCTGCGCCCCGACGGCCACGTGGTCTGGGTCGGCGACGATCAGGCCGCACTACAGGGCGCACTCCACACGTGGTTCGGTGCGAGCACACCTTGACCGCAGGAACAGCCAGTGGGTACCGTGCCCTGTTGAGCGCCGTCCGGTTCTCGACGCCGAACCACCACCAGGAGAATCAGCGATGTCTTTCCAGGCCTACCTCGACACGATCGAGAAGAAGACCGGGCTCACGCCCCGCCAGCTCGTCGACCTCGCACACGAGCGCGGCTTCGATGCCAACACCAAGGCGACCCCGATCCTCGCCTGGCTCGCCGAGGACTACGGCCTCGGCCGCGGGCACGGCATGGCCCTGGTCCACGTCATCACCAAGGGCGACCGCATCGACACCAAGCACGTCGGCACGGACGGCTCGCACAGCGACCCCTCCGAGCAGCTCTGGCTGGACGGCATCGCCAGCAAGCCGGAAGGCTACTGACGCGCGACCAGGTCTGGTGACGGCGCAGGCCCCCCGGGCGCGAACGCCGCGGGGGCCCCTAGCCGCCTAGCTGTTCGCCTCCTCCGCGTAGCCCTTCAGGCCGGCCAGCCCCGGGGCGAAGGCCTGCGTGCCCATGAACCCGTCGAGCATCGCGGCCGTGGCGTCGTCGGCCTCGAAACGGGCCGTCCAGGAGGCCACCGCGGAGTCCCCGTCGGCGACGACCGCAATCGTGGCCTCGTGGCGCTCCATCGGGAACGGCGACTCGATGATCGAGTAGGCCAGCTCGTGCGCCTCGTCATCGATTCGGTTCAGCCGTTCGGCGAACACGGGGCGGCCCGGCGCGGCGAAGCGCCGCACGGTGCCCGGCGTGTTGGCGTCGCCGGACCAGCTGAGGTGCTCCGCCCCGGCGCCGGCGCCCGGCATCCACGCGCCGTGCCCGCCGAAATCGCGCACCGCCGCCCAGATCAGCTCGACGGGCGCGTCGATCCGGATGCTGCGTGCAACGGTCTGCGCGGGCAGGGCCGCATCGGCAGCGCCCGGGTGCGCGCTCATGCCGCCACCCCCTCAGACTCGGTGGACTCCGCAGGCCGTGCCGCCGGCTCCGCACCCTCGGTCATGAACCCGGCGACACGCTCGCCGATGAGCATCGCCGTCGCCGCGGGGCCCCGAGAGGGGACGAACGGCAGGATCGAGGTGTCGGCCACGCGCAGGCCTCTCACGCCGTGCACCCGCCCGAACTGGTCGACGACGTGGCCGGCCGCCGGGTCACTGCCCATGGCACAGCTGCCCGAGGCGTGGATCGCGGTGGCCAGGTGGGTCTTCATCCAGACGTCGAGCTTGGCGTCGCTCGCCAGCGTCTCGGCGTCGAGCTCGGTCACCCGCTTGAAGTACGGCTTGAACGCCTGCGACTGCAGGATCTGGATTGTGGTGCGCACCACCTCGCGCATCCGCACGACGTCGCGCGGGTCGCTCAGGTAGTTGTACTCGATCTTGGGCTGCGTGAGCGGGTCGGCCGACACCGTGAAGACGTTGCCGCGGGATTCGGCCTGCTGCACGGCGATCGCCATGGCCAGGTCATTGGCGCGCTGCATCTGCTGCGCGAAGCGCTTGATCGAGACCCCCTTCATCGATTTCAGGAAGGCACCGGGCCGGCGCACGATGCCCCACATCGTCGACAGGGCGCTGCCCTGCTCCATTCCCATCATCGACATCATGGAACGCATCATCGGCAGCACTTCGAGGTCGCCGTCGTACTGGGAGCCGTGTGAGTTGAAGTTCAGCACCGTCTGAAAGGCGAACGGTGTCTTCTCCTTGCCGAGCCTGCGGGTGGGCGACCAGTTGAACGAGATGTCCGGGTGGTCGCTGAAGTCCTTGCCCACGCCGGGCAGGTCGACGAGAACCGAGATGCCGGCCGCCTCCAGCTCGGCGCGCGGTCCGATTCCCGAGAGGGCGAGCAGGTGCGGGGACTTGAACGCGCCCGCCGCGATGACGATCTCGGCGGCCCGCACGACCTCGATGCCGCCGTTCCTGCCCACCTCCAGGCCGGTGACGGTCGTGCCGTCGAAGAGCACCTTGCGGGCGAGCGTGTCGCCCCAGACATGGAAGTTCGCGCGGGAACGGGCCGGATTCACATAGGTGATGCCGGTGTTCATCCGCACGTTGTCGACGGCGTTCATCGGCAGCAGGCCGACGCCGGGAACGCTCGTCGGCGAGTTCTTGTCCTCTTCCCAGCCGAAGCCGAGCTCATGGCAGGCGGCGATGAACGCCTTCGTGTACTGCGTCTGCTCCGCCGGGGAGACTCGGTAGATCGGCACGGGGCCGCGCCCCTCATGCCCCTCCTGGCCCTCGAAGGCCAGATCGTGCTCCAGCTTCTCGTAGTACGGGAGCACCTTCTCGAACGACCACTCCGTGTTGCCCCGCGCGGCGTAGGTGTCGAAGTCCTGCTTGCGCCCGCGAATGTAATAGGTGCCGTTCAGCGAGCTCGACCCGCCGAGGATCTTCCCGCGGGAGACGAGGTAGGGCAGCTCGGGGGTGAGGTTGGCCACGAAGGACCAGTTGTTGGGGTGGCCGGGCATCGCCCCGGACATGAGCCCTGCGTCGAGCAGGTCCTTCGGGAATCCGTCCGTCGAGGCGGGCGCCGGTCCGGCCTCGATGAGCAGGACCCGGCGAGACGGATCCTCCGACAGCCGGGCGGCGAGCGGGCCGCCAGAGGCGCCGGAACCCACAACGATTACGTCGTACTGTGCCACGTGTTACTCCTGTTTCTTCGTTGAACCAGAAATGCCGGCTGCAAGCAGCCGGCTCGTGCGGCCAGACTAACCGAACACTGTTCAGAATGTAAACACCCCGCTCGAGCGCATTTCCTGCCAGAGTTGTCCCATGATCGGCAGACCACGGGCAACGACGCACTGGGCGATCCGCGACACCGCGATCGAGCTGTTCATCCAGGACGGCTACGCAGAGACGTCGCTCGCCCGGATCGCGAAGGAGTGTGGCATCAGCCGCACCACGCTGTTCTCCTACTTCCCGGCGAAGGCCGACATGATCGTCTACGGCGAGGAGCGCAACTTCGAGCGGTTGCGCGATGTCCTGGCCGATGCCCCCTACGACATCCCCGCCGGCACCGTCCTCGCCCAGGCGGCGCGAACGATGCGCCCGCTGCCCTCCAACGCCCGCGAGGAGCTGACGCTGTTCTGGGTGCTTCTCGAGGAGAACGCGGATGTCGCGGCCCAGTCGGCGCGCTACGGCCATCGCTACCGCACGGTGATCGAGGAGTTCGTGGTGGAGCGCCTCGGCACCGACCCCGACGACCCGATGCCCGCGGTGTTCAGCGCCACAATGTCCGCGGCGATGTACGCAGCCGCGCAGCACTGGACCAGCCATGCCGAGGGCGAGGCGTCCTTGGAGGACGCGCTCGAGCGCGCCGTCGCCCCGCTCATCGACGCATATTTGGGCGAGCGCTAGCCGCACCGCGTCGCCCCCGCGGCATCCGTTCGTCATAGGCTGAACGGCGAACCGAGCGAGAGGACGCCGACGTGGCACAGACAACGGTGGAGAGTGCGAGGGTGGCCGAGCTGTTGGCCGAGCTGGCCGCGCTCGAGGAGCCGCGGGTGCGCGAGGTGAACGCGAACCACGGCGACGACCACGGGGTGAACCTCGGCAAGCTGCGCGCCGTCGCCAAACGGCTGAAGACCGACCACGAGCTGGCGCTCGAGCTCTGGGACTCCGGCGACAGCGCGGCGCGGCTGCTGGCGATCCTGGTCTGCCGACCGAAGTCGTTCACCGCTGCCGAGCTGGACGCCATGATCCGTGAGGCCCGCACCCCGAAGGTGATCGACTGGCTCGTGAACTATGTGGTGAAGAAGAGCCCACACGCCGAGGCGCTGCGCCTGGCCTGGTCCGCAGACCCGGACCAGCTCGTGGCCGCCGCCGGCTGGGCGCTCACCGCCGAGCGCGTGGCGAAGACGCCGGACGGCCTCGACCTGCCCGGCCTGCTCGACGTCGTCGAGGCGGAGATGAAGGCAGCCCCCGACCGGCTGCAGTGGGAGATGAACCACACCCTGGCGGAGATCGGGATCTCGCACGCCGAGTACCGCCCGCGCGCGCTCGAGATCGGCGAGCGCCTCGAAGTGCTCAAGGACTACCCGACTCCCCCGAACTGCACCTCGCCGTATGCCCCGATCTGGATCGCCGAGATCGTGGGCCGGCGCGCGGGCGAGTAGCGCTCGAGCGCCCGCCCTCCGGCGCCGGATGACGATCGGCGGCACGAGCCCGACGACGATCCTCTGACATGGCTCGTTCCGCGCACAGGGCGCTCCCGCCGCGGACGAGCTCGCGTGTAGTACTTGCGGACCATGCGCGGGCCCTGCAGATGGGCACTCGGGAGGACGCGCCGCCCAGGATCCCTCCCGTAGCGTGAAAGCGCTCGAAGAACGCCGATCGAAGGACTCCCCCGCCCCATGTTGCTGCTCACCCGCCCGCGCGTCGTCGACGCGCTGGTCGCCCTGAGCTGGGTGATCATGACTGTGCCGGCGCTGGTGATCACGACGCTGTCCCCACGTTTCGGCTGGGCCGCCGGCGTGGCCTTCGCGGGCATCGTGCTCGCCGTCGCCGTTGTTCTCTTCGGCTTCCGCCGCCGCCGCCCGCTGGTCGCGTTCTGGGTCACCTTCGTCCTCACCCTGCCGCTGGTCCTGGTCAGCCCCGACCTGCTCAACCTGGCCGCCGCCTACTGCGCGTTCGCGGTCGCCGTGTATGACTCGGTGAGGAACGCGTGGCTGGCTGCCGCGGCATCCGCCGCTGTGACCGTCACGGTCAGCGTCACGTACCTGTGGATCGATCCCCCGCCGGCACTCCCGGCCCTCGGCAGCTCCCGCATCGGCGATGTCCTCGCCTACGCGGTGACCGGCCTGCTGGTCTTGCTGGTGGCGTTGTTCTGGGGCCAGAGCACGGGCAATCGTCGCCGCTACATCAAGGGCTTGCTCGAGCACGCCCGGCACCTGGAGCGCGAGCGCGATCAACAGGCGCAGCTGGCCGCACTCGCCGAGCGGTCCCGCATCGCCCGCGACGTGCACGACATCGTGTCGCACTCGCTGTCGGTGATCGTGCGGCTGGCCGACGGTGCGAACGCCGTCTTCGACGGGGAGCCGGAGCGCGCCAGGGAGGCGATCGCCCAGCTGGGCACCGTCGCCCGCTCCTCGCTCACCGAGATGCGCCGGGTCATCGGCGTGCTCGAGTCGACGCCCGGATCCACCTGCGCGCAGTCGGGCACCGGGTTTGACGACCTGCCCCGGCTGGTCGAGGTCTACCGCGGCGTCGGCCTGCCGGTCAGCCTCACCGTGATCGGCGACGCCCCGCCGCAGTCCGGAGTGCAGGTCGCCGTGTTCCGCGTTGTGCAGGAGGCGCTGACCAACGCGCTGCGGCACGCCTCCTCGCCGACGACAGTGGATGTGCTGGTGCAGATCGATGACGATGTGAGCGTCACGGCGGTGAACGACGGCGCGCCAGCCGAGGCCCCGAACAGTGGTCACGTGGGCAGGGGCTTGGTCGGCATGCGCGAGCGGGCTGCACTGTACGGCGGCACCCTCGCGGCCGCACCGGACGGCGCCGGCCGGTGGGCCGTGCGACTGATCCTCCCGGGGGCAGGCCGATGACGGCCATCCGAGTGTTGATCGCCGATGACCAGGCGCTCATCCGCACCGGGCTGGCCATGGTTTTGGGTGCGGCGGCCGGCATCGAGGTGGTCGGTGAGGCGTCCGATGGCATCGAGGCGGTGGCGCTCGCCGCGGCGGTGACCCCCGACATCGTGCTGATGGACGTGCAGATGCCTCGCATGGACGGCATCGAGGCGACACGGGCGATCACGGCGAGCAGCGGCGGCAGCCGGGTGATCATCCTCACCACCTTCGACATCGATGCCTACGCGTTCGGCGGGCTGGAGGCCGGCGCCAGCGGGTTCCTGCTCAAGGACTCCGAGAGCGACGACATCCTGGCGGCCGTGCGCGCCGTCGCCGCCGGCGATGCCGTGCTGGCTCCCCGGGTCACCTCGGAGCTGCTGCGCCGCTATGGCGAGCTCACGCAGGTGCCGGATGCCGCAGAGCGGACGCAGCGGGAGTCCGAGCGGCTCGCGGCGCTGGAACGCCTGCGGGCCCTCACCGACCGCGAGCGCGAGGTGTTCGACGCCCTCGTGCTCGGGCTCTCGAACGCCGAGATCGCCCAGCAGCTGTGGCTCTCCGAGTCCACCGTGAAGACGCATGTCGGCCGCATCCTGCAGAAACTCGGCATGCGCGACAGGGTGCAGGCCGTCGTCTTCGCGTTCCGCAGCGGCGTCATCTAGCTTCCCACCCCCTCTGCCGGTGGGCCCACGAGGCCGACACCGGTTCCTTCTCCAACCCCAGAAACGGAAGAAAATGAAGAAAATCCTCAGAATCTCACTCCTCACGATCGGCGCGATCGTCGGGGTCATCGCGTTGGTGCTGGCCACGACGACAATCGTGAACGCGGTCGCGACGGACGCCGAGTCCCGGGATCTCCCGCGCTACGGGCAGCTGGTTCCCGTTGACGGCAAACAGATGAATGTGCTCGTCAGCGGCAGCGGAGATGAGACGATCGTGCTGCTTCCCGGCTTCGGCACGGCGGCCCCCGCACTGGACTTCACACCCCTCATCGCCCAGTTGGAGTCCAGCTACCGGGTCGTGGCCGTGGAGCCGTTCGGCTATGGCCTCAGCGACCAGACGGAGAAGCCCCGCACCACCGAGAACATCGTGAGCGAGGTGCACGAGGCGCTGCAGGCCCTCGACATCGACCGGTACACCCTGATGGGCCACTCCATCGCGGGCATCTACGGGATCGCGTACGCCAACACCTACCGCGACGAGGTCACCGCGTTCGTCGGCATCGACAGCAGCGTGCCCGGGCAACCGGGCATGGACGAAGAGCTCCCCCTCAACACGATCAAGGCCCTCCAGACGCTCGGACTCCTACGCGTGCTGAACTCGCTCAACGACCCCTACGACGGCCTTCCCTTCGACGAGGAGACCAAGGGGCAGATGTTGGTCCTCTCCGCCCAGAACTCGCTCTCCCCCACATACCTGAACGAGGCGGAGCACATCGGATCCAACTTCGGCGCCGCCCTCGGCACCACCTTCCCGCACGACCTGCCTGTGCTGCTCTTCGCGCAGGCGGACAGTCCCGACATCGCAACGTGGGCCGAGCTGCACACCGAGCAGGCGCAGAGCGTCGACCATGGTGAGGTCGTCTTCCTCGACGGCGGGCACTACCTGCACCACACCCTGTCGCCGGAGATCGCCCGGGACACCGCGCGGTTCCTGTCTGAGCTGCCCTAACCGGCCAGCGCGCCGAACGGCACCGGGCGGCCGAGGATGTTCTCGGCCGCCCGGTGGCCGGATCGGAGCGCCGCCGTGACCGTGGCCGGGTCCTCGCTCCAGGTCGCCTCCCCGGCGAGGTGGAGCACACCGGCGACGGGGCTGGCCAGCGCGTCGTGGTCCTCGACGTTCCCGCCGGGCTTGAGGTACGCGTACGAACCCTGCGCAAACGGGTCGTCGCGCCAGTCGGTGATCAGCACGTGCTCTGGCGTCTCGACCCGATCCCCGTAGAGTCCGCGCAGGGCATCGAGCACCGACTCGACGATGCGGCCGGTGGGCCAGTCGCGGGTCTCGATGGCGCACGGCCCGGCGGCGAAGGTGAGCAGGGTGGGCACGCCGTGCAGGGCCGTGAGGTCGTACCAGGAGTGCCACCACGCACTGGCCTCGCCCTGCTGGCGGATCGCGTAGACGCCGTCATCCCAGAATTTGGTGGGGAAGCGCAGGAACACCTTCTCGAAGTTGTTCATCTGGAAAGAGCCGATCGCACGGACAAGCGACTCGGGCAGCGCCGGCTCGAAGGCGAGGTCGCCCGAGCGCAGCACGCCGATCGGCACCGTGACGACCGCCCTGTCCGCCATGAAGGCGCCCTGCTCTGAGCGGACCGTGACACCCTCCGGCGTCCACTCGACGCGGGTCACCACCTGCTCCAGCCGCACGTCGAGCCCGGTGGCCAGGTGCGCGGCGAGCCGGTCGAAGCCGTCGGGGAACACGACCTCGTCGCCCTCGATCGTGTCGTCGTCCAGGCCGTGCGCGGCCAGGTCGCCCGCCCACACCCCGTACTGTTCCTCGGAGCGGTGCCGCAAGAACTCGCGGACGCGCTCGGCTCTCTCCGCGTCCCAACCGAGCCGAGCCAGCGCGACCTCGATCGCGTCGAGGTAGGTCTCGCCCGGCACGGAGGCCCCGACGGCCACCGCGAGCTGCGCGTCGGCCTCGCGGATGTCGGCGGCGAATGCCCGAACTTGCTGATCGTCCAGCCGCTCCCCCTCCGGCCCGTAGTACGCGATGGGCCGGCCGTCCGGCTGGTAGCTGCCGACGGTGAACTCCACCGTGCGCATGCCGATGGCCGCGACCAGGTGGGTCAGCGGGTTGTCGTCGATGCCGTGGATCCACGAGGCGCCGCGGTCGGTGGCGAGGCCGTCCTCCCGGTCGGTCCAGGTGCGTCCGCCGACGCGATCACGCGCCTCGAGCACGAGTACCCGCTGCCCGGCCTGGGCAAGCACGCGTGCGGCGGTCAAACCGGACACGCCCGCGCCGATGACGACAGTGTCGAAGTTCTCCATGGGGTCAGGGTAGCGATGCTCGGCGCGGCCCGGGCTGCAGCGCGCGGCCGCCGCACTCAGGACGGTTCGAGGCCGCGCTCGTACCGGGTGCCCTGGCTGCCGCCGAGGCTGGCCGGGTCCGCGGGCCCGACCGCAACGAACCCCGCATTCGTGAGCACCTTCTGCGACGCGGCGTTTTCGGTGGCGGCCGAGGCGGCCACCGAGCGTGCGCCGTGCCGGCTGGCTGCCAACAGGCAGAGCTCCCGCACCGCGGATGTCGCCAGGCCGCGTCCGGCGGCGTGCTGCGCGACCCGGTAGCCGAGCTCGGCGTCACCGTCGCCGGTGAACACCAGGTTGAACCGGCCGAGCACGGCGCCGTCCTCGTCGACCAGCACATAGTAGGCGCCGTCGCCGCTCGCCTGCTCGGCCAGCAGTGCGGCATGGCGTTCGGCGTACTCGGCGAAGTAGCCGTCGCCGCGGTCTGGCACCGCGGCGCCGAAGTAGGCACGGTTCTGCCGCTCGAAGGCGAGTACCGCCGGGGCATGATCCGCGCGCAACAACTGCAAGGTGGGCATCCTCCGACGATACTCGGCCGCCCGGTCGACACCGCGCTCGGACGACGGGCAGCCGAGCCAGCGAGCACCGCGCGCGGCCCGGCCGCGCCACGAGGGAGGCGGCGCGCATACCGAGATCGATGCCCTCTTCCACGGCCCCGATTGGGTGCCCCGGCCCGAGGTCCTGGACGATCTTCACCGATCCCGAGCACATCATTCGCTGGGCGATCGCCACCAGAGGGGTCTACCGCCAGCGCATACCCGAGCTCGAGCGCCTGCACCCGCATCTCGTGATCGTTCGGCTGCGGTCACAACGCGAGGCCGACGCCTGGGTGGCGACAATCGTGCCGGCTGCCGTGCGCGGCGGGCAGGGTGCGCCGATGGATCAGCGCCTGCACGACCACCGTCCAGCGGCATCCGGGCCCCGCTGAGTGCGGGTCAGCTGCCGCCCGCTGCCCTGCGGACGTACTCCGTGATGGTCTGCTCCGTCTTCGGCGTCAGCGCGAGAACGGCGAAGGAGGTCACCCAGAGGTCACCGTCATCGAGCTGGGCGGACTCCTCGAAGCCGAGGGTCGCATAGCGGCTGGTGTACTTCGAGGCGGGCTTGAAGAACACGACCACCTTCCCGTCCCTGTCGGTGTACGCCGGGAACCCGTACCAGGTCTTCGGCATGAGCTGCGGAGCGACCTCCGTCACGATCCGGTCGATTCCCTCGGCGAGCGCGCGGTCGTCAGCCGGCAGCTCCGCGATCGCCTCGCGCAGGGCCTGCTCCCCTGCCGCGCGGGTCTTGCCGGCCTTCGCCTCCGCGCGCAGCTCGGCGGCGCGCTGCTTGACGGCCTCGCGCTCCTCCTGCGAGAGTCCAGCGGTCTTCTCAGCCATGTGATGCTCCTTCTGCGGGTGGTGCTGTTTGGTGGCCGTTGCGGCCTACCCACACGCTACGGGTCTGCAGAGGAATGCGCTTCTCGAATCCTGCGCGATTCGGGCTGCGGCCGCACAGCGACCAGACAGCGACCGGTCAGCGTCCGCGCCCGCCGCCGAACAGGGCGAAGAGCAGCGGGATGATCGAGCCGATCATCAGCACCGTGCCGAACACGGCCGCATCGGCGCGCAGCACGGCGCCGGCGATGAGCAGCGCCGCGAACAACACGGCGGCCAGCAGGCGCCGCGCGGTGCGCTCCAGCCGGGCGACCCGGCGCTCCAGGTGCGGGTTCTGCACCGACACCTGCCCGTCCTCGATGCGGGTGAGGACGGCATCCATGCGCTTCGGCAGGCGCCAGGCCACCCCCGCGACCTCCAGGGCCTGTTTGCCGAGGTCGGTGACGACGTTGCCGCTCTCGTCCCTGATCAGCTGCGCGGCGTACGGCTCGATGGAGTCCCAGACGTTGAAGTCGGGGTCCAGCGCGCTGCACACCCCGGAGGTGAGCGACATCGCCCGGATGATGAGCAGGAAGTTCTCCGGCAGTTGGAACGGCAGCGAGCGCACCACGTCGCCGAACTGCACGGCGAAGTCGCGGAACTCGCGCGGGTCCACCTCGCGCAGCTCGGCGAAGCCCATGCCGCCGAAGCGGGCGAAGAGCGCCACCATCGCCTGCTCGAGTTCGCGGGTGTCGGTCGACGGCACGAGCACGCCCACCTCGCGGATCGCGTCCACCAGCCCCTTGCCGTCACGGGAGGCCGCGGCGATGAGCAGCTTTCGCAGGCCGCTGCGCGTGCCGGCGGAGACCTCGCCCATCATGCCGAAGTCGATGAACGTCAGCTTCCACGGGCGCCCGCCCGCCCCGTCTGCGGCCGGGGTGACGAAGATGTTGCCCGGGTGCGGGTCGGCGTGGAAGAACCCGGTGCCGAACAGCTGGTCGAACATGACGGTCGCGAAGACGGGGGCCACCTCGGCCGGATCGATGCCGGCCTCGCGGAGCGCGACGGCATCCGTGATCTTGATCGCTGTGACGTCCTCCAGGGTGAGCACGCGCCGGGTGGTGCGCTCCCACACCACGGCGGGCACCGCCACCCGGGCGTCTCCGGCGAAATCGGCGGCGAAGCGCTCGGCGCTCGTGGCCTCGTGCAGGTAGTCGATCTCCTCCAGGCTCGTGGCCGCGAACTCCTCGACGAGGGCGGGCATGTCGACACGGTCAGAGACCAAGCGCACCCGGCTGAGCCAGCCGCCCACCTTGCGCAGCGCCGCCAGGTCGACGTCGACGATCTGGTCGATGCCCGGCCGCTGCACCTTGACCACGACGCCGTCGAGGCCGGTCTCGCTGGCATCGAGCTCGGCGAGCCGGGCACGGTGGGCCTGACCGAGGGATGCCGCGGCCACCGGCACCTCGTCCATCGCCGCGAACGCCCGCTCCAGCGGCACACCCAGCTCGACCTCGGCGAGCGCCCGAATGGCCGGGAACGGCACGGGCGGCACCTCGTCTTGCAGCCCCTCCAGCTCGCTTGTGATCTCGGGCGGCAGCACGTCCAGCCGCGACGACATGAACTGGCCCACCTTGATCATGAGCCCGCCGAGCTCCACCGCGAGCACATGGAAGCGCTGCGCGACGCGCGTCATCCGCGTCGCCCGGGTGCGCTCGGCGACCCGGGCGAGCCCGATGCGCGGCAGGAGCAGCTCGTACCACCAGGTCACCGCGAGGTTCCAGCCGGCGAATCGGAGGATGCGGCGGTAGCGGGCACGGGTGGCTCCGGCGCCGGGCATCGCCTCTCCCCCTGGACTGGCTGCTGCCACCCTCGTCAGTCCTGCGCGAGGATCGAGTAGAGCCGGCGCCGGGCCTCATCGAGCACGGTGACGGCCTGCTGTACCTGTTCCGGCGTGCCCGTCCGCCCCACCTGCGCGGCCGCCTGAGCGAGTTCGATGCCGGCCTTGGGCAGGGCGGTGAACCCGGAGTTGTCGCCCGCAGCCGAGGCGTCCCAGGGGGCGGATGCCGGGGCGCCCGCGGCCTCGGCGCGGCCCGCATCGGTGAGCGCGTAGATCTTGCGCCCGTTCGACTCCTCCGCGGCGATCAGCCCCTCGTCGGAGAGGAGCTGCAGCGTCGGGTACACCGAGCCGGCGCTCGGCTTCCAACTGCCGCCGCTGCGCTCCTCGACCTCGCGGATGATCTGGTAGCCGTGCATCGGCTGCTCGGCGAGCAGCGTCAGCACCGCGGTGCGCACATCACCCCTGCCCATGCGGGAGCCGGCGCGTTTCTCGAATGCGCCGCGTAGCTGCTCCATCATCTGCCACATCCCATCGCCTCGATTGCCGGCGCCAAATCCGCCGGCGGGGAACGAACCACCCATGATGACCTCCTCGAATGCAACTGAGCGATACTCAACGATAGGTCGGGACGGGCGGGAGCGATAGGGCCGGTTACGGCAGCTGGGCTTAGGCCCGACGGGATATCCACTGCGCCGCCGCGAGTCAAGCCCCCTCCGCGCCGGGACCCCGCGGGTTACGGTGGCAGACGAGAGCGAAGGAGCCCGTCATGAGTGATCCCAGAGACAGCACGTCGCACCCGGTGGAGGAGTCGCTCTGGCGGCACGGGCGGCCCCCTTTTCAGAGCGATCAGTTGCCCGTCGGTGAACGAGCGGGGGTCGTGATCGTCGGCGCCGGGCTCACCGGCCTCGTCACGGCGTGCCTCTTGGCGCGCACCGGGCACGACGTCATCGTCGTCGATGCGCACGAGCCGGGGGCGCTGACGACAGGCGGTTCCACCGGCAAAGTCAGCCTGTTGCAGGGTGCGACGCTGAGCGCGATCGCCGACCACCACCCCGAGGAGGTGGTGCGCGCATACGTCGCCGCGAACGAGGCGGGGCAGCGCTGGCTGCACGACTTCCTCGTCATCAACGGCGTGCGCTTCGATGAGCGCCCTGCTGTGAGCTACGCGGGCTCCGCGGAGAGTGTCGCGCGCCTGGAACGGGAATTCGCGCTCGGGCGCTCCGCCGGCCTCTCGCTGGAGCGCACGCGGGACACCGAACTGCCCTGGCAGGTCGAGATCGCCCTCCGCCTCGACGGCCAGCTTCACGTCAACACCATGTCGCTCATCGACGCGCTGGTCGACGAGGTCCGTGCGCACGGCGTTCGCGTCGTCGGCGGATGCACGGCGACGGCCGCCTCGGCCGCGTCGGGCGGCCTGCGCGTTCGCACCTCACACGGAGACATCATGGCCGACCGGGTGATCGCCGCCACCGGTACGCCGTTCCTCTCCCGCGGCGGGCACTTCGCCCGCATGGAGGCCAAACGCTCATCCCTGGCGGCGTTCCGGGTGCCCGGCGAACCGATGCAGGGCATGTACCTCTCGCTCGACGAGCCGCGCCGTTCCCTGCTGAGCACCACTCTCGCACCTGCCCACTCCGCCGGCGAAGACCGGCTGCTCCTGGTGGGCGGTGCGGCGTCGATCGTCGGGCGGGCGCGCACCCTGAGTGAGAGACCCGACGAGGTGGATGCCTGGACCACGGCGCGATTCCCGGGTGCGACTCTGCTCCGACGCTGGTGGGCGCAGGACTACTCGACCTTGGACGACGCGCCCTACGTCGGCCCGCTGCGTCCCGGCGAGCGCCGCATCTTGGTGGCGACCGGCTTCGGCAAATGGGGGCTCGCCAACGCCGCCGCCGCCGGGCTCGCCTTGACCGCATTGGTCAACGGGAAGGGGCTCGCGTGGGCGCACACCCTGTACCGCCGGCGCGGCTGGCCGGCCCCCAACGTCGCGCAGATGCTCCACACCAACGCGGCCGTCGTGGCCGAGATGGCCCGCGGCGCCACCCGGCTGCTCGGGGGCGAGAATGAGGCCGCCGGGGCGAAGGACGACGCGCGGGTCGAGCTCGACGGAGTGAAATCTGTCGCGCACTGCACGGTCGGCGGGGTCACCCACCGAGTGTCGGCAGTCTGCCCTCACCTGGGCGGAATCATCGCGTGGAATGCGGAGGAGTCCACGTGGGATTGCCCGCTTCACGGTTCGCGTTTCGCCCCGGACGGCACACGGATCGAGGGCCCGGCCCGCAACGGGCTCGGCGCGGTCGATGCCGGGCCCCGCCATGTTGCGACGCCGCCGGCCGCTCCGGAAGCCTGAGCGAGCGGCATCCGTGACCCGCCGTGTTTCCCTGTGCGCCGCGCCGGGGCGGGCATACAGTGGATCTGTGGCCCGGAGGCTCTCAGGAACCCGGCCTCGTCGATGTATGGGATGAACTGCCTTTCCGGAAGCGTGGTCGCACGATGCCAGACGAAGTTGCCAGCACCACATCCGCCGAGGGCGCGTTCCTCCTGGACGCCGCGACCGTCGCGGCGCACCTGGGTGTCGACCCGGCAACCGGCCTCTCCGACGCGGAGGCCGCCGGGCGGCTCGCGGCCGACGGCCCGAACGAGCTGCGCGGCACACCGCCGGTTCCGACCTGGCGGAAGATCCTGGCCCAGTTTCAAGACCCGCTGATCTACCTGCTGCTCGCCGCCGTCGCGATCTCGTTGTTGGCCTGGGTGGTCGAGGGCGCGCACGGCGCCCCCGTCGACTCGATCGTGATCGCCGCCATCATCGTCCTGAACGCGATCATCGGCTACACGCAGGAGGCGAAGGCCGCGGATGCCGTCGCGGCACTCGGCGCGATGACCGCCGCAAGCTCCACCGTGCTGCGCGGCGGCGAGCTGAAGACCGTGCCCTCCAGCGAGCTGGTGCGCGGCGACATCCTCGTGCTCGCGGAGGGCGACGCCGTCGGGGCGGATGCCCGGCTGCTCACCGCCACGGGGCTGCGCATCCAGGAGGCCTCCCTGACCGGCGAGAGCGCGTCGGTCACCAAGAACGCCGCGACGCTGCCGGACCCCGCCCCGCTCGGCGACCGGGCGAACATGGTGTTCAAGGGCACCTCGGTGGCGCAGGGCGTCGGCCGTGCCGTCGTCACCGCCACCGGCATGGCGACCGAGATGGGGGCGATCGCCGAGATGCTCGACGCGACCGTCGAGGAGCCGACGCCGCTGCAGAACGAGATCAAGCGCATCAGCAAGGCGCTCGGCATCATCGTCGTGATCGTCGCCCTCGTCGTGATGATCACCTTCATCCTGGTGCAGGGCGTCACCTCACCCGCCGACCTCGTCGTCGTGCTGCTGCTCGGCGTCTCCCTCGCCGTCGCCGCCGTGCCGGAGGGGCTGCCCACGATCCTCTCCGTGATCCTGGCGATCGGCGTGCAGCGCATGGCCAAGCGCAACGCGGTCGTGAAGAAGCTCAGCTCGGTGGAGGCGCTCGGCTCGGCGTCGGTGATCTGCACCGACAAGACCGGCACGCTCACCCGCAACGAGATGACGATCGAACGGATCGTGACGGCCTCCGGGCAGGCCGACGTCACCGGCGTCGGCTACCGTCCGATCGGCGAGGTGGTGGGGCCCGACGGCGAGCTGGCGGGCGCGCAGCGCTTCGAGGCGCAGCTGGTGCTCGGCGCCGGCACCCTGGCGAACGACGCCCAGCTCACCGAGCGCGACGGCGAGTGGCAGATCCAGGGCGACCCCACCGAGGCCGCCTTCCTCGTGGCCGCCCGCAAGCTCGAGGGCATCCTCGGTCAGATCGGCCGCTTCCAACGCCGGGGCGAGATCCCGTTCACCTCGGAGCGGAAGATGATGTCGACGCTGGACCAGGACAGCGCCGACGGCACCCTCGTCCTGTTCAGCAAGGGCGCCCCGGACGTGCTGCTCGAGCGCTGCACCCGCCTCCAGGTCGGCGAGGGCACCGTCCCGCTCACCGCGGCGCTCCGGCAGAAGGCGCAGGGCGAGGTGGAGGCCCTGTCCGCCCAGGCCTTCCGCACGCTCGGCGTCGCCTACCGGGTCGTGGATGCCGCCGAGCGCTCGGTCGACCCCGCGGTCGAGCTCGACCCGGCGCTGGAGCGGGAACTCGTCTACGCCGGCGTCGTCGGCATCATCGACCCGCCGCGCGGCGAGGCCGCGGCGGCCATCGCCGAGGCGCACCGGGCCGGCATCCGCGTCATCATGATCACCGGCGACCACCCCGTCACCGCCGTGCGGATCGCCGCCGACCTCGGCATCGTCGGGCCGAGCGCGCGCGCCGTCACCGGTGCAGAGCTGGACACGCTGGATGCCGCGCAGTTGCGCGCCACCACCCGCGACGTGTCGGTGTACGCCCGGGTCTCCCCCGAGCACAAGCTGCGCCTCGTCGACGCGCTGCAGGCAGACGGGCAGATCGTGTCGATGACCGGCGACGGCGTGAACGACGCCCCGGCGCTCAAGTCCGCCGACATCGGCGTCGCGATGGGCATCACCGGCACGGAGGTGACGAAGGAGGCGGCGCGCATGATCCTCGCCGACGACAACTTCGCCACGATCGTCGCGGCCGTCCGGCAGGGCCGGGTGATCTTCGACAACATCAAGAAGTTCTTGCGCTACCTGCTCTCCTCCAATGTCGGCGAGGTGCTCACCGTCTTCCTCGGCGTGCTCTTCGCCGGGCTGATCGGCCTCTCCGATGCGAGCGGCGAGGGGCTCGTGCTGCCGCTGCTGGCGACCCAGATTCTGTGGATCAACCTGATCACCGACTCCACCCCCGCGCTGGCGATGGGCATCGACCCCGAGGTGGACGACGTCATGGCCCGCCGGCCCCGCGGCCTGACCGACCGGGCCATCGACGCGCGCATGTGGGGCGGCATCCTCTCCATCGGACTTGTGATGGCGCTGGCCGCCCTGTTCTCGATTGACATGTTCCTGCCCGGCGGCCTCGTCGAGGGCCACGACACCCTGGAGGTGGCCCGCACGGTCGGGTTCACCACGCTCGTCTTCGCCCAGCTGTTCAACGCCCTGAACGCCCGCTCGGAGACGAGCAGCGCGTTCCGGAAGATGTTCTCCAACACGTGGCTCTGGGGCTCGATCCTGCTGGGCATCCTGCTGCAGATCGCCGTCGTGCAGGTGCCGTTCCTGCAGGTGGCGTTCGGCACGGCGCCGCTGGACCTGGCCCACTGGGGCGCGTGCATCGCGCTCGGCTCGGCGGTGCTCTGGTACGACGAGATCCGCAAGCTCATCCTGCGTGCGCTCGCCCGGCGGCGCGCGGCGTCGCCGCTGTCGCCGACCCGCTAGACGGGGCACGGATGCCGGCCGGCCGGCCGGCGTAACACTGGGTAGTCAAATTCGGAGGCGGCGCTCCATAACTCCTAGTCTCCGAGACAGGACGGGGATCGTTCGTCGATCCATTGTCACTCTCCCCCCATGCGCATCATCGACCGTCCGCACGTTCTTCGCCGATCTAGGAGCCACAGTCATGACAATTCTTCGCAAGAGCCTCGCCGTCTTGGGCGCGACCGCGCTCGTCGCGGGCCTCGCCGCCTGCAGCACGCCCACCTCCGGCCCCGGCACCGGTGCCGGAGCCGAGTCCGCGAGCACCGAGCCGATCCGTTTCGGCGTCGCACTGCCTCAGACGGGCAACAATGCCCAGTACGGCGAGTACTTCACGCAGGGCTTCGAGCTCGCGCTCAAGCAGCTCAACGACGAGGGCGGCATCAACGGCCGCGCGGTCGAGCTGCAGTACGAAGACACCCAGGCCGACCCGGCGCAGGCACCGGCCGTGGCCCAGAAGTTCGTCGATGACCCGACGATCCTCGCATCGCTCGGCGACTTCGGCACGCCGGCCTCGGCCGCGGCGAGCCCGATCTACCAGGCCGGCGGCCTCGTGCAGTTCGCCTTCTCGGCGTCTGCGTCGACCGTGACCGACCCGGGTGACTTCGTCTTCGCCACCTGGGTGTCCCAGCAGTTCGAGGCGCCCCGCCTGGCAGATTTCGCCGCCACCAAGGGCAGCAAGCAGGCCGTCTTCTTCCACGACACGGACTGGGGCGCCGACACGCACGGCTTCTTCGCCGACCGCTCGGAGGAGATCGGCCAGGGCACCGTCTACGAGACGGCGTACGACCCCAAGTCGACCGACTTCCGGCCCCTTCTGCTCACCGCAGCGGCCGCCAACCCCGAGGTGATCGTGCTGATCTCCTACGCGGCCGACGGCGCGCTGATCACTTCCCAGGCGCGTGAGCTCGGCATCGATGTGCCCATCGTGGGCATCAGCTCGAACTACAACCAGCAGTTCATCGAGCTCGCCGGCCCCGCCGCGGAGGGCTTCGAGACGCTCAGCTACTTCACGCCGAGCAACCCGGACCCGAGCGTGCAGCAGTTCGTCTCGGACTTCTCAGCCGAGTACGACGTGGCGACCCCGAGCGACTACGCGATCCGCGCCTACGACGCGCTCAAGATCGTTGCGTGGGCTGCGGCCCAGGACCCGAGCCGCGACGGCATCCGCACCGCGTTGGCCACCGGAACCGACATCCCGACGATCCTCTACGGCCCGATCACGTTCTCCGAGAACCGCCGGGTGACGGATGCCGAGCAGTTCGCGCTCGTCGTCAAGGATGGCGAGTTCGTCCTCGCCGAGTAGAACCCCCTCAGGCGCCGCCCCGGGGCCCGGGGCGGCGCCAGAGCCTGTCATCGCTTCACCGCACCAGCACCAGTACCAGCACCAGCACCAGCCAACAGAGGACGCCACAGAATGGACATACTGCTCGCGGGCATCATCAGCGGCAGCACCTACGCACTCATCGCGCTGGGGGTCTCGCTCATCTACGGTGTCTCGAACATCGTCAACTTCGCGCACGGCGCGACCTTTGCCATCGGGGCGATGCTGGGCTGGTTCGTCGCCTCGGTGCTCGGATTCCCGCTCTGGGCGGTGATCATCGTCGTGATCGCCGCCACCGCCCTCCTCGGCTGGATCATCCACTTCATCGCGATCAAGCCGCTGGGCTCCGCCCCGCCCATCGCGGCGCTCCTCACCACCTTCGCCGTCGGGATCATCCTCGACAACACGTCGCAGCGCATCTTCGGCGCAGAGACCCGGCGCTTTCCGGCGCTGCTCGAACAGGGCAACCTGGAGCTGTTCGGCTTCCGCTTCGGCACACTCGGCCTCGTCATCCTCGGCGTGAGCCTGGCCTGCTTCGTGGCGCTCGCCCTGTTCATCACCCGCACCAAGTACGGCCGGGCGATCCGGGCCACCGCGCAAGACAGCGAAGCCGCCCAGCAGATGGGAATCCCCGTCGCGCGGATCCAGGCGGCATCCTTCGTCATCGCCTCGGCGCTCGGCGGCATCGCCGGCGTGCTCGTGGGCATGTACTACTCCAACGTCTCCCCCACCATCGGCTTCATGGCCGGCGTGCAGGGTTTCGCCGCGGCGACCCTTGGCGGCCTCGGCAGCCTCGCCGGCGCCGTCGTCGGCGGCCTCATCCTGGGCATCGCCGAGGCCTTCGGCGTCTCCATCTGGGGCGACTCCGCCCGTCAGCTCATCACCTTCGGCGTGCTCATCGGCGTGCTCTGGATCCGGCCCGGCGGCATCCTGGGGCGCGTCCCCGCCGTCGGTTCCGAGCCGATGACCGGCACCTTTTTCGGTGCGGGCCGGCCGCTCACCCTCAAGCCGTGGCAATACGCCGTGCTCGCCTGTGCGGGCATCCTGCTCGTCTTCCCCGCCAGCGACTACATCCTGCGCGCGGGGAGCCTCGTCTGGATCTACGCGCTCTTCGCCCTCTCCCTCACCATCGTCAGCGGCTTCGCCGGTCAGATTGTGCTCGGCCAGGCCGGCGCCCTCGCGATCGGCGCGTACACATCCGCCCTGCTGATGACGAAGGCGGAGTGGCCGTTCGTGCCCAGCTTCCTCGCCGCCGGACTCGTCGCCGCGGTCATCTCCGTCATCCTCGTCGCCCCCACCTGGCGGCTGCGCGGCCACTACGTCTCGATGGCGACGCTCGGGACCGGCGCGTTCATCGCGGCGCTCGCCCTCAACCTGCCCTGGCTCACCAACGGTGCCCGCGGCATCTTCGCGATCCCGCGCCCGGAGATCTTCGGCTTCGAGATCGCGAGCGCCCCGGCGATGTACCTGTTCACCTTCGCGATCCTCGTCGTCTTCATGCTTCTCGTCGGCCGGCTCGGCAAGAGCCACCTCGGGCGCACCTGGGCGGCCGTGCGCGAGGACGAGGTGGCCGCGGCCTCCTCCGGCATCCACCCGGCCGCCTACAAGTCGCTCGCCTTCGGCATCGGCTCGGCCATCGCGGGCTTCGCCGGTGCGCTCTACGCGAGCCAGCTGACCTACATCGAGCCGGCCCAGTTCGGCATCAACCTCTCGGTGCTCGCCGTGACGATCGTCGTGCTCGGCGGGATGCGCGCCCCGATGGGCGTCATGGTCGGCGCGCTCGTGCTCGTGGCGGTGCCGGAGATCTTCCGCCCGCTGTACGAGTGGCGCTACTTCTTCTACGGGGCGCTGCTGCTCGCGCTCGTGATCTTCCGCCCGCAGGGTTTGTGGGCGCGCGTCGAGAAGGTGCCGACCTGGCTGCACGCCCCGCTGCAGCGAACACGCGCCCTCGTGGGAAGGAACTCGGAATGACCGCGATCCCGCTTCTCGCCGTCCACGGCCTGCACAAGAGCTTCGGCGGGCTGCACGTCGTCGACGACGTCGAGCTCAGCATCGCCGAGGGCGAGGTGGTGAGCATCATCGGTCCCAACGGCTCCGGCAAGACGACGACGCTCAACCTGATCTCCGGGGTGCTGCGGGCGGATGCCGGCTCCGTGCGCCTCGCCGGAACCGAACTGCGCCACTTCAAACCGCACCAGATCGCCGCGCAGGGCCTGACCCGCACCTTCCAGAACGGCCGCGTGATCGGCAACCTGACGGTGCGCGACAACGTGCTCGTCGGGCTGGAGGCCGTGCAGCGGGTGGGGCGGCCGCTCCCCGCCCTGCGCGGCATTCCCGGCATCCGCTGGATTCCTCTGCTCGCCGAGACCGTGCTCGCGATCGTCGGCACCCCGGCGCTGCGCCGGCAGAACGTGCTCGACAACGCCGCCGTCGACGCGCAGATCGCCCGCTTCGGCGAGCGCCTGGCGCCGCGCACCGAGAACTTCAGCTTCACCCTCTCCTACGCCAACCGGCGCCGCACCGAGATCGCGCGCGCGCTGATCTCACAGCCGCGGCTGCTCGTGCTGGACGAGCCGACGGCCGGCATGAACCAGACGGAGACGGCCGAGGTGATGCACCAGCTGCTCGACCTCAAGGCGGGCGGGCAGACGATGCTCCTCGTCGAGCACAAGCTCGACCTCGTGATGACGGTCTCCGACCGCGTCATCGTGCTCGACAACGGGCGCATCATCGCGCAGGGCACCCCGGAGCAGGTCCGCAACGACCCACGGGTCATCGAGGCCTACCTCGGCAAGCGCCACGCACCGGCGCCAGACGCTCAACCGGCAGTCGCGCAGCCGGCCCACTCACAGCCAACGGGAGCCACCGCATGACCGCCCTGCTGCGCCTGGACGGCGTCAACACCTTCTACGGCACCAGTCAGGCGCTCTTCGACGTGAACCTCGAGGTGGGCGAGGGTGAGATCGTCTGCCTGCTCGGCGGCAATGCCTCCGGCAAGTCCACGACGATGAAGACGATCCTCGGCCTCGTCACCCCGAGCACCGGAACCGTCAGCCTCGGCGGAACCGATGTCACGAGCTGGAGCTGCGGCCGCCGCATCACCGCCGGCCTGGCCTCGGTGCCCGAGGCGCGACGCGTCTTCGGCGACATGACGGTCGAGGAGAACCTGCTGACGGGGGCCTACGTGCGGCGTGACCGCCGCGGCATCCTGAGCAGCCTGGAGGAGATCTACGAGGCCTTCCCCCGGCTGGCCGAGCGCAAGAGGCAGCGGGCGGGCACCATGTCCGGCGGCGAGCAGCAGATGCTCGCCTTCGGCCGCGCCCTCATGAGCAAGCCCAAGCTCGTCTGCATGGACGAGCCGACGATGGGCCTCGCCCCCATCATCGTCGACCAGGTGCTCGAGATGATCTCAGACGTCAACGCCCGCCTCGGCGTGAGCGTGCTCATCGTCGAGCAGAACGCCGAGCTCTCGCTCTCGATCGCCGATCGGGGCTACGTGCTGCGCACCGGCCACATCGCGGTGTCGGGATCGGCGTCCTCGCTGCTCGGCGACGCCAGCGTGCGCGAGGCCTACCTCGGCAGCCCCGTCGAGGTCGGCGCAGCAGCCACCACCAGCAAGGAGAACCAATGACGGATGTGATCGACGCCATTTCCGGGCTCGACACCGCGCAGAGCGTCGCGCTGCGCGGCCACCGACCGGATGTCGTGAGCTCGGCCCAGGCGAGCTACGAGGCCCTGCTGCCGCAGAGCCTCGACGCCGACCCGGTGCCCGGGTTCGCGCTGCCCACCCGCCTGCTCGTCGCCGCCCGGTCCGCCCGGCTGGAGCACTCGCCGGCCGCCCTCGCCCACTACTCGGAGCGGCTCTCCGCCCACCCCGAGCAGTCGGCACTGCTCGCCTTCGTGGAGAGCGGGCCCGACCGGGGCGCCGGCCTCCTCGCCTCCCGGCGCGAACGCGCCATCCTGCGCCACGTCGAGCTGCTGGTGGCCCGGCCGGCGGCGACCACGGCCTCCGACCTCGACGCCCTCACCGCCGCCGGTCTCACTCCGGCGGAGATCGTCGTATTGAGCCAGATCGTCGCATTCGTCTCGTTCCAGGTGCGCATCGCACATGGGCTGACCGTCCTGAAGGGAACCCTGTGAGCGAGTCACGATTCAGCACGGACGAACGGGCCTGGCACGCCTGGATCACGCCCGTCGACCCGGCAACCGGAACCGAGCCCCAGCGCGAGGCCATCGAGGCGAGCATCTGGCCCAACTCCCCTTACTTCCGCCTGCTGGCCTGGCACCCGGCCTCCCTGCACGCGCGCACCCTCGTCGACCAGGCGGTCTTCCTCGGCCGGCCCGGCCTCCGCCGCGGCGAGCGGGAACTCGCGGCGACGGTCGTCTCGCGGGTCAACGGCTGCGTGCTCTGCACGAGCGTGCACGCACGGTTGAGCATCACCTTCACCAAGCGTGAGGACGAGGTGCGCGCCCTGCTCGAACACGGCATCGACGCCGAGCTGGACCCGCGCTGGCGGGCCATCACCGACGCGGCGGCCGCCCTCACCGCGATCCCCAACGCCTTCGGCCCCGAGCATGTGGCGGCGCTGCAGGCGGTCGGCCTGAACGCAGCCGAGGTGCTCGACATCGTGCAGTCCGGCGCCTTCTTCGCCTGGGCCAACCGGCTCATGCTGAGCCTCGGCGAGCCGCTGCCGCCCGCCGCAGACGACGCGCAGGCCATCGCCGACCAGCAGGCCAACGACGCGCGCGCACACACGAGCGAGGACTGACCCGCGGTCGTGACGGAACGCTCCCTCTGCATCGTCGGCGCCGGCCTGCGCGGAGCCGTGCTGCTCGAGCGCGTCTCGGCGAGCATCGGAGAGCTGTTGACGGGGCAAGACCTCGTCGTGCACCTGGTCGACCCGCACCCGGCCGGCTCCGGCCGCACCTGGCGTGACGGCCAGCCCGGCACGCTGGTGATGAACACCGTCGCCGCCCAGTCGACGGTGTTCACGGACGCCACGGTGCAGTGCGCCGGGCCCATCGTGCCCGGTCCGAGCTTCCTGGAGTGGTGCGAGGCGGTGGCCGACGGTGGCACCGCCGCCCCCGGGCTCCCCCCGGCGCTGCGCGCGGAGGCGGCGCGCACCCGCGACTGGTCGAACCCGAGCCGCCTGCTCTACGGCCACTACCTGCGCTGGGCGCACGCCCGCACGGTCGCCGCGCTGCCACCGGGAATCCGCCTGGTGGAGCACGGCGCGCGCGCCATCGCCGTCACCGAGACCGGCGACGCCGACACGGGCGGCCCGGCCTGGGAGCTGCAGCTGGACAACGGCTCCTCGCTCAGCGCCGACGCCGTCGTCCTGGCCCTCGGCTGGCTGCCCGTCACGCCCAGCGCGACGGAATCGGAGCTTGCGGCCGCCGTGGCCGACGCGCAGCTGGACTGGGTCGCACCGGACAACCCGATCGACCAAGACCTCAGCCGGGTGCGCGCCGGGGAGCCGGTCATCGTGCGCGGCCTCGGAATGAGCTTCTTCGACACCGTGAGCATGCTCACGGAGGGGCGCGGCGGCCGCTTCGTGGAGCGCGAGCACGGCCTCGACCCGCACCGGCTTCAGTACCTGCCGAGCGGCGCCGAGCCAGTCATCCACGCCGGCTCCCGGCGCGGACTCGTCTTCCGCGCCAAATCGCACTATGGGGCGCCTCCCCCGCCCTCGCCGCAGCGTCTCCTGCGCGCCGCGCTTCCCGCGCTGCTGCGCGAGGAGCGCATCGACTTCGGCCGCCAGGTGCGCCCCCTCATCGATGCGGACGCCACCGCCGCGTACTACGAGACGCTCGCCCGGCTGCGCCCGCACGCCCTCGCCCGCCCGGTTGCACAGCTGCTGCTTGCGCTGGAGGCGCACGGCACCTCCTCGCCACAGTGGCGGCAGGCCCTCGCCCAGGGCGTGCCCGACGCGGCCGACCGGCTCGACCTCGCGCACGTGGAGCGCCCGCTGCCGCAGAGCTTCGCCTCGGCGGAGGAGTTCACGGCGCGCACCATCGCCGCGGTGCACGCCGACGCCGAGCAGGCGGCCCTCGGAGCCGACAGCCCGCTCAAGGCCGCGCTGCTCAGCATCGGCGCCTCCCGCCTGACCATCGTGCCCCTCGTCGAATTCGGCCGCCTGAGCGCCGAGTCCTTCGCCGGCAGCTACCAGGACTTCCAGGCGTTCGCCGGCATCCTCGGCAGCGGGCCGCCCCTGTTCCGCTCCCGGCAGTTGCTCGCCCTGCTCCGCGCCGGCATCGTGCGACCACTCGGCCCGGAGCTGCAGCTGCGTGTGCAGGGCGGCCGCTTCGAGGCGTCCTCCCCGCGGGTGCCCGCCCACACCGTGCGCGCCCGTACGCTCGTGGATGCCTGGCTGCCGCTGCCCGCCGGCCGGCGCAGCGCCGAACCGCTGCTGCGCTCCGTGCTGGAGCAGGGCCTGGCGCGCCCGTTCCGCATCGACGGCCTCGAGACGGGCGCCCTCGACATCTCGCCGCACGACAACGCGCTCGTCCGCGCTGACGGCGCCGCGCACCGCTCCCTCTTCTCCGTGGGCGTCCCCTCGGAAGATGCCCGGATCTTCACCATCATCGCCCCGATTCCCGGGGTAAATTCGACAGTGCTGCGCGAACTGGATGCCACGGCACGCGCCGCGCTCGCAAGCATCGCCACGACGAGGGGAACCCACAGATGACGGAACGGCTCGACACGATCGTGCTCGGCGGCGGGGCGATGGGATCGGCCACCGCCTGGGCGCTCGCCCAGCGCGGCCGAGCCGTGACCCTGCTCGAGCGCTTCGAGCCCGGGCATCACTTCGGCGCGTCCCACGGGGCCACCCGCAACTTCAGCCTGGGCTACACGCACAGCAGCTATCTCGACATGCTCACGGAGGCGCTGCCACTCTGGGACGAGATCGAGCAGCAGAGCGGCGAGAAGCTCTTCGCGCACACCGGCATCGTCAACCACGGCCGCGACCACGGCTACCAGGGCGTGCACGATGCGCTCCGCGCAGCCGGGTTCGAGGCCGCGTTCCTCCCGCTCGACGAGGCACAGGAGCGCTGGGCCGGCATCCGCTTCGACTCCCAGGTGCTGCACCTGCCCCAGGGAGGCCAGCTCAACGCGGATGCCACGCTGCCCGCCCTGCAACGGATCGCCGCCGAGCATGGCGCGATCGTGCGCCACCGCAGCCGGGTGCTGTCGATTCGCGTGCTCGGCGATGAGGATGTCGCCGTCGAGGTGGAGACGGCCGACGGCGTCGAGGTGCTGCGCGCGCACACGCTCGTCGTCACGGCGGGAGCGTGGACGAGCAGACTGCTCGACGGGGTGGTGCGACTGCCGCGCCTCAGCGTCACCCAGGAGCAGCCCGCCCACTTTGCGGTGACTGATCATGAGGCGATCTGGCCCGGTTTCAACCACCGCTTCACGCCAGGCGAACCCGGCTACGAGTACTGGCCGTCAGCGATCTACGGCATGCTCACGCCGGGCGAGGGCGTCAAGGCCGGCTGGCACGCCGTCGGGCCGCTCACCGACCCGGACGCCCGGAGCTTCACACCGGAACCGGGCCAGCTCGCCGATCTGCAGCGCTACGCCCGCGATTGGCTGCCCGGTGCCGACGCCGACTCACTTGTGGACGTCAGCTGCACCTACACGCTGACGGCAGACGAGAACTTCGTGCTCGATCGCATCGGGCCGATCGTGGTGGGGGCGGGCTTCTCCGGCCACGGCTTCAAGTTCGTGCCCGTCGTCGGCCGCATCCTCGCCGACCTGGTGACCGGAACGGGCGCGGCGCCCTCGCTGTTCGCGGCGCACCGCACGACGGCCGGCTCACTCTTCAAGATCACCTCGTAGCCGGGCGGAGGGCGCGAAGAGGAAGCGCACCAGCCGGCGCAGCGGCTCGCCGCTGTCGTTCTGCCTGCCCAGGGCGCGCAGGATGACGGCTCCGAGGATCGACTCCCCGATCTGGTCGATCGGCGCGTTCGCCGGCAGCTGGCCGTCGCGCACCGCGCGCTCCAGCCGCGCCGCGAGGCTGCGCTCGACCCCCAACCGCTCGCTCAGGCTCGCCCCCACGGCCGGGTCCTCGGCGGCGGCCGCGACGAGGGAGCGCACGAGCTCACCACCGTTGCGGGCATCCAGCACCGCCAGCACGGTGCTCAGCCAGTGCTCGATGTCGGGGAGCAGCTGGCCCGAGTCTGGAACCTCGAACTCGACCGGGAACAGGCGGCCCTCGGCGAGGCAGTCGGCGATCACCGCACCCCGGGAGGACCACCAGCGGTAGATCGTCTGCTTGCCGACGCCGGCCTCGCGCGCGATGCCCTCAATCGTCAGCTTGTCGTACCCCTGTTCGTGGAAGAGCCGCGTCGTCGCAGCGAGCACGGCCTCCCGCGCCGCGGCGCTGCGGACGGGTCCATTTCGGTGTTGGTTCACACTCTCAGGCTACTCGCAGCCACTAGACGAGACGAGGCGTATGATCAAAAAGTCTAGAGGAGACTGATCGCGTGGCTTCACTGTTGTTCCGTTTGGGTTCGTTCGCTGCACGCAGGGCTTGGGCGGTGGTCGTCTCCTGGATCGTGATCCTCGGCATCGCGGTCGGCGCCTTCTTCGCCTTCGGCGGAGGGCTGAGCAACAGTTTCGACATCCCCGGCACGGCATCCGGCGCCGTCACCGATGAGCTCGCGGCGAAACTGCCGGACACCGCGGGCGGCACCGGCACCGTGGTCTACCAGACGACCGACGGGGCCGCGTTCACCGACGCCCAACGGCAGGCCATCTCTGAGGTGGCCAGCAGCGCGGAGAGCCTGCCCGGCGTGGCATCCGTCATCGATCCGTTCTCGGCCAGCGACCAGCAGGCCGCGCAGGCCCAGCAGATCGCCGACGGCCAGGCCCAGCTGGAGACCGGGCTCGCCCAACTGGATGCCGGCCAGGCCCAGCTCGACGCAGGCAGGGCCCAGTTGGACCAGGCCGAGCAGCAGCTGAGCGCTGCGCGCGACCAGGCCGTCGCGGCCGGCGCCGGTGCCGAGCAGCTGGCCGCGCTCGACGCCCAGCAGGCGCAGCTCGACGCACAGAAGGCGGCGCTGCAGACCCAGCAGGACACGCTCGACGCCTCCCGCGCCCAGTTGGAGAGCGGAGCGGAGCAGATCGCCCAGGGCACGCAACTCCTGGACCTCGCCACGGGCCTCGGCGTGGTGTCGGAGGACGGCTCGACGGCGATCGTCAACGTCTCCTTCACCGAGCCGCGCCTCGAGCTCTCCGACGAGGTCAAGCAGGACACAATCGCCCACTTCGAGGACGCCCCGATCGATGGGGTCGAGGTCAGCTTCGGCACGGACATCGCCCAGGGCGTGCCCCAGATCTTCGGCGTCGGCGAGGCGGTCGGCCTCGTCTTCGCCGCGATCGTGTTGATCGTGATGCTCGGCTCGCTGATCGCGGCCGCACTGCCCATCGTCACCGCCCTCGTCGGGGTCGGCGTCGGCGTCACCGCCTCGCTCGCGTTCTCCGGCGTGGTCGACATGGCGTCGGTCACCCCCGTTCTCGGTGTGATGCTCGGCCTCGCCGTCGGCATCGACTACTCGCTGTTCATCGTCAACCGGCACCGCAAGCAAGTGCTCGCGGGCGTCGCCGTGCGCGAGTCCATCGGTCTCGCCACAGGCACCTCCGGAACCGCCGTGGTGTTCGCCGGCGCGACGGTCATCGTGGCGCTGCTCGCCCTCAACGTGACCGGGGTCCCGTTCCTCGGACTGATGGGCACCGTCGGGGCCGTCTGCGTCGCCGTCGCCGTGCTGGTCGCGATCACCCTCGCCCCCGCCATCCTCGGCCTCATCGGAACGCGCCTGCTGAACCGCAAGGCGCGCGCCACGATCGGCGCCCCGCACGTCGCGAAGTCGGCCAAGCCGGTGAAGCAGATGTCGACGGTTCGCGCGGTCGTCACGGTGCTGGTGAGCGTCGTGGCGCTTCTCATCGTCGCGATCCCGTCGCTGTCGATGCGACTCGGCCTGCCCGATGGCTCCAGCGAGCCGGCCGGCTCCACCAGCTACACGTCCTTCCAGATCGTCAACGAGGAGTTCGGTGCCGGGGCCAACGGCCCGCTGCTGGTGACCGCCACGCTGCCCGACCCGATCCCGGATGAGGAGCTGCTCGCCACCCAGCTGGAGATCGCCCAGACGATCTCCGAACTGGATGATGTGGTTGCCGTCGCACCTGTCGCGACGTCGGAGGACAACACGCTGATCGCCTTCCAGGTGCTGCCGGCAGAGGGGCCGAACAGCGCCTCCACCGAGCAGCTGGTGAGGGACATCCGCGCCCTGCCCCCGGTCGGCGGCGACATCGTGCTCGGCGTGGCCGGCCAGGCCGCCGCCAACATCGATATCTCCGAGGCGCTCAGCGCGGTGCTGCCGATCTACCTGGTGGTCGTGGTCGGGCTGTCGCTGCTGATCATGATCCTCGTGTTCCGCTCGCTGCTCGTTCCGCTGATCGCGACCGCCGGCTTCGTGCTGTCGCTGTTCGCCACCTACGGGCTGATCGTCGCCGTCTTCCAGTTCGGCTGGGGCGCGGAGCTGATCGGACTGCACAATACGGGCCCGATCCTGAGCTTCCTGCCGGTCATCCTCGTCGGCATCCTGTTCGGTCTCGCCATGGACTACCAGTTGTTCCTCGCCTCGGGCATGCGGGAGGCCTATGTGCACGGCTCCCCCGCGCGGCTCGCCGTCGCCCAGGGGTTCCGCGCCGGCCGCTCTGTCGTGATCGCCGCGGCCCTGATCATGGTCTCGGTCTTCGGCGGCTTCATCTTCTCTGAGTCGACCATCATCCGCTCCATCGGCTTCGGCCTCGCCTTCGGCGTGCTCCTCGACGCCTTCGTGGTGCGGATGCTGCTGATGCCGGCGCTCATGCACCTGCTCGGCTCCTCGGCCTGGTGGCTGCCCCGCTGGCTTGACCGCATCCTCCCGAACGTCGACCTGGAGGGCGCCGCCCTCGAGCGCGAGCACCCCGGCGTGCAGACCGGCGGCGTGCCGACGGCTGGCTAGGCCAGGCGCGGCTCAGTCCTGTCCGCGGGTCACTCCTGCGCGCGCACCTGATCGACGATGGCGATGACCGCCGCGGCGACGAGCTCGGGCTGCTGAACGTGGATGCCGTGGCCGCTGCGCGTGTCGGCGACATGGGTGGCGTGCCAGGCCGCCGCGAGCTCGCCTTGGGCGGCCAGCCAGGCCGGCCAGGTGGAGGCGCCCGGCGTCACCTGCAAGTCCCAGGGCTGGTCCGAGGTCAGCACCGTCGTGGGGAGCGCCGGCACGGCGGCGGCATCCGCCAGCTGGGCGAGGCTGCCCTCGTAGTCTGGGCTCTCCGCGCCCGGGGTGGCGGCGGCGGCGATCACCGACATCCAGCCGTCCCATTGCGCCGGGCTGAGCGTGTCGTGCAGGTACTCGGAGGCGGAGTCCACCAGGACCAGCCCGGCCACGCTCTGCGGGGGCGTGCGGGCGAAGAGCTGGGCGATCTCGCCGCCCCAGGAGGCGCCGACGAGCACGAGGCTGCCCTCCTCGCCGCTGGCATCGAGCAGCCGCTGAAGATCTGCGACGCCCGTGAGGGCAGTCGTCGGCTGGGCGACCTCGGTCGAGGGCGACATCGCCCCATCGAGCAGTGTCGTTCCGGGGCGGTCGTAGGCGCACACCCGCGTGGTCATGGCGACCGTGTCGAAGACGGATCGCGCGCTCGGTGTGGGCGGCGCGGACGGGTCTGCTGGATCCCCGGCGACCATCCACTCGTCGGCGGCGCCGCCGGTTCCGGAGATGAGAAGCACGGTGGGTTTGCCGGTCCCCCGGCAGCTGAGGAACAGCTGCCGGCCGTCGTCGATAGTGACGAGTTCGCCGGCGTCGGCCGCCGGGCTCGCGGAGGGGGCGGCGTTCGGCGCGGCGCCGGTGCACCCGGCGAGCACGCCCAGCCCGCTCAGCAACAGCCCGCCGAGCACCACCGCTGCCAGCGCCCCGCTCCTGCGTTCGGCCATCGCTGCGCCTCCCGTGCCGTTCTCGCATCCGTGCTGTTGAATCCGTGCTGCTGAATCCGTGCTGCCGGTAACGCTACGCCTGCTCCGCCGCACCGGATAGAGCCGCAGCCGCACCCGAAGCGTCAGCCCGCGCGGTGCCGCCTGAACGCGACGAGCCGCGCCTGCATGTCGGCGTAGGCGGTGGCGGCCGGCAGCGGGGAGCCGCCCTGCAGGGCTTGCACAGCGTTGACGGCCGCATCCACGGCGGCGCGGTACGGCAGCGAGCCGGAGCTCACCCGTCTGACGCCCAGCGCGCCCAACTCCACGACGCTCAGTGTCGGGTGGGCCAGCACGTTGAGCGGCAGCGGGGTCCCGGCGGCGATGCGTCGGATGTCGTCCGGCTGCACAAGCCCGGGCACGAAGATTCCGTCCGCGCCGGCGTCCGCATAGGTGCGGGCACGTTGGAGCACTTCCTCGACGCTGGCCTGTTCGCCGAACCAGAAGTTGTCCACCCGGGCGTTCACGAACATCGCGGGGCTCCGCAGCCTGATCGCGGCGACCTTGGCGGCGACAACCGCCGGGTCAACGAGGCGGCCGGCCGCGCTGTCCTCGAGGTTGACCCCGGCGAGGCCCTGCCCCGCGAGCTCGGCGACCAGCCCCGCGACGGCGCCTGGGTCATCGCTGTAGCCGTCTTCGATGTCGGCGGTGACGTGCACGGGCAGCCGGCACATCTCTGCCGCCAGTGCCAGGGTGGCCGTTCGACTGGACCCGTCGCCGTCGGGCAGGCCGGCGCTGGCGGCGACGCCGAAGCTCGTGGTGCCGACGGCGGCGAAGCCGGCATCCGCGAAGGCGAGGGCGAAGCCTAGGTCCCAGGCGTTGGGCAGCACGAGCGGCGCCGACTGCTCGTGGAGTTCTCGAAACGTGGTCATCGTCGTCCCCATCCCGTGTGAACGGATAGCGCAGGTCACCTCAGGGTACCGAGGCGCTGCGCTCCCGTCACCGGAGAGGCGCGGATGTGAGGCGTAGCCTTGAGGGACAGCCCAAACTCTCGGAGGTGCTGCACATGCGCACGGTCGTCGCGTACGAATTGCTCTCGCTCGACGGAGTCGCCGAGGCTCCGAACGAGTTCTTCACCGAGTGGGACGCCGCGATGGACGCCAACCTGGCCGACGTCATCGCATCCCAGGATGCCGTCATCCTCGGACGCCGCAGCTACGAGGAGTGGGCCGAGTTCTGGCCGGGCAGCGAGATCGAGCCCTTCGCGACGTTCATCAACGGGGTCGCCAAGCACGTCGCGACATCCGCACCCCTCACGGGCGACTGGGCCAATGCCACCGCGATCGACAGCGAACTGGTCGGATTCGCGCGGGAGCTGAAGGAACAACCCGGCGGCGACATCGGCGTCCACGCCAGCATTTCCGTCGTCCGGGCGCTGCTCGCCGCCGGTCTCGTCGACGAGCTCCGGGTCGTGATCGCCCCGGTGGTCGCCGGCCACGGGCGGCGCCTCCTCGACGGCCTGCCGCCGACGCGGCTCGAGCTGCTCCGGAGCAGCACCTCCCCCACCGGGCACCTGCTCGTCGACTACCGCGTCGATCCCAGCCCCTTCGGGGCATAGCCGGCCAAACGGCACCGATCCCCGGAGCGAGATGCTCCGGGGATCGGCGAAACGCTCATGCAGGAAGCGGTCAGATGTAGTAGCCGCCGTAGTAGACCGCAACGCTCTCGCGGTAGTCCGAGTCGCTCAACTTCGCGTCCTCGCTGAGTTCCGGCGAGTTCTTGATCTGTTCCTTCGTCAGATCGACGTACACCTTCTCGTCCGCGTCATCGATGCGCTCAATGGTGCCGGCCGGGAGAATAACCTTTCGGCCGAAGATCCACGGTCCCGTGTCGACGACGATGTTGGCGTCGCCGACCGCGTCGCTCGCCTCGTCGATCTTGCCGATGTGGCCATCCGTGGCCTCAACCTTGTAGCCGACGATGCCGCCGGCCTCCGGCGTCCGAGCTACCGACTCTCGATAAGACCAGGGTTCCCATGTGTTGGACATATCCGTTCCTTTCTTCGTGACGGGCTTCGTGCTCTTCCGAGTCTGGTGCGCGCCGGGCGACAGTCACAGGGGCTTGCGGATGCCAAAACCGCATGCTAACCGCGAGCTGTCGCTGTTCGCGGCGCCCGGCAGCGTCAGAGCGTGGCGAGCTTGATGTTCGAGAGCTCTGGACCGTAGTGCTGTCGGATCCGGACCTTCCGTTCCAGGTCCTCGATGATCGCATGTGTGAAGTCGACGCCGTAGAGTGCCTCGCTGGAGCCGAGGCCACCGGGTGAGAACACGTTGACCTCCATCAGCTTGTCGCCCACAATGTCCAGCCCGACGAGGTGCAGGCCGTCTTCGAGCAGTTTCGGACGCACCGCGTCCACGAGTTGCAGCATCTGGTCGGTGACCGCCACCGCTTCCGCGCTGCCGCCGGCAGACATGTTGGAGCGGATGTCGTCCCCTCCCGGACGCCGGCGGAAAGCGGCGTAGGTACCGTCGACCTGCAGGGGGTGACCGTTCATGACGAACATCCGCACGTCGCCGTCCTTGGCCGCGGGCAGGTACTCCTGCGCGACCACGTAGCCGTCTCGAGCGATCGCCTCCACGATCTGGCTGATGTTGGGCGCCTCCTTCTCGGTGACGAGGAACACGCCGGATCCACCCGACCCCTGCAGGGGCTTGAGCACGGCGCGCCCGCCCATCTCGTCAATGAACTGGCGGACCCGCTCCTCGTCTCGCGAGATCAACGTGCGCGGGCGCGCCACCTCGGGGAAGTGCTGGAAATACGCCTTCGACAGGGCGTTGGCCAGGGAGCCGGGGTCGTTGACCACGAGCACACCTGAGGCGGCGGCCAGCTGGCCGAACGCGATGCCGGCTGTGTTCGCCCAGGGGCTGTCCGCGGCATCCACCGCCGGGTCGGCGCGCAGCATGAGCACATCGAAGTCGCTGAGCCCCATCCGCTCCCGCGCGGCTGCCTGCAGGTCTTCGAGGTAGCGCTCGTGCGAGCGATAGGCCTTGCCGGTGCTCGCGGATGCCGCGATCGCGGAGAGCGACTCGTCGGGCTCGTAGCCGAAGTCACGCAGGCCGAGGAGAGCGACCTCGTGGCCCAGTCGGGTGGCGGTCATGGCGAGACGCGTCGTCGTGTAGACGGGCTTCTCGGTGGCGATGTCGTTGACGACGAAGCCGATCTTCATGGTGTCTCCTCACAGTTGTGCGGTCAATGGATCGAAAGAGTGTGGGCTGGGGCTGGCGGGACTACGCGTTGACAAGGGCCGTCAGGTCGTCGCTGTGGGCGGCGTCGTGCAGCCGGGCTGCGGCAGCCGGGTCGGAGAGGTAGCGCGGCATGACCCGTGCCGCCGTGAGCAGGCCGCGTCCGTCGAGGTCCTCCACGAGGGGCAGGTCCTCCAGGGAGAACTTGCCGAGGAAGAAGAGATCCATCGCGCCGCCGTCGGCCAGGTGCTCCAGCAGGCCGAGCAGCCCGCGCAGGTAGATCGCGTCCTTGGTGAACCCGCCGGCGCGGTACACCCGCATCGCGATGCCGTAGGCACTCCCGGCCGGCAGTCCGTGGCCGGTCAGCAGCCGGTGCGTCTCCACGAAGCTCGCTCCGCCGACCAGGGAGTGCACTGCCACAACGCGGGCCGCGAGCTGGCGCAGCCGGGCGGCGGTGAGGCCGCCGCAGGCGATCTCCGCGAGCACGGCGAGGCCCTCCTGCGTCTCGTCGTAGTGGGCGAGGCCGGAGCCCAACATCCGGATCGGCTGCGCCAGGCCGTTCACCTGGGTGACCAGGTGCGTGCCCACCTCGTGCTGCAACAGCGCGTTGACGCGGGGGGCTGCCACTGCGGCGTTGTTCGAGATGAGCAGCGTGTTGCCGTCCACGAGGATGCCCGAGATGTCGTCGCGGATCTCGGCGTGGATGCCGACATCGGGGTCGATCGACCGGTAGTGGTCGATCTCCGCCTGCGCTGCGGCGAGGAACCCCTCCGCGTCCACGGAATCGTGCTCCAGGTGCCCCCGCGGCAGCTTGTCCAACAAGCCCTCGGCGCGGCTCACGAGCGCGGGCAGCACCGCACCGTACTGCGCGATCGAGAGTTGCAGGAAGTCGGGGGTGTCTCGCGCTCGCAGCATCTCCACGCGCAACGCCATCTCCCGCTGTCGGTTCCGCAACAGCGCGGCGAGGGTGGTGTCCTCGACGTCGTCGATCGGCAGCGCGACGACCTGAGCATCCAACACGTCGGGGTCCACATCCAGGTCTCGATACTCGAACACCGGGTCCTTCTCCGGGTGCGCGAGAAACTCCGCACGCACATTGTCGGCGTTCACCGGGGTCATCTCGAGCAGGAAGCGCACGCTGCCCGCCAACGTCGCCATGGCGTGGTCGGCCGCGAGGTCTGCAGGCGAGAGCGCCCCGGCGTTGATGGCAGGCGTCTCCGGCGCGTCCCCGGCGTGCGGCACCGGGTCCCCCGTCACGACACGACCGCCTGGCGCAGCGAGCTCTCGACGGCCGGGAGGGTGCCGGCCAGTGCTCGGGCCAATTCGTCGATCCGGGCCTGGTCGACCTCGCCGGTCCACTCGTCCATGAAGGTCTTCTTGAATTCGAGCGCGAGCACAAGCCCGCGGCCCGGGTATCGGGCGTGCGTCCAGGCCGCGAGCTGTCGACCGCGGAACCGCACGTTCTCCCGGACGTCGAGCGGGCCGGTCGACGTCTCCGCGGCCCGCAGCGACCGCATGAAGGTCTCCACCACCGGCCCGAACCGCTCGTGATCCACCGAGCCCGTTCCCACGTTGACCTCTGGGCTCTCCTCGTCCGCGGCCGGGGCGGCATCCGCTCCGTCGCGCCGGTGGTTATAGGAGTGGACGTCGAACAGCACGAACGGCCCACGGTCGGCGACGGTGTCCAGACGCCGGCCGAGCTCGGCGTAGAAGGCGTCGTACACGGCGAGGGAGCCGGCCACGACGGCCTCGTCGAGCGGCGGATTGCGGACGACGTCCAGGCCCCACGCCTCCTCGGAGGTGCGGTAGACCGACTCCTCGCGGGTGCGGTTCAGGTCGACCTCGAACCGGGACCGGTTCACGATGACGCGGGCGGGGATGAGCGCGCCGATCTCGTCGGTGTGCGGGTCCTCCTCCCGCAAGCGGTCCGCCTCGGGCAGGATCAGCTCCGCGGCGAAGTCGGGGCGCACATCGTGCCCGGTGTGGATGGCGGTGGCGATGAATTGTCCGTCCCAGTTGCCGAGGAACTCGAACGGGGGACGTTCCGTAGTACTCATGGGCACAGCTTTTCAGCCGTGCTGGCGGGCGACAAGGTGCTTGACGGGGCTGCCGATTCGTGACATCGCGCGAGGCCGCGCGGTCACCAGCCCATCGTTCCCGGTCCCCCCTTGAACGGGCCGACGATCCGGGAGGTGATCCAGCCGCCGTAGAAGCCGCCGGCCTGGGCGAGCACTCGCTCGCCGTCGACTTCGCACGAGTCCATCGCGGCCGGGTAGAGCGCGACGCGGTCGCTCAGGGCCTCGAAGCCGCGGCTGGGGTGCGGGTAGGTCCACCCGGCCCGGCGCGCACGCGCTCCCCCGGCGACGACGTCGAAGTAGTGCGCCTGTCCCTTGAACTCGCAGAGGCTGGTGCCGCCCGCCGCAACGAGCGCGCCGGCGGGGAACGCGGCGATCGGCAGGTAGTAGACGGGCGGATGACTCGTCTCCAGCACCCGCACGGCGTCGGTGCTCTCAACGATCACCCGACCGCCGAGCCTCACGGTGACCTGCTCGAGCCGGTGCTCCACCCGCGGCGGCCGCGGGTAGTCCCACACCGATTCCTGCCCAGTTTTCGGTGTGATCGGCCGGGGCCGGCTGGATCGGGGAACGGCGTGTGCAGCACTCATGCGGCCATCCTCTGCCGTCGCACTGGGATTCCGCCGCGAGTGCAGCGCCGGTGCGGGCGAGCAGGCAGGTAGTGGCAGTGCCTCCCGGGGCCGGATGTCACGGCTTATCGTTGGAGCATGGGCGACGTGCGCAGTGAAATCCAGGAGTTCTTGAGTTCCCGGCGAGCCCGGATCTCCCCGGAGCGTGCGGGCCTGCCCGCCTACGGCGGCAACCGGCGCGTCCCCGGGCTGCGCCGGGAAGAGGTCGCGATGCTCAGCGGAGTCTCGGTGGACTACTACGTGCGCCTGGAACGCGGCAACCTCGCCGGAGCGTCGGAGAGCGTGCTCGACGCGCTCGCCAGCACCCTGCAGCTCGACGAGGCGGAACGGGGGTACCTGTTCGACCTGGCCAGGGCGGCGGGCCCCGCGCGCCGCGCGCCGCGCAAACCGGCGAGCGCCGTGCGCCCGGCGGTGCAACAGGTGTTGGAGGCGATGGCGGACGCACCCGCGTGGGTGCGCAATGGGCGCCACGACATCCTGGCCGCGAATCGCATGGGCCGGGCCCTCTACGCCCCCGTGTTCGAGGATCCGCGCCGCCCGGTGAACACCACCCGGTTCACCTATCTGAACCCGGCGGCCCGCACGTTCTGGCGCGACTATGACCAGGTGGCCAGGGATGCGGCCTCGATGTTGCGCCTCGAGGCCGGCCGCAACCCGCACGACGCCGAGCTGATCCGGCTCGTCGGAGAGCTGTCGACGCAGAGCGAGCTCTTCCGCGAGCGCTGGGCGTCGCGCGATGTGGTGTTCCACCGCAGCGGCATGAAACGCCTGCACCACCCGGTCGTCGGTGATCTCGACCTGAACTACGAGTCGATGGAGCTGCCCAGCGAGCCCGGCCTCGTCCTGAACGTGTACACCGCACCGGCGGGGTCGCCGAGTGCGGACGGCCTCCGCCTGCTGGCGTCCTGGGCTGCCTCCCCGGAGGGAGCGAACGCCGAGGCGGGGGCCGCCGCCCAACGGCCCTAGCCGCGGGGCTTCGCGTCGGCCCGCGGGGTCACCTTCAGAGTGGTCTCGAGCACGTCGCCGCCGGTGATCGCCGCGATGGGGGCGGGCCCGTAGCGGTCGTATTTCTGGTGCAGGGCTCGGTCCAACTCGACGCGAACGGACGGGTCGGCCAGCTCGAATGTCACGTCCTTCTCGACGCCGCCGGCGCTGATCCGCCCGCGTCCAGCGTGCAGCGCCCGGCGGAACCAGCCGTTCTCCGGCCCGTGGGCAGAGCGGATGTAGAGGGCGTCGCCCAGGGCACTGTGCCAGATCGTCGTCGCGGGCCGCAGCGACCCGTCGGGGCGCTCGGACGCGACGCGCAGTTCAGCGCTCGCGTCGATGCGGCGGAGTTCGTCGGCCGTCCACTGTTCCATGTCTTGCTCCTCTGTCGTTGGCGGGTGTTCGTCGGGGCGCTGCGTCGTCAGCATCAGAATGTCACGAGCACTTTCAGCGCCGTGCGGTCGTCCATGGCGCGGTACCCGGCCGGCACATCGTCGATGCCGACGCTGAGGTCGAAGACCGGCCCGGGGTCGAGGCGGCCCTCGAGCACCTCGATGAGGGCGTCGTCGACGTAGCCGCGCACCGGGGCCGGCCCGCCGGTCAGGGTGACGTTCTTGCCGAACAGGGAGCCGAATCCGATCGGGGCGTCCTCGTACTGCGGCACGCCGACCCGGGAGATCACGCCGCCGGGGCGCACGATGCCGTAGGCCTGCTCGTAGGCGGGCAGGTGGCCGACGGCCTCGAGCACGACGTGGCTGCCCTCGCCGCCCGTGAGCTCCATGACCCGCGCAATGCCGTCCTCCCCGCGCTCGGCGACGACATCTGTGGCGCCGAACTCGACGCCCAGGTCGGTGCGGGACGGGTGGCGCCCCATCAGGATGATGCGCTCCGCGCCCAGCCGGCGGGCGGCCAGCACCGCGGAGAGGCCGACCGCGCCGTCCCCGATGACGGTCACCGTCTTGCCGGCCTCCACCCGGCCCATCCGGGCGGCGTGGTGGCCGGTGAGGTACACGTCGGAGAGCGTGAGCAGTGCCGGGTAGAGCGCCTCGTCGACGCGGCCGGGCACCTTCACCAGCGATCCGTCGGCGAGGGGCACGCGCACCGCCTCGGCCTGTCCCCCGCCGACGCCGTTGCTGCCGTACCACCCGCCGTGGATGCAGGAGGTCTGGACGCCCTCGCGGCAGAACACGCAGCTGTTGTCTTGGTACGCGAACGGTGCGATCACGAAATCGCCCCGCGTGAGCGAGGTCACCGCGGTGCCGATGTCCTCGACGACGCCGAGGAACTCGTGGCCCATCGGGGTGGCGTCGGCGCCGCTCGGCCTGCTGCGGAAGGGGTGTAGGTCGGAGCCGCAGATGCAGGCGCGGGTGACGCGCACGATGGCATCGGTGGATTCGCGGATGACGGGGTCGGGCACGGTCTCCACCCGAACGTCACCGGCGCCGTACATGAACGTGGCTTTCATACGATCCTCTGTTTCGTGCTTCACGGGGCAGCGGTGTCATCCGCTCCCAGAACCATCAGACGCGATCCACGGATGCGGCGGCAGTGACTGTCGTGTCAGGTACTGACAGGCCCTCCCACGAACCGGGTGCCCGGCGTAGCGTCGACGGCATGAGCATCCCCACCCTGTCCTTGAACAACGGCGTCGAGATCCCCGCACTGGGCTTCGGCGTCTTCCAGACTCCTCCCGCCGAGACGACGGATTCCGTGACGGCGGCGTTGGAGGTCGGCTACCGACACATCGACACCGCGGCCGCCTACCTCAACGAGCGCGAGGTCGGCCAGGCCATCTCAGCCTCCGGGATCCCCCGCGATGAGCTGTTCCTGGAGACGAAGGTGTGGATCAGCGACTACGGCTACGCCGAGACGCTGCACGCGTTCGACAAGTCGGCGGGCAAGCTCGGCGTCGACCAGCTCGACCTCCTGATCCTGCATCAGGCACTGCCGGGACACTTCGACAAGACGCTCGAGGCCTACCGGGCCCTCGAGCAGCTCTACGCCGACGGCAAGGTGCGGGCGATCGGCGTGAGCAACTTCATGCCCGAACACCTCGAGCAGCTGCTGGCCGTCGCCCAGGTGGTGCCGGCCGTGAACCAGATCGAGGTGCACCCCTACTTCCAGCAGAAGGCGCTGCTCGCCTACGACACCGAGCACGGCATCCTGAACCAGGCGTGGTCGCCCATCGGCGGCATCACGTTCTACCGCCCGGGCGTCATCGGCTCGACGCTGGAGGACGAGGTGATCGGGCAGATCGCGGCGGCCCACGGCAAGACCCCCGCCCAGGTGATGCTCCGCTGGCACCTGCAGGAGGGCCGCTCCGCCATCCCGAAGTCGGTGAAGCCGGAGCGGATCGCCGAGAACTTCGACGTGTTCGACTTCGAGCTCAGCGCCGCCGAGCTCGCCCAGATCGACGCGCTGGACACCGGCATCCGCGGTGGTCCAGAGCCCGAGGTGATCACGCTGGAGACGTTCGGCCGGCCCATCCCGGAGGCCTGACCTCCCCGCCGGGCCGGGGGCCTCAGGGGACGGGTCCCAGCGCGACCGCCAGCAGTGCGAGCGCTCCCCCGACGAGGAGGAGCAGGGTGCCGAGCTGCATGGTGCGCGTCTTGTTGCGGTTCGCCACGGTCACGCTGACCTCGAGGATCGGGCAGCCGGACCAGCCCAGCAGCCCGAGGCTGAGCGCCACCAGGGCCGCCCCCGCCCACCACAGGGCGCCCAGCCCGGCCGGCAGCAGCGCCGGACGCCAGCCTGAGGCGAGCAGCGACCCCGTCGACACGGCGGACACCCCGAGTGCGACAGAGAACCAGACCGTCCCGGTGCGCATGATCCTCTGGACGTTCTCGGATTCCCCCATCAGGTCTGCGGATTCACCGGACATGGCTTCCCAGCTTTCTCGAGCACAACGTCTCACGACGGCGGTCTTCGGGGCGGATGCCGGCCAGCGGCTCGGCCAACGGCTCGGCCAACGGCTCGGCCAACGGCGCCACCGGCGTCGGCGTCACTGCGCGGAATCTACCACCAGCGCTCGGGTTTTCGATGGGCGCGCGAGGGCAGGCCGCGACGGCGCACTCGACCGGGCACGTCCGATGCCCTGGGCCGAGTAGGCCGAGCACGGCGAGCGCTCAGCCCACCGCCTGCACGTCGTCGCGGAGTTGCAGGGCGCCGGTCAGGGCCCGGATGCCGAACACGAACGCCTCGTCGACATCCCCGCCGAGCTGGAAGGCGTCCGCCAACTCCATGCTGATGAAGCCGTTCGCCCACGCCGTCAGTGTGCGCGCGGCGTCGAGCGCATGGGCCGGCCCGGCGAGCGCCTCCGCGACCTCGAGGATGGGCGCGCTCGAGGCCAGGATCGCGTCGTGAGACGGGCGGGTGGCCGAGGAGGCGGACGCGAAGATGAGGTGGTACCCGGCCGGGAATCGATGCGCGAATGCCCGGAACGCGAGCGCGACCGCTGCGACTCGTGCGGCGGCGTCCGTCGGCGCAGCGGCCGCGGCCCGCAGGTGCTCGCCGAGGTCGACGACCGTGGCCTCGGCGATCAGCCGAATGAGCTCGTCGCGGTTGCGCACGCGCTTGTAGAGCGACGGGGCCTTGACGCCGACCCGGTCGGCGATCGCCTGCATGGTCAGACCCGTCAGCCCGTCCCGCTCCAGGAGCTCGCGGCCGGTCGCGACGATGGCCTCGCGAGAGGTGCGTTCCGGTGTTGGCATCGTGCCCCCTGATTCTCTTTCCTCCATAGCTATTGACCGTAGCCATGATGGCTATGTATCGTAGCCATGCAGTCAGAGTAGCAAGAGGAAAGGTGCAAGACAATGCAACTCGTCCCAGGCGTCCGTCGCGTCGGCAACGACATCGTGGCGCTCCACCTCATCGACACCCCGGCCGGGATCACCCTGATCGACGCCGGGCTCCCCGGCCACTGGCCCGATCTGCTCGCAGAGCTCGCCGCCATGGGCCGCGGCATCGACGACATCCGCGGCGTCGTGCTCACCCACGGCGACAGCGACCACATCGGCATCGCCGAGCGCCTCCGCCACGACCACGGCGTTCCGGTCTACGTCCACACCGCGGATGCAGCCCGGGCACGCGGCGAGACGGCCTCCCACGCCTCCGGCGGATCCATGCGCTTCGGCGCCGTGCTCGGCTTCGCCGCCTACGCGCTGCGCAAGGGCGGAGTGCGGGCCAGGCACCTGACGGAAGTGGTGGAGGTCCACGACGGCGAGACGCTCCCCCTGCCCGGGGCGCCGCAGATCATCGGCCTGCCCGGGCACTCGCCGGGAAGCGTTGCCGTCTTCGTGCCGAGCGTCGACACCGTCTTCGTCGGCGATGCGCTCACCACGCGCAACGTGCTCACGGGGGCGGTGGGCCCCCAGCCGGCGCCCTTCACCGACGACCCGGTCGAGGCGCTGCGCTCCCTCGAGGCGCTCTCCGCACTCGAGGCACACCACGTCGTTCCCGGACACGGCCCGCCCTGGGCCGGATCGATGGCCGAGGTCATCCGCCAGGCTCGGGCCTGACGCGCTGCAGTCGAGGAGTGGCCGGGCATCACGCGGTGCGAGGGCGAGGACGAGGGCGCCGAGGCACCGCGCAGCGTTAGCGCCAGAAGTCGCCGAGCCGCTCGGCCAGGGCCCTGCCCTGGCCGAGGCCCGCGCGTGCGGCGGGTGCGCGCCGCGACAGGTCCATCATGTTGTCGCCGAATGCGGTGCGCGAACGCTCGTCTGGGAAGACCGTCTCGACGCGGCTGCCTCCGTCGCGCAGTTGCTCGATCTGGTCGGCGAGGCGCATGCCCCAGGCCGCCGGCAGCCGTGACCTGCCCGCGAAGGGGGACAGCACGAGCACTCGTGCATACCCGGCGGCCAGATCGGCGTTGTCGGTGTTGGTTCGGTAGCCGCCGTCGATGTAACGGCGGTCGCCGATGCCGTAGGCGGGGCCGCTCGCGCAGCTGGCGGCCACGGCATCCGCCAGGTCGACCCCGCTGGAGCGGTCGAAGACGACCGGTTCGCCGCTGTCGGCGTCGACCGCGGTGATGAGCACCCGCCGCTCTGGCCAGAGCGGGCCGGGCAGTCGGGAGGCGACGGTGGCGCGCCATCGCTCCTGGGCGGAGTCGGGAGCCGCGGCGGCCAGTTCGATCCCGGACTCCCCCATCCTGCGGCGCATGTCCGCCGCATCCCGAGCGGCGGCGATGATCGCGTTCGTCGCCTCCAGACGGTTCGCCGTCGGCCGCGCCGGCGCAGGCCCCCGGTCGGATCCGGCCGGCCTGGTCTGGGGCGGAGCGGGGGCGGCGAGGATGTCGGCCAGCAGCGCAGCCGGGGCCGCACCCGTGATCTGGGCGGCGGCCGTCGACCCGGCCGACGTGCCGACGATCAGGTCGGCCTGGGAGACGTCGGCCCCGCCCTCGGCGAGGCCGGCGACAACGCCGATCAGCCAGGCGTTGCCGAGCGAGCCGCCACCGCCCAGGACCAGCGCTCTCTGGGCGTCGTGTGCCGAGCGGTCGGGGGAAGTCGTCGCCTGGTCGTTCTCGGGTGCGTGATTCATGCTCGGAGATTCACAACCGCTCTACTCCGTCGGCGGCGCCTGCCCGATGCTGAGCCAGCCATCGCGTGCCTCCCCTTTCGCCCCTGGACCGCCTTCGCCTTCCCGCTGCGACTTCATCGCCTTGAGCTGCCGCTCGATGTCGGAGCGCGACGACAGTTCCGCCAGCTGCCGCTCGATGTCGGCATCCGGCGTCGTCGTCAGGTCTTGCAGCGTGCCGTTGGAGAGCAGGTCGTCCGTGGCCTGGGCCCTGGCCTGCATCTGGGCGACACGATCGCGCGCGCGGTCGAGGCTCGCGCCGATGTCGTTCATGTTCGCGCCGATGCCCGCAACCGCCTCGTTCGCCCGCACCTGCGCCTCGGAGGCGCTGTACGTGGCCTTCATCGTCTCCTTCTCGATGCGGAACGCGGCGATCTGCTCGGCCAGACGACGCTCCCGCTCCTGCAGCAGAGCGGTCTGCTTCTGCAGCGAGGCGTGCTGATCCTGCAGCTTCGCCACCTGGCCCTCGATCGCCGCGCGGCGCTGGAGGGCAGTGCGAGCGAGATCCTCGCGCCCCTGATCCATCGCCTCACCGGCCTGTATGCCCAGGCGGCGGTGCCGCGCGCCCATCTCCTCGCCCTGGAGCTCGATGCGCTTCTTCGCCGTGGCGACCTCGGCGACCGCTTGGCGCACCTCGTGCAGCAGCTTCACCTGTTGCTCGTAGCTGTCGTCGAGGGCGTCGCGTGGATCCTCCATCCGGGTGATCACCTTCGACGTCTTGGTGCGGAAGATTGTGCGCATCCGTGCGGTGTTGTCACTCATGGCTGGACTCCTTTGGGCTGGAGGTGATCGGGTGTGGGTAACGCGGGGCGGTGCTGTCGAATTGGTTGAGGTGGGCCAGCTCCACCAGCCCCGCGTGCAGGGAGGCCACCTCGAGGTCGAGCTCGGCGTGCAGGGCGGAGAGCGCGTCTCCCGTTGGGTCGCCGAGGCCGGCGGCGACGGATGCCCGCAGCTCATGCACCATGTCGGAGATCTGGTCGACCGCCACGCTGGCCGCGGCCAGCTGATCGTCGACCGCGCCGGAGGTCGTCTCGCTCTCCATCAGGCGCAGTTGTGTCCGCAGGGTCGCGCCCTCCGCCTCGATCCGGCGGAACAGCCGGGGCAGGTCGCCGCGACGCCCGTTGTTGCGCACGGCCAGGTCGATCGCGGCTCGCCCGCTGTCGAGGGACTCGTCGAGTTGCAATTGCAGCGAGAGTGCCTTGCGCCGCGGGCCGTGGCTGAGTTGTGCGCGCCCCTTCAGGACCGCACTGTTCACCGCGGGGCTGCGCCGGATGCGGCGATAGAGCGCCCGCACGATGAGAAGGACGGTGACCACCGAGAGGGCGGCGATCACCAGAAGAGAGATCAGAACCCCGAACAAGACGTCCATGACCGACGCCTCCCGTTCCGAGTCGCGTGCTTCGGGTCCATGAGGTGCACCTCCGTGATGTCTCCGCCGCGGCATCGGTGCCGCAAACGCGATATAGCTCAACTTACGCTCGCGGGCGGATCAACGAAAGAAGTCTCGACAGATCCTCAGCGACGGCATGACGCAGGAGGGACGGGCTCAATCAAATCGCAAGCTGTCTCGACATTCTTCAAACCCCCGAGACCTCCCGCATGGTTCGGGCGCTTCTGACTCCTAACAAGAATGCCGGCAACAACCACAGAGCCGCTGAGATTCGGTGCCGCTGTGGAGCACCGGGTCGATCCGCGACACACCAGTTTGGCCGAGTCCGGGGAGACCTGACAAAGGCTCTTCTCGGGTTCGTGGATTCACATGGCGGGCACGCGCGCCCCGGGATCGATCAGGTTGTTGCCGCGGGACGAAACATGACCTCCCTGGCATACCGGCGGCCGGATTGACACCGTCGGCCGTCGATTTCTAGCCGACATCTGCGTACCGCCGGCCGCCGAGCCCGATGGCGAATCCTTGGCACAGCTGGCCGCCATCGGAAGGCGCACGATTCCGCTTTATCTCTCTCCCTAAAAGGCGCTGAGGCCGGTCAGCGCTCGACCGATGATCAGCTGGTGGATCTCGTCAGTGCCCTCATAAGTGCGCACTGATTCCAGATTCGCCATGTGCCGCATGACGGGGAACTCGCTCGTGATGCCGTCACCGGCGAGGATCATGCGCGCCTTCGAGGCGATGCTAATCGCCTCGCGCACGTTGTTCAGCTTGCCCACGCTGATCTGGGTGGGCGTCAACGATCCCTTCGCTTTGAGCATCCCAACGTGGAGCGCCAACAGCATCCCCTTCTCATACTCGACAAACATGTCGGCCAATTTCGCTTGCATCAGCTGTTGCGCGCCCAACGGCTTTCCGAAAACTACACGAGTCTGAACCCGTTCGACGGCAACCTCCAGGCAGGAACGCGCGGCCCCCATGGCCCCCCAGATGATGCCGTAACGGGCCTCATTCAGGCAGGAGAACGGAGCGGACAGTCCCCGTGCTCCCGGCAGCACCGCATCATCTGGAAGGGAAACGTTGTCGAGGTGGACATCACATTGAATGGATGCACGCATCGACAATTTGGTGTCAATCGGGATCGCCGAGAAGCCAGGCGTGTCGGTGGGAACTAGAAACCCCCGCACACCATCGTCTGTCTGCGCCCAGACCACGGCAACGTCAGCAACACTGGCTAGACCGATCCAACGCTTCGCCCCGGTGAGTATCCAACGCCCCTTCTCATAGCGGGCGCTCGTGAGCATTCCGGCCGGATCGCTTCCACCTGACGGCTCGGTTAGGGCGAAGCAGCCGACCATTTCTCCCGCGGCCATACCAGGCAACCATCGCCGCTTCTGATCCTCCGAACCGAACTTCGCGATCGCAGCCATCGCAAGCGACCCTTGCACGGAGACCATTGTGCGCCAACCGCTGTCGGCCGCCTCCAGCTCTAGACAGACCAATCCGTAGCTGATGGCGCTGGCGCCGGCGCAGCCATATCCGGAAATGTGCATTCCGAGGAAGCCCTGCGCGCCGAGCTCCGCGACCAGTTCTCGCCGAAAGTACTTGTCATCGAAGTCTTGCTCGATGGTCGGCAGGATTCGCCGCTGCGCAAATTTCCGAGCTTTCTGCTGCCAGTCGAGCTCTTCGGGACTCAAATACATTTCCATGTCGAATTCTTCCGAGACGCGATTGTCCGAAGAATCTCTCACGCTGGCGATAGTCATTTCTCTCCTAGCTGTGCCGTGCGAGCTGCGGCTGGTGGGGTTGGTAGTGGCGGCGGTCACGGCGTGGCTACAGCTTTGTGAAGCACGTTATGCATAAATCGAGCCGCGTTGTTTTCAAAGCGTCGATACGCCATGCTGCCGAGCCAGGTGATCGCGCTCGTCGACACGACGAACCCCCCACTTCCAGTCTCGAAGAAGGTGATGTCAGCATGCACGTTCGGGTTGTTGCTGCCATTAATCAGCGGCGTTGGAGTGGTGATCTCTTCCAATGCGGCGAGGTAGTACTCCGAATGAGGCTGGGAGCGCGCGATGATCAACGTATGCCGTGGTGTTCCAAGGCGGATGTCAGCCCGGTCGATCTCATCGCCCGCGGCACCTCCGAGAACGAGCCCGAAGTCTCCAATCACGTTTTCATCGATTCCATCAAAGAGCTCGGCAACGCGCGGATCGGTCGCGAGTTCGGTCTTAGCAAATCCAGGTGTTGCAGAGTCCCAGCCTTGTGCTGCCATTCCTACGCCGACAAGCTTGTTCGGAGCGCGACCGCGGAGCCGCCACAGGCCGCCGGGCTCTGCCGACTGGCTCTGGGTGCCCTCTCCTGGCTCGCCCTCCCACGTACGGATGCCTTGTTGACCACGTCGCACCTCGAGCAGATGTGGCCTACCGGCGCTCGCTGACGTGACCCAGTAAAAGCCATTCCCCCCGGTATAGGCCAAGCTGCCTCCGCTGGCAAGGTAGACCTCCATCGCGTCCAGCATCTCCGCGCTCCAATATTCCGGGTGACTACCGGTAATGACGAGCTTGTATCCGGCAAGAGTCCCGGCGCCTCGCTCATGAAGGCCGTGGTCGGAGAGCACATCGAACTCGACCTTCTCGTGTGCAAACCAGCCGGGCCACATCAGATCGGCTGCAAAATGCCGGGGTGCCGACTGCATTGCGCTCCGGAAGTCCCAGCGCATGTTCAGAATCGGACGCAAGCTGCTTGAGTAGCAATTTCCCGATCCGTCGACGTGGTGGTCGTAGAGCGACATTCCGAATTCACGATGCGCGTATATCTGCTGATCGCGCATGGATTCCTCCACGGTCAGATCGGTTAGGGTGCCACCGCTATAGTCGAGTTCCTCAGCGAGGCGACTGTTCGCATACGCAACGTACGAGAATGTGGGAGCCAGGAAGAGCACTTCGGCGCGCTCGACACCCATCGCAGGGCTCACGAAAAGAGGTACGTGGTCTTGGGCAGTGGGCGTTTCAACCAAGACGCAATAGATTCCGCTAGCCAGTCCCACCGGCAGTTGCATGTCGACGGTGCTAGCCCAGGCGGCATCCTCAATGTCATCACTGTGAAAATGCACGGCCCCGTATTCGCGAGGTGCGTATCGGAAGTCCAGATGCATTCCATCCCAGTTGCGCCCAGTCATGCCACGGGCAGGCGCGTTGTACAGCACTCCATCTGGTTGGCCGTCAACTGCGGAGCTGAAATTCCTCGATTCGAACTGGTCATCAAAGCGCCAGGCAGCGAACGCTCCGCCGGCCCAATCAGTACCACTCGTCCTGTTGTCTCCTGCGGCAACCAGCCAGTCCAAGCTACCCGCCCCGGCGAACGCCGCCGGGAATTCGATCTTGCCGTCAAAACACGATTCGGAGCGAGGCTGCCCGTTTGGCGCGTTCACCAGAGACGCCGTTGCGATCAACAACGTGCCCGATCCGTGGATGCCAGCCCCTTTCGTCACGCCTACCGAGTGCTGCTCGCTGGGCACGTCGCGAGGGTCGCTCGAGCGCACGGGCGCTTGGCGCACAACAAGCTCTCCGTCTGACGAGATGCTTGCGCTCAGCGCATACCATTGGCGTTCGTGCAAGGGCAGGTCAAGCGACACCGAATGCGCCTGCCCGCCACCGTCCTCATAGTTCGCCGTCGCGCGGCCGCTCGTGTCGGTGCCCAGACTGAGTGAGGCACCGTTGTCTGCCACCCAAGCGAGGATGGTCTGCGCTTCCGCTCCTAGGCGCGTCGGCCAGACGTAAGCGGCCAGTGTGTATGAGTCACTTTCAGGCGCCGTGACACCAGACACAACGCCGAATGAGCCGACGTAGGTGTGCTGTGGGCCGACACCTAGGTTCTGACGCTCAGTTCCCGGCACCTCGTCGTAGCTGAACTCCACGCCGCTCTGGTCGCCGCCCGCCGTTGGCTTGACCAAGCGCACACGCGCTTGGTCCGGGACCGACGAGGAAATGAAGACGCCGACGCGGTCTCCGGCTGCACAGTCAATCGTGTCGGCATACACAAAAATTTCATTGGTCACGGTTTAGGACTCCTGCGGGGTTGGGGCGATTACGAGTTCCCGAATACACACGCTGTCCGGCTGCTCATGAATCATGACAATGGCGCTTGCGATGTTTTCGGCGGTCAGGCCGCCGTGCAGGCGATCCTTGGTCTGCTGATATGAAGCGACGATCGAGGCGTCGCTCACGGACGAGAGAAGGTTTGTGTCAACGATTCCGGGAGCGACGACGCTGAATCGCACACCCGATGTCGCGTACTCCCGTCGCATCGATTCCATCATTGCGTGCACCGCAAACTTGGAGCCGGAGTAGGCCGTGTGATTGGCGTACACGTTGCGCCCTGCGATCGAGGAGACGCTCACGATAGTGCCCGCGCCACGGCTGAGCATCGCTGGCAGCACTGCGCTCGACGCATGGAGCACTGACAGCGCATTGGTCTCGAAGACGGCGGCCCATTCGGCCGGATCCTGGCTATGGACCTTGCCCAACGGCATGATTCCGGCGTTGTTGATCAGGAGAGCGATCGGCCCATGGTTCGCTTCGTAACGCTGGATGGTCTGGCGCACGAGATTTGCATCGGTGACATCGACGGCCACGCATTTGGAATTCGCCAGATCGAGTTCGACCATGTCATCGAGCCGACGAGACAACAACAGTGTGTGATAGCCCCGCGCGGCGAATGCGATCGCGCAGGCCTTGCCGATCCCAGAGCTCGCGCCTGTGATGACGACCGCGCCCGCATCTGGACTGCTCATCGGGAAGTCCCCGCCGCAAAAGAGGCCATCACGCCCTGCGTGCGGGACTTCAGATGGTCCCGAATACTCGCGGAGTCTGCCCCCAGCTTCGGAGGCGCAGTGTGAATAGCCAAGGCTTCGCCGTCGACATTAATGGCGGTACGAATCTGCGGGATTCCGTTGACCACAGCGATCATGCGCTGCCGAACGACCGGGTCGCCTAGCGCCTCTGCCACTGTGTTCACCGGCGCAACCGGTACGTCGGCGGCGATGAGATGCTCCAGCCAATGATCTCGACTATTTGTGACAAGGAGTGCTTCCAACTCCAGTACAAGGGCGGCTCGATTGACGACTCGATCCCGATTAGTCGCATAGTCCGGGTTGGTGCCGAGTTGGGGAGCACCCAAAGTTTCGACAAACCGTCGAAACTGCCGATCCGTTCCCACCGCAACCGCCAAGGGTTTGTCTGCGGTCGCAAGCGTTTCGTATGGTGCGATGCTCGGATGCGCATTCCCAAACCGTTCCGGAACCGATTCGGAGACCAGCCACCCCGATCCGATATTCGCGAGCATCGAGATCTGAGTATCCAACAGCGATACTTCTATGTGCCGGCCGAGTGCGCCTGTCCTGGTCTCACTCAAGGCCGCAAGTATGCCCGTTGCGCAGAGCACGCCAGCCAGCAGATCGGTGATCGCTACCCCCACGCGAGTCGGCTCTCCGCCCGGCTGGCCGGTGATCGACATCAGACCCCCCATCGCCTGCGCGAGAAAGTCAAACCCAGGGCGCTCGCTGTACATGTTCCCCCGGCCAAAACCCGAGACCGTCGCCGTGACGATCTGTGGATTGGCGGCGGCCAACGTCTCCCGGTCGAGCCCAAAACGTTTCATCCGCCCCGGCAGGAAGTTATCGACGACAATGTCGGCTTGCACGGCGAGAGCGTAGGCAATCTGAGCGTCTTCGGAATTAGCTAGATCAAGTTCAATTGAACGCTTGTTGTGGTTGACCGCCAAGAAATACGAAGCCGTTCCGTCAGACGAGTACGGAGGTCCCCAATGCCGAGTCTCGTCGCCGCGACCCGGGGCCTCAACTTTGATCACGTCGGCGCCAAGGTCGGCCAGATGCATGGTCGCGTACGGCCCCGCGAGAATGCGGGAGAAATCAAGTACTCTCACACCGGAGAGCGGGCCGCTTGACGCAGGGGCTTCAAGCCACGACCCCTGTGACTCTGATCGGGCATTCATGCGGTCTCCTTCATCGTGCTCGGTGCCAGAAGACTGGATGCGGCCAACGCGGCGATTCCGCCCTCCCGCACTTCCTCCGCGAAATGGCAGGCGACAGTTTGGCCCTCCGCCTCCTTGCCGATCACCCGCTGCTTGGGAACGTCAATTGCGCAGATCTCTTGCGCGATCGGGCAGCGGGTGCGGAACACGCATCCGCTTGGCGGGTTGATCGGGCTAGGCACGTCGCCGCGCAACAGTATGCGTTCGCGATTCTTCTCGACTAGGGGGTCCGGCACTGGAACGGCCGATAGGAGCGCCTGTGTGTACGGGTGAGCCGACCTGTTGAGGAGAGCTGCCCTTGGGAGAACTTCGACGGCCCGACCCAGGTACATGACCATAATGCGGTCCGCCATGTGAGTCACTGCTGACACGTCGTGTGAGATGAAAATGAGCGAGAGGCCCCGCTCCTTCTGCAGGCGTCGAAGCAAGTTGAGAACCTGTGCGCGCACCGAAACGTCGAGCGCGGCGGTCGGCTCATCACAGATGATGAGTTCAGGCTCAACTGCGAGCGCGCGGGCAATTCCGATCCGTTGACGCTGTCCGCCCGAGAACTCGTGCGGAAAACGAAGTGCGGAGCTGCGTGGCATTCCGACCATCTCCAGCAGCTCCCCGACGCGCTCTGCGCGTTCACGGGGCGGCACGATGTTGTGCACGGCCAGCGGCTCCGTCAGGATCTGACCGACGGTCATCTTCGCATTGAGCGACGACGTTGGGTCCTGGAACACCATTTGCACTCGCCGGCTCAGCAACTGGCGGTCCCTACCCAGACCCTTGCCCAGCTCCCTATCACCAATGCGAATGTTGCCACTTTGGCGCTTCACCAGTCCTTGGATCGCATATCCGGTAGTGGATTTCCCACAGCCTGATTCCCCCACGATTCCTAGCGTCTCACCGCGGCCTACGGAGAAACTCACCCGATCGACGGCTTTGACAACTTTCTTGGATGTTCGGGTCCCGGTGCTGACTTTGAAGTGCACCGACAGGTCTTCCACGACTAATAGCTCGCTACTCATGATGCAATGTCCTTCGCCTGTGCGACCCAGCAGGCCACGGTTTGAGTGTCTCCGACGCGCTCCAGAGTCGGTCGATCGGTGGCGCACCGGTCGACTCTCACCGCACAGCGGTCATAGAACGGGCATCCGGCGGGGAGCGCCACGAGGTCCGGCGGGGACCCCGGAATGGAAACCAGCTCGTGGGTGCCCGACATTTCATCCGTGCGGGGAATTGATCGCAGTAGGGCCGCAGTGTACGGGTGCTTAGGCGAATGGAAGATATCTTCGACGGGACCTTCCTCGACGACGAATCCGCTGTACATGACGATGACGCGATCAGCCAGACCTGCCACGACGCCCAAATCATGTGAGACCCAGACGATGGCCAGATCTTTAAAACTGCGAACCAGGTCGAGGATCTGGGCTTGCACTGTAACGTCGAGCGCTGTCGTTGGCTCATCGGCGAAGAGGACTTTGGGCTCGCCGGCGAGCGCCATGGCGATCATCGCACGTTGTCTCATTCCGCCGGAGAGCTGGTGCGGGTACTGCTTGGCCCGCTGATCGGGATCGGGGACTCCAACCCGAGCAAGCATGTCGACAGCGAGCTCGTGTGCCGCCGCCTTGGAGAGCTTGCGCTGCTGTCGAACTCCTTCACTGATCTGGCGCCCCACGGTCAATACCGGATTGAATGCGCTGAGCGCGTCCTGGAACACGATCGAGATGTCGCGTCCCCGGATCTCGTTGAGCGCTTTCGGGCCGAGAGTCATTAGATCCGTGCCGTCAACTTCAACCGATCCCCGCACGGTCTTCGACGGCGGTGAGGGCAGAAGGCGCAGGGCAGCCAGGAGCGTCGCAGTCTTTCCGCAGCCGGACTCACCAACGATCGCGAGCTTCTCGCCCGCATGCACCGTGAAGGTCACACCGTTCACGGCCTGAGCGATGCCTCGTGCGGTGTGGTATTCCACAACCAGGTCGGAGACTTTCAACACCGCCTTCGATTCTTCTGGCGAACTCAGGCCTATCCGTGACGTCACGGTCACCGTGCTCATGCGGGCGTCTCCTTTGTTTTGCGCTGGCCCAAGAAAATCCTCTGAAGCATGCTCTTGGCCGACGCCCCCTTGGCGTTGCCACCTCGAAGCTGAGGGTCGAGCTTGTCTCGGAGGCCGTCGCCGACGAAGTTGAAGGCCAGAACCGTTGAGAGGATGGCAAGTCCGGGGAATACAACCAACCACCAGGAGTCGATACGAGTCTGGGCGGCACTGACCATCGCACCCCACTCAGGAGTGGGGGGTGTTACGCCGACGCCGATGAAGCTCAGGCCTGCGGTGATCAGAATCACCATCCCAAGATCGACGGTCGCCTTCACCATGATCGCGGGCAGCCCGTATGGCAGAACATGTTTGGAGAAGACTCGCGTCGGCGAGCATCCGACCGAGATTGCCGCAGTGACATGAAGGTTGGTGCGAATGGACAACACCTGGCTACGCATGAGGCGGCAATATTCCGGCCACATCACCAGAGAGATCGAGGCGACAACGTTGAACCAATTTGGTCCGAGCGCCGCGACGATTGCTAGGGCGAGGACGATGGCCGGGAATGAGAGGATCACGTCGCAGACGCGCATGATCAATTCGTCCACCATTCCGCCGACGAAGCCAGAGATTGCGCCGATCACACTTCCAACGACACCTGCGATCGCAACTGTGAGAAGTGCGATGGGCAACGACAGCTGGGCGCCGGCCATGACGCGACTGAACACGTCCCGGCCCAGCTCATCCGTTCCGAAGATATTCGTGGCAGAGGGGGCAGCAAGACGGTTGGCCACGTCCTGATATTCGGTCGGATGGAACGGGACCCAGAGATACGCGGTCGTCGCGATGACTGCCCACGCCACGATGATCAACAATCCAATGTAGTAGCCGAAATCGAGGCTTCGCGCGCTAGTACGTGCCGCGACGAGCAGCCCTCTGGCGCGGCTGGCTGGGGTCGAAGAGTTTTGATCGACCGTCATGAGACGAATCGTCTTCGGGTCAGGACTTTGCATGGTTACTCCCATGTCGCTCAACTCCCCAGTCGAATTCGAGGGTCGAGTGCCGCATATACGACATCGATGATTGCGTTGGTAATCACGTAGACGAAACCGATTAGGAGTGTCACGCCCAGAATCGCTTGGTAGTCAAGTGCTTTTGCGGCGTCAACCGCGTAGCGGCCTATGCCTGGCCAGGAGAAGACCGTCTCGGTCAGGACCGCACCGGCAAGCAATCCGCCGATGGCCAGGCCGACAACGGTGATCGTGGGGATCAGCGCGTTCGGCAACACGTGAAACTGCGCGATGGTCCGGGTGTTCAGCCCCTTTGAGCGTGCAGTCATGAGGTATGGGGCTTTGAGCACGTCGAGCATCGAGGCGCGCATCATTCGAGACACTAGACCGAGGAAGAACGCTCCCAGCACGGCCGCAGGCAAAACGATGTGTGCCAGGGAATCCCAGAACGCCACACTGTCGGCGCTCAGTATGGAGTCGACCGTGTATGCCCCGGTGATCCGCGGTGGCGGATTCACACGCGAGCTCAGACGTCCCTCCGGACCGGGGCTCCAGCCGAGCTGGAGGTAGAAGACCTGCAGTGCTATCAGTCCCAGCCAGAAGACCGGGACGCCCGATGCAAGCAGTGCAATGGCACGCACTAGGAAGTCCGGCCATTTGTTGTGGAACAGCGCAGCGAGGCTTCCCAAGGCCAAGCCGATGATGCCTGCAAAGAGAATGGCGGCAACACCGAGCTCGACGGTGGCGGGAAGAAAACTGAGGAGGTCCTCCATCACTCCGCGACGGGTGAAGGTTGACTGGCCTAGATCGCCTTGAAGGAGATTGCCGACATAGATGAAGAACTGTTCCCACAACGGCCTGTCGAGGCCCCATTGGGCGCGGTACGCTGCCACTGTTTCAGGGTTACTCCCGCCCACATCCCCGAGCAACCGCGCGAGAGGGTCCCCTGGCATGAAGTTGGCCAGGATAAAGGTCACAATCAGCAGCCCCAGAAGGGTTGGAATTGCTAGAAGGAATCGCCGGAGCGCGAATATCAGGATGCCCATTCAGGTGCCTTCGTGATTGAAATTGGTATCGGTCAGATTCGGGCGTGTGCGGTGACGATCGTCTTGGGCACCAGGTATCCGTCCATCGCCTCGGTGCCGTTTTCTGCGCCGATACCGGAGTGCTTCACACCACTGAAGGGAACAGAAGCCGCGCTCACCGCGAACGTGTTCACCCCGACGATGCCCGCCTGGATCTGTTCGCTGAGCACCGTGACATCGTCGAGGTTGTTCGTGAAGATGTATGCGGCGAGACCAAATGGGGTGTTGTTCGCGTGACCGATCGCCTCGTCACGTGTGGAAAAGCGCACGATGGGTGCGACAGGCCCGAAGGGCTCATCCTGCATAATCTTGGCGTGCGCAGGAACGTCCAAGAGGACGGTTGGTTCGAAGAAGTAGCCTTCGCCCGGCTGCGGCTTCCCCCCACATAGAAGCTCTGACCCGTGACTCAGCGCGTCAGCGACGAGATCTGAAATGCGGACCCGTGCGGAGTCGCTGATGAGCGGGCCGATATCTGTTGCGTCGTTCATGCCGTCGCCGACAACGAGTTCTGCGGTGCGAGCTGCAAAGGCAGAGGCGAACTCGTCGGCAATCGACTCGTGCACATAGAAGCGGGTCGGTGCGATGCAGATCTGCCCGGCATTGCGGAACTTCCCTGAGGCGCACAGCCGCCCGATTTGGGTGGCGTTGACGTCACCCATGATCACGACCGGCGCATGGCCGCCGAGCTCCATCGAGACGTTCACGACGTTGGCCGCACCCAACGCGATGAGGTGTTTACCCACTGGCACCGAGCCGGTGAAGCTGAGCTTTCGGACGATCGGCGAGCTCAACAAATGCTCGGAGATGAACTGGGCCTTACCTGTGACGATTTGAAGCACACCGGAGGGAAGCCCCGCGGATTGGAGCACCTCACCCATAAGAAGGGCTGGCCCGGGCGCCTCGGATGCCGGTTTCAGAATCATTGTGCAGCCGGCGGCGAGCGCGGGTGCGACCTTGCGCGCTGCGAGCAGGAGGGGAAAGTTCCACGGTGTGAATGCTGCGACGGGTCCGACCGGCTCACGGCGGACGGCGAGGCGCAAGGTCGTGTTCCGAGACTCCGGAATCCGGCCGTAGATGCGGCGGGCTTCATCGGCGTACCAATCGAACTGCTCGATACTCGCCGCTACCTCGAGGCGTGATTCCACGATCGGCTTGCCCATCTCCTGGGTCAGCCTGATGGCGATCTCCTCGGCCCGTTCAGTCATGAGTTCAGAGGCACGGCGCAGGATGCTCGAGCGCTCCCACGCGCTCCGGGCCTTCCACTCAGCCCAGGCTGATTCGCTTGCGGCGAGTGCTCGGTCCAGCTGCGAGGCGTCAACCGCGGGAACCGTGGAGATCTGTAGGCCCGTGACCGGGCTGTCGACGCTCAGGTAAGCGTCCCCGAGAGAGTTGACCCACTCGCCGTCGATCAGCTGAGCCGCGTCCAAAGTCTTCGTCATTTCACTCCTTCGGTGCGATCGCTCGCAGTGTTCGTCAAAACTCCGGCCTGAAGGCACAGGCCGTCCCAGCTCGGGAGCTCGCCGAGCGAGCCGATTCCGCTAGCGACGGCAGCTCCGGCCGCGCTGGCCAGTGTGAGGGCGTCACGCAGGGAATACCCGCGAGAAAGTGCGCTCAGGTAGGCGGCAACGACGGAGTCGCCGCAGCCGGTGGTGTCTCTCACAGTGGCCGGGAATGCATCGACCTTAAACGTCTGACTGCGGTCCGCGAAGTAGATGCCTTCTGCGCCGCATGTGATGATGACCTGGCGAACTCCGGTCAAGAGCAGCGCGTGCGCGATCTCGTCGATTGCGGTGAGCCCCGTCAGACCGGCAGCTTGCTCGTCGTTCGGTAGGAAAGCATCGACTTCGCCGACAAGCTCAAGCAATTCGGGCGTGAGATGTTGGGCTGAAGACTGAAAATCGAGGCTAACAAATGTGCCTCGGGCGCGAAGCGTGCGGAGCATGGTGACAACTTCGGTTCGTCCGAGAGCGCTCAGAGCGTCGAGCCCACCGACGTGCACGAAATCGGCGTTGGCAAGCGGAGCCAAGTCAAGATCATCCCATTCAGCCACTTCGTGCACCCCACGGACGTGCAGGGCGGGCCTGTTACCCAGGGAGTCAATGAGCAGGACCGACGACGAGGACTGGGCGCCGGTCAGTGTGCGTACCGCATCGACATCTACACCTTTGGCCCGCATCAGGCCGAGTAGGAACTGACCAGTGGGGTCGTCGCCGACCACGCCGATCGTGGCGGCCGATGAGCCCAAATGTACGAGATCCATTGCGACGCCAGCGGCGGTGCCCCCCACTGCGTGCAGGATCCGCTCGACGCGCACACTGTTTTGCAGTTTAGGAACCTCGTCAATCGGGGCGGCGATCGTGTCGAGAATATGCACGCCGAAGCACACAATGGCACTCACAGTCGGTACCCCCTCTGAGTAGCGGCATCAGCGACGACGGTCAGTTCGTCGGTATCGAGGGTTGCGATGATCGGGCCGGCCGCACGCGCGCGCAGATACACGTCGCAGAGCCATTCGAGTTGTTCGCAGCCGGCCAGGGCGGCGCCAAGGTCTGCTGCGTAAACAACCAATCCGTGACTTCGCATTAGTGCGGCGGTCCTTCCGTGAATCGCTTGGCTTACGAGCGACGCGAGATCAGCGCTCCCGAAGGTCGCATAGTCGGCGACGCGCACGGGGCCACCGAACTGGCGGATCATGTAGTGGATGGCTGGAATTTCGTCAGTGACGAGGCCGGCGGCGACAGCTGCGGCGGAGTGCGCGTGCACCACTGCGGCGGCATCTGAATTGCGATACAGCTCCAAGTGCAAAGGCACCTCTGAGGAGGCCTTGGCGCGTTGCCCTGCGGGCACGGAGCCATCAAGGCCAACCTCGCAGATCAACTCGGGCGTCAGTTCCGAATAGGGCACGGAGGATGGTGAGATCAGGATTCGGTCGCCGACCCTGATGCTCACGTTTCCGGCTGTGCCGTAGACGAGTTTGCTCGACACCATTCGTTGGCAGGCGTTGATGACAGCGGTTCTCAAGGAGCGCTCGTACTCGGCGTTGATCATTTGCGCAGCCCGATGAAGTCACGCATGAGTTCGTACTGGGCCTCAAGCATGTGAGTGCCGTTCGACCAGTTCAAGCCTTTTTCCTCTGCGCACCGCAGCAGTGTGGTGCGAGTCGGATTTATCACAATCTCTGCGATCAGAGTGCCCCGGCTCAGTCGTGACGGATCGATGACCATCTCGACCGATTCCGACATCCCTGCGGAGGTCGTGTTGACGACGACACCAAAACCCGCGGGGTCGTTGCCTCCGGCAACTGTCAGGCAGAGCGGGTACGCCCGTGCTACCTCGGCGGCCAGCGCGACCGCCCGTTCGCTACTCCGATTCCAGATGGTGAGCTGAGCCGCGCCGGCCGCGGCGATTGCAAACGCAATCGCACGGCCGGCGCCGCCTGCACCAAGCTGTAGGACCTTGCGGCCCTTCAACGTCATCCCTTGGTTCGAGAACCCCCGCGTGAATCCGGCCCCATCGATGTTCGTACCGATCAGTTTCCCCTCCGGCGACCGACGCACGAAGTTGACAGATCCGGCCTCTCGTGCCTGCGTAGTGATCTCGTCCAAATGTGGCAAAACTTCGATCTTGTGGGGAATCGTGACTCCGAATCCGGCAACATTCTTCATGTCACGAATTGCCGCGATGACTGTCCCGAGGCTGCCCGGGGCCACATGCAGCGGCGAGAACGCGGCATCGATTCCTTCTTCGAGGAGTTGGCGGTTCAGGATGTCTGTTCCTTTCACATGGGAAACAGGATCACAGAGGATGAAAAGTACTGCGGTAGAGCCGGTGATGCGCACGATGGGGCCAGACCCTCTACTTCGCCAGAGTGATATCAAACATGCGCAATTGCATGTCTGGGCTGTACTTCACGTTGTCGATGCGGTTGGAGTACACGAAGATCTTCTTCGGCTGAATGATCGGGATCAGCGTGGCGTGGTCGCGCATCTCGGTGATGAATTCGACGGCGATTGCTTCGCGCTCAGAGGGATCGATCTCGGAGAGGTACTTCTCATAGAGCTCCTGGCCGATCGGGAAGACCATCTTGGTGCGCTTGCCGTAGATGCCATCTTCGCGGCCGAACGGATCAAAGTACGACGAGGAGTCAAAGTCTTCCGGTGCCCACAAGCCCGATGTCAGTGGCAGACTCGACGCGCGGTAACCCTCGATCCAGTTTGCGTACTCGACGGGCTTGAGGTTCAGGGTAATTCCGACCTGCGAAAGGTCAGCCTTGATCTTTTCCCAGAGGGCTTGCTGGGAAACGCCGTACCAGATGACGTTTGCGAAGGTCACGTCGACAGCGAACTCGCCAACGCCAGCCTCAGCGAGGAGAGCCTTGGCACGGGCGACGTCCGTTTCGATCGGGTCGACCTGGTCTGCTCCGAGGAAGCCGATTGGAACCACTGCGGCGGGGCGCGGGGCATTGCCGCCCAGTGCCGCGCTGATGCCCTCGTAATCGATGGCGGCCTGGACAGCCTGCCGGACTCGAAGGTCCTTGAACTGTGGGTTGGCCGGGGTGTCACTCATCGCGATGTAGTTGAGGTTGTAGGACTGTTCGCTGCCCACGCTGACGCCGGTCGAGTCTTTCAGCGATGCTGCGGTGTCGGGGTCGATGTCCATGGCGATGTCGATGTCGCCGCGCTCAACCAGCTGGCGCTGGGTCGAGGCCGATTGAATGTTGCGAATGGTGACCTTCGTGAACGTGGGCGCATCGCCCCAGTAACCCTCACGAGCAGTGAAGATGATGTCTTCGTTTCGGTTCCACTTCGAGAGCTCGTAAGCTCCGGTGCCGATCGTGGTTGCGTCGAGGAATGCCTGAGCCGTATCCGTGTCAACTGCGGTCTCGTCGCTGACACCGCCGTTCTCGGCAAGGACCTTGCTGTCGAGAATTGCCAGATACGGCGCAGTCATGCGCGACGGAAAGCTTGAGTCCGCGCCCACCAAATTGAACTGGATCGTCGTGGGATCGATCACGTCGATCGACTCGACCATCCCCATCTTGAAGGCAGAAGCCCCTTGGACGTTCTTGATGCGTAGAAGGCTGAACTCGACGTCGTCGGCGGTGAGCTTGTTGCCGCTGGGAAAGGTGACGTCATCGCGCAAGTGGAAGGTGTAGGTCTTCAGATCGTCCGAGACATCCCATGAGCTCGCCAGCGCCGGCTCAATCTGCCGTGGGTCATCCTGGTTCACGTCAACCAGAGTGTCGCTGTACAGCGGGATCACCAGCTGCATGGCATCGGCGAGTACTCGTGCCGGGTCCAAGGTGGCCAGGTCGCCGAGGGCCATGCCGATCACCAGATTGGTGTCGGCAGAGGCGGCACCGTCATTGGCGGCGTTGTTGTTGTTCGACGTTGCGCAACCGGACAACGCAACGAGCGCCGCACAGGCAAGCGCAATCGAAACTTGGATTTGCTTCTTCACAGATCACTCCTCATGCATTGGTTTGGGCCCGACTTCTCGGGATCGATGCCGATACGCTCTGCCGCGAGCAAGTCGGCACATTTCACGCTGTGCCTCGGGAGGGCCCGGATGCCTACGCGACAACATCGTCGGCGGAGCACGCTTAGCCAACCTGTTGGCGGACTTCTGAAGTTAAGGCGAACCAACGTCCAATCCACCTCTAACCTGCGAAGTTATCCGAGAATATTTGTCAAATCCAATGCAAATCACCGCGGGAACTTATGCATTCTGAGCATCAGTCTTTTTCGGTACTACCAAAGGAAAAGCCACCGCAGCAACATCGACAGCGACGCTCACCGCTGGATTGCTGACCGGCGACCTCCAGGCGAGACTCAAATCAGCCGTTCCGATCGCGTCTTCCAACTCGAGAAAGACCACACCCGGAAACCAGGTGCTGTCACGCACTGTGCTGAGGGTGAGCGTCACGCCGAGATTTTCAGACACAAGTGCGAGCACCGTCCATGTGTCCGGGGCGATTTGGCGTACATCTGGCGTGGTTCCGACCATGCGCGAGAGCTCAAAGAGGCGGTCCCGGAGCACCGCGCCGGGATGATCGGGCAACATGATGAATCGCTCGTGCGCGACGTCTGCGAAACGCACGGTTCCCTGCTGCGCGAGTGGATGCGACTCGGCAACCGCGAGCACGATGTACTCGAGAGCCAGTGTCTTCGTCTCAATGCCGGCCGGGATCGCAGCCCATCGCCCGAGCGCTAGGTCGAACTCGCCATCGAAAAGCTTCTCCAGTCCGACTCGAGCAAAATTCGAGCTAAAAAGGTTGACTTGGATTCCAGGGTGGCCTTCAACGATGCTACGCAGAAGGCGGCTCACCATGAGATGCGAGGAGGCGCCGGCGAACCCGAGGTTGATTGTCCCGACCGCGCCCGAGGCGGCCTGCGCGACGCTCTCGGTAGCCCGGTCGTGGGCATCGAGAAAACTCCTACCTGGCCCAACGAGTGCTCGACCCGCCGCAGTCAGGGTTGTCGACCGCGTGCTGCGCTCAAATAGTCGCTCGCCCAGACTCTGTTCAAGTCCCTTAATCGTCCTGCTCAGAGCCGGTTGCGTCGTGAACAGCTTCTGTGCCGCTCGCCCGAAGTGGAGTTCGCTCGCCACCATCAGAAAAGCCCGCATCTGTTGGATCTCCATTGATCCCCCCTCGAAATTTCTCCCGTTCTGCCTCAGCGCAGAAAACCACTCTTGCGATAATCGCATAGATCGTGGAGTGGAATGTCATTGGACAATATGAACCGCTCCACGCGAGAGTGACTACCGACACCAATCGGATCATCAAACGCCTGGAGGGTAATACGATCGTGGTTGCGCAGGCTGATCACTCCGACTTCTTCTTGATGGCCTCACTGTTGAGTGCACGGGAGACTTCGACGCGCGCACGGGTGCGAGAGTTCGTTGACACCAAGTTGCTCCCGATCATCAACGACTATTGGGAACGGGCAGTCTTTCCTCACGAGCTGATCCCTGAGCTTCGAAAGCTTGGAATCGCGGGAACGAGCATTCAGGGCTATGGCTGCCCCGGCATGAGCGTGCTTGAAACAGGTGTCACGGCGATGGAAATCTCCCGTGGCGACGGTTCCCTTAACACCTTCCTAGCCGTGCAATCCGGGCTAGCCATGGGGAGCATCAACCAGCTCGGCTCGGAGGAGCAGAAGCAACGATGGCTCCCGAAGATGGCCACACTCGACTTGATCGGAGCGTTCGCGCTTACCGAACCTGACCACGGGTCAGATTCGGTGGCGTTAGAAACTACTGCCGAACTTCGCGGGTCACATTATGTGCTCAACGGCCACAAACGCTGGATCGGCAACGGCAGCATGGCTGATGTCGTGATCATTTGGGCCAGGGACATTTCAGACAGCGCGGTGAAGGCATTCGTTCTCGAACGGGACCCC
>NZ_MPZN01000002.1 GCF_002936985.1 Microterricola pindariensis | reverse complement strand
GGAGGCCGTGCGCGGTCACTACGGGGCCTCGGCCGGCGGTCGCGCCGGCGTCACCGAGGTGCTCCCCCTCTATGGGCGGCTCTCCGCCGCCGACCAGCACCGGGTGTTCCAGCCCTCGACGGTCGCCGGTGTGCGCCGCCGCGTGATCCTCGCCACCAACGTGGCCGAGACCAGCCTCACCGTGCCCGGCATCAAGTATGTGATCGACGCGGGCACCGCCCGCATCAGCCGGTACAGCGTGCGCTCCAAGGTGCAGCGGCTGCCCATCGAGGCCATCTCGCAGGCCAGCGCCAACCAGCGCTCCGGCCGTTCCGGCCGCACCAGCAACGGCATCGCCATCCGGCTGTACTCGGAGGAGGACTTCAACCGCCGCCCCGAGTTCACCGAGCCGGAGGTGTTGCGCACCAACCTGGCCGCCGTCATCCTGCAGATGATCGCGCTCGACCTCGGCGACATCGCGCAGTTCCCGTTCCTCACCCCGCCGGATTCCCGCGGCGTCAAGGACGGCCTCGACCTGCTCTCTGAACTTGGCGCGATTCGCGCGGGCACGACAGCCGCGGCATCCGCCACCCCGAAGCTCACCCGCATCGGCCAGCAACTCTCCAAGCTGCCCATCGACCCGCGCTTCGGCCGCATGGTGATCGAGTCGAAGACGCAGAACGTCAGCCGCGACGTGCTGGCGATCGTGGCCGGCCTCACCATCCAGGATCCGCGTGAGCGCCCGCTCGAGCGCCGCCAGCAGGCCGACGAGAAGCATGCGCGCTTCGCCGACCCGACGAGCGACTTCCTCAGCCTGCTGAACCTCTGGAACTACCTCGAGAAGCAGCAGCGCGAGCTCGGCTCCAGCGCGTTCCGCCGGCTGTGCAAGGCCGAGCACCTCAACTACCTGCGCGTTCGCGAGTGGAACGACGTCTACCGGCAGCTGCGCCAGCTGGCCAAGCCGCTGGGGCTGACGGTGCACGAGACCGCCCGCGATGGCGAGGCGAGTGCACCGAACCCCGACGGCATCCACCGCGCGCTGCTCAGCGGCCTGCTCAGCCACATCGGTCTGAAGGACCAGGCGCAGGCGGCGAAGGCGAGCGGCCCGCGCGGATCGAAGGAGGCGGCGGGCGCCCGCCGCGGCAAGGGCGAGTACATCGGCGCCCGGCAGGCCCGGTTCACGCTGTTCCCCGGCTCGGCCCTGGCGAAGAAGCAGCCGGATGCCGTGATGAGCGCCGAGCTGGTTGAGACCAGCCGCCTGTTCGCCCGCACCAACGCCGCCATCGACCCGGCCTGGGCCGAGCCGCTGGCCGGCGACCTCTGCAAGCGCAGCTACTCGGAGCCGCACTGGTCCAAGAGCCAGGGCTCGGTCATCGCCTACGAGAAGGTGACGCTGTACGGCGTGCCGATCGTGCCGAAGCGCCGGGTGCAGTTCGGCAACATCGACCCGCACTATGCGCGCGAGCTGTTCATCCGGCACGCGCTCGTTGAGGGCGAGTGGGACGTCTCGCGGCTGAACGCCGGCCTGACGGCCTTCGACCGCGCCAACAAGCGGCTGCGCGCCGAGCTCGAGCAGCTCGAGGAGCGCACCAGGCGCCGCGACATCCTGGTCGACGACGAGGCCGTGTTCGAGTTCTACAACCGGCGGATCCCGCCCGAAGTGGCCTCGACCCGCAGCTTCGAGACCTGGTGGCGCACCGCGCACAAGGAGACGCCGGAGCTGCTGACCATGACGGCCGAGGCCCTCGTGCCCGAGGACGTCAGCAGCGAGGCCGACAGCACGCTGTTCCCGCCGAGCTGGCGCCAGGACGACCAGGTCTTCACGCTGCGCTACAAGTTCGAGCCGGGCGCGGTCGACGACGGCGTGAGCGTCGTCGTGCCGCTGACCCTGCTGGCCCGGCTGCGGCCGGAGGGCTTCGACTGGCAGGTGGACGGCCTGCGCGGCGAGCTCATCACCGCGCTGCTGAAGAGCCTGCCCAAGGTGATCCGGCGCAACGTCGTCCCGGCGGCCGACTGGGCGGCCAAGATCGCCGCCGAGCTGCCGGAGCGTCCGGAGGGCGGCGCGGCCGGCTCGCGCAGCACCGCACCCGTCACCGTGACGCCGTTCACCGAGGCCATCGCCGCCGTGATCAAGAAGCTTGTCCACATCCCCGTCACCGGCGCGGACTTCGACCTGGACCGGGTGCCGCCGCACCTGCGGGTCACCTTCCGCGTCGTCGACGGGAAGGGCCGCGAGATCGACAGCGACAAGGACCTGCGCGCACTGCAGGGCCGGCTCAGCGAGCGGGCCCGCGACGCCGTGGCGAGCAGCTTCGCCGACCCGGATGCCGGCGGCCGCGGCCGACGCGGCGGGCGGCCGGGCTCCGACGACACCCAGACCGGCGACTTCAGCGTGCAGCCGCGCGGCGGGCGACCCGGCCGGCCCAGCGGCCCCGGCGCCCCGGCGGCCTCCGCGTTCGTCGAGCGCAGCGGGCTCACCACCTTCCCCACCGGGCTGCCGAACATTCCCGGGAACGGGCCGGACCAGCAGGGCACCGAGATCCCGCGCTTCGTCGACCTGCAGCAGGGCGGCAACACGATCCGCGCCTACCCGGCGTTGGTCGACGAGGGCCAGAGCGTCGCGCTGCGGCTGCTGACGACCGCCGAGGAGCAGGCGCGGGCGATGCCCGGCGGCATCCGGCGCCTGCTTCTGTTGGCCGTGCCGTCGCCGTCGAGCTACGTGCAGAAGCACCTGACCGGCAACGAGAAGCTCACGCTGGCGGCCAGCCCGTACCGCACCACCCAGGCACTCTTCGATGACTGCCTGGCCGCCTGCGTCGACGATGTGCTGTTCCGGGTGAAGCCGGACGGGCTCGTGTTCAGCAAGGCCGAGTTCGAGACGGTGCGCGACCGGGTGTCGTCCGTGGTGATGGACACCATGTTCGAGACGGTGAAGATGGTGACCAGCGCCCTCACTGCCGCGCGCAAGGCCGACAAAGCACTCAAGGCGGCGAGCAGCATCACGATCATGTCGGCGCTGGCCGATGCCCGCCAGCAGCTGGACGGGCTGGTCTACCCCGGCTTCGTCTCGCAGACCGGGCTGGAGCGGCTGCGGCACCTGCCGCGCTACCTCGGCGGCATCAGCGTGCGCGTCGAGAAGCTCGTGGCGAACCCGGGTCGCGACCGGGTCGGGCTCACCGAGATCGAGGCCGCGCAGACCGCGTTCCGCAATGCCGGCGGCACGATCCCGCTGGCGCCGCATGCGCCGGCGAATCTCGTGAAGGCCCGCTGGATGTTGGAGGAGCTGCGCATCAGCCTGTTCGCGCAGGAGCTGCGCACCGCGGAGAGCGTCTCCCTGCAGCGCATCAACAAGGTGCTCGCGGGATAGCGGCGACCCGGCCGGTTGGTTTCGGTCGCTGGCGCGTCCTCGAGCCAACCGGGGTGCGGCCAGCCGGTGGAAACGCGGACACGCCGTGCCCCGGGCGGGGGCACGGCGTGTCACACGGAGCCTCCGGCTGCGCGCAGGAGCGCCGGGTCGTCAGAGCAGGCGGGCGACCTCTGCGCGGGTGGGCGGGTTGGCCCCGGCCCGCGAGCAGGTGATCGCCGCGGCCGCGCTCGCGTAGCGCAGCACCGAGCGCAGCGTCTGCTCGTCGAGGCGGCCGCGCCGCTCCGGCCCGATGGCCGCCGCGTCGTCGATCGCGGCGACGAGCGCCGCCATGTACGAGTCGCCGGCCCCGACGGTGTCGACCAGGCCGAGGCTGCGCACGGCATCCACCACGATGGCCTCGGCGCCGCCCGGGGTCAGCGCGACGGATCCGTCGCCGCCCCGGGTCACGACCACGAGTTCCGGCCCCATCTCGGCCCACCGCCGCGCCGCCTCCACCGGGCTCTGCCCGGGGTAGAGCCAGCCGAGGTCCTCCTCGCTGGCCTTCACGATGTCGCTGCTCCGCACGAAGCGCTCGGCCGCGACGCGCGCCGCGGCCGGCGCGATGCCGAGCAGGGGGCGGCAGTTCGGGTCGAAGCTCACGCTGGCGCTCGCGCGCAGGCCCCGCGCCCACGCGAAGACCGCGTCGGCGCCCGGCGCCAGCACGGCGCCGAGCGAGCCGACGTGCACGTGCTGGACGGGGGCGTCGAGCGCAACCCCGCCCGGTTGCACGGCCCAGTTGACGGCGAACTGGTAGCTCGCATCGCCCGTCGCGCTGATCTGGGCGATCGCGGTGCTCGTCGCCGCGCCCTGCACATCGGCGTTGTGCAGGGTCACGCCGTTCTCGGCCAGGTAGCCACGGATGCGGTCGCCGTGCTCGTCGTCGCCGACGGCGCTGACGAGGGCGCTGAGGACGCCCAGCCGCGCCAGTCCGACGGCGATGTTGAGCGGCCCGCCACCCGTGTGCTTCTCGACGCCGCCCGCGCGGTGGATCACATCGATGAGCGCCTCACCGACGACGGCGACGGACGTCGCCGTCGCGGCTGCGCCGGCGCTCATGATGCGGGCGTCACGATCGTCTTCATGCTGGCGCCGTCCCGCGATGCGGTCAGCGCCGCCTCGACCTCGTCGAGGCCGAAGCTGCCGGTGACGAGGTCGTCGAGGTTGACGCTGCCGTTGGCCAGCAGTGCGATCGCGGTCGGCCAGGTGTTCGCGTAGCGGAACACGCCCGTCACCCAGAGCTCGTTGTTCTGGATCAGGTTGACCGGCATCTCGAGGCTGTCGGCGCCGAGGCCGACGAGGATCACGCGGCCGGCCGGGCGCACGGCGGGGATGCCGGCCCGGATGGCGGGCGCGGCTCCGGAGGCGTCGATGAAGGCGTCAACGGCGAGGTGTTCCAGCGGGGCCCCTGCGAGGTGTGCATGGGTGGCGCCGTGTTGCAGCGCGAACGCCAGGCGCGGCTCGGAGACATCGCTGATGTGCACCTCGACCGCGCCGAATGCGCGGGCGACCTGCGCGGTTATGACGCCGATCGGGCCGGCCCCGGCGATGAGCACCCGCGAGCCCGCGGTGACCTCGGCCTTGCGGCAGGCGGCGATTCCGACGGAGAGCGGCTCGACCAGCGCCGCGGAGGCGTCGCTGATCGAGTCGGGCACGTCGTGCGCGAAGTCCTGCTCGATGAGCACGTACTCGGCGAATGCACCGTCGATCGGCGGCGTCGCGAAGAACTCCATGGCGGCGCAGAGGTTGTAGCGGCCGGCCTTGCACTGCTCGCAGGCGCGGCACGGCTTCTGCGGCTCGATCGACACCCGGGATCCGATGCGTGCCGCATCCACCCCGCTGCCGACGGCCACGATCGTTCCCGAGGCCTCATGGCCGAGCACGAGCGGGGCGGCGACCACGAAGGGCCCGATCCGTCCGTGCTCGTAGTAGTGGGTGTCGCTGCCGCACACGCCAACGGCGGCGACGCGCACGAGCACCTCGCGGGGGCCGGGCGTCGGCACGGGGCGTTCGGTCAGGCGCACGTTGTGCGCGGCGTCCAGCTGCGAGACGCGCATCGTCTCTGGCAGCACGGGTGTGGTGGTCATCTGGTCTCCTCGGGTGGTGGTGGGGCGGCCGGCTACCGCCATTCCTTGCCCCACGTTGCTGTGTGCATCGAGCTGGTGGCGCGCCAGTGCGAGATCGCCTTCTCCAGGCGGGTGCGCACCTCCGCGTGCCCTGGCTCGCTCCACAGGTTGGTCTCCTCGTGCGGGTCGGCGGCGAGGTCGAAGAGCTGGCCCTCGTCGTAGTCGATGAACTCGACGAGCTTGAACTGCTCGTCGCGCACCATCGTCATGAGCGCCGTCTCGGTGAGGATGAAGTCGCGGGCGTGCTCGGAGAACACGTAGCGGCGCCCGCTCCACTCCTCGCCGCGCAGCGCGGGCAGCAGCGACTCGGCTTCCATCCAGACCGGCGGGGTGATGCCGGCCAGCTCCAGGAGCGTCGGCGCGACATCCATCAGCGACACCAGGCCGCTCAGCTGCTGGTCGCCCTTCACCCGGCCGGGGCCCCAGATGATGCCGGGCACGTGCACGCTCGGCTCGTACATCGTCCACTTCTGGGAGTGACCGTGGTCGTTCAGCGCGTCGCCGTGGTCGGAGGTGAAGACCACGATGGTGTTCTCGAGCACGCCGCGCTCGTCGAGGGCATCGAGGATGCCGCCGACCTGCTCGTCGATCAGCGAGACATTGGCGAAGTAGTGCCGGCGCTGGCGCTCGAGCTGCTCGGCGGTGGGGTTCTCCAGCTGCACGATCGCGTCGTGGTCGTTGGCCTGGTGGTGCTTGCGCAACTCCTTGAGCGGCGTGGGCTGCGAGTCCAGGTCGGCCTGGGTGCGCTTGGCCTCCGGCATCGCCCGGTCCAGATACGGCTCCAGGTGCTTCGCGGTGGGGTCGTAGGGCGGGTGCGGCCCGGGGAACCCGATCTGCAGGAAGAAGGGGGCGTTCTTGTCCGGGTAGGTGTCCAGCCAGTGCCGGGCCAGGTTGCCGACGAAGTTGTCGGCGTGCAGGTCGTCCGGCAGCTCCCACTCGAATGCGCCGAGGCGCTCCGAGTAGTCCTCCCGCGTGCGGTACGTCACGCGGGAGGGCTTCTCGTGGCCCCGGATCCAGATGGCCTTGTCCCACTGGTCGAGGAAGTACGGCAGATTCGGGTGTGCACGGTCCTTGTTCTCGATGACGTGCCGCTCGTGGAATCCGACCGACGCCTCATACGGGTAGGTGTGCATCTTGCCCACGCTGGTGCAGCGGTACCCCTCCGCCGCCAACAGCTCCACCCACGAGTGCGACCACTTGTCGTCGTTCCGCAGCACGCCGGAGCTGTGCGGGTACAGCCCCGTGAACAGGCTCGCCCGCGAGGGTGCGCAGGAGGGCGAGGCCACGTAGGTGTTGGTGAATGCGGTGCCCTCGCGCACGAGTCGATCGAGGTGCGGCGTGTCGACGTGGTCGTGGCCGAGGGCCGCGATCGAGTCGAAGCGCTGCTGATCGGTCATGATGAGCACGATATTGGGGCGCGTGTCGTTGGTGGTCATGGGTGTCTGCCTGCCTTCCGCTGGCTTGTCGCTCTGCCGCTGCCTAGCGGGCTGCGCGCGCGAGCTTGCGCGCGCTGTTGTTCGTGACGATGGCCGAGGTGTCGCTGAGGTCGAGCTTGGAGTTCTCGGATGCCAGCAGCACACAGATCGCGCTGATCACGCAGGCGGCGATCAGGTAGATCACGGCGGGCCAGTACGAGCCGAGGAAGACCGAGGTCAGCGCGACGGCGATCGCGGGGGTCGGGGCGCCACCGATCAGGGCGGAGCTCTGGTAGACGACGCCGAGGCCGGTGTAGCGCATGCGAGTGCCGAACATCTCGGCGAAGAATGCTCCCTGGATGGAGAACATCATGCCGGTTCCGACCGCGTGCAGGGCCACGATGATCAACCAGGTGCTGAGCGGCTGGTTGAGCTGGAGGATCGGGAAGTAGAACAGCGCTCCGACGCCGCAGATGACGATGCCGGCCAGGTAGATCGGGCGACGACCGATACGGTCGGACCAGCTGCCGAAGAACGGCAGCAGCACCATCTGCACGCCGGCCGAGATCGTGAAGCCGACCAGGATCAGGGTGCTCGGCAGGCCGAGGTAGGTGGTCGTGAAGGAGATCGCGAACACGTTGATGATGTTGTAGGTCACGGCGTCGGCCATGCGGGCGCCGATGCCGAGGAGCAGGTTCTTCCAGCCCTCGCGGATCAGCGCGAAGAACGGAACGGATCGCACCTCGTCCTTGTCGGCCTCGAAGGCCGGCGTCTCCGGCAGCGAACGACGGATGACGAAGGCGAGCAGAACGAAGACGCCGCTGAGCAGGAACGGCACGCGCCAGCCCCACGAGAAGAAGTCGTCCTCGGGGAGCAGCTGCATCAGGCTGAACACGCCTGTCGAGACCAGGAGTCCGGCCGGGGTACCCATCTGGTGGAAGCTGCCCATGAGGCCGCGCTTACCCGTGGGCGCGTTCTCGAGGGCAACGAGGGAGCCGCCGCCGAACTCACCGCCGATGCCAAAGCCCTGCAGCAGGCGTGCGAGCAGAAGCAGCACGACCGACAACACACCGAGCTGCTCGTAGCCGGGCAGCAGGCCAATGACGAAGGTGCAGATACCAATGATCAGCACCGTCATGATCAGCATCTTCTTGCGGCCCAGCTTGTCGCCGAAGTGGCCGAACACGATGGCGCCGAGCGGGCGCATCAGGAAGCCGGCCGCGAAACTGCCGAACGACATCAGCAGTGCAACGGTCGGGTCTGACTCGGGGAAGAAGATGCGGGGGAACACGAGCGCGGCAGCGATGCCGTACAGGTAGAAGTCGTACCACTCGATGAATGCGCCGGCGAATGCTGCGGCGACGGCCTTCTTGGGCGAGGCGGGGATGGCGGCCGCAGGTGCAGCTGCGGTTGCCACGGACGTGGGGGAAGTCATGGGGGCCCTTCTTTGGACGTGTTGCGCTCAAATGAGCGCAGCCATTTGCACATTAGTGATCGGTTCACTGTAGCCATCGGGAATGCATCGCGCAAACGTGAGGCGTATTTCGCACATATGAGCGGTAGAATGACAGCCCGAAGAGGAATGAGGCTCGAAGTGGCAACTCGCACACCCCCGAAACACCCCACCCATGATCCGTCACAGGTGCTGAGAGTTGCCCGCTCCTACTACCTCGACGACGAGTCGAAGGTGGCGATCGCCGAGCGTGAGCTGCTCAGCCGCTGGCAGGTCGCCCGCATCCTCGAAGACGCCCGCGCCTCCGGGCTGGTGCGCATCTCTGTCGGCGACCCGGCCGAGATCGATTCGGTCACCGGCGCGAAGATCACGAGCGCCCTCGGCCTGGCCGAGACCATCGTGGTCGGCCGCTCGCGCAAGCTCGGCCTGGAGCCCTCGCTGGACAGCGTCGGCGAGGCGCTGGCGCGCTACCTCAGCGCGACCGTGCTCGAGGGGGATGCCGTCGGGCTCACCTGGAGTCGCGCGATCGAGTCGATGGCCGCCCACCTCGACCACCTCGCGCCGTGCGATGTCGTGCAGCTGGCCGGAGCGCTCACCCTCACCGGAAACCGCATGGGTTCCGTCGAGATCATCCGCCACGTCGCCCGACTCGCCCACGGCACCGCCTACCCGATCTACGCCCCCCTGGTGGTGGAGAGCCCCGACATCCGGCGTGCGCTGGAGCAGCAGGCCGAGATCGCCGCCTGCCTGAAGCGGGCAGCAGACCTCAGCATTGCCGTCGTCTCGGTCGGCACGTGGTCGGAGGAGGGCTCCTCGCTCTACCCCCTCGTCCCGGCGAAGCTGGCACAGCAGGCCGCGGCGGCCGGCGCGGTCGGCGAGATCAGCGGCCGCGTCTTCACCGGCGACGGCGCACTCGCACTCGCCGCCCTCGACGACCGGGTGCTGGGCATCTCGGCCGAGCAGTTGCGCGCCGTTCCGCACATCGTGGCCACCAGCTACGGTGCCCACCGCGTCGACGCGACCATCGCGGCCGCCCGCGCCGGCTACGCGCACACGCTGATCATCGACAGCGCACTCGCCGACGCCATCACCGAGAAGCTGGGGCTCTGATGAGCGTGGGCGACGCGCACGGCGGCTCGTGCTGCGCCCCACAGGGCCGGAAGGGTTTGCCCCTCTCCCCCCGCGCAGCCTCGCCCGGCACAGAATCGGGCAAGCCGGGCAACCCCGGGCATGCGATCGCGCAGGCGCTCGTTCCGGCCCAGACCTTCTCCATGGGCGACCACCAGGGCGTCGGCTACCGCGCAGACGGCGAGCAGCCGGTGCACGCCGTGGCCCTCGACGCCTTCAGCATCGACGCGACCTCCGTGACGAATGATGCGTTCCGGGCCTTCGTCGAGGCCACCGGCTACCGCACGGAGGCCGAGACGTTCGGCTACTCCGCCGTCTTCCACCTCGCACTGGCCGCACCGCAGAAAGACATCGTCGGGCAGCCGCCGGCGACCCCGTGGTGGCTCGGCGTGCGCGGCGCCGATTGGCAGCACCCGGGCGGCAGCGACTCCGACCTGAGCGGCCTCGGCGACCACCCCGTCGTGCACGTGAGCTGGAACGACGCCGCGGCCTACTGCCGCTGGGCCGGCCGCGCGCTGCCCAGTGAGGCACAGTGGGAGGCGGCGTCCCGGGGCGGCCTCGACGGGGCGCGCTACCCGTGGGGCAACGAGCGCGAGGACTGGCGGATGAACATCTGGCAGGGCACCTTCCCCACCGTGAACACGCTGGATGACGGTTGGCTCACCACCGCCCCGGTGCGCAGCTTCACCCCCAACGCCTACGGGCTCTGGCAGAGCGTCGGCAACGTCTGGGAGTGGTGCGCGGACTGGTTCGACCCCGGGTACTACGCCGCCTCGCCGAGCGAGAACCCGCGCGGCCCGGATTCTGGCGCGCTGCGCGTCATGCGCGGTGGGTCGTTCCTCTGCCACGACTCGTACTGCAATCGGTACCGCAACGCGGCCCGCTCGTCGAACACTCCGGACTCGTCGATGTCCAACGCCGGATTCCGCACCGTCGCCCTTCTCGCCCCGCCGGTCGCCACGTAGGCACGGCTGCGGTTGGTTGGCTTCGGTCGCACGCTCCCTCGAGCCAACGGGGAATGCGAAAACCCGCCGGTTGAGCGAACCCGGCGGGGATGCAACGAGGCCCGGCTTCCCGCGGGAAGCCGGGCCTCGTGCGCGGTCCCGATACGCTCGTTCCTCGCTACTCGACCAGCGAGTTCTGCTAGAGCACCTTGGAGAGGAACGCCTTGGTGCGCTGGTGCTGCGGGTTGGCGAGCACCTCGCGCGGGTCGCCGGCCTCGACGACGACGCCGCCGTCCATGAACACCAGGGTGTCGGCCACCTCGCGGGCGAAGCCCATCTCGTGGGTGACGACGATCATGGTCATGCCCGACTTGGCGAGCTCCTTCATGACGTCGAGCACCTCGCCGACGAGCTCGGGGTCGAGCGCGCTGGTCGGCTCATCGAACAGCATGAGCTTGGGGTCCATGGCGAGTGCGCGCGCGATGGCCACGCGCTGCTGCTGGCCGCCCGAGAGGTGCGCCGGGTAGTAGTCGGCGCGGTCGGCGAGACCGACGCGGTCCAGCAGCTCGCGGGCGCGCTTCTCGACCACCGCCTTCTTCTGGCCCTTGACCCGGATCGGCGCCTCCATGATGTTCTCGATCGCCGTCATGTGCGGGAACAGGTTGAAGCGCTGGAACACCATGCCGATGTCGCGGCGCTGCTTGGCGGCCTCCTTGGGGTGCAGCTCGTAGAGCTTGTCACCCGACTCGCGGAACCCGACGAGCTGGCCGTCGACGCTGAGCCGCCCGGAGGAGAGCACCTCGAGGTGGTTGATGCAGCGCAGGAAGGTGGACTTGCCGGAGCCGCTGGGCCCGACGAGGCAGAGCACCTCGCCGTGCTTGACCTCGAGGGAGATCGACTTGAGCACCTCGTTGGAGCCGAAGCTCTTCGAGACGGCCTCGGCGACGACCATCGGCGCCGCGGGGGTGGCGGGTGCAGCAGACGTGTTGCCGCCGCTCAGGGTGTCGCTCATGAGCGGGTTCCTCCGTGTCCGGGGTCGATCGGCTGGTCGCCGGCATCCGCGCCCTGGACAGGGGCGGCGCCGGTGATGACGGTGGGCTGGTTGCCGCCGATGACGGGCAGGGTTCCGGTGGCCGTCGTGCCGCGGTCGGGGCGGCGGTCGCCGACGCCGCGAGCGAAGTAGCGCTCGAGGAAGTACTGGCCGACCATGAGCACCGAGGTGAAGGCGAGGTACCAGATGGATGCCACGATGAGCAGCGGGATCGGGTTGAACGTCTCGGCCGAGATGTCGCGGGTGCGACTGTACAACTCGGTGGAGAGCGGCACGGCCGTGACCAGCGAGGTGGTCTTCAGCATCGAGATGACCTCGTTGCCGGTCGGCGGGATGATCACGCGCATGGCCTGCGGCAGGATCACCCGGCGCATGGTCTGGAACCAGCCCATGCCGAGCGCGGTGGCCGCCTCCTCCTGACCCTTGTCAACGGAGAGCAGGCCGGCGCGCACGATCTCGGCCATGTACGCGGCCTCGTTGAGGGCGAGTCCGATCACGGCGAGCCAGAAGGCGCCGATCAGGTCGTTGGTGCTGAAGGTCACCCACGGCTCGCTGAACGGGAGGCCGATGTCGATCGTCTTGTAGATGATCGCAATGAGGCCCCAGAACACGAGCTGCACGTAGACCGGGGTGCCGCGGAAGATCCAGAGGTAGAACCAGGCGACGCCCTTGACCACGGGGTTCGGCGAGAGGCGCATGATCGCCAGCGACACACCGAGGATGATCGCGAAGAACATCGCGAGCACGGTGAGCTCGAGGGTGACGAGCGCCGCCGCCGAGACGCGGCTGTCGAAGAGGTACTTGCCCACGGAGGGCCAGTCGTAGGCCGGGCGCTGTGCCGCGTCGATGACGAAGAGCGCGAAGATCACGACGAGCACCACGGCGAAGGTGTTGCGCCAGGGGTGCTTCAGGCGGATGGCTTTGAGGGCGGAGGCGCCGCCAACGCCGTTCGGCGGCAGGGAATCCCCTGCCGCCGAACGGTGTGGTTCAGATGTTGTCATGAGTTATTTCTTTAGGAGGTTGCGACGTTGATGGTGATCGTGCTGATGCCGCCGTCCGAGACGCCCCAGCCATCGAGGATCTTCTTGTAGCTGCCGTCGTCGACCATCGACTGGAGGGCGGCCTGCACGGCTTCGGCCATGCCGGAGTCCTTCGCGACGACGACACCGTACGGGGCGACGTCGAAGGTCTCGCCCGCGAGCTGGAGTGCGTCGCCGGTCTGGGAGATTGCGTAGAGGGTGACGGGCGAGTCGGCGCTCATCGCGTCGACCTGGCCAAGCTTGACGGCGTTCGTCGCGGCATCCTGCGTGTCGAACTGCTTCTTGTCGATGGGCGCCTTGCCGGCAGCGACACAGGCCTCGCTCTTGGCGGGAACCTCGTCGGTGTCCTCGAAGGTGGTGGCCTGCACGGCGACCTTGAGGCCACAGGCGTTGTCGGGGTCGACGTCATTGCCCTTGGCCGAGGCCCACTGGATGCCGGCGTTGAAGTAGTTGACGAAGTCGACCTGCTTCATCCGCTCCTCGGTGATGGTGAAGCTGGACATGCCGATGTCGGCCTTGCCACCGGTGACACTCGGGATGATGTTGTCGAACTTGGAGACCTGGAACTCGGGGGTCAGCCCGAGCTTGGCGGCGATGCCCTCTGCCAGCTCCGCACCCCAGCCGATCGGGTTGCCGTCGGCGTCCTTGAACTCGTTGGGCGCGTAGGTCGGGTCGATGCCGATGATGAGCTTGCCATTGTCGCCGACGCCCTCTGGCAGCAGCGCCGCGGCTGCGTCGTCCTTGGCGATGGCCGGAGCGCTCTCGCTGCCACCCGTGCTCGGGCTGGAGTTGTCTACACAGCCAGAGAGCAGCAGCACGGCTGCGGCTGCGAGGGCGGGAACGGCGTAACGAAGTCTCATTGCGGAATCCTCTGCTCTAGGGTCGGTCCCCACATCGTTGTGGACGTGACCTTTTCTCGGGTGAGTTTGAGCATAGTGCACGAGGAACTCAGCGATTCGCTGCGGGGATAACGTTTTGGGCGCACATAAGAAGGCGCGATATGTGCAGTTCCGCGCAATTTACATGCGAATGACCCCGGGTCAGCGAACTTTTATTGCGTATCGGCGCGAATGCCAGCACCGATCGCGATGCGCCCTCGGCGCTGGATTCGCGCCGCCCGTTATGCGGACGCCGGCCCGGTCGCCACCGGCAGCTCGGCGCGGTTCGCCCACGCCGACCACGAGCCGGGGAACAGTGCGGGCGTGAATCCGGCGAGGGTGAGCGCCAGTGCGTCATGGGCGGCGGTGATGCCGGAGCCGCAGTACACGCCGACGGGCGCGGCATCCGTCACCCCGAGCGCCTCGTAGCGCTCGCGCAGCGCCGCGGCCTCGAGGAATCGGCCCTCGCCGTCGAGGTTGCCGGCGGTCGGCGCGCTCAGCGCACCGGGGATGTGCCCGGCGCGGGGGTCGATCGGCTCGACGTCGCCGCGGTAGCGCTCGGCGGCGCGGGCATCCAGCAGCACGCCGGAATCTGGCAGCGCCCCCGCCTGCTCGATCGTGAGCACGGGCAAGCCGCCGGGCGCCACGGTCAGGGTGCCCGGCGCGGGCGCATTGGCGGCGGGCGCGGTCGTCGCGAGCGGATGCCCGGCGGCCAGCCAGGCGGGCAGCGCGCCGTCGAGCACGCGCACATCGGAGACGCCGGCGTAGCGCAGCAGCCACCAGGCGCGCACGGCGGCATGGCTGCGCCAGTCGTCGTAGACGACGACGGTGTCGCCGTCGTTCAGCCCCCAGCCGCGGGCCGCCGTCTGGAAGTCGGCCATGTCCGGCAGCGGGTGCCGCCCGTCGCGGGGCTCGCCGTGGCCGGCCAGCTCGGTGTCGAGGTCGACGTAGACGGCGCCGGGGATGTGGCCAGCGTCGAACAGCGGCCGGCCGGGCGGGCCGCCGAGGCTCCAGCGCACATCGAGCACCCGCACGTGGGTGCCGGCCGCGGCGTCCTGCAGCAGGGCGGCGAGCTCGTCGGCGGTCACGAGGGGGTGCGGCATCCGTCATTCTCCAATCGGGGCGGCTCCATCGACTTGGCCGACTAGCGGCCGAAGCGCACCCTCTGACACGCTATATCCTGCGACGACGATTGGCCGCCGCCTCCAAACCGGCTCGGTAGAATTGGGGAATCGTGAGCACCTACTCTGACCTCCTCAAAACGGCGGGCGTTGCGCGCATCATCACGGCCCAACTCGTGGCCCGCTTCCCGTTCGGGATGCTCTCGCTCGCGTTCCTGCTGCACGTGGAGCAGCAGACGGGCAGCTACGGAGCCGCCGGGCTCGTGCTCGCTGCCACCAGCGTCGGCCAGGCCATTGCCGGCCCGCTGACCAGCCGCCTCATGGGCCGCTGGGGAATGCGCCCCGTGCTCACGATCACCCTGGCGATCTGCGCGGCCATGGTCAGCACGATCGCTCTCGTGCCCATGTCGGTACCCCTCTACATGGTGGTCGGCGCGCTGGCCGGACTCAGCATGCCCCCGATCCAGCCGGCCGTGCGCACCATCTACCCGAAGATGGTCAACTCCCGGCAGCTCACTCCCCTGTTCTCGCTGGACGCCACCGCGCAGGAGATCATCTGGGTGGTCGGCCCCGTCGTCACCACGTTCGTCGCGACCCAGATCAGCACGGTGTGGGGCATCATGCTCGCCGTGATCTTCATGGTCGGCGGCGGCATCTGGTTCATCGTGCTGCCGGAACTCGGCCGGGTGCGCATCCCGCGCAGCAAGCGCAAGCTGGGTGCGGTGCTGCGCCGCCCGCCGGTGCTGCTGGCGACGGGCGTCGGGTTCCTGCTCGTCGGTGCCTGCGCCGCCGTGGAGGCCGCGGTCGTCGCGACCTTCGGCCACGGCGGGGCCGAGGCCGGCCTCGTGCTCGCGATCTTCTCCGTCGGCTCAATCGCCGGCGGCCTGGGGCTCGGCCACGTTCCGATCGGCCCGTGGTCGACGGCCCGCCGCATGCTCATCGTCTTCGTCGGCATGGGCCTCGCGGCCGTGGTGATGGTGCTCGTCAGCAGCGACATGGTCTTCTGGTGGCTCTCGGCGGCCCTGTTCGTGGCCGGCATCGGCATCGCCCCGGCCCTGGCCGTGCTGTTCGCCATGGTCTCGGCCAGCGTCAAGTTCAGCGACACCGCCGAGGCGTACGGCTGGGTCGGCACCGGCCAGCTCATCGGTGCGGCCCTCGGCTCGGCGGCTGCCGGCTTCCTGATCGACAGCAACGGCGCGGTCGGCGGTTTCTGGGCCGCCGCGCTCTTCGCCCTGGTCGGCTTCATCGTGCCGGTGCTCGCCAAGCGCCACCACCCGGACCTCCGCGGCCGCGATGCGAGCCCGCTCCCCGACACCGAGGCGATCCCGGTCCAGCCGACCTCCTAGCCGCTCCCCGCGACGACGGCACGCTGCGACGGCGCGCTGCGACGGCGCGCTGGCGGCGGATGCCGCGGGGCGGGCATGATGGTCGGGAGCGCGCGGCGAGGATGCCGTGCGGCGAACGCCGAGACGGAGCGATGATACGCGTGGGCACGACTGTTTTCGAGAGACGACGACCGGCGGCCTCCGTGGTCGAGCACGCGCTGACCGGCACCCGGCAGGCCGCGTTCTGGCTGGATGACGTGCAGCGCCCGCGCTACCCGGAGCTGCGCGGGGCGGTGACCGCCGACCTCGCCATCGTCGGCGGCGGCTACACCGGGCTGTGGGCGGCGGTGCTCGCCAAGCAGCGCAACCCGGACGCCCGCGTCGTGCTGCTGGAGGGCCAGCGGATCGGCTGGGCGGCGTCCGGCCGCAACGGCGGGTTCTGCGAGGCCAGCCTGACCCACGGCCGCGAGAACGGCGAGAGCCGCTGGCCGGAGGAGCTCGATGAGCTCGACCGGCTCGGCCTGGAGAACCTCGACGAGATCGAGGCGGCCAGCGCGGAGCTCGGCATGGACTTCGAGTTCGAGCGCAACGGCGCACTCGACATCGCCGTCGAGCCGCACCAGGTGGAGTGGCTGCGCGAGGCGGCGGCGGATGCCGCGGCGCGCGGGGACGACAGCGTCGAGCTGCTCGTGGGCGACGCGGCCAGGGCCGAGGTCAACTCCCCCACCTACTTGGCCGCGCTCTGGAACAAGCGCACCTCTGCCCTGCTGCACCCCGCCAAGCTGGCCCTCGAGCTGGCCAGGGTCGCCACCGAGATGGGCGTGCAGATCTTCGAGCACAGCCCGGTGCGCTCCCTCGACACCGACAAGGGCGCGGACGCGGGATCCGTCTCCCTGCGCACCGCACAGGGCGGCGTGCGCAGTCGCCAGACCGTGCTCGCCACCAACGTGTTCCCCTCCCTGCTCAAGCGCAACACCCTGATGACCGTGCCGGTCTACGACTACGCGCTGATGACCGAGCCGCTGAGCGATGCGCAGATGCGCGAGATCGGCTGGCAGAACCGGCAGGGCCTCGGCGATGTCGCCAATCAGTTCCACTACTACCGCCTCTCACGCGACAACCGGGTGCTGTTCGGCGGCTATGACGCCGTCTACCACTACGGCGGCCGGGTGCGGCAGAGCTACGAGGACAGGCCGGCGGCGTTCGAACTGCTCGCCAACCACTTCTTCACCACGTTCCCTCAGCTGGAGGGCACCCGGTTCACCCACAAGTGGGCGGGCGCCATCGACACCTGCACCCGCTTCTCGGCCTTCTACGGCACGGCGCGCGGCGGCCGCGTCGCCTACGCAGCCGGCTACACCGGGCTCGGGGTGGCGGCCACGCGCTTCGCCGCGAATGTGATGCTCGACAAGCTCGCCGGGCTGGAGACCGAGCGAACCCAGCTGCGCATGGTGCGGGAGCGCCCGCTGCCGTTCCCGCCGGAGCCGGCCGCCGCACTCGGCATCAACGCCACCCGCTGGGCGCTCGACCGCGCCGACCACAACGACGGCAAGCGCAACCTGCTGCTCAAGACGCTCGACGCGCTGGGTCTAGGATTCGACTCATGAGCATTCTGGTTCCCGGCATCGTCAACGATGCGACATCCATCGCCCTCACCCACGAAGCGGTCCCGGCCGAGCAGAGCATCGCCGGCAACCCGACGACCGGAGCGGTGGAGCTGGGCGAGTTCGGCGACGCGGAGATCGGCATCTGGGAGATGTCGGTCGGAACCATGAGCGATGTCGAGGTCGACGAGGTGTTCGTCGTGCTCTCCGGCCGTGCCACGGTCGAGCTCGAACCGGGCGGACCGGACGCCGAGACCATCGAGGTCTCCGCCGGCTCCGTCGTGCGCCTGGCCGGCGGGACGAACACGATCTGGACCGTCACCGAGACGCTGCGCAAGGTCTACATCAGCTAACCGGACGCGCCCAAGCCTCGTGCAGCCCCCGCTACCCGCCTAAGCTTGGGTGCAGTGCGCGTCGCGGCCCATCTCCCTGGTGGCGCGAGCGCCCCGAGAGAGGAACGCACGAGTATGTACGCAGTGGTCAACCCCGCTACCGGCGAGACGGTCACCAGCTATCCCACCCTCAGCGACGAGGGGCTGTCAGAGGCCATCGCCGCCGCGGATGCCGCGCACCGCGGGTGGTCACGCAACTCGAGCGTCGCCGAGCGGGCGGCTCTGATCCGCCGCGTCGGCGAACTGCACGTCGAGCGCCGCGACGCCCTCGCCGAGATCATCGTGCGCGAGATGGGCAAGCCGCTGGAGCAGGCGCTCGGAGAGGTCGACTTCAGCGCCGACATCTACGCCTACTACGCCGAGAACGCCGAGGCCCTGATGGCCGACGAGCAGATCACGCTGCGCGCCGGCGAGGGCTCCGCCCTCATCCGACGCCGCTCGCTCGGCGTGCTGCTCGGCATCATGCCGTGGAACTTCCCGTACTACCAGGTCGCCCGCTTCGCCGGCCCGAACCTGATCGTCGGCAACACGATCCTGCTCAAGCACGCCGAGCAGTGCCCGGAGTCGGCCGCGGCCATCGAGCAGATCTTCCTGGACGCCGGCTTCCCCGTCGGCGCCTACGTGAACATCTACGCCTCGCACGACCAGATCGCCACGGTCATCGCCGACCCGCGCGTGCAGGGTGTCTCGCTCACCGGCTCCGAGCGCGCGGGCGCCGCGGTCGCCGAGATCGCCGGCCGCCACCTCAAGAAGGTCGTGCTGGAGCTCGGTGGCTCCGACCCGTTCATCCTGCTCAGCACGGACGACCTCGACGCGACCGTCGAGGCGGCCGTGATGGCCCGCATCGACAACAACGGGCAGGCCTGCAACGCGGCCAAGCGCTTCATCGTGATCGATGAGCTGTACGACGCGTTCCTGGAGAAGTTCACCGCGGCGTTCACCTCCTTCGCCCCCGGCGACCCGCTGGCCGACGGCACCGTGCTCGGCCCGCTCTCCTCGGCGGCGGCCGCCACCACCCTGCAGAACCAGCTCGACCGCGCGCTCGCCCAGGGCGCGACGCTCGTGGCCGGCGGCCCGCGCAACGGCAACTTCTTCCCCGCGACGGTGCTCACCGACATCCACCCGACGAACGACGTCTACCACGAGGAGTTCTTCGGCCCGGTCGCGTCCGTCTTCCGCGTCGCCTCAGAGGAGGAGGCCGTCGAGCTGGCCAACGACACCCCGTTCGGCCTCGGCTCCTTCGTCTTCACGACCGACCCGGAGCAGGCAGCCCGCGTGGCCGACGGCATCGACGCCGGCATGGTGTTCGTGAACATCGTCGGCGCGGACGGCGCTGAGCTGCCCTTCGGCGGCGTCAAGCGTTCCGGCTCCGGCCGCGAGCTCGGCCGCTTCGGCGCCGACGAGTTCGTCAACAAGAAGATGATCCGCATCGGCTAGACCTGTAGCCGGTCTGCGGAGGCATGGCCCCGGGACGCCCGCGAACGCGGCGTGTCGGGGCCATTTCCGTGCCCGCATCCGCGAACTGGCTGCGGATGCCGCAGCGGCACGTCAGCGCTTGCGGTCCAGCTGCTCGTCAATCTGAGCCTTGCGGAGCTGCAGGATGCGGCCGAGCAGATCGGCCGGAACCGGCTGCTCCGCGCTGAAGCGCAGGGCGCTGATGCTGTGCGAGAAGTCGGCGAGCTCGTCGTCGAATGCCGGCAGCACGCTGCCGCTGAACGGGTACAGCGCCAGGTGCGCCTTGGTCTGCATGGCGGCGGCATAGCCCTTGCCGCGGTAGAGCAGCGTCGGCATGCCGTAGCTCATGCCTTCCGTGACATCCGGTGCCACCTCGCGGGCGATGTCGATGACCCGCTGCAGGGCGGCGCGGTCGGCTTCCGGTGCGATCCCGGCCAGGTACTCGGTGACGGTGCTCTCGGGCATCCCCCATGGTTGCACGCGGGTGGGGGTTTCGCGAGGTTGGCTTCGGTCGCAAGCTCCCTCGAGCCAACGTGAGGAGGGGCGCCCTCGAGCCAACGTGAGGAGGGGACGCCCTCGCGCCGACGGAGGAGGGCGTGACCTCGCGCCGACGGGGCGGCGACGGCATCCGGCAACGCAGAAGGGCCCGCCGCTTGCGCGACGGGCCCTTCGAATGAAGCGGTGAGACTAGATGGCGTTGACGTCCAGGGGGATGCCGGGGCCGAACGTGGTCGACACAGCGCCCTTCTGGATGTAGCGGCCCTTGGAGCTGGACGGCTTGAGGCGAACGATCTCCTCGAGAGCGGCCTTGATGTTCTCATCGAGCTGCTCGGCCGAGAAGGCCGCCTTGCCGACGACGAAGTGCACGTTGGAGTGCTTGTCGACGCGGAACTCGATCTTTCCACCCTTGATGTCGGAGACGGCCTTGGCCACATCCGGCGTCACGGTTCCGGTCTTCGGGTTCGGCATGAGGCCGCGCGGGCCGAGGACCTTACCGAGACGACCGACCTTGCCCATGAGCTCGGGGGTCGAGACAGCCGAGTCGAAAGCGGTGTAGCCAGCGGCCACCTTCTCGATCAGCTCGTCGCCACCGACCTCGTCGGCGCCGGCAGCGATAGCTGCCTCAGCCGCGGGGCCCGTTGCGAACACGATGACGCGAGCGGTCTTGCCGGTGCCGTGGGGCAGGATGACGGTGCCGCGCACCATCTGGTCTGCCTTGCGGGGGTCAACACCCAGCTTGAGGGCAACCTCAACCGTGCTGTTGAACTTGGCGGAACCGGTCTCCTTGGCAAGCGTGACTGCCTCGGTGGGGGTGTAGAACTTGTCGGCTTCGATCTTCTCGGCCGCGGCCCGGTAGGCCTTTGACTTCTGTGCCATGTTGTTCTCCTTGAGAGAATGTGGTCATCTGCGCCTGGCGGGCGCTGCCACGAGTGAAAGTTGGAGGGGGTTGGCCTTAGCCGACCGTGATGCCCATCGAGCGAGCGGTGCCCGCGATGATCTTGTCAGCGGCGTCGAGGTCGTTGGCGTTGAGGTCAACCATCTTCATCTCGGCGATCTCGCGCACCTGAGCGGGGCTGAGGTTTGCGACCTTGACGGTGTGGGGGGTACCCGAACCCTTGGCAACGCCTGCAGCCTTCTTGATGAGCTCCGCGGCGGGCGGGGTCTTCAGGATGAAGGTGAAGGAGCGGTCCTCGTACACGGTGATCTCAACGGGGATGACGTTGCCGCGCTGGGCCTCGGTCGCCGCGTTGTACGCCTTGCAGAACTCCATGATGTTCACGCCGTGCTGACCCAGGGCCGGGCCGATGGGCGGGGCCGGGTTTGCGGCGCCGGCCTTGATCTGAAGCTTGATCAGACCAGTAACCTTCTTCTTCGGTGCCATTGTTTTCTCTCTTTCTTATCGAACGCTCCGGAAGCCGGAGCACTCTCCCGTTCGCTCGGACGCTCCGAGCGACGGTGGGCTGGAAATCTGTGGGTTGCTCTGGTGTGGCTAGAGCTTGGTGACCTGGTCGAAGCTGAGCTCGACCGGCGTCTCACGCTCGAACAGGGAGACGAGCACGATGAGCTTGCCGCTCTCCGGCTTGATCTCGCTGATCGATCCGGGAAGACCCGCGAACGAGCCCTCCTTGATCGTGATGGTCTCGCCGATCTCGAAGTCGACCTCGGCCTGCAGCACGCGCTGCGCGCCCTTGACCGCGCCGCCCTTGCCGCCCTTGGCAGCCGGGACGTCCTTGATCTCGACGAGGCTCTTCAGCATGCCGAAGGCCTCTTCGAAACGCAGCGGCGTCGGGTTGTGCGCGTTGCCGACGAAGCCGGTCACACCGGGGGTGTGGCGCACGACAGACCAGCTGTCCTCGTTGAGGTCCATGCGCACCAGCACGTAGCCGGGGATGCGCACACGGGTGACCATCTTGCGCTGGCCGTTCTTGATCTCGACGACATCTTCCATCGGGACCTCGACCTGGTAGATGTAATCTTCCATGGCCATCGACGCCTTGCGGTTCTCGATGTTCTGCTTCACGCGGCGCTCGAAGCCGGCGTAGGAGTGGATGACGTACCACTTGCCCGGCAGGAAGCGGAGGTCCTGGCGGAACTCCTCGTACGGGTCTGCCTCGGCTTCTTCGTCCTCGACGGCCTCAACGGCGGCCTCGGCCTCATCGGCGGAATCAATGTCGAGTGCGTCGTCCACGACGGCGTCGGCCTCGGGGTCGCTCGACTCGACGAGCGCGTCGAGGGCGGCATCCAGATCGACCGCAACCTCGTTCTCATCGAGAACGTGTACGGCGATGTGCTCAGCGGGCTCGACAGACTCTTCGGCCTCGGCGAGGATGTTGCCCTCCTGGGCCTCGTCCTCCTCAGCGGACTGCTCTGCAGCGGTCGCCCAGTCGGCGTCTTCGTACTCAGTCTTAGACACTAAATCTCAATCCTTCGTGTATTGCGTTGTTCGCTGTTGCCGCTTGGTTTCCGTGATGCGCATCTGGGCGCATTCGCCGCGAAAACCGAATCCGGCATCCAGTGGAACTATCCCGCTGGAGTACCGAAGACCCACGTCACGCCGAGTGCGAACACCCAGTCCATGGCGTACACCAGAGCCATCATGATGGCGACGAACACCAGCACGACGCCGGTGTAGCTGAGCAGTTCCTTGCGGGTCGGGGTGACGACCTTCTTGAGCTCAGTCAGGACCTGCTTGATAAAGAGGCTGACCCGCGCGAAAGGTCCGCGCTTGATCTCGCGGTCTTTCTTGGCGTTCGCGACGACATCCTCACCGGGTTCGTCGATAACTTTTCGGGCCACCTGATTACACCTTTCGTGGGCCGGCGCATGCACACCGACTTGCAGGGCGGACAGGACTCGAACCTGCAACCTGCGGTTTTGGAGACCGCTGCTCTACCAATTGAGCCACCGCCCTAAGGGCTTGCCTTCAGTGTTACACCCGCATCTCTGCGAGCACCCCACTTGAGACATTCTACCGGTCTCGTCCGCCTGGCCCGCGCACTCCTCCGCACCCGAAACAGAGTTTCAGCACGAAAATAGGCGCAAAAAAGCTTGGCGGATTCAACAACCTCGACCAAGTGTAGGTCACAGCGGCGAGCCTGTAAAGCTGAGCGGATGCGGGCCCGTGGAGTACCGTTGATCACGGCCGTCTGGTAAAACGGGCCGAACTCCGGGCGGAAGAAAGGGGCGCGCCACCGGCGCAACGATGAAACGTCGTGACTTTCTGATCGGCTCCGCCTCGGCCATCACGCTGCTGGCGCTCACCGCCTGCACCCCGGCCCCGCCGAGCCCGACGCCAACCCCGACGCGCACTCCCGCGCCCCCACTGCCCACCGGCGTGCCCCAGCCGATCCGGCTGCAGCGCTCCAACTGGGGCACCGATCCCTTCGCGCGCGGCGCGTTCAGCTACCCCCGCGTCGACAACACCGACGAGCAGCGCGTGCAGCTGCGGCGCTCGCTCGACGACCGGTTGTTCTTCGCCGGCGAGGCCACGGCCAGCGACTTCCCGGGCACCGTACAGGGCGCCCAGGGCTCCGGCGTGCGTGCGGCGCTCGACATCTCGGATGTCGCGGAGCGCGGCGAGCGCATCGCGGTCATCGGCGCCGGCATCGCCGGGCTCACCGCCGCTCGGGCGCTGCGCGAGTCCGGCTTCGACGTCGTCGTGGTGGAGGCCCGCGATCGCCTCGGCGGCCGCATCCAGAGCATGGTCGACGACCACTGGCCCGTGCCCGTCGAGCTCGGCCCGCTCTTCCTCAGCGATTCCTCCAGCATGCTCGCCGGCCAGCTGGCCCTCGCCGGCGTCGGCACCCAGCCATTCGCCCGCACCCCCGAGGTGCGCACCGGCGCCGGCACCGTCGTCGGCCCGTCCGACACGGGCAGCAAGGCGCTCGCCTCGGCGGGCGAGTGGGCATCGGGCCACGAGCCGGACAGCTCCGTCGCCGAGGCGCTGACCGAGTCCGGCGTGGCTGCCGCGCTCGGCACCGAGCCCGACGCGAACGGGGTTGCCCCGATCGATTGGCTCGGGCACGAGCTCACCACCGTGCTGCAACCGGCGGCCGGGGCATCCGCAGACCTGGTCTCCGCCCAGCAGCTCGACCCGCTGCTGGCCAGGGCCGCGTCGATGACCGAGATCGTGACCGGTTCGGCGCAGGGCCTCGGCGGCCTGATCAGCTCGCTGGCCGACGGCCTCGATGTGCTGGTGGGCAGCCCCGTCGCGACCATCATGTGGGACGACACCGGTGTGAGCCTGCGCCTGGCGCACGGCGAATCGCTCCGCACCGACCGCGTGCTCGTGACAATCCCCCTCGGCGTGCTGCAACAGGACACCACGCTGTTCGAGCCCGCACTGCCCAGCTGGAAGCTCGACGCGATCGGCGAGCTCGGCATGGGCACGGTCGACACCGTCTGGCTGCAGTTCGACGAGGCGTTCTGGGCGACGGATGCCACGATGCTCAGCACGATCGGGCCGGTCATCGCGTCGGAGGATGGCACCACGCCGCCCACAACGGCATCCGATGAGCCATCCGGCGCGCTTCCCGACGCCACCCCGGTGCCGGAGCCGGAGCGCAGCCCCATCGCCTACTGGACCAACCTCTCCCCGCTCACCGGCTCGCCCGTGCTGGTCGGAACGATTGCCGCCGAGTTCGCGGCCGAGCTCGGAGCACTCTCCGACGAGGAGTTCAGCGCGCGGGTGCTGGCGGCACTTGCCCCGTTTGCTCCCGGAGCAGGCGCTCCCTGAGCTTCGTCGCCCGCGCCGTGATGCGGCGGCTGACCGCGACCAGCATCGCGGCGACACCGAGGAAGATGCCGAGCACGAGCAGGCAGTAGAAGGCGATCCCCAGCGCCCCGCCGACCTGCGCCGGGTCGAGGAAGAAGTACGGGTACCAGCCGACATCCGCCCCGCGGATCAGCGTGAAGATGAGCCACGCCACCGGGAACGGCAGCACCCAGCCGAGCGTCGACCACGGCATCGGGTCGCTGCGGGGGCTGATCACTGCATCGACGAACCAGCCCACCAGCGCCAGCGCGGGCACGACGAAGTGCAGCAGCGTGTCTGACCAGGGCACGTCGACCCGGTACGCCCGGGTCGAGGCCTGAGCGACGATCACGGCGAAGACGATGCCGGAGACCAGCAGGTAACACATCACCACCGTGCGCATGATGCTGAGCCAGTGCGGGTCGCGCTCGCGCAACAGGGCCGCGATGCCGCCCGCGATCAGCATGACGACGGCCAGCATCGCCGACTGGATGGTGAAGTAGCTGAAGAAGTTGTTCGTCGCGAAAGACGAGAAGCCGAGCACGTAGTTGAAGTTGCCGAACAGCGCGAGCAGCTCGAGGCCGGCCAGGGCGAGCCGGTACACGCCGAGCCCGACCCGCAACGGGCGCGGGCGCGCGGCGCCCCGCTCGAGCGCGCCGCCCTGGCCCGCCGAGGCCGCTTGTGGCGCCGCGGGAGTCTGTTGGCCCCGTGCGGGGGTGGCGGACTCGGGGGCACGGCGGTGCATGCCTCCACGCTACGCCGTGCCGGCTGTTGGGCCGATTCCGGGCCGGGCGTGCGCGGCATCCGCGACGGCGCAGGGTGTCACATGAGGCGCGGCGCATGGAGCACCGTTTAGGCTGTGACCGTGACCGAAACTACGCGTATCTCAGCCCGTATCGCCGCAATCGCCGAATCGGCGACCCTCAAGGTTGACGGCAAGGCCAAGGCCCTTCAGGCGGAGGGCCGCCCGGTGATCAGTTATGCCGCCGGCGAGCCCGACTTCGCCACCCCGGCGCACATCGTCGAGGCCGCGCTGGCCGCCGTGCGCGATCCCAAGAACTACCGCTACACCCCGGCCGCCGGACTGCCGGAGCTGCGCGAGGCGATTGCAGCGAAGACGCTGCGCGACTCGGGCCTCGAGGTCTCCCCCAGCCAGGTGATCGTCACCAACGGCGGCAAGCAGGCCGTCTACCAGGCGTTCCAGACGCTGCTCGACCCGGGCGACGAGGTTCTCGTGCCGACGCCGTACTGGACCACCTACCCCGAGGCCATCAAGCTGGCCGGTGGCCGCCAGGTCGACGTCTTCGCCGGCAGCGACCAGAACTACCTCGTCACCGTCGAGCAGCTGGAAGCGGCGCGCACCCCGCGCACCAAGGTGCTGCTCTTCGTCTCGCCGTCCAACCCGACCGGCTCCGTCTACTCCCCCGAGCAGACCAAGGCCATCGGCGAGTGGGCGCTGGAGAACGGCCTCTGGGTCATCAGCGACGAGATCTACCAGAACCTCACCTACGACGGCGTCAAGGCCGTCTCGATCGTCGAGGCCGTGCCGGAGCTCGCCGACCGCACCATCCTGGTCAACGGCGTCGCCAAGACCTACGCCATGACCGGCTGGCGCGTGGGCTGGATGGTCGGCCCTGCCGACGCCATCAAGGGCGCGGCCAACCTGCAGTCGCACCTGAGCTCGAACGTCTCCAACATCTCGCAGCGCGCCGCCATCGAGGCCCTGACCGGCCCGCAGGACGCCGTCACCGAGATGCGCACCGCCTTCGACCGCCGCCGCAAGCTGATCGTGTCGGAGCTGTCGAAGATCGAGGGCATGAACGTGCCGACGCCGGAGGGCGCCTTCTACGTGTACCCGGATGTCACCGGGCTGCTGAACCGGGAGTGGGCCGGCGTCACGCCGACCACCTCGCTCGAGCTGGCCGACCTGATCCTGGACAAGGCCGAGGTCGCCGTCGTGCCCGGTGAGGCGTTCGGCCCGAGCGGCTTCGTGCGCCTGAGCTACGCGCTCGGCGACGCCCCGCTGCTCGAGGGCGTGCAGCGCCTGCAGCGCCTCTTCGCCGTCTAGGCGGCGCCTCTCCTCCCCCTCCTCCCTCTCCTCCTTCATCGAGACTGCGCGACTTGTAGTTCACAGCCAGTTGAACTACAAGTCGCGCAGTCTCGAGGTGGTTGTGGGGCGGGGGTGGGATGCCGCGGCATCCGCGGCGCGGCGGTGACAACGAAAAGTGGGGCCAGATTCTTTGAATCTGGCCCCACTTGGTGTTGAGGCCCCGTGCGGGGCCCGAAACGCTAGCGGTATGCGGTCCAGGCCGTGGCCATCACGACGTTGGCAACGGTCAGGCCGGCCAGCGTCGGAATCACCCAGCGGGCGAGCGTCTCGCGGCGGCGATTGAGCAGCATGACGACGATGATCGCGAGCAGGACGGCCAGCTTCGCCGTGATCTTGACGTTGTTGACCTCGTTGCCGAGCGGGTACTGCAGGCCGACGAGCAGCACACCGGTGGCCAGCATCGTCCAGGCGCCGTGCCTGATCGCCGGGATGATGCGGGACTCGCCCCGCCGCGCGCCGGGCATCTGCACGAGCGCCCCGCCCAGCAGGCTCGCCACGCCGATGATGTGCACGGCGAGGATGATGTTCTTCAGGAGTTCCATGAGGACTGCCCCGTTCCCGATCCCATCGCTGCTGCGGAGAGCTCGCTGAGCTGGCCGTCGACCATCTCGAGCACACGGTCACAGTGACCGAGCACGTCGCGGTCGTGGGTGACCATCACAACCGCGACAGCGGAGCGCTTGGCCCGTTCGGCGAGGATCGCGACGACCTCCTGGCTCCGATCCCTGTCCAGGGCGGCCGTCGGCTCGTCGACGAGCAGCAGGGATGGGTTGTTCACGAGTGCGCGGGCGATGCCGACCCGTTGCCGCTCTCCGCCGGAGAGCTGCCCGGGCCGGTGGCCCGCCCGGTGCGCCATCCCCAGCTCGGCCAGCAGCGCCTCCGGCTCGACCACACGGTTGCCCGCCAGGCGCGCCACGAGCCGCAGCTGGTCTGCGGCGCTCAGCGCGGGGATCAGGTTGCCGGACTGGAAGACGAAGCCGATGTTCCGCAGGCGGAAGCGGGCCGCGGCAGCCCGGTTGAGGCTGGCCAGGTCGGTGCCGTGCACACGCACGGACCCGGAGTCCGGCTTGCCCAGCGCCCCCGCGATGGCGAGCAGAGAGGACTTGCCGGAGCCGGACGGGCCGACGACGGCCACGAACTCGCCGGGCTGCACGCGGAGCGAGACGGAGTCGAGCGCACGCACCCGGCCGTCGCCGTCACCCAGCTCGAGCACGGCGTCGGTGATCTCCAGCGCCGGGGTGCTCGTGGGGGCTGTGTTGGTGAGAGCAGTGTTCACGGTGTGTGTCGTCATCGTTGGCCTCCGAGGGCGGTGATCGGGTCGACGCGGGCAATTCGGAGCACCGCGACGGCGGCGCCCAGGAGCCCGAGTGCGATGGTGAGCAGCGAGGCGAAGGCCACGGGGGCCGCCTCCAGCTCGAAGGGCATGGCCTCCGGCATGATGGCGCCGAGGCCGACCCCTGCTGCAACGCCGATCGCGGTGAAGCCGACGAGGAGCATGGCGGCCTGGGCGAGTCCGTCCCGCAGCAGGTATCCGCTCGACGCGCCCACGGCGCGCAGCACGGCGATCTCGTGGGTGCGCTGGATGGTCCAGACGGTGAAGAAGGCCCCGACGACGAGCGCGCAGATGGCGTAGAGGAACACCTGGATCATGCTCAGCGTCAGAGTCTCCGCCTCGTAGCCCGGTGAGGCGTTGAAGGCCTCCGTGCGCAGCATCGTCATGGTGCCGGCTGCGTCGTCGCCCGCCTCGATGTCGATCGAGGAGCCTGCGGCGGCCCGGAGTGCCACGACGCTGGAGTACGGGTAGTCGGCGGCCAGTACCGTGGCCTCTGTCGGCACACCGGGCGTGGCCGTGTTCGACGCGATCAGACGCCACGTGCCGATCGGCAGATAGGCGACATCGACGTGGCCGAAGGTCGCCTGCCCGGCGGTGAAGCCCACGACGGTGAGATCGAGCCCGACTCGGTCCAGGGTGACGACACTGCCGACCTCGAGCCCGGCGGCCCGCGCGGTCTCAGAGACGACGATGCCGTCCGGCGCGCCGAGGCCACTCCCCTCCGAGAGCTCAGGGGCGAGGAACCCGCTGGGCTCGACGCCGAAGAGTGTGAGGTCGACCTGCGTGCCCTGATCACTCGTCCCGTTGACGATGCTCACACCCATCGGCTCAGCCGACTCGATGCCCTCGGCCTGCGCCCAGTACTCGAGTTGCTCGTCATCGACGAGGGAACGGCTGAAGGCGTTGTCCGTCATGGTGCCCTCGTCGAAGGCGAACGCCGTGGCCGGCATCGACTTCAGGCCAGAGACCCCGTCGTTGACGAGGCCGGTCGAGAGGCCGGACAGCAGCACCACGAGAACAGCGATCAGCGCGATCACGATTCCCATGAGTGCGAAGCGCCCTCTGGCGAACCTGAGTTCGCGCAGCGCTAGGAACATGGAGACTCCTTGGGGGTCAGAACACTCCGACAGTGTGTCGGCAAGATACCGACAGTCTGTCACCAAGAAGCCTGGGCCTCCAAATCAGCGCCTCAGACGAGAAGCCCCCGGGTGAGGAGCGCCATGACCTTGGCGGTGACGTCGTCGGCCGACATCCCGTGGGTCACCAGCTGGACGCCCGTGTTGAGCAGCCCCTGCACCAGGTAGGCCTGGGCCGCGGCATCCGGGACGCCGAGATCCTCCAGCACCGTGCGCACCGGCTCCAGCAGCGCATCATGGAGCGCCTTGATGTCCTCCTGCTTGCTCGGGGAGAGCTCCTCGCCACGCAGTTCGGCGGCGATGGCGTGCCGGCCGTCCGCCGTCATCCGCATCGTGGCGGCCACATAGGCGGTGAGCCTGTCGATGCCCGGCTCGGTGCCGCGCAGGGCCTCATCGATCTCGGCACCCCACTCGTCGAACGCGCGCATGGCGACGGCCGCGAGCAGGTCGTCCTTGGAGGGGAAGTAGTCGTAGAAGCTGGAGCGGGCCAGGCCCGCCCGCTCGCCGACCGTCCGCGGGTTCACGCCGGCGACACCGCCCTCGAGCAGCAGCGCCTCGGCGGCCGACAGGAGTGCGGCGCGCTGGGCGCTGCGGTGTTCGGCGACCGTCGGCTTGGATATCTTCGGCATCCGCCCATTATGCCCGGGCCCGTGCGGTGGGGCCTCAGGCCGGCAGGAGCGCAGCGCGGGCGGCGGCCTCCACGGCGTCGGCCACGCGGCTGAGCAGCCCGGAGGCGAGCCGCCACTGCTGCCAGTACAGCGGGATGTCGACGCCGCCGCTCGGGTCGAGGTCGACGAGGGCGCCGGACGCCACGCGCTGCTGCACCTGAAGCGGCGGCAGCATGCCCCAGCCGAGGCCGAGCTCGACGGCTGTGGCGAAGTCGGCGGAGGACGGCACGAAGTGGCTCGGCGGACGCGGGACCGCAGCGGCATCCGCCCCCTGGCCGCGCCGGCGGAACCGCGCCGCCAGGTACCCGTGCTGCAGGTCGTCACGCCGGTCGAAGTTGACCACCGGCGCCTCGGCGAGGGCCGCGAGGCTCACGCCCTGCGGAAACCAGCTGGCGGCAAAGCCGGGCGAGGCCATCGGCCGGTACTGCATCGCGCCGAGCGGGCGCACAGTGCAGCCGGGCACGGGCTCGGCGGCGGAGGTGACGGCCGCCATCACCGTGCCGGCCTCGAGCAGTGCCACCGTGTGGGCCTGATCCTCGCGGTAGAGGTCGAAGCGCACGTGCTCGGTGCGGGAGAGCTGGGCGAGGGCCGGCAGGATCCAGGTGCCGAGCGAGTCGGCGTTGACGGCGAGCGGCACGGTGACCGGCGACTGCGCGCCGCTCTCCACGCCGAGCGTCGCGAGCGTCTCGTGCTCGAGCTGGTCGAACTGGCGCGCCAGGCGCATCACCAGCTCGCCGGAGGCCGTGGCCCTGATCGGCTTCGAGCGCACCAGCAGCACCCGGCCCAGCTGCTGCTCGAGCGCCTTGATGCGCTGGCTCACGGCGGAGGGAGTGACGCTGAGGGCGCGCGCGGCCGCGTCAAAGCTGCCCTCGTCGAGCACGGCCGCGAGGGTGCGCAGGTGATCGGAGTGCAGTTGCATGGGGACAGGCTAGTGCAGCCCCAGATTAGTTCTGCTCATGTCACGTAAAGAAAATGAGCTGGATTGATTCGTGGTGAGCGCCTAGCGTCGGAGCGTGACTCCTTCGCTCGCTCCCCTGTTCGCCGGCATCGGCCTCGGCTTCTCCCTGATCATCGCGATCGGCGCGCAGAACGTGTTCGTGCTGCGCCAGGGCATCCGCCGCGAGCACGTGCTGGCCGTCGTCATCCTCTGCGCGGTCTCCGACGCCGTGCTGATCCTGGTCGGCATCAGCGGGATCGGCGCCCTGCTCGGCCAGCTGCCCTGGCTGCTGCCGGTCGCCCGCTGGGCCGGGGCGCTCTTCCTCGTCGGCTACGGCCTGCTCGCCGCCCGGCGGGCGCTCAAACCGGGCGGGACCGGGCTGCTGGCGGATGCCGCGGGCAGCGCGGGCGAGGCATCCATCGCCGCGGAGGGTGCCGAGCTCACCGCAACCGGGGGCGGGGCCGGCGGGACGCGCAGCGCGACGGCCATCCGCGCCGCACGTACCGCAACGTCGGGCACCAGAACGTCGGGCACCGGCAGGGCGGGCACCCTCGGAGCGGCACTGGCGACGGCGTTCGCGCTCACCTGGCTGAACCCGCACGTCTACCTCGACACCGTGTTCCTGCTCGGCTCCGTCGCGAACGGGCACGGCGACCCCGGCCGCTGGCTGTTCGGCGCCGGCGCCATCATCGCGAGCCTCGTCTGGTTCACCTCACTCGGCTTCGGCGCGCGCTACCTCGGCCGCTGGCTCGGCACCCCCCGCGCCTGGCGCGTGCTCGACGCGGTGATCGCCGTGGTGATGGTCACCCTCGGCGTGCTGCTGGTGCTGCCGCACTAGCCGGCCGGCGTCGCACCCCCTCGCCGGCGCCGCCCTAGCCTGTCGCGGTTGCGTCGGCTCCGGCCGCGTTGATCCTGATCTGCTCGAGCCCGCCGGCCCCGACTCCCCAGGCGTCCAGGATCGCGCCGTAGCTGCCGTCCTCGATCATCCCCTGCAGCGCGAGCTGCACCGCCTCGGCCATGCCGGAGTCCTTCGCGACGGCGAAGCCGTACGGGGCGACGTCGAAGGTCTCCCCGACCGGCTTCAGCTTGCCATTCAGCTTGGAGATGGCGTAGAGCGCGACCGGGGAGTCGGCGCTGAACGCGTCGGCCTGGCCGAGCACGACCGCGTTGATCGCATTGCCCTGGCTGTCGAACAGCATCTTCTCGATCGCCGGTTTGCCCGCGGCGACGCAGGCCGCGCTCTTCTCGGGGATCTCGGTCGTATCCTGGAAGGTCGTCGCCTGCACCGCCACCTTCAGCCCACAGGCATCCTCCGGGTCGACGCTGCTCTCGGCCGGGGCAGCCCACTGCACTCCGGCGTCGTAGTAGTGCACGAAATCGAGCTGCTTCTCGCGCTCGACGGTGTCGGTGAAGGACGACGCCCCGATGTCGAACTTGCCGCCGCGGACGGAGGGGACGATGTTGTCGAAGCTCGCGTCGTGCACCACGGAGTCCAGGCCGAGCGCCGCGGCGAGACCCCGGGCGAGCTCCAGGTCCCAGCCGACCGCCTCGCCATCACTGTTCTTGAACTCGTTGGGCGCGTAGTTGGGCGCGGTGCCGATCGTGAGCACGCCGGAGCCGGCGACATCCGCCGGCAACAGCGCGGCCGCCTCCTCGTTCATCGTGACGGTGGCCACCCGGGCGTCCGCGCCCGTCATCTCGGGCAGCGAGTTGTCGACGCAGCCGGTGAGCAGCAGTGCGGCGACGGACAGCGGCGGGAGGACATAGCGGGCGCGCATGGGAAATCCTTAAATCGAGTACGTCAGAAGAGCCTCAGTCCTCGCCAGCGGCGAGATCACGCTGAAGCTCGGAACGTCGTACTAGACAGACGACTATGGCCCCATGCGGGCGCCCCTCCGATGGGTGCCCTTCGAGTCTAGGCGAGTCGCGCTGGGAGAAGCTGTGACCGCCAGACGGCGCCCGGCGGCATCCACCGATCGGTGGATGCCGAATCAGCCGATCCACCACTGGTGCGGTCGCCGGGAGGCGAGCAGGCTGGGTTCATGACAACACGCAATGCAACACCCAACGACCCGGTGGTGCGGGTGCGCGGTCTGGAGAAGCGCTACGGCGACCTTGCCGCCGTCGACGGAGTGAGCTTCGACATCGAGCGCGGCGAGACCTTCGCCCTGCTCGGGCCGAACGGCGCAGGCAAGTCGACGACGATCGAGATCCTCGAGGGCTACCGCACCCGCAGCGGCGGCGACGTCAGCGTGCTCGGCATCGACCCCACCCGCGGCGGCCTCGACTGGAAGTCGCGGCTCGGCATCGTGCTGCAGTCGACCGGCGAGACCGGCAACGCCACCGTGGTCGAGCAGTTGCGCCACTTCGCCGGCTTCTACCCGAACCCGCGCAGCGTCGACGAGGTGATCGCCGCCGTTGGCCTGCAGGCCAAGGCGAAGACCCGCATCAGCAAGCTGAGCGGCGGGCAGCGCCGCCGCGTCGATGTCGCCCTCGGCATCATCGGCCGGCCGGAGCTGCTCTTCCTCGACGAGCCGACGACCGGCTTCGACCCGGAGTCGCGCCGAGACTTCTGGACGCTGATCCGGCAGCTCAAAGCAGAGGGGACGAGCATCCTGCTCACCACCCACTACCTCGACGAGGCCGCCCAGCTGAGTGACCGGGCCGGTGTCATCGCCGGCGGCACGCTGATTGAGATCGGCGCCATCGACGAGATCGGCGGGGCGGATGCCCGGGTGCCGGTTGTCCGCTGGCGCGACGCCTCCGGGGCCCCGCGCTCCGTGCAGAGCGAGCACCCGGCCGCCACTGTGGCCGCCATCACCGCAGAGCTCGGCGGCGAGCCGCGCGAACTCGAGGTGATTCGGCCGAGCCTCGAAGACATCTACCTCGGGCTGGTCAAGGCGCACGACGCCGCCAGCACGGGCGGAGCCGCCGCGGCATCCGCCACCCCCAGCACCGCAACCAGCCAGGAGGTTCGCTCATGAGCACCGTCACCGCAGAGCGGCCCACCATCGCCCGCCCCGGAGTCGTCGCGCTCGGCATCAGCCGCATCGGCTACGAGGTGCGCAGCTACTTCCGCTCGCCGGACGCCGTCTTCTTCACCTTCCTCTTCCCGGTGATCATGCTCGGCATTTTCACCTCGGCGTTCAGCGCCTCCGGCAACATCGGCACCGCGCCAGACGGCACGGGCGGCATCAGCGTCGGCGCCTACTACCTGCCCGGCATGATCGCGGCCGGCATGCTGCTCTCCGGCGTGCAGAACCTCGCCGTCGACATCGCCGGCGAGAAGAGCGACGGCACGCTGAAGCGCCTCGGCGGCACGCCGCTCTCCCCCACCGCGTACTTCATCGGCAAGATCGGCCAGACCCTGGTCACCGGCACGCTGCAGGTGGGCCTGCTGCTGGCGGTCGCCGTGTTCGCCTTCGGCATCGCCCTGCCGACCGAGCCCGCCGCCTGGGGCACCTTCGCCTGGGTGTTCCTGCTCGGAATCATCACCTCCGCCCTGCTCGGCATCGCTCTCTCGGCGGTGCCCCGCTCGGGCAGGAGCGCCACCGCCGTGGTGATCCCGATCGTGCTCGTCCTGCAGTTCATCTCCGGCGTCTACCTGCAGTTCAACCAGCTGCCGGAGTGGATGCAGAACGTGGCCAGCCTGTTCCCGCTCAAGTGGATGGCGCAGGGCATGCGCGCCGTGTTCCTGCCGGAGAGCTTCGAGGCGCTCGAGCCGAGCGGCGCCTGGGACCTCGGCCTCGTCGCGCTGGTGCTCGTCGGCTGGCTCGTGGTGGGGCTGGTGCTCAGCCGGCTGACGTTCCGCTGGATCCGGCGCGACGCCTGATGCCGCACGCGGCAGCGGTGGGGCGGATGCCGGTGCAACCGGCATCCGCCCCTCTCGGCGCGCTGGCGACACCCACGAGGTGCCAGAGTAGGAGCATGATGACGTCTCGACGGTGGTGGGATGCTGCGATGATCGCGGTCGCGGCGCTGCTCATCGCGGTCACCGTGCTGTGGGACCAGCCCGACGCGGGCGGCGAGTGGGGCGTGTTGGCCGTGCTGGCCGTCGTGCTGCTCTGCTACTTCTCCTGGGGGCGGCGCTACATCGGCGGCGACGGCGCGCTGCCCGGGCTGCTCTACGCCGGGGTGCTGCTCGTGGCGCTCGGCGTCGGGATCGCCTTCGACCCGACCTTCGCGTTCTTGCAGATCATCCTGTTCCCCTCCCTCTGGGTGCTCTCCGGCAGCACGCGGCAGGCCGTTGTGTTGAACGTGCTCACGATCGTGCCGATCACGCTGGGCTACTGGGCCTTCTTCGGCCCGAGCGGAATCCTCACCGGACTCGGCGCCTCGGTGCTCGCCGTCGCGTTCAGCCTCTCGCTCGGCGCTTGGATCACGAGCATCGAGCGCTCCGGCGCCGAGCGGGCCAGGCTGCTCGACGAGCTGATGGCGGTGCAGGGCCAGCTGGCTGCGGCGAACCGCGAGGTCGGCGTCGACAGCGAGCGCGCCCGTCTGGCCCGCGAGATCCACGACACCATCGCTCAGAGCCTGACCGGGCTGGTCATGGTGGCGCAGCGCACGGGCAGCGCGCTGGCCCGGGTGACGGATGCCGACCCTGCCGATGCCTCAGCCGCTGTCTCTGCCTTGGCCGGTGCCCGCGCCGACGTCGAGCTGATGGAGTCGATGGCCAGGGACGCGCTCACCGAGGCCCGCGGCCTGGTCGCCGCGATCGCGCCGGTGCGGGTGGAGTCCACGCTGGCCGAAGCGCTCCACCGGCTGGCGGAGCGCTTCGAGCGGGAGACCGGCGTGCAGGTGCACACCGAGCTGGCCGCACTCGCGCCCGGAGCAGCGGGCGGCGGGGCGTCTGGCGCCCTCGGCGCGGAGCTGGACGTGGTGCTGTTGCGCTGCGCACAGGAGGCGCTCGCCAACGTGCGCAAGCACGCGCGGGCGGGCACGGCATCCGTCGGCATCAGCCGCAGCCCAGAACAGGTCGTGCTGACCGTGGACGATGACGGCGTGGGGCCGAGCCGCTCCCCCGATGCCGGCGCGGGAGGGGGCTTCGGCCTCGCCGGGATGACCGAGCGCCTCGCCCTCGTCGGCGGAACCGTGCGGCTGGAGCAGGCGTCGCCGCGCGGCAGCCGGCTCACCGTCGCCATCCCCCTCGCCCCCACTCCCGACCCCGCTCCCCTCGCCCCTCCCCTCGCCCCTTCCCTCGCCGAGACTGCGCGACTTGTAGTTCGGGGCGAGCTGAACAGCACTTCGCGCAGTCTCGACGGCAAGAAGGGGGAGGTGCAGCGGTGATCCGCGTGCTCGTGGCCGATGACCACCCGATCGTGCGCAGCGGCATCGTCGGGCTACTGCGCGGCGCCGCCGACATCGAGGTGGTCGGCGAGGCGCACGACGGCGCGGAGGCGGTGCGGCTCGCCGCCCAGCTCACGCCCGACCTTGTGCTGATGGACCTGCGGATGCCGGTTCTGGACGGCGTCGCGGCGACCGCGCAGATCATGGGAGCGGGCGACGGTGCACCCCGAGTGCTCATCCTCACCACCTACGACACCGACGAGCTGATCCTCGGCGCGATCGAGGCCGGCGCCGGCGGCTACCTGTTGAAGGCCGCCCCGCAGGAGGAGATCCTGGCCGGGGTGCGGGCCGTCGCAGCCGGGGAGACCGTGCTGGCCCCGTCGATCGCCGCGAAGCTGGTGCAGCGGGTGCGGGCGGATGCCGCCGGCGGGGGCGCTGCGGCATCCGCGGGCCCGGCACTGTCGCCGCGCGAGCTCGAGGTGCTGCGCCTGGTCGCGGCCGGGCGCAGCAACCCGCGCATCGCTTCGGAGCTGTTCATCGGCGAGGCCACCGTGAAGACCCACCTGCTGCACGTGTTCGAGAAGCTCGAGGTGGGTGACCGCACGCGTGCCGTCACCCGCGCGATGGAGCTGGGGCTGCTGTAGCGCGCGGCTCCCATGCCCCGCGTCGACTCGGGCCGGAGGGCGTCAGCGGGGGTTGGCTTCGGTCGCAAGCTCCCTCGAGCCAACGGGAATAGGGGCTCCCTCGAGCCAACGGGGAAAAGGGGTCCCTCGAGCCAACGGGAAAGGGAGGACTCCCTCGAGCCAACGGGACGACAGGCGCAACGAGCGGGAGCGGGCGGAACAGGCGTCCGGCGGCGGGCGGCGCGGGCTAGAGGAGCTTGCGGGCCGTGGCCCACGCCGTGAGCTCGTGCCGGCTGGAGAGCTGCAGCTTGCGCAGCACCGCCGAGACGTGGGTCTCGACCGTCTTCGGCGAGATGAACAGCTCGCTGGCGACCTCCTTGTAGGCGTAGCCGCGGGCGATCAGCCGCATCACCTCCTGCTCGCGCACCGAGAGCCGGTCGAGCTCCTCATCGGTGGAGGCCACCTCGCCGCTGACCACGCCGAAGGCGTCGAGCACGAAGCCGGCCAGCCGGGGCGAGAACACGGCGTCCCCGCCGGCGACGGCGTGCACGGCGCGGCTCACGTCGATCCCGGAGCTGCCCTTGGTGATGTAGCCGCGCGCCCCGGCGCGGATGACGCCCACGACGTCCTCGGCGGAGTCCGAGACGCTGAGCGCGAGGAAGCGGGTGCCCGGAACCAACGGGGCCGCCTGCCCGATCACCGCGGCACCGCCGCTCGGCGCCGCCGCCACGGCTGTCGCCGCATCCGCCGCCACCGCGCCGTCCGGCAGGTGCACGTCGAGCAGCACCACGTCGGGCGCGGTCGCGGTGACCACGCGCACGGCGGACTCCACGTCCTGCGCCTCGCCGACGACCTCGATCGAGGCGTCCAGATCCGCCTTGAGGCCGGAGCGGAAGATCGAGTGGTCGTCCACGATCACCACCCGCACGCTGCGTTCAGCCACCTGTTGTTGCCCCATTCTGTGTCGTCTGCTCGGCGGATGCCGCCGGCTTGGCGCCGTTCGTGAGCGGGGCGCCGAAGCGCAGCCGCACCTCGGTGCCTGTTCCGCCCGCGCCGACGCCCACCGTGGCGCTGCCGCCCGCGCGGCGCATGCGGCCGATGATCGATTCGCGCACGCCGAGCCGGTCGGCCGCGACATCCGCCACCGCGAAGCCCGGCCCGCGGTCGCGCACGAACACCTCGACCGCGTGCGCGGTGCCCTCGATGTAGACCGAGACCTCGCCGCCGGCGTGCCTGGCTGCGTTGAGCATGGCCTCCCGGGCGGCCGCCGCGATCTCGCCGCTGGCCCGCTCGCCGGACTCGCCGACGACCACGACGTCCACCCGCACCGGGTAGTCGAGTTCGAGGGCGGCTGCCCAATCGCGCAGGTCGGTGGCCAGGTCGCTGTCGGCCGGGGCATCCGCCTCGAACAGCCAACTGCGCAGCTCCCGTTCCTGGGCGCGGGCGATGCGGGCGACCTCGCTGGAGGCCCCGGCCCGGTTCTGGATGAGGGCGAGGGTCTGCAGCACCGAGTCGTGCAGGTGCGCGGCGATCTCGCTGCGCTGCTCCTCGCGCACGCGGCGGGTGCGCTCGGCGCCGAGCTCGCGCCACAGGCGCAGCAGCACCGGGGCGAACACCAGCGCGATGCCGAGCAGCAAGAGCAGGGCGTAGACGATCGCGTAGATGCTGCGCTGGGCGGCGAACGGCCCGAACAGCACCGAGATCACGAGCACCCCGAGCACGACGGTGACCGCCGTGCGCACGAGTTTCTCGGTGCGCCGGCCGCGCTCCGGGTCGATGCGGTCGACGAAGGTGACCCAGAAGCTGGCGGCGACGGCCAGGGCGATCGCGGCGAGCAGCGGCGGCGCGACCTCCGCGAACGGCCACGCCTCGTAGTAGTAGTTGTTGCGCCCGAGGTACAGGGCGAGCCCTGCGGCGAGCGCGGAGAGCACGACCAGCCCCCAGCCGACGGGCGCGCTGCGCGTGACGGTGTCGGACTCGCTCGTCGCCACCTCGAAGGGCATGAACGCCCAGAACCAGAAGTAGAGGAGGATGCCCAGGCCGGAGAACAGGGCGAGCACCACGAAGATCGCCCGCACCACGCCCACCGGCCAGCCGAGGTGGGTGGCCAGCCCGGCCGACACCCCTGTCGCCATGCACGAACGCGGCCGAGAGAGGCGGGGGCGCGGCGGCGGGGCGACCGAGGGTGCGGCCGACGGTGCGGCGGCCGGCGGGCGCGCAGAAACGGCACCCGGCTCGGGCGCGTGCGCACCCTGCACGTTCGTCGACATAGAAGCATCCAAACAGAGATGGGCGTCCTTCGCTGACGCCCGGGCCCGATCTCAGGGTGCGTTCAGGGATTCACCCCATAGCGAGCGGATGCCGGCAGGCGGCACGATCGATACATGACCACCGAACACCCACCCGTTGCACCGCGCTCCGAGGCTGACTCCGACGCCGCGGCACCGGCCCCCGCAGCTGGGCCCGGCCCCGCCACCGGCACGCCCAGTCAGCCCGGCACGTCCGGCACGTCCGGCCACGCTCACCAGCCGGGCTCCGCACAGCAGCCGACTGACGAGTTCGGTGGCGCCCCGCACGGCTTCTTCGCCTGGCTGCGCGGGCTCGGCCTGCAGCGCCAGCCCGGCTGGATCGGCGGTGTCTGCATGGGCATCGCCGCACGGATCGGCATCGACCCGATCATCGTGCGCGGCATCTTCCTCGTGCTGGCGCTCTTCGCCCCGCCCGTGATCATCTTCTACGGAGTCGCCTGGTTGCTGCTGCCGGACACGGACGGCCGCATCCAGATGCAGCGCCTGCTGCGCGGCGACCCGCAGCCGGCGCTCGCCGGCATCGCGATCCTGATCTTCGTCGGCCTGGCCCTGCCGCTCTCCTCGGCGGCCCAACTGCTCACCGGCCTCAACGTCTTCTCGCTCGGCGGCGCCTTCTTCTGGGGATGGCCGGGCTCCTCCGCCATCGGCGTGCTCTTCAACCTCGCGCTGCTCGCCGGCGTCGGCGCCTTCGTGTTCTGGCTCGTGCGACGCAACAAGAAAGACTCTCGGAGCGGGGGTGCTGCGTCTGCCTCGCGAACGGCTTCCGCGAGCCCCACCGCCGCTCCGAGCACCAACGGCGGCGGCGTCGGGTCGGGGGACCCTGACGCCGCCGCTGGCCCGACCGGCCACCCGGCCGCCCACCTCGCCGCCCGCCAGGCCGCCCGCGAGGCCGCCCACCCGTCCACGGCGCCTGCCGTCGCGGACACCCTGCCACCGACGGGTGAGCCCGTCACCCCCGGTGCTGGGGCCTCGGTCGACGAGATGGCCGCGTGGAAGCTGCAGCACGAGGCCTGGCGCACCGCGCGCGAGCGGTTCAACAAGGAGCAGTCCGACGCCAACCGCGCCGCCCGCGCCCAGTGGGCCGCCGAGAACAAGGCCCGCTCCCTGCAGTTCGCCGCGGAGGCCGGCGAGCACCGCCGTGCCCGCAAGCGGGAGCGCCCGCGCGCCAGCGCCGCCGCCGTGTTCTTCACGCTCGGCCTGGCCCTCGTCGCCGGTGCAGGCAGCGCCATCGCCGCCCTGGCCAGCCCCGCGAACGCCGACTACGCCGCCACGATCGGCGTGCTGGTCGCGGCGCTCGTGGCCGCCATCGCAATGGTGGTGGCCGGTGCGATGCGCCGGCGCAGCGGCTTCCTCGCCTTCATCGCCATGCTCTTGCTGCTCATCGGCGTCGGCACCGCCATGCTGCCGCGGCAGACGCAACTCCTGGCCCCGTGGTCGTGGGTGAACAACACCCAACAGCTCGGGACAATGACGCAGCCGTGGGGCGACCTCGTCGTCTGGGTTCACAACCAGTCGAACGACGCGGCGGCCGCACCCCGCAACTTGGTGTTGACCAAGGCGACCGGGGATGTGCACATCTACGTCGACAAGGACAGCTCCCTGGTGTTGCGCGCCGAGCTGGAGCCGGGCCGGAGGGTCCACGTCCTGCAGCAGTCGTACGACACCGGCGACGTCGTCGATGCCCCGACGCCCCGCCCCAACGCGGGCGGCGACTACACCGTGCGGGTCGGCAGCTTCGCTGGCGGCCCCGTCGCCGATCTGACGCTCGACGCCACCCTGACGAGCGGTTCCATCTTCATCACCGAGTACACGGACTGAGGCCAGCACGATGACCACGAACAAGAAGCCGACGGCCGAGCAGCAGGTGGCGGCGGATGCCGTGACCCAGGTGATCAACGCCGACGTGACCAGCCCCGACCTGACTAGCACCGAGGTGATCGTCGCCGAGGTGATCGGTGACGCCGAGACCGCGACATTGACCACCCCGCTGTTCACGACCCCGCTCGCCGAGAACCGCGGCGACGCGGACACCGTGATTGCCGGGCCGGATGCCGCGTGGGCGGCCCCCGGGCAGCACGACGCCCCCGGCGCCGCTGCGGAGCAGCGCCCCATCGCCGGGCCGCGCATCCGTTGGGCGGCCATCGTGTGGGGGCTGCTGTTCGCGGCGATCGCCGCCGGCACGCTCCTCACACTGCTGAGCCCCGAGCGCCGCGACGCCTTCGCCGCCTGGGCCGTCTCGCTCTCCCCCACGACGGTGACGCTCTACGGGCTGCTGGCCGTCGGCGCGCTTGTGCTCGTCCTCGGCCTGGTCGGACTGCTGCGCCGCGCACAGCGCCGCCTCGCCCGGTCGTAGCGCCCGACGGGCCGCGCCGGCCGCACGAGCGCACGCGCGCCCGAGCGCGGCTACTCGGCGGCGGCGGTGATGCCGGCCTCCGTCGCGCCGGTGCGCGCCGTGCCGGCATCCGCCCGGGCGTCGCCCGTGGAGCTGCCGCCGCGTTTGGCCACACGCCGGCGCTTGTTCTCGGCAGCCTCCTCGGCGGCCAGCGCCGCGAGGGCCTCGGCCGTCGCGGACTGGCCGGAGGGGCGCGCCTTCTTCTTCTTCTTTTTCTTCAGCGGCTTGGGCTCGGCGGTGGCGTCGTCGAGCATGCCCAGCCAGGCATCGCGGCCGAGGGCGTGCACCACTTTGCTCAGCGTCGTCAGGGTCGACCCCTTGCCCTTCTCGAGGCTGCGCAGCGCCGTCAGGCCGACGCCGGCCCGGTCGGCCAACTCGCGCTGGGAGTAGTCGCGTTTGATGCGGAGCTCCCGCACGACGAGGCCGAGATCTCGCTCGACACGATCGACATCGAAGTCAATCATCGCAAATCCGGCGCTTGATGCACTAGCATGTAGTCAAGTGTCGCATATGCGACCCTTATTTCAGCCGGTGGTGGGGAAAACTCACCGCATCGCACAGATCGTTGCCCGTCGGAACCTCGCACGGGCAACCCGCTTTTGTATCTGCGCACAGAAAGGATTTCTCTCATGATCGTTCAACTTATCGCCGCAGGCCTGTTTGTGATCGCCGCATCAACCATCACGTGGGCAATGCTCGCTCTGCGCAAGTCGCAGAGCCGACGCTCGGCCGCGGCCTAAACCACTCGGTTCCTAGAGCTCGAGGCCGACGAGCACCGGCTCGGGGTGCAAAATCACGCCGAACTCTGACTGCACCCGGCCCTGCACGTAGCGGGCCAGCTGGGCGACCTCGTCGGCGCTCGCGCCACCGGTGTTGGTGATCGCGAGCGTGTGCTTGCTCGAGATGGCGGCGCGGGAGCCCGGCAGCCTGAAACCGCGCCGGATGCCGGCGTGCTCGATGAGCCACGCGGCCGAGAGCTTCACGAGCGTCTCCGCCGATGCAGCCGCGGCGGCATCCACCGTCGAGGCGGCGAGATCGGCCTGGTGCGCGAGGAACTCGTCGAGCGGGCTGCCGGCGACGGTCGTGCCGAGCGGAACGACCACGTCGGCGGCGGCCGGAACCAGCGGCCAGCGCGGGGCCTCTGCCGGGAGGGCGCGGGCGAAGTTCTCGCGCACGATCGGGTTCGTGAAGAACGAGCCGGCGCTGGCGGTGTCGCGGTCTGCGGGGTCGAGCACCATGCCCTTGGACGCGCGCAGCGCCAGCACGGCGTCGCGCATCGCCTGCACGCTCACCCGGTCGCCCAGCTGCACGCCGAGCGCCGACGCCAGCTGCGCGTAGGCGACCGGCTGGCCGAGGGCCTCGCCGAGGACGGCCTGCGCGCCGGCGGTGTCGTGCAGGTCGAGTTCGACCGTGAGCACGATCCCCTCGCGGCCCTGCTTGAGCACGGAGGTGCGGTAGCCGAGCTCGAGCTCCGCGGCCGGGATGCGGCTGACCTCGCCGCTCAGGTAGTCGAGGAACTCGATCGCGACGAGGCTGGAGGAGAGCTCCTGGCCGTAGGCGCCGATGTTCTGCACCGGGGCGGCCCCGGTCGATCCCGGAATGCCGGAGAGCGCCTCGATGCCGGACCAGCCGCGCTCCACCGCGTAGGCGACGAGATCGTCCCACGGCTCGCCGGCCTGCACGCGCACGCGCACGCGGCCGGGTGCGTCGGCATCCGTCGGCAGCACCTCGATGCCGCGGGTGGCCACCCGCAGCACGGTGCCCTCGAAGGGCTCGTCGGCGGCGACGGTGTTCGAGCCGCCGGCCAGAACCAGCCACTCGCCGCCGTCGGACCACACGTCCAGCGCGGCGTCGATCAGCTCGCGCTGGGTGCTGGCGGTGATCATGCGCTCAGGGACCCCGCCGACCTGCATGGTCGTGAGGGCGGAGAGCGCGACGCCGGCGTCGTTCATGCCGTGAGCGTCGTTCATGCCGAGAGCAGGACGCGCGCCTGGGCCTTGCCGAGCACGGTCGCGCCGTCGAAGCTGACGGTGAGGTCGATGCGGGCGATGCCGGCGTCCGGCTCCAGCGCGCCCACCTTGGCGAGCACGGTCACCTCGGCGCCGGTGGCCGGGTCGACCGGCACCGGGCGGGTGAACTTCACCTGGTAGTCGACGACGCGGGCCGGGTCGCCTGCCCAGTCGACGACGGGCTGCACGGCGAGGCCCATCGTGAGCATGCCGTGGGCGAGCACGCCGGGCAGGCCGACGGATGCCGCCACGTCATCGCGGTAGTGGATCGGGTTGAAGTCGCCGGACGCGCCGGCGTAGCGCACGAGCGAGTCGCGGCTGAGGGCGTAGCTGCGCTCGGCGACGACGTCGCCGACGGCGAGCTCGGAGAGGACGGGAAGAGCCGCGCTGGTCGAGCTTGTCGCTGCGTCGGTTGCTGGTGTTCCGGGCATTATGCGTCGTCTCCTCTGACCACGAGCGTGGAGATGGCCGTGACGACGTGCTCGCCGGCCGCGTCGGTGATGGTGGACTCCGCCGTCACCATCGCGTGCGGGCCGAGCGTCTTGACGCTGGCGACGCGGAGGGTGGCGGTGAGCTCGTCGCCGGCCACGATCGGGCGGCTGTAGCTGAAGCGCTGGTCGCCGTGCACGACGCGGCTGAAGTCGATGCCGGCATCCGGCTCGGCCAGCAGCTGAGCGAGGGTGCGCTCCTGCACCACGACGGCGAAAGTCGGCGGGGCGACGATGTCGGCGTGGCCGGCGGCGCGGGCCGCCTCCGGGTCGAGGTTGATCGGGTTGGTGGCGAAGACGGCGCGGGCGAACTCGCGCACCTTCTCACGGCCGACCAGGTAGGGCGCGATGGGCGGGAAGATCCGGCCCTGCAATTCGGGGTTCACAGACACGAGACCAGTCTAGGCAACCCAGCTGGAAGGCTGCGCAGCCGGCGGCCCCGGCATCCGCTCGGGAGGCAGAAACGAGAATGGGAGGCCAGAATCCGTGGATTCTGGCCTCCCATTCGACCGTTCGCCTCCCGCGCGTGCGCACGGGAGGCGAACGGATGCCGCGATGCGCCTAGTCGGCGGCCGCCCGGGAGAGCGTCTCGCCGCGGAAGAAGGCCGGCCGCTTGCGCGACTCGATGATCATGATGATGGCGCCGCCGACCAGCACGACCATGCCGAGGATGAACACCAGGCCGACGCCGCCGACGTTCGAGCCCGATCCGTAGTCCGGGTCCATGCTGTCGATGAGCGTCGCCACGAAGATCACGGCCAGGATGATGCCGCCGACGAGCGGGGCCAGCAGGGTGAAGAAGAACTCCCGCACGCTGTTGGTCCACTGCTTCCGGAAGTACCAGACGCAGGCGAAGGCGGTGATGCCGTAGTAGAAGCAGATCATCATGCCGAGGGCGGTGATGGTGTCCCAGAGCACGTTCTCGCTGATGAAGCGCATCACCGCATAGAACACGCTCGCGGTTACCGCGGAGACGATCGTGGCGTAGCCGGGGGTGAAGAAGCGCGGGCTCACCTTGGCGAACTTCGGCGACAGCGCGCCGTAGTGCCCCATCGCCAGCAGGGTGCGGGCGGGCGAGACGAACGTGGACTGCAGGCTCGACGCCGAGCTGGTGAGCACGGCGAGGGAGACCAGCACCGCGAGCGGTCCGAGGATCGGGCCGGCCAGGTGGAAGAACACGTTGTCCTGGATGTCGGGGTTGCCGAGGCCGAACTCCCCATCGCTGACGCCGGCGAAGGCGATCAGCGACACCGCGATGAGCAGGTACAGGATCACGATCAGGAACACCGTGATGGTGGCGGCCCGGCCGGGCGTCTTCTCGGAGCCGCGGGTCTCCTCGTTCATGGTGAGTGTGACATCCCAGCCCCAGAAGATGAAGATCGACAGCGAGATGCCGGCCGCGAAGGCCGAGAAGGAGCTGACGGCGAAGGGGTTGAACCAGGACGCCTCGATCGCGGTTGCATCGAAGGCGTTGCCGTTGGCGACCTGCCAGAGCGCTGCGCCGGAGAAGATCAGCAGCACCAGAACCTGGAAGCCGACCAGCCAGTACTGCAGCTTCTGCGTCGTCTGCATGTCGCGATACGAGATCCAGGTCGCCCCGAGCATGAACAGCAGACAGGTCACCACGTTGATGAACGGGTTCGTCGCCAGCGACGCGATGTCCGGGTTGCCGGCGATCTGCGAGATCAGCAGGAACAGGAAGTCCACCGCGATGCCGGCCAGGTTGGAGAGCACGAGGATGGTGGCCGCGATGAGGCCCCAGCCGGCCATCCAACCGATCCACGGGCCGAAGGCCCGCGTCGCCCAGGTGAAGGAGGTTCCCGAGTCCGGCATCCGCCGGTTCAGCTCGCGGTAGCCGAGGGCCACCAGCAGCATGGGGATGAATCCGACGAGGATGACGGCGGGCACCTGCACGCCCACCTCGGACACGGTCGGGCCGAGGGCGGCCGTCAGCGTGTACGCGGGGGCGATGCAGGAGATGCCGATGACGACGGCCCCGACGAGGCCGACGGAGCCTGCGCTGAGGCCCTTCTTGGAGATGCCGGTGTCGATGGTTGCAGCGGACTCAGCCGCTGCAGCGACGTCCTTGGCGCTGTCGTTGTTCATGTGGGCTACTCCCCAACCGTTGTGGTGGCGGCATCCCGTGGCACGACGACCATGGGTACCGAAAGTTCGTGCAGCATTTTCGCTGCGGTGGACCCGAGGAAGAGCCGGCGCGGCTGCGCGAGCCGGCTGGAGCCGACGAGCACGATGTCGTCGTCATCCCAGTCGACGCGGGTGACGGCCTCTTCGATGCTCTGGCCGGATGCCACCTCCGTGGTGACCTCGGCGTCCTTGTTGAGGGTGGCCAGGGCCTGCTTCGCGGCGGCGTCGGCGTGTGCCGCGCCGACCCGGAGCACCTCGGGATCGTCGTGCCCGCCGGGCAGGTCGACGCCGACGAGGGAGATCAGGCGGAGCGGGACATTGCCGCTGGCGGCGAGCTTGATGCTCTCCTCCAGCAGCGCCTGCGCGCCAACGCGGGTGCCGATGGCGCACGTGATGCGGGTGAGCGGGCGCTCCATGCCGCCGTTGCGCGTGCCCTCCGGAGCCAGCGCGACGGGCACGTGTGAGACGTGCAGCAGCGAGCTCGCCACGCTTCCGATGGTGAACCGGCCGAGCAGACCGTGCCGGGCGGCGCCGACGACGATCATCTCGCTGCCGAGGGTCTCGGCGGTCTCGAGCAGGCCGTCGGCGAAGGAGTGCGCGTAGACCAGGTGCGTCTGCGCCGCGACATCCGCCGGCACCAATGCCCGGGCCTCGCGCAGCCATCCGGCGGCGAGCTGGGACAGGTGACGCTCGTAGCCCGCGTCGGTCGGAACGACCGTCGGGCGTTCCTCGCTGTGCAGCACGAGGACGATGTCAATGCCCGTTCCCCGGCTGCGGGCCAGGCGGACGCCGAGGGCGAGGGCATCCTCGCCCGCCGGCGTGGCGGTGTAGCCGACGAGCAGGCTCATGATCAGCCCTTGAGCTCTGCGGCGATGGCCGCCGCGGTCTCGCGGCCGACGCGGATCGCGCCGTCGACGTGCTGGTAACCGGCTCCGGCGAAGTCACTGCAGGAGAAGGAGATCGGGCCGACCGGCGTGCGCTGGTCGGCGCCGTAGCGGGAGAGGCCGCCCATGTCGAAGCTGGCCGCGTATGCACCGCGGGTCCACTCCTCGCTGCCCCAGTCGCTCTCGTAGTAGAACACCGGGTTCTTGGCCTGCTCACCGTAGTAGTGCGAGAGCGACTCGAGAATGCGGGCCTTGCGCTCCTCGGCGCTCAGCTCGAAGACGCCGTCGGCGTTGCGGTCGGAGACGAAGCCGACCAGGGTGCCGAACGGGTCGTCGTGGTTGGTGTTGTCGTAGGCCTCGTGCGAGAGCTCGTACGGGCTGAACGCGGTGCCGGAGAGGCCGGCCTCGCGCCAGAACGGCGTCTCGTAGACGGCGTGCACCTTGATGACGAAGCCCATCGAGAGGTGCTGGTGCAGCTGGTGCTGGTGGCGCGGCAGCGGCGGCTCGTAGGAGATGCGGCTGAACAGCACCGGCGGCACGGCGAGGATGGCCCGCTTGGCGTGCACCTCCAGGCCGCTGGCCGTGATTGCCACGACGCCGTCGTCGCTCCAGCGCAGGGTGCGCACCGGCTGGCCGAGGTGCACGTCGTCGCCGAGGCGCTCGGCGAGGGCGATCGAGACGCCCTGCATGCCGCCGACGACGCGCTTGTCGAGGATGAAGTCGGCGTCGACGAGGTGGGTGAAGCTGCCGGCGGATGCCGCCATCAGCAGTGCCTGCAGGAACGAGAACGCGTGGTCCGGCTTGGTGATCATCGCCGCGCCGATGTACAGCGAGATGTTGTCGCGCGCCTCCTGGTCGGCCGTCGCCTCCTCGAGCCAGTGCTTGAAGGTGATCGAGTCGTACTCCTCGGCGCGCGGGTGCGCCCACGGCTTGTCGGCGTCGATCTCGGCGACGACGACGTCAAGCTCGTCGATGAGGCGGATCAGCTCGGCCTCGGTCTCCGGCTTGACGGGGAAGATGTCGCCGGTGAACAGGCGCTTCTCGCCGTCCTTGTCGATGTAGACGTTCTCGCCCTCGCGGTAGCGGGAGTACGTCTCCAGGCCGAGCTCGGCGAGGGTGTCGAGCAGCGCGTCCTGGTCGGGCGAGACCCACTGGCCGCCGATCTCGATCATGTGGCCATCGAAGTGGTCGGTCCAGGTGCGGCCGCCCACACGGTCGCGGGCCTCGAGAACGGCCACCGTGAGGCCGGCCTTGGTGAGTTCGTTGGCTGCGGTGAGGCCCGAGGGGCCTGCTCCGATGATGACGACATCACGTTCAATGGCGGTCATTGTTGCTCCTTGCTGTTCAACTGCGTTGTTCGAACCGTCGACGCTGACGGGAGTGTGGTGCGTGGTGTTCGGGGGTTAGGAGGCGGGGATCAGAGTGTACTTGGTGGAGAGGTACTCGTGGATGCCCTCGAGGCCGCCCTCGCGCCCGAGACCGGACTGCTTGACGCCGCCGAAGGGTGCCGCGGCGTTGGAGACAAGGCCAGTGTTGAGCCCCATCATGCCGGTGTCAAGCTTTTCGATCATTCGGTGGCCGCGGGCCAGCTCCTCGGTGAACACGTAGCTGATCAGGCCGTACTCGGTGGAGTTGGCCAGGCGCACGGCCTCGTCCTCCGTGGAGAAGGTCACGATGCCGACGACCGGGCCGAAGATCTCCTCGCGCAGGATGTCGCTGCCGGGCTGCACGTCGGCGAGGACGGTCGGCTCGTAGAACGATCCGGCACCCTCCGGGCGCTTGCCGCCGGCGAGCAGCTCTGCGCCACGCTCGATGGCGTCCTGCACGAGGGCGTCGGTGTCGGAGACGGCCTTCTCGCTCACGAGCGGGCCGATGTTCACCCCGTCCTCGGTGCCGCGGCCCAGGGTGAGCCCGCGCACGCGCTCGGCGACGCGGGCGGCGAACTCGCTCGCGATGGACTCGTGCACGATGAAGCGGTTGGCCGCGGTGCAGGCCTGGCCGATGTTGCGGAACTTCGCCAGCATGGCGCCCTCGACGGCCTTGTCCAGGTCGGCGTCCTCGAACACCACGAACGGGGCGTTGCCGCCGAGCTCCATCGAGGTGCGCAGCACGCCCTGGGCCGCCTCGCGGATGAGCGCCTGGCCGACGCCGGTCGAGCCGGTGAAGCTGAGCTTGCGCAGCCGCGGGTCGGCGATGATCGGGCTGGAGACGGCGCCGGAGGTGGAGGTGGTGATGACGTTGACGACACCGGCCGGGACGCCGGCATCCTCGAGCAGCTGTGCGAAGAAGAGCGTGGTCAGCGGGGTGAGCGTGGCCGGCTTGATGACGACCGTGCAGCCGGCGGCCAGCGCCGGGGCGATCTTGCGGGTGGCCATGGCGAGCGGGAAGTTCCACGGGGTGATCAGGAAGCAGGGGCCGACCGGGCGCTGCGAGATGACCATGTGGCCGGTGCCCTCGGGGTTCTGGCCGTAGCGGCCGCTGATGCGCGGGGCCTCCTCGCTGAACCAGCGCAGGAACTCGCCACCGTAGGCGACCTCTCCACGGGCCTCGGCGATCGGCTTGCCCATCTCCATGGTCATCAGCAGCGCGAACTCCTCCTTGCGCTCCTGCAGCAGGTCGAAGGCGCGGCGCAGGATCTCACCGCGCGCACGCGGAGCGGTGGCGGCCCAGGCGTCCTGGGCCGCGACGGCCGCGTCCAAGGCCCGGATGCCGTCGGCGGCGTCCGCGTTGGCAATCGTCTTGATGACCTCGCCGGTGGCCGGGTCGGTCACGTCGATCGGCGCGCCGGCGCCGTCCTGCCAGGTGCCGTTGATGTACAGGCCGCTGGGGACGCGAGCGAGCAGGTCGGCCTCGTGCGGGGCCAGGGTGGCGGTTGCTGCGGTCATGCTGTTGCTCCGATCGAATGGTGCTGTGTGTCAGATGGTTCAGGGGAAGGGTGAGCCCGCCGAAGCCACGCCCGCTGGTCGACTAGCGAGGAATGAGCGTATCGAGACCTCGCCCCCGGGGGTCTCGATACGGCCCTGGCGGGCCTACTCGACCAACGGGTTTGAGGCTGGCGGGCCTACTCGACCAACGGGTTTGAGGCGGGCTGGCCTACTCGACCAACGGGTTTGGCCGGGCCGCCCAGTGCGCGGGACGGGACGTAACCGGGGGGCCGCGCAACCGGCAGAAGTGCGGCGCCCCCGGAGGCAGGGGCCGCTAGTTGGCGGCGAGCGCGTCGAGGACGACCTGCAGGCCCTCGCGCAGCAGCTCGTCGCCGATGGCGAGCGGGGGCAGGAAGCGGATGACGTTGCCGTAGGTTCCGCAGGTGAGCACGATCACGCCGAGGGCGTGGGTGGCCGTCGCGACCCGGGCGGTGAGGGCGGCGTCGGGCTCGCCCGTCGCGGCATCCACCAGCTCGATGGCCATCATGGCGCCGAGGCCGCGCACCTCGCCGATGCGGGCGTCGGTGGCCTGTGCGGCGCCGAACACCTCGCGGACGATTGCGCCGATCTCTGCAGCGCGCTCGAGGAGGCCGTCCTCTTCGTAGGTCTCGATGGTGGCGAGGGCCGCGGCGCAGGCGAGCGGGTTTCCGCCGTAGGTGCCGCCGAGGCCGCCGATCTGCGGGGCGTCCATGATCTCGGCGCGACCGGTGACGGCCGAGAGCGGCAGGCCGCCCGCGATGCCCTTGGCGGTGACGACGAGGTCGGGCACGATGCCGAACTGCTCGCTGGCGAACATGGTGCCGGTGCGGGCGAAGCCGGTCTGCACCTCGTCGGCGATGAAGACGACGCCGTTGGCGGTGCACCAGTCGACGATGGCGTTCATGAAGCCGTCGGCGGGGACGATGAAGCCGCCCTCACCCTGGATGGGCTCGATCATGACGGCGGCGAGGTTGCCCGCGCCGACCTGCTTCTCGATCTGGGTGATGGTGAGCTTGGCCGCCTCGGCACCGCTCAGGCCGCCGTCGCGCAGCGGGTAGCTCGTGGGCACCCGGTAGACCTCGGGTGCGAAGGGGCCGAAGCCGTTCTTGTACGGCTGGTTCTTGGCGGTGAGCGCCATGGTGAGGTTGGTGCGGCCGTGGTAGGCGTGGTCGAAGACGACGACGCCCTGCTTGCCGGTGTAGTGGCGGGCGATCTTGACGGCATTCTCCACGGCCTCTGCGCCGGAGTTGAAGAGTGCGCTGCGCTTCTCGTGGTCGCCGGGGGTGAGCCGGTTGAGGGCCTCGGCGACCTCGACGTAGGAGTCGTAGGGCGCAACGGTGAAGCAGGTGTGGGTGAACTGCTCGAGCTGCGCGGCCACGGCGGCGACAACCCGGGGGGCGCTGTTGCCCACGCCGGTGACGGCGATGCCACTGCCGAGGTCGATGAGCGAGTTGCCGTCGACGTCAACGAGCACGCCGCCGCCGGCGGCAACGGTGAACACGGGAATGGTCGAGCCGACCGAGGCCGAGACTGCCTGCGCCTTGCGGGCGAGGAGCTCCTGGGACTTCGGTCCAGGAATAGCGGTGACGAGCGTGCGCTGCTGTGGCAGTGACGGCCCGCCCACGGGCGCTGCGGTGGTGGAGACGGTAACCGCTGATTCGGTGAGTGTCATTGCTACTCCTGAGATGTTCGTGCGGCTCGTGGCCGCAGTGCCGATGCGCCATCGTAAGCTCCGGGCGCAGCGCGGCGGCACCGCCGGGACGTATAGTTGGGGCACACAATTTCGCCACACTGTATAGGCGATCTCGGACCGACGGATGACGATGCTCCCCACCCTGCGCAGCCTGACCACCAACCGCGAGCTCGCCCTGCAGCTGCTGACCCCGGAGGAGGCCCTGCCGGCCGGTGCGTTGGACGCCCCGATCGCGTGGGTGCACAGCTCCGACCTCGCCGACCCGACCCCGTTCCTCTCCCCCGGGCAGGTGCTGTTGACCACGGGCACCCAGTTCGGCGAGCAGGACGGCGACGAGCTGATCGGCGCCTACGTGGAGCGCCTGAGCGCGGCGGGCATCAACGGGCTCGGCTTCGGCACCGAGGTCGTGCGCGCAGGCACCCCCGACGCCCTCGTCGAGGCCTGCCGGCTGGCGGGCCTGCCGGCGTTCGAGGTGCCCTACCGAACCCCGTTCATCGCCGTGGCCCGCGCCGCCGCCGACATGGCCGCCGAGGAGCGCTTCGCCCGGCGCACCTGGACGCTCGCGGCCCACCGCGCCATCGCGCTGGCCGCGCTGCGCCCGGACGGGCTGAGCGCCTCGCTGCACGAGCTCTCGCTCCAGCTCGACCGCTGGGTGGCGCTGTTCGACGCGAACGGCGGGCTCGACCGGGTGTTCCCCGCCGAGGCCGCCGCCGCGGCATCCGCGGCAGAGGACGAGGCGACCCGGCTGCTCCGGCGCGGCAACCGGGCCAGCAGCAGCCTGGCGGCCGGCGGGGAGACCGTCTCGCTGCAGACGCTCGGCCGCCGGGACCGGCTGCGCGGGGTGCTCGCCATCGGCGGCAGCAGCGAGCTCGACGCGGCCGGCAACGAGGTTGTCACCGCCGTGATCGCGCTGGCCGGGCTCTCGCTCGAGCAGGGCCACACGCTGGACCGGGCCCAGAGCAGCCTGCGCTCGGCGGTGCTGGCCGCGTGGCGACGGGGGGACGTGGAGTTGGCCCAGAGCGTGAGCCGGGAGATGTGGGGCGAGCTGCCGGAGAGCCCCGTGTGCATCGCCCTGCTCGACGCCCCGGCCGAGAAGCTGCACTCCGTCACCGAGTATCTGGAGGCGCGGGTGGCCGAGCGGCCGGGCGCCCTCTTCTTCGCCGCGGATCCGTCTGCCGGCGAGGACCGGATCGCCCTGGTGCTGGGCCGGAGGTCCCTGCCCCTGCTCGACGCGGTGGCCGCGAACTTCGCCGTGCACATCGGCGTCAGCGAGCCCCGCGGAGCGTCGGAGCTGGCCGGCGGACTCACCCAGGCCGAGCAGGCCTTGGCCCGCGCGCAGGACGGTGGGCCGGGGGTGAGCGCCTTCAGCGAGCTCGCCCAGGAGGGGGTGCTGGCCTACCTGAGCACGACGGATGCCCGCGAGATCGGCCGCGCGACGCTGCAACCGCTGCGCGCACACGACGAGGCCGCCGGCAGCGAACTGCTGCACACGCTGCGGGTCTGGCTGGAGCAGAACGGCCAGTTCGATGCGAGCGCCGGCCTGCTCGGCGTGCACCGGCACACGGTGCGCGCGCGGGTCGGGCTGGCCGAGCGGCTGCTCGGGCGCGATCTCAGCACGTTCCGGGGCCGCGCCGAGATCTGGGCCGCGCTGCTCGTGGCCGGCGACGAGCCGTCGGCCTAGCCGGCGGGCTGCCCGCGGTTACGAGGCGGGCAGGCCGCCCGGTGCCGCCCGCGCGGCGGCGGCCGCTTCGGCTGCGGATTCGGCGACGGCAGCTTCGGCACGCGCGCGGTACTCTGCGGCATCCGTTCGCCGTTCGTCGCTCGAGGTGGCGGAGACGGTGCGGAGGAAGACGATGATCCAGCTGAAGATGAGCACGGCCGCCACCAGCTCAACCGCCGTCAGGTTGTAGTAGCCGGTCGCGAACAGGACGGCCGTGAAGACGATCACGGCGAGGAACAGGTAGCCGAGCGACATGAACGTCTTTGGCAGCTGCGGCAGGAACCGGGGCAGGCCGGCGACGAGCACGGCGAAGGCGACCACCATGCCCGTCGCCACCGTGTTGTGGATGAGGAAGAAGTCGTCGACGTGGAAGATGCCGACGCAGGCGAGCGCGATGCCCATGACGACGAGGCCCCAACGCACGAATCGCACGCCGCGCGGGATCGCCTCGCCCTCGCGGATCAGGCCGGCCGTTGCATAGCGCGCAATCGTGGTGAGGATGACGCCGGCCACAATCAGGGTGAGATTGAACGCCATGGCAGACACGTCATCCGTGATGCCCAGCGCGCTCAGGTTCATCCTCCACCAGTCGGGGTCGTTCGAGGTGAGCATGGCGGTGAGCGAGCCGACGACGAGGAACACCAGCAGCACCCCGGAGAGGCGCATGGCGTTCATGCCCGCAGCCGAGAGGTAGCTGAAGTAGGCGCTGACGGCGGCCGCGGCGCCGGAGAGGATGAGCGCCGGGATGGTGAACACCTCGGCACCCTGGAAGCTCTTCTCCAGCAAGTCGGCGATGCCCGTCCACATCAGCAGGAAGATCACGCCGTGGGCGAGCGCGAGTGCGGCCACGTCGAGGAAGCGCGGCGCACGATGGGTGGTGAACCCGACGAGGGGGCCGTCGACGCCGGTGATCACCGCGGGGCCCGCGCCGTCGTGGTGGTGCGCCGAGAGCACGCGACCGCCGACGAATGCGGCGAGCGCGACGGCCGCGCTCGCGATCGCGACGTACTCGCCCAGTGATCCGGGGCCAGCGATGTCCACCGGCTGCAGGCCCAGGACCGGCCACGCCAGCAGCGCGGCGATGAGGAAGGCGATGGCGCCAGCGGCGAGCGCGAGCGATTCGGTCGTGGCCTCTTTGGCGGCGAGCCTCACCCGCAGCTCATGCAGCTGGGCCAGTGCGCTCATCGGGGTCCCCCATGCCGCGCACCGTGCTCCGGGCGGCTCTCGTCCGGTGCGGCAACGCAGACTGTGAAATCATCATGGCGCAGCCAACTGCCCAGTGTCGAGAGGTCGCACCATGCCTGCCGCAACACCCGCCCCCGTCGTTCTCGCCCTCGCCGCGGCGCTCGGCTCCTCGGTCGTGACGGATGCCTCGATCCTCCGCGACGCGCAGGCCGACAAGTCGGGGCACCGCTCGGCGGCGCCGCCGCTGGCCGTCGTCACCGCCCGCACCGTCGCGGAGGTGCAGCAGACGCTCCGCATCGCGAGCGCCCACGGCACCCCCGTCGTGACCCGCGGGGCCGGCACCGGCCTGGCCGGCGGCGCGATCGGTTCCGCCGGCGAGATCGTGCTGTCGACGCTGGCGATGGACCGGCTGCTCGAGGTGAACGCCGCGGACGAGCTCGCCGTCGTCGAGCCCGGCATCATCAACGCGGCCCTGAACGAGCAGCTGGCCCCGCACGGGCTCTGGTTCACCCCCGACCCGGCCAGCCGCGCGATCTCCACCGTCGGCGGCAACATCGCCACCAACGCGGGAGGGCTGCTCTGCGCCAAGTACGGCGTCACCCGCGACTCGGTGCTCGGCCTCAGGGTCGTCCTGGCCGACGGGCGCCTGCTCGAGCTCGGCCACCGCAGCGTCAAGGGGGTGACCGGCCTCGACCTGACCGCTCTCATGGTCGGCTCGGAGGGCACGCTCGGCGTGATCGTCGAGGCGACAGTGCGGCTGCGCCGCCTGGTGCCCGGCGTCACGCCGACGATCGGGGCGTACTTCGCCGATGTGCGCGCGGCGGCCGCTGCCGCAGCGGCGGTGACGGCGGCCGGCATCCGCCCGGCCGTGATGGAGCTGGTCGACGCGGCCAGCCTCGACGCGATCGGCGCACTGCTCGGGCTGCCGCTGAGGGAACGGGGCGCCGCCTACCTGCTCGTGCAGACCGACGGCGCGGGGGCAGAGGCGGAGGCCGCCCAGCTGCTGGCGTTGCTCGCGGCGGCGGGCGGCACGGCCGAGTTGACGACGGATGCCGCGGAGGCCGCGCGCCTGCTCGAGGTGCGCCGCGCAATGCACCCGGCGATGGAGCGGCTCGGCACCACCCTGATCGAGGACGTCGCCGTTCCGCGCAGCGCGTTGCCGGCCATGTTCGACGCGATCGCCGCGATCGAGCGGAAGTACGGCATGGTCATCCCGACCATCGCGCACGCCGGCGACGGCAACCTGCACCCGAACTTCGTGTTCGAGGGGCCGGACGTGCCCGAGCACGTCTGGGAGGCGGCCGACGAGATGTTCCAGGCGGCGATCGCGCTCGGCGGCACGCTCACCGGCGAGCATGGCATCGGCCTATTGAAGCGCCGCTGGCTGCGCGGCGAGCTCGGCGACGAGCAGTTCGAGCTGCAGCAGCAGATCAAGCGGGTGTTCGACCCGGCCGGCATCCTGAACCCCGGCAAGGTCTTCTAGGGCGCCCAACCACCCCGTTGGCTCGAGGGAGCACACCCACCCCGTTGGCTCGAGGGAGCCTGCGACCGAAGCCAACAGCCGGGGCCTGCAGGCGTAGGCTCAGTGCGGCGCACGACCAGGAGGCACGGATGTTCAGCAGCTACACCGCAATCGGCGACAGCTTCACCGAGGGAATGGGCGACGAGCTGCCCGACGGCGCGGTGCGCGGCTGGGCGGACTTCGTCGCGATCGGCCTCTCGCAGGCCTCGGTCGCGGCCGGCGCCGGCCCGATCGGCTACGCCAACCTCGCCATCCGCGGCCGCAAGCTCGGCCCGCTGCTGGCCGAGCAGCTGCCGCCCGCGATCGCCATGAGGCCGGCCCTGCTCAGCCTGAACGGCGGCGGCAACGACATCATGCGCCCGAAGGTGCTCATCGACGACGTGGCGGAGCAGCTGGTGCAGGCGGCCAGGCAGGCGGCGGATGCCGGCATCCACGTGCTGCTGCTGAGCGGCGCGAACCCGGGCAAGCACCTGCCCATGGGCGCCGTGATGAACCGGCGCGGCGACGAGCTGGCCGAGGCCGTCACGAAGCGGTTCCCGATCGAGAACATGACGTACGTCGACAACTGGTCAGACCAGGAGCTCACCAGAATCGAGTACTGGTCCAGCGACAAGCTGCACCTGAACGCCCTCGGCCACGCCCGCGTCGCCGGCAACGTGCTGCGCGGGCTCGGCGTCGAGGTGCCCGCCGGGTGGGGCATCGACGAGGCGGCGATCTCCCGGGCGAACGCGCGCAACAACCTCGGCTACTACCGCGACTACGTCGTGCCGTGGATCGGCCGGCGCCTCACCGGGCGCTCCTCCGGCGACGGCCGCGCGCCGAAGCGGGCCAGCCTGCTGCCGGTCGTGGTCGAGGCCACGGGCGCCACAGGAACCGGCGCATGACGGGCGTTCCCCCCGTCTTCATCGCGGGGCCGGCGTCCTGGAACCACATCGTGCAGCTGGACGCGCTGCCGGATCCGACCCCGCACATGCAATTCGCGGAGGCCGACTGGCACACAGTTGGCGGCACCTCGGCCGGCAAGGCGCTGCACCTGGCCGAGCTCGGCGTGCCCGTCGCCCTGCACACGCTGCTCGGCGAGGATGCGGACGGCGCGCACCTCCGCGCGCTGCTCGGCGCGGTGCCCGGCATCGAGCTGATCGCCACGACCGTGCCCGGCCCGAGCGAGCGCCACCTCAACCTGATGGACCCGCGCGGCGGCCGGGTCTCGCTCTACCTCAGCACGCCGGCGGCACCGGGCAGCGCGGATGCCGCAGCACCCGGCATCCGCACGGCACAACAATCGGCGCTGCGCTCGGCGGCGGCCGCCGTGCTCGACCTGGCCCCGCTCGGAATCCCGCTGCTCGCCGAGGCTCTGGAGGCCGGCGTGCCGGTCTGGACCGACATCCACGACTATGACGGCAGCGCCAGCTTCCACCAGCCGTTCATCGACGCGGCCAGCTTCGTCTTCATGAACGCCGACAAGATCGGCGACCCGCTGCCCTTCGCCCGGCAGCGCATCGCGGCCGGCAGCCGCCTCGTCGTCTGCACCCTGGGCGCCGACGGGGCCGTGGCGGTCGACGAGAACGGCACGGTGCACCGGGTGGAGGCCGTGCCGGTGCCGACCATCGTCGACACCAACGGCGCGGGCGACGCCTTCTTCGCCGGCTACCTCGCGGCGAGCCTCGGCGGCGCCGGGGTGGCTGACGCCCTCACGGCCGCGGCACGACAGGCCGCCCGGGCCCTCGGCACGCGGCACCTGAGCCCGCTGCTCGACGGCGCCGACGAGCTGAAGCGCTGAGCGCTGAGCGCTGAGCGCTGAGCGTTCACGTGCGGAGCACGGCCGACGCCGCGCCCTGCCGACTAGTCGAACTTCTCGAGCAGGTGGATCGGCAGGCCGATCGAGAGCGCGACAACGCCGATGCCGCCGGCGAACATCGCCATCTCGGCACCGGGCGTGCTGAAGGCGTAGCCCATCATCACGAGCCCACCGATGAATCCAAGAATTGCCAGAATCGCAATAAAGCCGTTCATTTCGGTGTCCTCCGCAGTGTCCGATCGCGTGCTCAGGCACGCCTTGCTCCAGTCTGGCATGAATCCCCCAGCGGGGGCGCGTTGCGTCTGGGCCCGGCGGCAGGGCAAGCTAGATTCCTGCCCGCGGCGACTCGTGGCAGAGGATCGAGTGCAGGGCAATGGAACCAACAGTTCTCGGTGTGATCGCCGTGGCCCTGATCGTCGGCGCGGCGGTGCTCGGCCGCAGGACCGGCGTCGCCTCCGTGTTGATCCTGCTCGTCGTCGGCATCGCAATCGGCTACCTGCCCGGCTTCCCGCCCATCGACATCCCGCCGGAGTGGATCCTGGCCGGGGTGCTGCCGCTGCTGCTCTATTCCTCCTCCGTCAACGTCGCATTCACCGACTTCCGGCGGAACTTCCGCGCCATCGCGGGGCTCTCGGTGACGCTCGTCGTCGTCACCTCGGTGGCCGTCGGGTTCTTGCTGTACCTGCTGATGCCCGGACTCGGCCTGGCCGCGGCCATCGCGCTGGGCGCGGTGATCAGCCCGACGGATGCCGTCGCCGCCACCTCGATCGCCAAGCGGCTCGGGCTGCCGAGCCGCCTCGTCGCCGTGCTGGAGGGCGAGAGCCTGGTCAACGACGCGAGCGCCCTCGTGCTGCTGCGCTCGGCGGTGGCGGCCACCGCGGGCGCGGTGAGCCTGTGGGAGGTCGCCGGCGACTTCGTCTACGCCTCGGCGCTCGGCGTCGGGATCGGCCTCGTCGTGGGCTTCGTCACGGTGTGGATCAGGGCGCGCATCAGCGAGCCCGTGGTCACCACCACGATCTCCTTCGCGATTCCCTTCGTCGCCTTCGTGCCGGCCGAGCACTTCGGGGCGTCCGGCGTGATCGCCGTCGTCGCCGCCGGGCTGGTCACCGGCCACCGCGGGGCGAGTCGCTTCGCCGCCAACCAGCGCATCAGCGACCACACCAACTGGGCCACCGTGCAGTTCATCCTCGAGCACGCGGTGTTCCTGCTGATGGGCCTCGAACTGCACGCGCTGATCGAAGACGTCTCCGGGGAGGAGGGCGGCGTGCCGTTTGCACTCTTGCTCGGCCTCATCCTCACCGCGCTCGTCGTCGTCATCCGCTTCCTCTTCGTGTTCCTGCAGATGGCGTACCTGCGGCGGTCGGAGCGCAGACTGGTCGAGCGCGGCGATCTGCACCGCGACAGCTTCCGCGACCGGGTCGAGGCCGCGCCCGCCGAGACCGAGCGCCAGATCCGCCGCAAGAGCGGGGTGCTGCGGCGCCTGCGCAAGCACGAGGCCGACAGCGACTTCTACCGCTCGGAGGGGCTGGAGTGGCGGGAGAGTTTCGTCATCTCCTGGGCGGGCATGCGCGGCGTCGTCACGCTGGCCGCTGCGCAGTCGCTGCCGCCCTCGATCCCCTTCCGCAGCACGCTGATCCTGGTCGCCTTCATCGTGGCCATCGTCACGCTGTTGGGCATGGGCGGCACCCTGCCGGCGGTGATCCGCAAGACCCGGATCAGCGGGGGCGGCGAGGAGGCACGCCAGGCCGAGACGCACGAGCTGCTCGACGCCGTGAACCGCGCCGCCGTCGCCGTCCTCGATGACCCGGAGCAGACCGTGATCGACGGCGTCCCGGCCGACCCCGCCGTCCTGGCCGGGCTGCGCCGCCGCTACCAGCGGGCGGCGGCGGTCGAGCTCGCCGAGGACTCCGCGAGCGAGATCGACGCGATCTCGCAGATGCGCATCCTGGACGAGCGGATGCGGCAGACCGCCCGGGCCGAGCTGCTGGACGCCCGCGCCCTCGGCAGCTACAGCTCCGAGGCGATCAGCGCGGTGCAGCGGGTGCTCGACATCGAGGAGAGTCGCTTCGACGCGCTCTGAGCGGGTCGGCCCCTCCCCGCGTCGGCTGGCACTGCTCCCAACTCCCACGTCGGCTGAGCGAGGAACGAGCGAAGCCCTGACACCGCCTGACACTTCGGCCCGTTGGCTTCGGTCGCAAGCTCCCTCGAGCCACCGGAGCGGCCCCGCCCCGCTGGTCGAGTAGGCCCGCCAGGGCCGTATCGAGACCCCGCCACCGGTCTCGATACGCTCGTTCCTCGCTACTCGACCAGCGGGTTTCCGGGACGAGCGGGATCCCGCGGCGTCGGCATCGGCCGCACGCCCCCTCGAGCCAACGGAGCGGGGCGGGGCGCAACCAGCGGGGAAGGGGCTACTCCTCTTGTTCCTCCGACCACCAGCGGATCGAGACGATCTTCGGGTCGAGGCTGATCCGCTGCACGGCGCGCTCCAGTGCGGAGGCGTCGGTGTCGAAGCCGGCCGTCAGCTCGGCGCGCACCTTGACCAGCGAGTTCTTGGTGTTCTGCGCCGTGATGGAGTGCAGGCTGAACTCCGGCCGGTTCACGGCCTGCACCAGTAGGGCGCGCACGCGCGCCTCGCTCTTGTCATTCGTGATGGCCTCCAGCAGGTACTCCACGTCCTGCCCGGCGTTGCCGTCATCCGGACCGATCGCCGACGGTCGGCGGTTGACCATGCGGCCGAGCGGGCGCAGCACCGTGTTCGCCGCGACGATCATCAGCGCCCCGAGCGCGGCCAGCACGTAGAGCCCGGAGCCGGCCAGCGAGCCGATCGCGGCCGCACACCACAGCGTGGCCGCCGTGTTCAGGCCGCGCACGTTCAGCCCCTCGCGCATGATCACGCCGGCGCCGAGGAAGCCGATGCCGGACACCACCTGGGCGGCGACCCGGGTGGGGTCGGCGACCGTGCCCTCGAAGGCGTATGCACCCATCACCACGAACAGCGCGGAGCCGGCCGCGACGAGCGCGTTGGTGCGGATCCCGGCCAGGCGGGAGCGCCACTGGCGCTCCAGCCCGATCACCGCGCCGAACATCAGGCCGGCGAACACCCGCAGGGCGAGCTCGAACGTCTCGGGTGAGAGGTTCACAGCAGGGCCAAGCGCTGGCGCTCCACCCGCCTCTGCCTCTGCATCTCGGGGTCGGGAACGGGCGCGGCCATCAGCAGCTTCTTCGTGTACGGGTGCCGCGGGTCGCCCGTGACCTGCTCGCAGTCGCCGTACTCGACGATCTCGCCGTGGTACATCACGGCCACCCGGTGGCTGATGTGGCGCACCACCGAGAGGTCGTGCGAGACGAAGAGGTAGGCGACGCCGGTGCGGTCCTGAATCTCGATGAACAGGTCGAGCACCCGGGCCTGCGTGGACAGGTCGAGGGCGCTGACCGGCTCGTCGCAGACGATCAGGCGCGGCTCGAGAGCGAGCGCCCTGGCGATCGCGATGCGCTGCCGCTGGCCACCGGAGAACTCCCGGGGCAGGCGCCGGCCGGCATCCGCGGGCAGGCCCACCTGGCCGAGCAGCATCTCGACCCGGTCGGCCGCCTCGCTCTTGGCCACGCCCTGCGCGACGAGCGGCTCGCTCAGCACATCGGCCACCAGCATCGCCGGGTTCAGCGAGGTGTACGGGTCCTGGAAGACCACCTGGATCTCGTGCGCGAGCCCGCGCCGCGCGGCCCGGTCCAGCCCGACGAGCTCGCGGTCGCCATAGCGGATGCTGCCGGAGGACACGGGGGCCAGGCCGAGGATCGCCCGGCCCAGCGTCGTCTTGCCCGAGCCGGACTCACCGACCAGGCCGACCGTCTCGCCGGGCTTGATGTCGAGCGAGACGCCCTTCAGCGCCCGGAACGGCGGCGTGCGGAACCCACGGGACGGGTAGGTGACCTCGACGTCGCGGGCGTCGAGCAGGGTGTCGGACAGCGATTCAGACACTGCGTGAGACATTCAGTGCCTCCTCTCGGGGGCGGTCGTCCTCGGTGGTGATGACGCGCACGGGGCTCTCGGCGCGGCGCAGGGGTGCGCGGGCCGGGGTTCCTTCCAACGTCGAGTCGAGGAGCATCTTCGTGTACGGGTGCACCGGCGCAGCGAACAGCGCGGCGGTGCTGTTCTGCTCGACGATGCGGCCGAGCTGCATCACGGCGACCGTGTCGCACAGGTCGGCGACGACGCCGAAGTTGTGCGTGACGAGCACCATCGCCATGTTGCGCTCCTTCTGCAGGCCGCGCAGGATGTCGAGGATCTCGGCCTGCACGGTGACGTCCAGTGCGGTCGTCGGCTCGTCGGCGATGAGCAGATCGGGGTTGCAGGAGATCGCGCCGGCGATGAGCACGCGCTGTGCCATGCCGCCGGAGATCTGGTGCGGGTAGGCATCGAAGGTGCGCTTGGGGTCGGGGATGCCGACCCGCGCCAGCAGCTCCAGCGCCTGCTTGGTCGCCTCCGACTTGCTCAGCCCGAGCTGGGCGCGCATCGGCTCGACCAGCTGGAAGCCGACCCGGAAGGCGGGGTCGAGGTTCGACATCGGTTCCTGCGGGATGTAGGCGATGCTCTTGCCGCGCAGCTTGACGCGCGCCTTCTCGGGCATCCCGATCAGATCCTCACCGCGGAAGAACAGAGCGCCGCCGGCGATTTGCGCCTCCTCGGGCAGCAGCCCGAGGATGGCGAACGCCGTCTGCGTCTTGCCCGAGCCGGACTCACCGACCAGGCCGAGCACCTCGCCCTCATTGACCGAGAGCGAGACGCCGTCGACGACGCGCTTGAGCTCGCCGTCGGGCAGCGGGTAGCCGACGACGAGGCTGTCGACCACGAGCAGGGCAGAGCCGGAGGCGATGGCCGGGGTGTTGGCTGCCCGGCGGCCGGGCTGCACGGTGACCGCCATCGTGGAGGTGCGCAGCCTGTCCTTCTTGGGCACCTTGACCTTCGCGCTGTCCTCCATCGCGTCGCGCACCGCGTTGCCGAGCAGGATGAAGGCCGACACGAACAGTCCGATCATGAGCCCGGGCCAGAGGATCAGCCAGGGCGCCTTGTACATGGCCAGGAAGGCCTCCTGGAGCATGCCGCCCCAGGTCGGGGTGCTCGGGTCGCCGAGGCCGATGAACTCGAGGCCGGCCTGGATCAGCACCGCGATGCCGGCGATGAACGCCGCCTGGATGATGATGGGGGCGCGCACCGTGTACAGGATGTGCCTGCCGATGATCGCCCGGCTGGAGAGCCCCGCGACCCTGGCCGCGTCGACGTAGAGCTCGTTCTTGACGCCGATGACGAGGCTGCGCACGAGGCGGAAGATGCCCGGGGAGACCATCACGCCGAGCACGGCCATGGTCACGACCGTGTTCGGGCCGATCACAGCGAACAGCGCGACGAGCACAATCTTGCTCGGCAGCACCATCAGCATGTCGGCCGTCCAGCTGGCGGCGTGATCGAACGGCCCCGCGAAGTAACCGGCCACGAGGCCGGTGACGACTCCGATGACCAACGAGATGACGACGGTGACCGCCGCACCGATGAGGGTCAGCTGCCCGGCGACCAGGAGCCGGCTCAGCACGTCGCGCCCGGAGGCATCGGTGCCCAGCGGGTGCCCGTCGGTGAACGGAGGCATGTTGGTGGCCTGGATGTCGACGTAGGCGGGGTCGAAGGGGGCCAGCAGCTTGGCGAAGACGCTGAGCAGCACGATCACGACGATCACGACGATGCCGCCGCTGCCGAACGGATCGCGGAGGATCTTCTTCAGCACGCCCTCGCGCGGGGCGATGGCCGCGGCCAGCAGCTGCGGGTTGTGTTCGGGGGCTGGGATGCTCATTGCACACGCACCTTCGGGCTGACCCAGCCGTTGACCAGGTCGATGATGAGATTGACTGTGACGACGATGGCGGCCATCGTCATGACGACGGCCATGACGATGGGGATGTCACCGCGCAGGGTGGCATTCAGGGCGAGCAGGCCGAGACCGGGGATCGCGAAGATCTTCTCGATCACGACGGCGCCGCCGATCATGCCGATGAACTGCAGGCTGAGCACGATCAGGGCGGGCGGGGCCGCGTTCCGCAGCACGTGCCGGTAGATGATCGAGCGCGAGGGCACGCCGCGAGAGCGCAGGGTGCGCACGTAGTCCTGGCGCAGCACGTCGATCACCGAGCCTCGGATCAGCTGCGCCGTGCCGGCGATGCCGCCGATGGTGATGGCTGTCACGGGCAGCGCGATGGAGAGCAGCCAGCCGCCGACGCTGTCCTGCGGCTGCACGAAGCCGGTCGCCGGGAAGAGCGGGATGGCGATCGCGAACATGAGGACGAGCACGACGGCGACCCAGAAGTTCGGCAGGGCGACGCCGACGACCGAGAGGATCTGGACGAGGCGGTCGACCCAGCCGCGCCTGACGGCGGCGACGACACCCAGCACGACGCTCAGGATCGTGACCAGCACGAGCGAGACGATCACGACGGAGAGGGTGACGGACAGGCGAGAGGTGATGGCGGCTGTCACGGGTTCTGCGGTGAACCAGGAACGACCGAAGTCGCCGCCGAGCATATTGGTGAACCAGAGGAAGTACTGCGAGAGCAGCGGCTGGTCGAGGCCGAGCTGCGCGGACTTGGCCGCGACCTGGGCGTTGTCGGCCTCCGGGCCGAGGATGTGGCGGGCGATGTCGCCGCCGGTCGAGTAGATCAACACGAAGCTCACGAAGGAGATCGCGACGATGAGTAAGAGGCCGGTGAGGACCCGGCGAATGATGAATGCAACCACGATGCTCCCTTGATGACTGAACAGCTGAGGTGGCGGGGGTGGAGCGAGCGCGACGGCCGCACCACCCCCGCTTCCGCATTACTGAACCGGGGCGTAGTTCCTGATGTAGGGAACCGAGCTGCCGAACTGCATCTGGGTGCTCGTCGCGGCATCCGTCAGCACGATGTTGTCGGCGAAGTAGTTCACGGCGAACCAGGCGTTGTCGGTGACGTACTTGTTCACGGCCTGGTAGGCGGCGTCCTGTTCGGCGCCCGTGGTGGCCTGGACGGTGGCCAGCGCGGCCTCCAGCTCGGGGCTGGTGGCTCCGAACGGGTTCCAGGCACCCTTTGCTGCGATCATCTTGGAGATGTCTCGCCACGGGTGGCCGGAGGTCGAACCGAAGCTGGCGATGGCGTACTCCCCGCCGAGGACCTTGCCGACGACCTCCTCGGGGGCGACCTTCTCCCAGTTGACGGTGACGCCGATGTCGGCGAGCTGCTGGGTGACGAACGGCTGGGTCAGGTCGCCGGGAAGCTCGGGCATCGTGATCTCGAAGCCGTCGGCGTAGCCGGCCTCGGCGAGGAGCGCCTTGGCCTTGGCCGGGTCGAAGGGGTAGGCGTCTTCGAACTCGTCGATGTGGGCGGGGCTCTTCTTGTTGAAGATCTGCTGGCTGGCGTAGCCCGTTCCGCCGTAGATGTTCTCGACGATCGCCTCGCTGTCGACGGCGTGGTTCAGGGCCTGGCGCACCTTGACGTCGCCGAGCGCGGGATTCAGCACACCAGCGCGGTCAAAGATGATGAGTCCGTTCCAGGCGAGCTGGATCGTGTTGCTGGTCAGGCCGCTCGCGTCAGCCTCGTCCTGCACGCTGGCGTCTACCTCTGCCGCGTTCACCTGGCCGGACTTGATGGCGTTCAGGCGGGCGGTGAGGTCATCCATCGGCTTGACGACGATGCTGCTGTACGGGTACGCCTCGGCGTTCCAGTAGTCGGGGTTGCGCACGTAGCGGTACTCGCTGCCGCGGATGGTGGCGTCGGTGTCGAGCAGGTACGGGCCGGAGCCGACCGGGACGGTGGCGAAGCTGTCGGTGCCGAAAGCAGCAGGCGATGCCATCGCTCCGGCCACGAGGCCCAGGTAGTAGGTGAAGGCGGGGTCCGGTGCCTTCATCGTGATGGAGACAGTGAACTCGTCGACGACCTCGACGCTGTCCACGAGGCCGACCATGTAGACGCTGACGCCGGTGCCGGCCTGGAGGTGCTCGATGTTGGCCTTGACGGCCTCGGCGTTGAACGGCTCGCCGTCGCTGAAGGTCACGTCATCGCGGAGCGTCAGCGTGAGCACGGTGTTGTCGTCGTTGTAGCTCCACTCGGTGGCCAGGTTGGCCTCGAGCGTGCCGTCGGGGGCGACGGTGAGCAGCGTGTCGTAGACGGGCTGCCAGTACTGCACCTGGCGGCCGGTGTCGAGCGCGCCGGTGTCGAAGCTCGCCAGATCCTGCAGCGCAGCGATCGTGAGCGTCTGGTCTGCGGCGGGGCCGGGCTCTGCGCCACCGCCTCCTTCTGTGCCTCCAGCGGCACAGCCGCTCAGCGCCAAGACCGCGCCAGTGGCCAGGGCAATGCCTGTCAGCCAAATCTTCTTCTGTGTACGCATCAAAAGTGGACCTCCTCGTCCGTGAAGCTGTCGTGCAGTTCTTCGGGCCGCTGCGCGGTACGCCGCGAGCAGCCCGGGCGACGTGTGTCGCCGGTGCAAGTGGTCGTCCGGGGTGGCACTCATCCTCAAGTGCCGACCGGCTTGCCAAGAACCTACCGGTCACTCGGTTTCAAATGCAAGCACGGTTCGGTTTTTGACACCGAGCCGTGACAAAGCGGCGCCCGACACCGGATGCCCCGGCGAGGCGCCGCGCGAACAAGCCGATCCGGCGGTGCGAGTGTTACTGCGCGGCGGCCCCGACGCCCGCGGCGCCCTCGACCAGCCAGGGGTCCAACACCCGGCCGAGCAACTCGATGCCGGCCAGCAAGTCGACCGAATCGTCGTGCAGCCACTGCACTTGGAGCCCGTCCGAGACCGCGATCAGCAGGGTGGCCAAGGCCACAGGATCGATGTCGGGGCGAATGCGCCCCTGCCGCATCTGCAGGGCGACCTCGGCAGCCCAATCGGCGCGCACCATCGCATAGCGGTTGCGCATGTACTCGGCGGCGGGGTGGCCAACGGTCAGCGACTCGGCCGCCATGATGCAGAAGAATCGGGTCCACATCGGGTTCGCCGTGTTGTGCTCGGCGAGGGGGCGCAGCGACTCGAGCACGGAGCTCTGCCGGTTCGTCCCCTCGAACCCGGCCCGCTCGGAGTCCTGGGTGAAGTGCTCCTCCAGCACGGCGAAGAGCAGCTGCTCCTTGGACTTGAAGTGGTGCAGCAACCCGGACTGGGTGAAGCCGATCCGCTCGGCGAGTTGGTGAAGTGAGGCACCGAGGTAGCCCTGCTCGGCGAACAGCAGGTCGGCCTCGCGGAGAATCTGGGCGCGCCGCTTCTTGCCCTTGGGGCTGCTCTCCCCCACTTTGGAACCCATGCCGACCCTCCGCTTGATGCCACGAGCCTGCCATCGTAGCGACAAGCGACACGGCCATCCACCATGCGGAGGAGGCCGACACGAAAACCCGCCGTGCGGCGGATGCCGTGCGGCATCCGCGGCTCGTAACCTGAGAGCACCGCAGCGAAAGGTGCCCCCGTGTTAGAGATCCGGAACGTCAACAAGAGCTACGGCGAGCGCGCCGTTCTACAGGATGTGAGCTTCACCGTCGGCCGCGGCCGGATGACGGGCTTCGTCGGCGGCAACGGCGCCGGCAAGACCACGACGATGCGCATCATCCTCGGGGTGCTGAGCGCGGATGCCGGCACGGTCAGCCTCGACGGAGCGCCGCTGACGGCGGCCGACCGCCGCCGCTTCGGCTACATGCCGGAGGAGCGCGGGCTCTACCCGAAGATGCGGGTGCACGAGCAGCTGGTCTACCTGGCCCGCCTGCACGGCTTCGCGCCGGCCGCGGCCAAGCGCAACGCGACCGCCCTGCTGGAGCAGCTCGGCCTCGGCGAGCGCGCCAACGACACCGTGGAGAGCCTCTCGCTCGGCAACCAGCAGCGCGCCCAGATCGCGGCGGCGCTGGTGCACGAGCCCGAGGTGCTGGTGCTGGACGAGCCGTTCAGCGGCCTGGACCCGATGGCCGTGGACGTCGTGCTCGGCGTGCTGCAGTCGCACGCGGCATCCGGGGCGCCCGTGCTGTTCAGCTCGCACCAGCTCGACATCGTCGAGCGGCTCTGCGACGATCTGGTGATCATCGCAGACGGCCGGATCCGCGCCAACGACTCGACCGACGCGCTGCGCAAGCAGCACGGCTCCTCCCGCTACGAGATTCTGCTGGGCGGCGGCGAGGGCGGCACCGGCGACGCCGGCTGGCTGCGCGAGGTCGCCGGCGTCTCCGTCATCGACTTCGACGGCGGCTACGCCCTGTTCGAGGCCGGCGACGAGGCCCGCGCCGCCGTGCTCGAGCGTGCAGTGGCCAGCGGCCAGCTGGCCAGCTTCGGCCCGCACGAGCCCTCCCTTGCCCAGGTCTTCCGAGAGGTGATCCGCTGATGAGCACGACGACGACCCCGCGCACCGCGCGCACCGCCCCGAGCATGATGAGCAGCGTCGGCCTCGTCGCCGGCCGCGAAATCAGCGTGCGGATGCGCAGCAAGGCGTTCCTGATCTCGACGGGCATCCTCATGCTCGCCGTGCTCGCCTCGGTCATGTTCGGCGGCCTGGCCAGCCAGAACCCCGAGCTGACCAAGGTCGCCGTGATCGGCAGCTCCGCGGATGCCGCGAGCAGCGCGATCGCCGCCACCGACTCGCTGGAGGCCGTCACCGCCGACTCGCTCGAGCAGGCGGAGCAGATGCTGCGCGACGGCGAGGTGAGCGCCATCGTCGTGCCGAGCGAGGACGCGGCATCCGCGAACCCGGTCACCGTGATCGGGCTCGACCAGGCCCCGAGCGACGTCGTCGGCGCCCTGAGCATCCGGCCGACGATCGAGCTGCTCGACGAGCCCGGGCAGAACCCGTTCCTGATCTACCTCGTCGCGATCGGCTTCGGGCTCGTCTTCTTCATGTCGGCGATGACCTTCGGCACCACGATTGCGCAGAGCGTTGTGGAGGAGAAGCAGACCCGCATCGTCGAGATCCTGATGTCGACGATCCCGGTGCGGGCGCTCCTGGCCGGCAAGGTGGTCGGCAACAGTGTGATGGCGTTCCTGCAGATCGTGGCAATCGCGGCGCTGGCGATCCTCGGCATGGTGGTCACCAGCCAGAAGGTGCTGCTCGGCACCCTCGGCAGCTCGGTGATCTGGTTCGTGGTGTTCTTCGCCATCGGCTTCGTGATGCTGGCGGCGCTCTACGCGGCCACGGCCTCGATGGTGTCGCGCTCCGAGGACATCGGCTCGGTGACCTCCCCCGTGATGATCCTCGTCATGCTGCCCTACATCCTGGTGATCCTCTTCAACAACAACCCGACCGTGCTCGCCGTGATGAGCTACGTGCCGTTCTCGGCGCCGGTCGGCATGCCGATGCGCATCTTCCTCGGCACGGCCGAGTGGTGGGAGCCGCTGCTCTCGCTCGCCATCCTGGTGCTCACGACCGTGCTCACCCTCGCGCTCGGCTCGCGCATCTACAGCAACTCGCTGCTGCGACTCGGCGCCCGGGTCAAGCTCTCCGAGGCCCTCAAGCGCTGACCCCGCCCCTCCCAAGCCCCCTCCCACCCCCGTCGAGACTGCGCGACTTGTAGTTCAGGAGGCCCTGAACGACAAGTCGCGCAGTCTCGGCGCATGGGAGGGGGCGGGAGGGGCGAGCTGCGGGGCGGGCAGGGCTCAGGCGGGGAGGGCAGCGATCAGGTTTGACACGGCGAGCTCTGTCGCCCGGCGAGTGCTGGCATCGGTGAAGCCGCCGAGGTGCGGGGTGAGTATCACCCGGGGGTGGAGAAGCAGTGGGGTGAGCGCGGGCGGCTCGCTGTCGAAGGCGTCAACGGCGTATGCCGAGATGTGGCCGCTCTCCAGTGCCGCCAGGACGGCGTCGTGATCGACGAGGGCGGAGCGTGCGGTGTTCACGAGCACCGCGCCCCTCTTCGTGGTCGCAAGCAGCTCGGCGGTCACCAGCGGCGTGCCGCCGGCGAGCGGCGGGCTGTGCAGCGAGATGACGTCGGCCCGCGCGAACAGCTCGCCCAGCGTGGCGCTCGTCGCCCCGGAATCCGGCTCGACGTCGGCGTAGGCGTCATGGGCGATGAGCGTTGCACCGAGTGCGCCGCCCAGGCGCGCGACGCATCGGCCGATTGCTCCGAAACCGACGATCCCCAGGGTGATGTCCGGCATCTCGCGACCCATCGACCGCTGCCACCGGCCGGATTTCATCGTCGCGTTCGCCTCGGGGAGCCCCCGAAGCGCGGCGAGGGCCAGTAGGATCGCCAGCTCCGCGACGCCGCGCGAGTTCGCCCCGCGTGCCAAGGCCACCAGCACCCCGTGCTTTTCCGCAGCCGCCACATCGACGGCGTCGGCTCCGACCCCATTGCGGCTGATGACGCGCAGGCGGGGAGCACGCGCGAGGACGCGCGCCGAGATCACCTCGACGCCCGCGAGCCAGGCGTCGACCCCGGGCACGAGCTCGAGGAGCTCCTCCTCAGTTGGCAGCCGGCCGGCCGGGCCGGAGACCAGTTCGTGCCCGCGCTCGCGCAGGGGGTCCAGCTCGCGAAGGTTCTCGAGCCCCGCCGCCGTCATCGAGCGGGGCGTGATCAGAATGCGCATCGGTGTCCTCCTCGGTGCCGGGTCAGCTGCGGGTGGAGGCTGCGATCGCCGCCAAGCTGTCGAAGACGGGACCACTCGTGGGGATCTCGACGTCGAAGACCTCGGCGATGACCTGGGTCCAGCCGTGCAGGAAATAGACCCAGCCGTCCTCGATCTGCAGCGAGCGCTCGCTCTCGGCGGCGCGGGCCTGGTCGAGGAAGACCAGGTCGCCGCGGTAGTTGAGGTCCCAGACGACGGCGTGCTCCGGGAACCGGGCGGCGTCGGAGAGCGGCGAACCGGGGGCATCCTTGCCGAGGCCCGTCGCGTTGATGACGACGGCCCGAGCGCTCGCAGCGGCGAGAACGCTGTCGTTATGGCCGGGGGTCGGCGCCAACTCGGTGAACAGCACGCCGTCGGTCCCGGAGGCGTCGTGCACTGCACGCAGCGTCTCCAGCCGTGCCGCGCTTCGATTCGTCACGATGACTCGCGCGGGGCGGTCGGCGCCGCGGGAGGGGTGGGACAGATACCAGTCGATGGCGATCGCCGAGCCTCCGGCGCCGAAGACGACGACGTCTGTCGGCTGTGCCGCGAAGTAGCCGGCCGGGAGGAATGCGTCCAGCGCCAGCCCAGACGAGTAGGGGTCTTTCGCGTGGGCCCGGAACACACCATCGCGTTTCGAGAGGCAGCTCACCTCGTCCATCAGCACGGCGAGCGGGTCAACCTCGTCGAAGAGGTCTCGTGCCGCCGCGTACAGGTCGATCTTGTGCGTCGTCACGAGGGCGCCGAGGCTGAGCTCGTCCGCCTTCAGGAATTCGACGACGGCTCGATAGTGCTCGGCCGGAGCGTGCAGGGCGAGGTCGATCCCTACGAGCTCGACATCGCCGAGCCCCAAGGCCTCCGCCCATCTCGGGAAGACCTCCCGGATCGAGGAGTGCCCGGTTGTCACGCCGATGAAGTAGAAGCTCGGCTTCGCGGCCGCCTCGAGGGTGTCATGGGTGAAAGTGCGGTACATGCTGGTGTTCTTCTCCCTAATGCTCATGCTGCGTCGGATGTCGCGGCGTTGAAGGCCGCGACGGTGGCCACCGCCGCGCGGGCGGCGTCGCCGATGAGCTCGAAGCGCCCCTCGCCGATCGCGGCGCGCGGGGCGATCCAGGTGCCCCCGATCGCGAACACGTTCTCGAGCGCGAGGTACGCGCCGAGACCGGCGGGGCGGATGCCCCCCGTCGGCATGAACTGGATGTCGAGGCCTGCGAACGGCGCCCCGAGAGCACCGACCGCCGCGGCTCCGCCCGATTGCTCGGCCGGGAAGAACTTGAGCCGCCGATGCCCGCACTCGACTGCGGCCAGGATCTCGCTCGCCGACACGGCGCCGGGCAGGAAGGGGAGCTCGGCGTCGGCGGCCGCGGCGGAGAGCTCGGGGGTGAAGCCGGGAGCGACGCCGAAGTGGGCGCCGGCGCGGGCCGCATCCGCCACGTGGTCGGCACTGAGCAACGTTCCCGCACCGACGAGGACGTCGGGGACCTCCGCACTGATCGCGCGGATCGCGTCCAAGGCCGCGGGGGTTCGCAGCGTGACCTCCATGACGGGCAGGCCGGCTGCGAGCAGCGTGCGCGCCAGCTCCACGCCGCAGGCGATCTCGGTGATCTCGACGACGGGCACGATCCGCGCCGCGCTCAGCCGTGCGAACACGGTCTCGCTCATGCCGCGGCCTCGCGCGTGTACCCACGATGCCGCGGGTTGGGAATGGTCGTCCAGCCGTCGCCATCGCTCACGACGAGGTGCTTCATCCCGCCTGCGTCGCCGATGATCCCGTAGTTCTGACCGGCATCCGCGGCGTAGCAGAAGAGGGTCACGAAGGGCTCGTCGCCGACGTTGACACTGCGGTGGATCCACTGGCCGGGCACGTTGACGGCCTTGCCCGGTGTGAGCTCGACGGCCGAGCAGTCCCCGTCGGCCGTCTCGAGGAGCATCACGCCCTTGCCGCTCAGGCAGTAGTAGAGCTCTGCCCGATCTGAGATCTGGTGCAGGTGGCCGCGCGTCACGGCGAACTCGGAACCGTAGCGGCCGGGCAGCAGCGTGCTGGTGCCGATGGTCAGCGCGCCAGGCCCCTCCTGGTACTTCTGCTCGTTGACGGAGTAGACGAGGTGGTCCGCGCCGTTCTCGGCAAGCGTCGCGCGCCAGGCGGCGTCATCGAGGTACACGCCCGCCATCTCTCCGATGTGCTTCTCGTAGCGCCTGGTGCTTCCCTCGAGCGCCCCCGAGGCAGCGATCTCAAGCAACGTCGGTTCGTCGACGATCTGGGTGTGGTGCGTCATCCGGCCCCTCCTTGGGTGGTCACAATGTAGTCATGCTACAAGAATTGATTCAGGCAATGTCGCCAATCCCTCACATGGCGACTTTTCTAGTACCATCAGAGGACCGCCTGACGCTGAATTGTAGTTTTACTAATGTTTCCCGACGACAAGGAACTCCCGTGATCATTTCCCACGACCTCGGAACCACCGGCAACAAGGCCACCCTTGTCTCCAACGACGGAACGATGGTCGCCTCGGTCTCAGTGGGGTACGACGCCGACTTCGGGCCGGGCGGGCGCGCCCAGCAGAATCCGCACGACTGGTGGGAGGCGATGGCCACGGCCAACCGGCTCCTGCTCGAGAAGGGCGGTATCGCCAACACCGAGATTGACGCCGTGTCCTTCTCCGGCCAGATGATGGGCGTCGTGCCCGTCAACGGTGCCGGCGAGCCGGTGCGCCCCGCCATGATCTGGGCCGACACCCGCTCCGGCGCCCAGTGCGACTCCCTCATCGAGCGCATCGGCATGGAGCGCGCCTACGCGATCACAGGGCACCGCCTCAACCCGACCTACTCGCTCTCGAAGATCATGTGGCTGCGCGACACGGAGCCGGAGGTCTTCGCCACCATCGACAGCGTGCTGCAGGCGAAGGACTACCTCGCCTACCGCCTGACCGGAGTGCGGGTCACCGACCCCTCTGACGCATCGAGCACGAACGCCTACGACCAGGCCGCGCAGGGCTGGTCGCACGAGCTGATCGAGGCGGCCGGGCTCTCGGCGAGCCTGTTCCCCGAGATCGTGGAGTCCACCACCGTCGTCGGAACCGTCACCGCCGCTGCCGCGCGCGAGACGGGGCTCGCCGTTGGAACCCCCGTCGTGATCGGTGGCGGCGACGGCCCGATGGCGGCGCTCGGCGCCGGCATCATCGACGCGTCCTCCGGTGCCTACGCCTACCTCGGATCCTCCTCGTGGGTCTCGCTGAGCTCCGACGAACCGCTGCACGACCCACTCATGCGCTCCATGACCTTCAACCACGTGATCCCCGGCAGATTCGTGCCGACCGCAACGATGCAGGCAGGCGGCGCATCACTGCAGTGGGTCACCCAGCTGCTCTCGCCGAACAATGACGACCGTTTCGCCGAGCTCCTCGGCGCAGCGGCATCGAGCACGGCGTCCGAGGACGGCCTCTTCTTCCTGCCCCACCTGCTCGGCGAGCGCTCGCCCTACTGGAACCCCCAGGCACGGGCGGCATTCGTCGGCATGCTCATGCACCACGACCGCGGCAATCTCACCCGCGCCGTGCTGGAGGGGATCGCGTTCAACCTCAACACGGGGCTCCGTGCCTTCATCGACAACGGCAGCACCATCTCCTCCATCGACGCCATCGGCGGGGCCGCCCACTCTAACCTGCTGCTCGACATCTTCGCGGATGTCTGGGGGGTTCCCGTGGCCGCCCGCAACCTGGTGGATGAGGCGAACGCGATCGGCGCGGCCGTCGTGGCCGGCGTCGGGGTCGGCATCTTCGACGGGTTCGAGGCGGTGCACGGATTCTCCAGCCGCACCGTCGTGCGGGAGCCCGATCGCGCGAACCATGCCCGCTACGGCGGCGAGTACCTGACGTTCATGGACGCATACCGCCGCCTCGAGCCGTGGTTCGACGGCCTCGGGTCCGGCACGGCCCCGCAGCCGGCATGAGCGGAGCGCCCGTGATCCGCACAGTTCTCGGCGATCTCGACCCGTCGCAGCTCGGGGTGCTCGATTACCACGAGCATCTGTTCCAATCCTCGCCGTTGCTGGCCGGGGAGGAGCTCAGCGACGAGGCGCTCTCGGGACGGGAGGCCGGGTTCCTGCACGACGCAGGCGTGGACGCGATGATCGAGGCGACGCCAACGGGACTCGGGCGCGACGTTGAGGCCGTCGCCCGGATCAGCGCGAGGCTCGGGCTCTCGGTCGTGCACACGACGGGTGCGCACCACAGCGGGCACTACGCGCAGGGAGAGCGCCTGCTTGCGCTCTCTGTCGGCGCACTGGCCGAGCGGTTCACCGCCGATATCGCCAGCGGGTTCCTGCGCCAGGACGGGTCCCCCGCCACCGCCCCAGACGGCGGCCCTGTCCGCGCCGGCCTGACGAAGGCCGGCATCCGATATTGGGCCATCAACGGCTTCGAGTACCGCGTCCTCGAGGCTTCGGCGGCGACGAGCACCCGCACCGGGTGCGCCGTCATGGTGCACCTAGACCACGGCTCCGGCGCACACGAGGTGCTCGACATCCTGGACAGGCACGGCGTGCCGGCCGGCCGGGTGTGTCTGGCCCACATCGATCGCAACCTCGACCCCGGGCTGCACACCTCGCTCGCCGAGCGCGGCGCCTTCCTCGGCTACGACGGCGTGGCCCGGCACCGGGAGGCGCCAGACTCCGCGATCCTGGACTGCATGGAGAAGGTGGCCGCCGCGGGGGCGGCCCGGAGCATCCTCCTGGGCGGCGATGTGGCGCGGGCTTCCCGCTATCGCGCCTACGGCGGAATCCCCGGCCTGGACTACCTCCCGACCCGCTTCCTGCCCCGACTCGTCGAGCGCATCGGCAGCGAGCTCGTGCAGCTGGTCACCGTCCAGAACGGGGCACGGCTGCTCACCCTCCCCGGTTGATGGCCGAGCGGCTCAGCGCGCCAGCTCTGCGGCGGTCGGCGGGTTGGCGCCCTCGCGCGAGACCGTGATCGCACTCGCCCGCGCGCTCAGCGCTCCGATTGCCGCCAGCTGCTCCGCGTCGAGCGCGAGCAGACCTGCACGGCCCCGTGGGGCAAAGACGTCGGTGAGCTGCGCGATCAGGGCGGCCATGAATGTGTCGCCGGCACCGATCGTGTCGACGACGTCGACGGGCACGGCGGGCACCGTGACGCGCTGCTCCCGGCTGGCCAGCACCGCGCCGTCGCCCCCGGCGGTCACGACCACCAGGTCGGATCCGCGATCGAGCACGGCATCGAGCACCTCATCGACGCTGCACCCGGGGTACAACCACGCGGCGTCCTCGTCGCTCAGCTTGACCACGTGACTGAGTTCCAAGGTGCTCTCGAACAGGGCGAGCGCCGCCGAGTGCACCGGCAGCAGGGCCTGCCGGATGTTGGGGTCGAATGTGACGAGCGCCCCGCCCGCACGGGCCTCCCGCAGGAGTTCCCTGACCACGCCGGAGCCCGGCTCGAGGAAGGCTGCGATCGACCCTGTGTGGATGACCGAGTACCCCTGCACGCCAACAGACGACGGAAGCGCCCACTCGATGTCGAAGCTGTAGTGAGCCGAGCCGTCTCGGCCGATCACGGCGCGCGCCGTCGAGGTCCGGGGCGCCGTCCAGCTCTCGTCGAGAACGGTGACTCCGGATGCGCGCAGGTGCGCGGCGATCCGCTCGCCGCGCTCATCCCGCGCCAGCGCGGCGAGGAACGCCGTCGGGCGCCCCAGTCGCGCAAGACCCAGCGCGACATTGGCCGGAGATCCGCCCACGAACTCGGCTGGAGTAGCGGAGCCGGGCCTCTCGACGATGTCGACGAGCGCCTCCCCCACGATCAGCGTGCGGTCGCCCCCGGGGGTCTGGCCGTTCTCGGCGCGCGGGTCGAGGTCAGCCATGCGAACTCCTTCGTCAACGATCACCGGTGATGCGGCGTCCTTATTCACAGTAAAACGTTCAAACCGATAGTGTCAACTATATTTCATAACCACAGGTCAAGTCATAGAAAAAGTCGAATTAATTGCCCAAAGCATACGGCGCTGGACCTAAAACGATCAAAGCGCGATAAACTCGCTGGATGGGCACATCGCATGGGAGTAAGCCGACTCTGACCAGCATTGCGCGCTCGCTCGACCTCTCGATCGCGACGGTCTCGAACGTGTACAACCACCCGGAGCGCGTCTCGGAGGGGTTGCAACAGCGCGTGCTCGAGGCGGCGCGCAAAGCCGGGTACCCGGGGCCGGACGCCGTGGCCCGCCAGTTCCGCCGCGGCAAGTCCGACACGCTGGGCGTCCTATTCACCGACGAGCTCTCGTTCGCACTGCGCGACCCGGCCTCGGTCTCCTTCTTGTCCGGTGTGGCCAGCGCCTGTGAGGAGGCCGGGCTGAACCTGATTCTCGTGCCGGCCGGCCCTCCGCTCCAGACCAACCGCATCTCCTCCGTGAGCAACGCGATCGTCGACGGCTTCATCATCTACTCCGTCCCCGACGATGATCCACACCTGCAGACAGCCCTCAACCGCAATCTCCCCTCCGTCGTGGTTGACGAACCGGACTCGGCACCCGACACCGACTGGGTCGGCCTCGACGACCAGGCCGCAACGTTCGAACTTGCCGCGCATCTGCTCGCCCAGGGCCATCGCCGCATCGGCGTCGTGACGACTCGACTGGGCGTCTCGCGCTACAACGGGCCTGCCACCGAGGAGCGCTGGCTGCGCGCCCGGTATGCGGTGCAGCGCAACCGCATCCTCGGGCTCGTCAACGCGTTGGCCGCGAGCGGCATCCCCGCCGACGAGCTTGTCGTCGAGGAGCGCTTCGACAACTCCGTGGAAGCGGGCACAGCCGGATTGCACGCGTTGCTCGACCGCCGCCCAGACCTCACTGCCATCTGCTGCCTCGGCGATGTGCTGGCGATCGGCGCCCTAGAGGGCGCCCGCCAACGCGGCCTGAGCGTTCCCGACGACCTCACGATCACGGGCTACGACGATGTCCCCGAGGCGTCGCGCGTGGGCCTGACGACGATCCGGCAGCCCCTCATCGAGAAGGGCAAGATCGCCGGGCAGATGTTCCTCACACGAGAACAGGGCATGCCCCCACGGAGGCGAGTGCTGCCGACTTCGCTCGAGGTCCGTCGCACCAGCGGTCCCGCACCGCTCCAGGGCTAGCCAGCACGAGAACAGCGCCTCGCGACCGAGACGGTCGCGGGGCGCTGTGTCAGTTCCGCTCCACGCTCGCCGTGCTAGTTCGAGACGACGATCGTCTTGATCTCGGAGGAGTCGTGCAGGTTCGCGATCGCACGGTCGAACTCGCCGAGCGCGACCTTCGAGGTGATAAGACCCTCCGTGCGCACACGGCCGGTCTGCAGTGCGAACAGCGCGCGCCCAATGCAGTGGGCCTGGGCGAAGGAGCCCCGAATGGTGAGCTCGCGGCTGAAGATCTCATAGGGCTTCAGCGACGCCGTCGCATCCTCGCCGGCCAGGCCGTAGACGAGCACGGTGCCACCCGTGCGCGTGAGCGGGACGGCCATCTCGAGCACAGCGGTCGAACCGGTCGCCTCGATCACGGCGTCGAAACCGTTCGGGGCGATCTCACGCAGCGCGGCCGTGGCGGCGGCCGGGTTGTCGCGACTGATCTGCACCGTGTGATCGGCCCCGAGCGCGGTGGCCACATCCAGCTTCGACTGCGTCGGTGCCGCAACCGTCACCCGGGCGGCTCCGGCGGTCTTCAGGAGCTGGGAGAGGATCAGTCCGGTCGGACCGGCTCCGAAGATCAGCACATCGGATGCGGGTGCGAGGTCGAGCACGTCGACTCCGTGCACGGCGCACGCCGTCGGCTCGGCGAAGACCGCGATGTCGGGGTCAAGGGCTCCGATCGGGTAGAGCTTGCTCGCCCGAACGACGACGTACTCGGCGAATCCGCCGGGCATGTTGCAGCCCAGGGAGCCGAACCGCTCGCAGAACAGGTCGCGCCCCTCGCGGCACGCGTTGCACTCACCGCAGAGCACCGTGTTGTCCACCACGACGTTGTCCCCCACGGCGGCGCCTTCCGCACCCTCGCCGAGCTCGACGACCTCGCCGACCATCTCGTGCCCGGGGATCAGCGGGAACTTTGCGATGAAACCACCGTGCAGGAGGTGCTCATCGGTTCCGCAGACGCCGGTCTGGATCACGCGGAGGAGCGCCTCGCCCGGGCCGACCTGCGGCTTCTCAACATCTTCGACGGCCCACTTCGAGCCCTCACGGAACACAATTGCTTTCACTTGAAATCTCTCGTTTCATTCGGCACTGAACATTGAACGCGCGAGTCGAACCCACCCGTCAATTCTAGTATTACTACACAAACAGGCATCTCGAATCTCTCCGATGGCCTCAAATTGCCCGAAACCCCGCGGGATTTCGCGCAAAACCTTGTCGCACTTGGTAGTCTTACTACCGTTTTGCGTGAACCTTCGCTGTGCACACTGCACACTTCTCGCAATTCGAACCGCGCCAGGGCAGAGCTGCCTCCGCGGCCAATATGCTGTAACAAATTTTTGAAATGGAGCGCGCCCGTGCAGTCCTCACTCTTCGAACGACTTGCGGACTCCCTGGAGGGTCTCCGCCGCTCAGAACGCAAGGTCGCCGAGCTGGTGGTGCGAGACCCGCACTTCGTGATGCAGGCCCCGATGTCTGCGGTCGCGGCTCGGGCAGAGGTGTCAGAACCCACGGTCATGCGCTTCTGCACTGGCCTCGGCTTCGACGGGTTCCAGGCATTCAAGCTCGCCCTCGCGCAGGCCCTGATCTTGGGCGTGGCCTCGATCGAGCTTCCCGTCCTCCGCGACGACTCGATCGAGGAGCTCTCCTCGAAGATCTTCGACCAGAGCATCAGCAGCCTCGACAAGGCCCGTCGCTTCCTCGACGCCGACGAGGTCGAGCGCGCGGTGCAGCGGATCCTGGAGTCGGAGTCCCTCGTCTTCATTGGCCTCTCCGCCTCCGGCATCATTGCGCAGGATGCCGCACAGAAGGCCCCGCTCTTCGGGATCCCCTGCTCGGCACCCACCGACACGCACCAGCAATTCATGGAGGCGGCAATGACGAATGAGCGAGCCACCTTCGTGGTGATCTCGCACACCGGTCGCACCCGTTCCACCATGCGGGTTGCCGCGGCGGCCCGCGAGCGTGGAGCCACGGTCATCGGCATCAGCGGAGACAACACCCCGCTGATGGACCTCTGCGATATCAAGATCATTGCCAAAACCTTCGAGAACACGGACATGCACACGCCGACCGTGAGCCGGCTTGCCGGGCTCGTCGTGATCGACGTGCTCTCAACGGCGGTCTCCCTGCGTCGCGGCGACGAGCACTATCGCGACTTCACCCGCATGAAGGAGCGCCTGGCCCACTTCGCGCGGTTGAGCCCGGAGTCCCCGGTTCTCGACGACGCGTCCTTCGACTGAGCCGCGCCGGCCGGTGACGTGGCCATGCGGCCGCGTCACCGGCCCGCGCCGAGCTGCTCAGTCCTGATCGGTCCAGCCTGCGGGCAGCTGCACGAGTGGAGCGGCCAACTCGCCGCCGTCGTCGGCCACCACGGGCTGGGGCGTGGTGCTGACGTACTCCAGGCGGATGCCGTTCAGGTCACGCTTGTCGGTGAACCACAGGATGGTGCGCCCATTCTCATCGAGCGACTCGCCATCGCGACGGAATCCGATCGCCTCCATCTCGGCCATCTTCTCGTGGGCGTCCGGGTAGTCGAGGAACCCGAAGTGGTGGAACCCCTCGCCCTCCGTGGCCGAGTGGGTCCCCGCTCCGTGGAACTCCATGAGCTCGATGAACGGGGGGCCCTGGTGCGAGAACGCGATGCGTGCATCGTGCTCGTGCGGCTCCATGTTGCTGTGGTCACGGTAGCGGTCCGTGCGGTAGCGTCCGATCGGGCTGAAGGTGTAGCCCGTCGCAGCCTCCCACTTCACGATCGCCTCTTCGAGGTTCTCGACGAGGACACCGATGTGGTCGATCAGTCTGGGGTTCTTCATCTGCTTCTCCTACTGTTTCTCGTGTGGCGGCTATTTCACGATGCCGAGGCGTGACCGGTCGATCGTGAGGACGACCGCGCCGACAATGATCGCGCCGTAGACGATCTGCTCGTATGCGGCTGGAACGCCGATCGCGCTGAGTCCGACGCGGAGCACGATGATGATCAGCGCACCGACCAGGGTCTTCATCGGGCCGCCAACACCACCGGTGATGGCGTTTCCGCCGATGACGACCGCCGCAATCGCGGGGAGCATCAGCGTGTCGCCCAGGGTCGGCCCACCGGAGTATTGACTCGAGGCAAGCACGAGCCCGGCCAGCCCTGAGAACAGGCCGCACATTCCGAATGCGGCGATCCGGATCATCCGGGTGGAGTTGCCGGACATAAGCAGCGCCTTCTCGGCGAGCCCCATCGCGTGCAGGGTGCGGCCACGGCTCAGCGTCTTGAACGCCACGGCGGCGATGACCGCGAGCGCGATCGCGATCAATGCCGACACCGGGAGGCCGGCGATGCGCATGTCAGTGATCCACCCGATGGCCTGGTAACCCTCGGAGATGCGAATCGTCGAGGCGGAGGACAGCGTCAGGGCGACACCGGACCAGAGCCCCATCGCGCCCAGCGTCACGATGAACGAGGGGACCTGCGCGACCGCGACGACGATTCCGGTCAGCAGACCTGTCCCGAGCGTGATCAGCGGAACGAGCACGACGGCGACGGGGCCGATCTCGGGCAGCCAGAGTGCGAGGAGCACGGTGCTGAGCGAGGAGACGACGGCGAACGAGAGGTCGATGCCTCCGGTCAGGATCACGAAGGTCTGCCCGATTGCGAGCAACAGGATGGGTGCGAGTCCCTCGAGAAGGCCACGCACGTTTGACATGCCCAGGAAGTTGGGCTGTTGCGCGCTCACCACGGCCACCAGTGCGATGAGCACGATGAGCGGGAGAGCCGCAATCAGGCGGTCCTTGAGAGAGGAATCGCCCAACCAGCGTGTGGCCATGGGCTCGGTCTGTGCGGTCATGATCAGACCATTCCTTCCACGAGGTCGACGGGCTTCGGCTTGTTGCCGGGGTGCGCATCGAAACGATTCTGTACAACACCGTCACGCATCACGAGGATGGTGTGGCTGAGCGCAATGGTCTCCTCGAGGGTGTCCGCGAGCAGGACCACCCCGATCCCACGCGCGCACAGCTCCCGGATGAATCGGTACACATCTTCTTTGGCCCCCACGTCGAGCCCACGGGTCGGGTGGTCCAGGATGAGCACTCGCAGTCGCGGTGAGCTCAACCACTTCGCCAGCACAACCTTCTGCTGGTTGCCACCGGAAAGGTTCGCAACATCCGTCTGCCTGTTCGGCGTCTTGATCTTGAGGCCTTTCACCCAGCGGTCGGCCTCAGCGGCGGCCTTGCGCGCATCCAGGAACGGGCCGCGACTGACCGTCGACGGGTCGGCGAGGAAGATGTTCTCCTGCACGGACATGCCCTGGGCAACGCCCTCGATTCGACGCTCGGCCGGAATATAGCCGATGCCGACCTTCACGGCCTCGACGGGTGAGCGCAGGGGGAGCCCGCGGCCGTCGAGCTCGATCGTGCCGCTGGAGAACGGCTCCGCACCGAACAGAACACGGCTGAGCTCCTCCCGGCCGGATCCGAGGACGCCCGCGATGCCAACGACCTCACCGGCTCGAAGGGCGAAGCTGACATCTTCGAACGCCTTGTGCTTGGACAGGCCGGAGACCTCCAGCAGTACAGGGTTGCCCTCGACGGAGAGCTGAGCACCCTCGTGGTAGAACTCCGAGGTGCTCTCGCGACCGACCATCAGGCGGTGCAGCTCGTCAGTGTCCACCTCGTTGCGATTGCGCACGGCGACCTGCTGACCGTCTTTGAAAACGTAGACACGGTCGGAGATGCGTAGCACCTCGTCGAGGCGGTGCGACACGAAGATGATCGACGCGAATTTGCGCAGGCGTTCGATCTGCTCGAACAACACCTCGAGCTCGTCGCCCTCCAGCACGCTGGTGGGCTCATCGAGCACGATGACCGGCTCGTTCTCAGCCCGTTCCTCCACGGAGAGGGCCTTGGCCAACTCGACCATCTGTCGCTCGGCGAATGTCAGCGACTCCACCTTGGCCTTCGGCAAGATGGGCGACTTGATCTTGTCGAGCTGCGCCTGCGCCATGCGCCGCAGCTCACCCCAGCGGAACACTCCACCGCGGACCCCGCGTCCCTCCTCTCCGAGGAAGATGTTCTCTGCGACGGACACCGAGGTGACGAGCGACTGCTCCTGGTGGACCATGCCGATTCCTGCTGCGGCCGAGTCTCCCGCAGTCTTGAACGAAACGGTCTGGCCCATTCGGAGGATTTCGCCGCCGTCTGGCTGGTACACGCCCGAGAGGATCTTGAGCAGCGTCGACTTGCCGGCACCGTTCTCGCCGATCAGCCCGACCACTTCGTGACGACGGACTTCGAAGGAGATGTCGTCAAGTGCGACGACGCCGCGGAATTCTTTGCGAAGGTTGCGAACCTCCAGTACGACATCATTCACTACTTGATCGCCCTAACTCGCTTGCGGAGCGACCATCCGGTGACGGCAACAGCGAGGACGATGACGAGTCCTTGGACTGCTACCTGCACGTAGGGGTTGACTCCGATGAGGATGAGACCGTTCGCGAGAACGGTGATGATTGCTGCCCCGACCAGCGTGCGGCCGACGCCGCCGATGCCGCCGACGAGGGCGGTTCCGCCGAGCACGACGGCGGTGATGGCGGTGAAGAGGTAGCCGCCGCCGATCGTGACGTCACCGACACCGAGCTGCAGCGCTGCCATGACACCTGCAATGCCGGATGCGGTTCCCGTCAGCACGAACGACAGGACCTTGTAACGGTTGATGTTCACACCGGAGAGCTTCATCACCTGCTCGTCGCCACCGATCGCGTATCCGTAGCGCCCGACGCGAGTGAACCGTTGAACGAGCAGCGCAATGGTCAGCACGATAACCGCGATGATGGCGAGTTTCGGGATGCCGCCGAGGCTGCCGAAGCCGAGGTCCCGCAGGGAGTCGTCCATGAGGCGTGGCGCACGGCCGCCGAAGAGGACCGTGGCGATGCCGATGCCGATGGCACCTGTGCCGAGCGTGACCATGAACGAGGGGATCTTGAGGTGCACGTGCAGCACACCGTTCAAGAGCCCGAAGAGGGAGCCGGTGAGCACGCCGGCGATGACGGCCAGGAATCCGAGATCGGAATCGTTGCGGTCGTTCGCGGCCAACAGCACGAACACCAGCGAGGAGGACGCCATGACGCCCTCGATCGAGAGGTCGAGACTACCCAGGATGATCACGAAGGTCAGCCCGATGGCGACCACGAGAAGGATGGAGAGCTGCGTGAGCAGACTCGAGCCGTTGCCCAACGTGAAGAATGTGCTGCTGGCGAGGCTGAAGAAGGCCACAAGCACCACCAGGGCGACCAGCGGGCCGCCCGTTCCAAACAACCGCTGGATCTTGCGTAGGTCCACGCCCGGCGCGGAGCTAACGAGATCGGATCGAGACATCGTTTTCCTTCTGATTGACGAGTGCTGGTGCAGAGGGGGCCGCCCGTGAGCGGCCCCCTCGCCCATGGTTCTGTGTCTTAGTTGATGGCGGAGACGATGCGAGCGAACGGGTCGTCAATGTCGACCTGGATCGCCTCGGCCGACGGGGCGGCCAGGAAGTCCGTGACGTTCTCTGTCGTCACGACCGTCTGCTGCGCGTAGAACGCGCGCTGCTCGTGAGTCAGCTTCGACACATCGATGGCCCCGGATGCCGCCTGGTAGGCGAGGGACAGGCCCGCTGCACCCTGCCACCACGGGTCGGTCGACACGGTTGCGACGTAGCGGTTCTCACCGGACTGGATCTCCTCCAGCGCCTGCGGAACAGCGTCGAAGCCGATCACCGGGATCTTGCCGGCGAGGCCGGCTGCCTTCAGCGCCTCCAGCGCGCCGAGCGCCATCTCGTCATTGGCGGCCCAGACACCCTTGACCTTGTCGCCGTGCTTGGCGAGCAGGGTCTGCGTCACTGCGAGCGCCTCGGTGCGGCTCCAGTTCGCAGTCTGGTCGTCGAGGAGTTCAATGCCGGGGTTTGCCTCCAGCGCGGCCTGCAGGCCCGCGAAGCGCTGCTTGGCCGGGACGTTGTCGAGGATTCCCTGGATGGCGATGATTCCACCCTCTCCGCCCATGTCGTCGAACAGCGCCTGGGAGACCTCGGTGCCGCTACCGGTGCCGTCGAAGCTGATGTGGGCAACCCAGTTGTCGCTCACGTCCCATGGGTTGAGGTCGGCCGGCTTGTTCCACTGGGTCACGACGTAACCGCCGGCCTCGGTGACCGCGCGCACGATGGCCTCGGTGTCACTCGAGGTGTTGGGGTCGATGTTCAGCGCGAACACCTGTCCCTTCGCGGCGAGGCCCTTCACGAGCGAGAGCTGCTTCTGCGAGTCGCCCTCGTCCGAGAGCACCACGACGTCCTGGCCGATGGAGGCGCCGAAGAGGTCACCGCCCTCCGCCCAGTTGGCGTGGTAGGAGTTCGACAGGCTGCGGATGCCCTGGACCAGTGCAACCTCACCGGTCGACTCGGCGCCGCCGCCGGGGACATTTTGCTCGTCGCTGGCCGACGAGCATGCGGCCAGGCCGACAGTCAGAGCGGAGATCGCCATGATGCCCAGCGCCCGCTTGGTCCAATTGTTTTGAATGCGCATGTGTACCGAATGCTCCTTCACTACTTTGTGATTGTTCGAACACGCTCGGTATTCCGCCGTTGATATGAGCACGGCGCGAGCGAGGTGTGTGCAAGGCAGGTGCGAAATCGAAGTCTGATCCGCTCCCCTGGAGAGTATGTAGCAGAACTACTGAAATGTAAAGATGAGTGCGCGCCGCCCGTCTCCCGCAGAAATCCAGCACCGATTTTGCTGCTTGAGTTGCGAGATTGAACGTTCTATAATAGCCAATGATGGCGCTGCGGCATCCGAGCGCCCTTAGCGCTTGCCTGAATGTAGTTAGACTACAGATCAGGTGTTATTCACCTCTCCAGAGTCGAAGAAGGAAGAAATGACAAGCATCCCCAGCAGCCGCCGCCGTGCCCGCGCCAGTGCCATCAACGTCGTTGAGATCGTCGAGGAGCCCACTCCTGAGATCGCCGAGCACGAGGCGCTCGTATCGATGCTCGTCTCCGGAGTGTGCGGTTCAGACACTCACGCCCTGCACGGTCGCCATCCGATGATGCCGCTCCCCTACTACCCGGGGCACGAGGTTGTCGGGATAGTCGAGGCCGTCGGCTCTGCCGTCACCGCCGTTGCCGTCGGAGACCGGGTGACCCCCGAGCCGACCCTGCCCTGTGGCGACTGCAAGATGTGCAAGACCGGGCGCTCGAACGTCTGCGACAATCTGCAGTTCTTCGGCTGCGGCTTCCGCGAGGGCGGAATGGCGGACCTGTTCTCCGTCGATGCCTCGCGCCTGCACATCATTCCGGCCGAGCTCAGCAATGAGCAGGCTGCGATCATCGAGCCTCTCGCAACGCCCGTTCACGCATTGCGCCTGGCCGGCGACGTCGCGGGCAAGACGGTTGTCGTGCTCGGCTGCGGCACAATCGGCCTCCTCGTGCTTGCCGCAGCCCGCCACCGCGGCGCCCGCGCAGTAGTGATGACCGACATGATCGAGAGCAAGCGCGAACTGGCCCTGCGCGCCGGTGCCGACGCCGTCTTCGACGCGTCGTCGCCCGAGCTGAGTGCGAACGTGCGCGACTACTTCGGTGAGACCGCTGACTTCGTCTTCGACTGCGTCTCGGTGCAGTCCACTCTGGACTCCGCGTTTGCGATGGTGGGCAAGGGCGGAACCGTCGTCGTCGTGGGCGTGCCGCAGAAGCCGGTCACCGTGCCCCTGCCCGACATCCAGGACAAGCAGATTCGATTGCAGGGCGCGGCCACCTACCTCGCCGAGGACTACGCCGAGGCGACCGAGATCATCCGCTCGGGTGGAGTCTCCGCAGACATCATCATCAGCAACACCTTCCCGCTCGAACAGGCGGCTGAGGCCTTCGCCGCAGCAACGTCGGGCACTGAGGTCAAGGTGCTCGTCACCCGCTAGGCCAGGCGCTGAGTCGAACGCTGTGGCGGTGGTGCTCTCCTGCACCACCGCCGCAGCGTTGTGACGTATCGATCACCGCACAGCTTCCGGCGCGCGAAAACACCGCCGAATGCACGAAAACTGCGTGCGGCTGGGTGCAAGGATAGAGCGGTGACTGACTCCCTGCATGACCTGAACTCGCGCGGCTTCGCCTCGGACAACTACTCGGGCGTGCACCCCGAGATCATGGCGGCCATCGCCGCGGCCAATGGCGGCCACCAGGTGGCCTACGGCGACGACGCGTACACCGCGAAGCTGCAGCAGGTCTTCGCACACCACTTCGGCGAGGGTGTGGAGGCGTTCCCCGTCTTCAACGGCACGGGCGCCAACGTCACCGGCATCCAGTCGATGCTGCCGCGCTGGGGCGCCGTCGTCTGCACGGGCACCGCGCACATCCACAGCGACGAGGCCGGCGCCCCGGAGCGCATCGGCGGCATCAAGCTGCTCACCGTGGAGGCCCCGGACGGCAAGCTCACCCCCGAGCTGATCGACAAGGAGGCCTGGGGCTGGGGCGACGAGCACCGCGCCCAGCCGGCCGTCGTCTCGATCACGCAGACCACCGAGCTCGGCACCGCCTACACGGCCGACGAGGTCGCCGCGATCGCCGAGCACACCCACTCGCTCGGCATGAAGCTGCACATGGACGGCGCCCGCATCTCCAACGCCGCGGCCGCCCTCGGCCTGCCGCTGCGCGCCTTCACCCGTGACGCCGGCGTCGACGTGCTGAGCTTCGGCGGCACCAAGAACGGCCTGCTGATGGGTGAGGCCATCGTGGTGCTGAACCCCGAGGCATCCACCGGGCTCAAGTACCTGCGCAAGATGAACATGCAGTTGGCCTCGAAGATGCGCTTCGTCTCGGCCCAGTTCATCGCGCTGCTGGAGGGCGACCTGTACCTGCGGAACGCCAGCCACGCCAACGCGATGGCCGCCCGCCTCCGCGGCGCGCTCGAGGCCGGCATCGCCGACGGCTCGATCAGCGGCCTGAGCTTCTCGCAGCCGACGCAGTCCAACGCGGTCTTCGCCCAGCTGCCGGACGGCGCCGCCGACCGACTGCGCGAGAGCTTCCGCTTCTACGACTGGGACGCCGCCAAGAACGAGGTGCGCTGGATGGCCGGCTTCGACACCACCGAGGCCGACATCGACACCTTCGTCGCGGCGATCGCGCGCGAGCTGGCAGCAGGCTAGCGGGCCGCTCGGCCCTGCGAAGCGTTTGACTCTGCGAGCGGATGCCGGTGCCCCGGCATCCGCACGCAAGAATCGCGTCTGCGTGGAATAGATCGGCGCGCACTCACGTTCTACCCCGAGATGCCCCAGTGTTGTGGCTGATTTTCACGTCATTTCACTGTGAGGAATACCTTGACTCTGCTCGAATCTGCACCCCGCACCGCCCAGACCAGCGCCCCCGTTCTCGACGTTCTCGCCGAGCGTTGGAGCCCCCGCGCCTTCGACCCCGACGCCGTGCTCGAGGCCGGCGCACTCGCCGGCGTGTTCGAGGCGGCCCGCTGGGCGCCGAGCGCGAGCAACACGCAGCCGTGGCGCTTCATCATCGCCCGCCGTGGCACCGAGACCTTCGAGACCATCGCCGCCACCCTCATGGGCTTCAACCAGATGTGGGCCGGCAGCGCCGCCGCCCTCGTGGTGAACATCGCGGTCACCGCGGATGCCGAGGGCAACCCGATGCCGTGGGCTCAGTACGACCTCGGCCAGGCCGTCGCGCACCTCAGCGTGCAGGCGCACGCCGAGGGCCTGCACGTGCACCAGATGGGCGGCTTCGACCGCGCAGCGATCAGCGCGGCGTTCGACCTCGCCGAGTCCTTCGTGCCGACCTCGGTGATGACCATCGGCAAGCTCGGCGACGCCGCCGCGCTGCCCGAGGCTCTGCGCGAGCGCGAGGTTGCACCGCGCGTGCGCCTCGCCCTCGACGAGATCGTGCTGCTGAACAACTAAGCACGCACACGACGACGAAGGGCTCCCGCGCCGGCGGGGGCCCTTCGTCGTCTGGGCGCGGGGGCGGTCAGCCCGCCGGCCAGTGCGCGGGGCGTTCCAGCCATGCGGGGATGCGCGTCGCTGCGTTGCCGCTGGCGGCGTTCAGCTGAGTCTGGGCGAGGAACAACGCCGTGCTGAGGTCGGCATCCGCCAGCTGCGCGTCGCGCACGTCGGCGCCGATCAGGTCGGCGTCGCGGAGGTCTGCCCCGCGGAGGTCGGCCGCGATCAGGCAGGCGCCGCGCAGGCTCGCCCCGCGCAGGTCGGCCCCGCGCAGCTTCGCGCCCAGGAGGTCGGCGCCGCGGTTGTCGACCCTGCTCGTCTCCGGATGCCGGGCGCGCACCGCCTCGCTCAGCCGCAGCAGCAGGGTGTTCACGCCCGCCCGGTGGGCGTCGACGTCGAGGCTCAGCAGCTGGCCGGGCAGCAGTCGGGTCGCGGCGTCGGTCTCGGCGAGCGCGGTACGCAGGGCGGCGGGCAGCCCGGCGGTCGATGAGCCGACGGCGTCCGTCACCCGCTCGCTCGCCTCGCTCAGGTACCAGAGCAGCTCGTGCAGCTGGCGCATCACCGGCAGCAGGGCGAACATGTCGCGCCGCGTCTCGGGCGCCTGCCGCCAGGAGGTGCCGCCGAAGCTCAGCTGCGACACCTTCTGCCCGGCGCCGAAGCAGTCGTAGACGGTGCAGCCCTTCCAGCCGTCGCGGCGGAGCGTCGCATGGATTCCGCAGCGGAAGTCGTCCTGCAGATTGCGGCACGGCTCCCCCACCGGCTTGCTCACGGGGAAATCCGCCGACTTCTCGTACGCCAGCGCGACGCAACAAAGCGCGAAACAGCTGCCGCAGTCGGCGTGCAGGCCGAGCTCGCTCCGCGGGGCTGCGGCTCGGTTCCCGCCGTCGTTGGTGGACATGGCCACCAGCCTAGGACGCCGGGTGCCGGCTGTACCCGTGGCGCTGCCGTGTGCCGCCGCCCGTCTCATCGGCGGCGGCACACGGCGGCCATCACTCCGTCTGCGCTGCCTCGGCCAGCTCGCGGCTGCGGCGCCTGCGCAGCGTCGCGGCGACGGTCACGGCGAGGCCGAGCAGAAGCACGGTGAGCGCTCCGAGCGCCAGGCCTCCGCCCTCGAATCCACTCGACGAGAGGCCCGTCGTGCCACCCACACCCGGGGCCGGCTTGCCGCCCGGGGTTCCGCCGTCCGTGCCGCCGTCGGGGTTCCCGCCCGGGGTGCCGGCATCCGAGGTGATGACGATGTCGGTGCGCAGGATGAGCTCCGCCCCGTTCGGGGCGACTCCGATCGAGACGATGGAGTGCGTGCCCGTGAGGCCGCGCGGGAGGGTGACGGTCGCGCGGGCGATCCCGTCGGCGCCCGCGGTCACCGTTGCCAGTGTTGTCGGCTCCGAGTAGATCACGAAGACGACGGGCGAGTCCGGCGCGTATCCGGCGGCGACCAGGTTCAGGCTGGCGCCCGGCGCCGCACTCGCGGGCACGCCGTCGAGGGAGCCGCTGCCAGCGGGAACGGTGCCCGGCGGGGTCGCGGCCTCGGCCGCGGCCAGGCGAATCGTCAGCGTCTGCGTCGCCGTCAGTCCGGCGCCGTTCGTCGCGGTGAGCGTCACCGGGTAGTCGCCGGCGGCATCCGAGGTGCTGCCGCTGATCGCAGCCGTTCCGTCGCCGGCGTCGGCGAAGGCGAGCCCGGCCGGCAGGGCGCCGGCGAGGCTCAGCGCAACGCCGTGCGGGTGGCCGGATGCCGCTTCCACCGTGAAGCTGCCTGAGACGCCGCGGGTGAAGTCCGCGGCGGAGCTGCTGCGGAAGGCCGGGGCCTCCTGGACGGTGAGGGTGAACGCCTGCGCGCTCGCTCCGGCCTTGTTCTTCGCGGTCAGCGTCAGCGCGTACTCGCCGCCGCTGCCGACCTTCGGCGTGCCGGTGAAGGCGGCCGTGCCGTCGCCGTTGTCGGTGAACGTCATGCCAGAAGGCAGTCCGCCCTTCACCGCGATGTCGACGGGGCCCGAATAGCCGGGGCTGCTGGTCACCGAGACGGCGGCGGCCGTGCCGGCGGTGACCGTTGCGGCGTCCGGGGAGGTGATCGCCGGCTTCTCCGCCACGGTCAGGGTGAACGCCTGGCTGCCCGATCCGGTGGCGTTGCTCACCGTGAGCGTCAGCGCGTAGCGGCCGCCGGCGCCGACCTCGGGCGTGCCCGTGAAGCCGGCCGTGCCGTCGCCGTTGTCGGTGAAGGTGACGCCGGCCGGCAGCGCGCCGGACTGGGCGATCGAGACCGCACCCGGGTGCCCGGCGCTGCTCGTCACGCCGATGGATGCCGCCGAGCCGACCTCGATGGACGCGGCATCCGCCGAGGTGATCGCCGGGTTCTCGGTGACCGTCAGCGTGAACTCCTGGGTGCTCGCCCCCGCACTATTTCGTGCGGTCAGCGTCAGCGGGTAGTCGCCGCCGCTGCCTGCCTGCGGCCTGCCGGTGAAGGCGGCCGTGCCATCGCCGTTGTCGGCGAACGTCAGCCCGGCCGGGAGTGTGCCGGTGTGCGTCAGCACGACGGCGCCCGGGTGGCCGGGGCTGCTCGTCACCGCGACGGAGGCAGCCGCGCCGACGGCGATGGTGGCGGCATCCGGCGAGGTGATCGCCGGCTTCTCCGTCACCGTCAGAGCCAGCGTCTGCGTGTCGGGAGCGCCGTGCCCGTTGCTGGCGCTGAGCGTGACGCGCTGCGCACCGCCCGTGCCGATCGGCGGCGTTCCGGAGATGGTCGCCGTGCCGTCCCCGTTGTCGAGGAAGGTCAGCCAGGCCGGCAAGCCGGTGGCGGTGATGGCGGGCGTCGGGGTCCCGGACGCCGTCACCGTGAAGCGGCCGGCCACATCGACCGCAAAGCCTGCGGAGCCTGCGCTGGTCAGCTGCGCGGGCGTGACGACCGTGAGCGTCGCAGGGTCACTGGGCGTGCTCGCCCCGTCGGTGAAGACCACCCGGTACAGGGCGCCGCTCTGCAGCTGCACGGCAGTGACGTCGAGGCTCGCCGTGCCGCCGTTCAGGGTTCCCCCTGGCACGTCGGCCCAGGTCAAGCCGTCTCCCGAACGCTGCCACTGAGCGGTCAGCGTCCCCGTCGTCGGCACAGCGGCAGTCGCGCTGGCAGAGAAGGTCGCGGTGCTGCCGGCCCGTGCCGTCAGCGCCGTGGGCTGCACGGTGATGTGAGGGGGCTGTCGCACCGTCACCAGGATGACGTGCACAGCGCTGACGCCGAGACCGTTGTCTGCACCCAGTTGGACGTTGTAGATGCCCGCGCCCACGCTCGCATCGGCCGTCAGCGCGAAGCTGCCGGCGCCAGTGGACTCCACCGCGAATCCGGGTGACCCGATCACGTTCAGGTTCGCCACTGCGGGGAACCCGGGGGTCACCGTCACCGCGATCGAGCCGCTCCCGCCGACCGCGAGCTCCGCGATCGCGGGGGCGTTGATGACGGGCGGTGCGGTCACCGTCACGGGGATCGTCACCGTCCGGCTCGGCCCGGCAGCGGAGTTGCGCGCCGTGAAGCTCAACAGGTAAGCGCCGGTGGCGGTGGGCGTGCCGCTGAAGCTGAACGAGTCACCGCGTGGGCCGGGGCTGATGACGAGGCCGGCGGGGACCCGGCTCGCGGCATCCAGTTCCAGCGACGCCGAGGCGGGGAAGCCGCCGCTCGCCACCACAATGGGTGCGCCGGCCACGGCCGACCCACGCGACAGCACCAGGGAGGCAGGCGCCGTGATGGTCGGCGCTTCCTCCACGGTGAGGATCAGCGGCGTCGACGCGGCCGTCCCGAAGACATTGCTTGCAGAGACCAGGAAGAGGTAGTTCCCTCCGGAGCCCGCCGGGGGTGTGCCCGCGATCGTCAGCCGTCCGCCGGCGCTCGCACCGATGCTCAACCAGCTGGGCGCCGTCGCCGGTGACAACGGCAGCACGCTGATCGCGGCATCCGGGATGCCACTGGCGAAGACCTCGAAGTCCTGAGCGCTGCCGTCCACTCGCCAGGTGTCGGCGTTCGCGCTCCCGATTGCCGGGCCGGTGCCCACCGTGAGTTGTGCTGCGGCACTCACCAGTGTGGGGTTGATGAAGTAGCGGTAGCGCGCGCCGTTGTCTGCCTGAGTTGTCTGGACCGTCAGCGCTCGGCCGGTCTCGCCGAGGTCTGTCCAGAGGGAGCCGTCACGCGAGAGCTGCCAGTGGCCGCTCGGGGCAGGGTAGCCGCCGACGACCACGGTGAGGGTGACCTCGGCGCCGACCAGGACGCTGGCGTCGCTCGGCGGTGTGAGGATGCTCGCCGCCTCGTTCACGGTGAGGCTGACGACCTGCGAGGTGGAGAGCCCTGCCGCGTTCGCAGCCGTCAGCACCAGCGGGTAGATGCGGCCGGCGCCCGCTTCCGGCGTCCCGACCAGTCCGGTGACGCTTCCGGCCGTGACCTGCGTGCTGACGCCGGCGGGCAGATCCCCGCTGAGCGAGAGCACCGTGTCGGCCGGGTAGCCGTTCGCCGTGCTGAAGCGCGCGTTCATCGCGCTGCCGACGGTCGCCGACTGCGTGGCGGAGCTCGTGATCGAGGGGGCCTCGTTCACCGTGAGGGTGAAGCCCTGGACGACATTCGGATCGCGCCCGTTGTTGCGCGCGAGGGTGAGGTTGTACCGCCCGCCGGTGCCCGCGGCAGGGGTGCCGCTGAGCAGAGCGTCGGTCGCCCCGGCCGCGCCGCCGGTCAGCGTCACACCGGCGGGGAGCGGGTCGCCGCCACGCACGAGCGCGCTCAGCGGGAACCCGCTTGTCGAGACCGTGTGCGAGCCGGGGGTTCCGACCTCAAAGGTCGTGGCAGCGGGAGAGGTGAAGAGCACCGGCTCGCGCACGTTCACGATGTACGGCGCCGTGTGCGGGCTCCCCGGGCTCACGGCGTTCTCGGCCTTCAGCTCGGTCGTGAGCGCGCCGGCGGCCGTTGGCGTCCCGCTGATCGTCGCTGTGCCGTTGCCGTTGTCGCGCAGCGTCAGACCGGGCGGCAGCGGGGCGCCGGAGACCGTGATGGCCGCAGCGGGATAGCCGTCGCTGCTGACCGTCACGTTCACGGGCTTGTTGACCGTGGCCTCCAGCGCCGTCAGCGCGGGGAACGTGGGCGCTTTGGCCATGCCGAACACGGCGGTGGCCGCGGCGCCGTCGAGGCTGGCTGTCACGGATGCCGGCCCGCGCAGCGCGTGGGCGTCGAATCCGACCGTGGCCACGCCGGCGACGAGCGGGGTGCCCGGCGCAGAGAGGGTGGCTCCGGCGGGGCGAACCTGATCCCAGGCGACGCTCGCACCGGTGAAGACGCGCAGCTCGGCCGCGGAGACGGACTTCCCCTCCGAGTTGGTCAACACCGACGCAGTGAGCGTCGTCGTCGAGCTGCCCAGCGCGATCAGCGAGGGATTCGCGCTCACCGACAGCGCGAGCGAAGGCTCGACGGTGACGCCAGCCGAAGCCGTGGCACAGGCGCTCCCCGCAGCGGGGAGCCGGTTGCAGCCCCACCAGTTGTTGGCGGCGGCGACGGTGGCGGCGAACGCCACCGGGGTGCTGCCGGGTATCAGTGTGCTGTTGACGACGCTGTCCCCGTTTGGCCCGGTGTTTCCGGTGAAGCTGTTGTAGGTGGCCACGGTCGCGCCGCCTGCGACGTGAATCGCAATGCCGGCGCCGGTCGCGTACCCGCTGATCTTGTTGTTGGAGAACGTGTTGCGCAGCACGCTCAGCGCACCACTGTTCTGCAGGATCGCGGCACCGCGGGCGGGGTGGACGTCAGTCGCCGACAGAGAGTTCCCGATGAAGTCGCTGTCGGTGATCGACGCGGTGAAGCCCGTGGCGGCGGCACCGGCGGTGAACTCGATGGCGCCGCCGCCGATCGCTGCGGGGTTCCCCGAGGTCAGCGAGTTGCCGCTGAACACGCTGTCGCGCACGATGAAGCTCTCGCCGGCGACCCCGGTCGCCTGGTAGGCGACGCCGCCGCCGCTGCTGGATCCGGAATTGTTGTCGCTGATCGTGGAGTCGGAGATGCTGAGTGCGCCGCCGACGAATTGGATGCCGCCGCCCGGCAAATTGGTTGCGCTCCCCGTTGAGTTGGCCTTGTTGCCGGTGATCGCACTATTCGTGATGGTGAGGATGCCGGCCGGCCCACCAGCGGCGGAGCCGCCGAGGATTCCGCCGCCGCCGAATTCGTTGCCAACGCCGCCGGTGATCGTGAGGCCGTCCAGGGTGGTCGAGATGCCGCCGACGAGGCCGGGGTCGAGCACCAGCACCGAGGTCTTGCCGTCGCCGCGGATGATCGCGCCGCGGTCGGCCGGGCCCTTCAGCGTGATTCTCGAGCCGGGGACGGTGCCGAGCTTGAGCGAGCCGTTCACGGCATCAAGCGTGTACTCGCCCGCCAGCAGGGTGATCGTCGTGACATCGTTGCCCCGGTTGTTTGCGGCACAGACTGCGTCGCGCAGCGTGACCGGGGAAGCCGGGGTCTTCACGGTCGATCCGGGGGCGCAGGATGCCGGCAGCCCGGCGTCCGAGGTGCTCGTCACCGTCCACGCCTCTGCCGCTGCCGCTGCCGGCGCCGCAACCCCCACCACTGCGCCGCCGAGAGCAAGTGCGACGATGGTCGCAATCGCGACCGCGCGCCGGGGGGTTGATCGAGCGAGGGGGCCGGCGGTGCGGGGCGGAAGCATGTGTATGTGAGGGCTTTCTGCGTTCGGGGCCGGAAGAGCGAAATAGCGACGCGGGGGCAGCCGAGCGATTCCTTGGCGACAAAAATATTGGACGCCGTCCAGCAGCGTAAAGCGTAGTTGCTGCGCGGCCCAGCGTTAAGGCCCCGAACTGGGGGAATTCTCGACCACGCGTGCACGGCCGCTGGCGACAAGAATGGACGACGTCCATCTTCCGATCAAGGAGCTCCATGCTTGAGGTTTCTCGCCGAGCCGTCTTGGCGGTCGGCGCCGGAGCGGTCGGGGTCGTCGCCGTCGGCGCCTTCACCACGCCGGCCGTCGCCGGTGGCATCGCTCAGCTTGCCCCGGCGATTCCCGCCTTCACCCCCGCGCCGAGCGCCGGCCTCCCCGTGCGCTCGCACTTCGCCGGCCACGAGGGCGAGACCTTCGTCGCGACCTTCGCCGAGACGCCGTTCGCCGTCACGCTGACCGCCATCGACGACGTGCCACCGGCCATCGGCACCGACGACGAGAACCGCTTCAACCTGATCTTCACGGCGCCTGGCGTGTCCATGCTGCCGAGCGGAATTGCCGAGATCACCCACCCCGCGGTTCCCGCGGCCACCCTCTTCGCCTCCCCCGCCGGCGACAGCCCGAAGCGCCAGCTCCAGGCCCTCGTCAACCGCGACGCATGACGGTGGCCCTCCGCCCGGAACAGGGCAGCGATGCCCCGCTCCTGCGGCAGCTCTTCGCCGAGTCTCGCCAGGCGGAGCTCAACGCGCTGCCCGACGCCCAGAGCCGCGAGTTGTTCCTGTCGATGCAGTTCGAGGCCCAACGGCGCCATCTCGAGGGCATGCACCCGCACGCCGAGAGGTGGATCATCGAGCCCGACATTGGCCGCATGGTTCTTGCAGAGACTGCCGATGGACTGCACATCGTCGACCTCGCCGTTGTCAGCACCGAGCAGGGACGCGGTCACGGCAGCTCCATGCTGAGAGCGCTGATCGACCGGGCGGATGCCGCGGCGCTGCCCATCACGCTCAACGTGCAGCACGCCAACCACCGGGCGCGCGCACTCTACGAGCGTCACGGCTTCGCCGTCGACTCCCACCCGCCGGCGACAGCGACGGCCAGCCACCTGGCCCTCCGCTGGGATCCCCGAAAGAAAGCACACAGCGCATGAGCGGGCACACCCCCGGGCTCCCCAGCCACGCCGAGCTCCTCGCCGTCGTCGGTGATGACTTCGCCGCATCGGACGGCGCAGGGCAGCCGCTCGAGCTGACCCTGACCGCGTGCAGCGATCTGCGCAGCGGCGGCGGGTACATGTCGTTCTCGCTCACGCTGCGCAGCGCAGACGCACGCGAGCAGGGCATCTTCGCCCTCGCCCACGCCACGCTCGGCGACGTCGAGATCTTCCTCGTGCCGTCCGGCGCCGACGCATCCGGCACCGAGTACACCGCGAGCTTCACCAGTCTGGAGGCCTGAGAATGGCGCTACCCTATGTCGGCGAGATTCGGATGTTCGGCGGCAACTTCGCCCCGGCCGGCTGGATGTTCTGCGACGGGCAGTTGTTGCCGATCTCCGAGCAGGAAACCCTGTTCAACCTGATCGGGACGACGTACGGCGGCGACGGAGATTCCACCTTCGCACTGCCCGACCTGCGCGGCCGCGCGCCGCTACACCGGGACCCCGGCCACGCACTGGCCCAGGCAGGCGGCGTGGAGGAGGTGTCACTGACTCCAACTCAGATTCCCGCGCACAACCACCAGGTCATCGCCGCGGGCGTCACCGGCACGAGCAGCAGCGCGCAGGGCAACGTGTGGGCGAGCGGGACAGACACGCCCTACGCCGTGCTCGACCCCCAGTCGCCAGACCTCGTCCAGCTCGCCCCTGGGTCACTGGGCCCGAGCGGCGGGTCGCAGCCGCATTCGAACATGCCGCCTTATCTGGCCGTGAGCTTCATCATCTCCCTGTTCGGCATCTTCCCCGCGCCGAATTGATGCGCCAGCACCGTCCTTCCACCTCCAGAAAGGCCTCCCGTGGCTGAGCCATTCCTCTCCGAGATCCGCCTGTTCAGCTTCGGCTTCCCGCCGAAGGGCTGGGCGTTCTGCAACGGCCAGCTCCTGCCGATCAACCAGAACCAAGGGCTGTTCTCACTGCTCGGCACCACCTACGGCGGCAACGGCCAAACCACCTTCGGGCTCCCCGACATGCAGGGGCGCTCCCCGCTGCACGTGGGTGGCGGTCACACCCTCGGCGAGCGCGGCGGCGAACAGGCGCACACGCTGACGCCGGCGGAGATGCCCGCACATCGGCACGCTGTGAACGTCGCGACGTTGCCCGGCCAGCTGAGCCCGGCCGCCGGGATCCCGGCGGCCCCGGGGAAACCGGTCTTCGCCGCGCCCTCGAGCCTGCAGTCCATGGCGCCGTCGATGGTCGCGAACACCGGGGGCTCGCAGGCGCACCAGAATGTGTCGCCGTACCTCACCCTGAACTTCTGCATTGCGTTGGCCGGCATCTTCCCGAGCCAGAACTAGCACCAGCCGCTCGCCCCACCTGCCCGCTCGATCTAAGGAGCACCCATGAGCGATCCATTCGTCGCCGAGATCCGCATGTTCCCCTTCAACTTCGCCCCCAAGGGGTGGGCCTGGTGCGACGGCCAGCTGTTGCCAATTTCTCAGAACACTGCACTGTTCTCTTTGCTCGGCACCACCTATGGCGGCGACGGCAAAAGCACCTTCGCGCTGCCGAACCTCCAAGGGCGCTTCCCGCTGCACCCCGGCCAGGGCCCCGGGCTCAGCCTCTATGACCTCGGGCAAGAGGGCGGCGCGGAGACGGTGACGCTGCTCGAGAGCGAGATTCCCTCGCACAGCCACGGCCTGCAAGCGCTCAACGCACCCGGCACCTCGACGTCGGCCGAGGACAACGTGCCCGCCATCCCCCGCTCCGGCCGTGCGCAGCAGCACGGTTTCGCCCCGGCGTCGGCCCCTGCCAGCAATCTGAACCTCGCCGCCGTCGCCCCCGCCGGGGGCAACCAACCGCACAACAATTTGCCGCCGTATCTGACGCTCTCCTTCTGCATCGCGCTGCAGGGGGTCTACCCGCCGCGCGGCTGATTGCCGCCACGCAGCAGCACTAGGGCCGCAGCAGCACTAGGGCCGCAGCAGCACCTTGATCGCCCGGCGCTCGTCCATGGCGGCGTACGCCTCGGCCACGTCGGCGAGCGGCAGCTCCAGGTCGAACACGCGGCCGGGCTCGATCACGCCGGCCAGAACCTCGGGCAGCAGCTCCTCGATGTAGTTGCGCACCGGCGCGACGCCGCCGTTGACGCCGACGTTGCGGTTGAACAGGGGGCGCACGGGCAGCTCCGGCCCGCCATTGGGCACGCCGACGTAGCCGACCATGCCGCCGGGGCGTGCCGAGCGGATCGCCTGGTCCATCGACTCCTTGGTGCCGACACACTCCAGCACGTAGTCGGCGCCGATGCCGCCGGTCATCTCCTGGATGCGGGCGACGCCCTCGTCGCCGCGCTCCTCGACGATGTCGGTCGCCCCGAACTCGCGGGCGACGGCCTGCCGCTTCGGATTCCGCGACATCGCGATCACCCGGGCCGCACCCAGCCGTTTCGCTGCGAGCACCGCGCAGAGTCCGACGGCCCCGTCGCCGACGACGACGACCGTGCTGCCCGGGGTCACCCCGGCGGAGACGGCGGCGTGGTGGCCGGTGCCCATCACGTCGGAGAGGGTCAGCAGGCTCGGCACGAGCGCGGCATCCGGCATCGACGGGGTGGCCACCAGGGTGCCGTCGGCGTGCGGCACGCGCACCCGCTCGCCCTGGGCGCCGTCGGCGAAGGCGCCGAACTCGTCGGTGCCGCCCCACCATCCGCCGTGCAGGCAGGAGGTGCTGACGCCGTTTCGGCAGTTGATGCACGTGAAATCACAGTCGTAGAACGGGGCGATGACGAAGTCGCCCGGCTTCACCGCTGTGACGTCCGGCCCCACCTGTTCGACGATGCCGACGAACTCGTGGCCGATGCGGCGCGGCTCGGGCGTCGGCGTGATGCCGCGGTAGCCCCAGAGGTCGGAGCCGCAGACGCAGGCCGCGACCACCCGCACGATGGCGTCGCCGCCAGTGGAGAGCACCGGGTCCGGCACCTCTTCGATACGGACGTCTCGTTCACCGTGGATCACCGTTGCGCGCATGGTTTGAGCCTACGCCTGCCGCGTCGGCTGAAGCTGCCCCCGTCGGTCGAGTAGCGCGGAACGAGCGTATCGAGACCCCGCGCGCGGAGCGGTATCCGGCCGGAAACCAGGTCTCGATGCGGCCCTGGCGGGCCCACTCGACCAACGGGAGGGGGATGGCGCTAGTCGGCGCCGGGGGCGTCGATGATGCGCTCGAACTCCAATTTTGTCGTGGCGATGTGCGCCCGCATAGCCTCGGATGCCGCCTCGGGGTCGCGCGCGCGGATCGCCTCGAGGATCCGCTGGTGCGCCAGGTAGCTCGATTCCTTGATGAACTCGAACGGCATCAGGTCGACCGAGTCGAAGACGCGCACGCGGGCGTCGTCGATGGCGTGGGCGAGCATCGGGTTGTCGGCGGCCTCCGCGATGGTCAGGTGGAATGCGCTGTCGGCCAGCCGCGACTCAGCCTTCGTGACGGCCGCGGCGAGCTCCTCCTGTGCGGCCTCGAGCCGTTCGACGACTGCGTCGCTCCGGCGCTCCGCGGCCATCCGCGCCGCCGCCCCCTCTACGACGCCGCGAAACTCGGTGAACCCGATGATGTCACCGCCGCGCGCCACGAGTTCCGTGTGCAGCGACGCGGCATCCGGCTCGGCCTGCTGGACCACCGGCCCGCCCGCTGCACCGCGCAGGATGCGCAGCTGGCCGCCGGCCTCCAGCACCTTGAGCGCCTGGCGCAGCGTCTCGCGCGCCACCCCCAGCTGCGCCGCGAGCTTGCGCTCGGCCGGCAGCCTGTCGCCCGGCCGCAGCCGGCCGAGGGCGATCTCGCGCCGCAGGAAGTCGACGACGTCGTGGTATCCCGGCCGCGCCCGCAGGCCGGTTGGGTCGATCTCGACGGGCGGGTTCACGCGCTCCCCCAACTGGCCCTCCTTCGCACTCACGTTCAGAGAGGCATCCCTGGTCGGTCGGTACCGACGATCTGGGTGCCAGAGAAGAAGTCAAGCACATCGGCATCTCCGTGGCCGCCGAGACCGCTCAGGCCGAAGAAGCTCTGCGCCGAGTCTGCGGCCATATCGAGAACCGAGCTGCCGTTCACCTTCACCTCGCCGGCGATGAGACCGGCGCCCATCTGCAGGGCGGCCTGCTCGTCCCCGCCGAAGACATAGCCGGCGAGCCCGACGTGGCCGGCGTTCGCGAGGGCCAGGGCGTGCGCATCGCCGTCGGACGGCTGCACCGTCAGGAGCGGGCCGAAGATCTCCAGCTCGACGTCGATCTCCTCGGCCACGGCGATGCTCGGCTGGAAGAACCAGCCCTCATCGGGCACGGCGCCCTCCCGGTGGATGACGGCGCCCTGCGCCTCGAGGGCATCCCGCTGCCCCTCCAGCTGAATCAGGCGTTCCCGGAACGCGACCGGCCCCAGCTGTGTCCCGTCATCCAGGCTGGAGCCGATTCGCAGGGCGGCGAGCTCGGCGCGCAGCGCCTCGACCAGCTCGGGCAACAGGGCGCGGTCGGCGATCACGCGGCGGGGTGCCTCGCACCACTGCCCAGACAGCTTCATGGCGCCCGCGGCGATCACCCGTGCGGCCTCCACGACGTTGGCGTCCGCCCGCACGATGGCGGGGTTGTTCGAGCCGAGCTCGAGCCGCAGACGGGTGAGGTTGGCCCCGGCGGATGCCGCGATGGCGCGCCCGGTCGGGGTCGAGCCCGTCATCGAGATCGCGCGGATACGCGGATCGGCGACCAGGGCCGAGCCGATCTCGCCGCCGCCCAACACGAGGTTGACGACCCCGGCGGGAATCCCGGCTGCCACCGCTGCCTGTGCAATCAGCACGGTGCTCCACGGCGAGGCCGGCGACGGCTTCATCACCACGGTGGCGCCGGCCGCGAGGGCGTAGCCGAGCTTCTTGACGGCCATCGCCGACGGCGCGTTCCACGGCATGATCAGGGCGGTGGCGCCCCACGGCACGCGGTTCAGCCGCACATCGCGGCCGTCGGCTGCGAGTGCGCGGCTGTCCCCGAGGGCCAGCGCGCGCTCCACCACGTCCCGCACGGTGTCGCCGGCGCTTCCCGCGAAGAGTCGCGTGACGGAGATGGGCACGCCGCTGTTCACCGCATCGAGCACCGCGATCTGCTCGCCCAGCTCATCGAGCCGGGCGGCCAGGGCCCGCAGCAGCGGGGCCCGGCCGGCGATGCCGAGCCCGCGCCACTCGCCCGACTCGTGCGCCGCGTGCGCCGCGCCGACGGCGCGATCGAGCTGCTCGAGCGATGAGCCGCGGTTCTCGGCCAGCGGTTGGCCGCTGTTCGGTTCGAACAGCTGGCCCGCCGAGTGTGGGCTCGGCTCGAAGCGCCCCTGGATCAGGGTGTTCAGCTCGGGGAATGCCCGCGGCATCTCTGTCGCACTCATGCGCTCACACCCGATCGAAGTAGCGGTTGAGGTCCCAGTCGCTGACCGCGGCCATGAACGTCTTCCACTCGTTCTCGAGCAGCACCCGGTGGTGGTCGACGATGTCCTCGCCGAACAGCGCGCGCGGGAACGCGGCTGCCACGAAGGCCTTCGACGCCTGCTGCAGGTCGGCAGGCATCTCCTCGTCGGCCGGCAGCAGGTATGCGTTGCCGCGGATCGGCTCCGGTGCGGCGACGGCACGCTCGATCCCGTCCCGCGCGGAGGCGAGCAGCGCCACCAGGGTGAGGTACGGGTTCGTGTCGGCGCCGGGCAGGCGGAACTCGAAGCGCAGGTGCTCCGGCTTGTGCCCGACGACGCGCACCGTCGTGGTGCGGTTGTCGAAGCCCCAGGTGCGGCCGTTTCCGGCCACATCGCCGGAGTTGTTGCGCCGGTAGGAGTTGATCGTCGGCGAGTACCAGGCCATGAAGGCCGGTGCGTGCTCCAGCACGCCGCCGATCGCGCTCAGCATGGTGTCGCTCATGTTCTCGGCTGCGGCGTCGTTCCAGAACAGGCGCTCGCCCGCGGCGTCCTGCACCGAGAAGTGCACGTGGCAGGAGGAGCCGGGCTGGCCGTTCAGCGGCCGGGCCATGAACGTCGCCGTCATGCCGGCCCGGGCGGCGGAATCGCGCACGGCCAGCTTGTACAGGGCATGCCGGTCGGCCATCTCCAGCGGCTCGCCGTAGCGGAAGGTCATCTCCCACTGCCCGCTGCCCCACTCGGACTGGGCCGCCTCCATCTGCACGCCGCTGGCCAGGAGGTCATCGCGGAGCTTCTGGAAGAACGGCTCGTAGAGGTTGCCCTCGTGGATCATGAAGTCGCTGGGGATCAGCGTGGTGGGGTCGAGGTCGCGGAAGCCGTTCTTGCGCAGCTCGCGCTGCTCGTTGCGGAACAGGTAGAACTCGAGCTCGGTTCCGGCCTTCGGCTGTAGGCCGTGCTCCGCGTAGCGCGCGAGCTCCTGCTTGAGCATCACCCGCGGCGAGATGGCCAGCGGTTCGCCGGTGCGCACGTCGACGGGGTCGGCGAAGCAGATGGCGACGTTCTCGAGCCAGGCCGCGCGGCGGAGCGTGCCGAGGTCCACTCGCAGCGTGGCATCCGGGACGCCGTTGTGCATGCTGCACAGCTTGAACAGCCCGGCGTCGATGAGTTCGAGGCCCTGCTCGAGGTCCCAGGCCCAGACGCAGGTGCAGACGTCGACGCCGTTCTCGATGACCCGGTCGAAGCCGTCGACGGGGATCCTGCGGCCGATCAGGCGGCCCTGCAGGTCGGGCGAGGCGACGATGACGGTGCGGATGCCGAGCGCCTCCAGCTCGGCCGGGTCCAGCACGTAGTCCTTCATCGGGTGAGCCAGCCGCCGTCGACGGGGAGCTGGATGCCGTCGATCCACGACGCCTCGTCGCTCAGCAGCCACGAGATCGCCGAGGCGATGTCGGCCGGCTGGCCGACGCGCGGCACCAGCAGGCGCTGCTTCATGAACTCCAGGCCCTCGGCGCTGGTCACGCTCTCGAGGTCGAAGAAGTTCGTCGCGATGGGGCCGGGGGCGACGCAGTTGACGCGGATGCCCTGCGGCGCGAGCTCGACAGCGAGAGCCTTGGTCAGCATGGGCACGCCGCCCTTGCTCGCGTTGTAGTGCGGCTGAGCGGTGGTTCCGCTGGTGACGACGACGAGGGCCTCCACCGTCGAGAGGTTGACGATCGCCCCGCCGCCGGACGCACCGATCAGCGGCGCGACCTCCTGGGCCACGAGGAACTGGCCCTTGAGGTTGACGTCGAGGACGAAGTCCCAGGCGTCCTCGGTCAGCGTCTCGAAGGAGTGGTTGGTGACGACGCCGGCGTTGTTGACGAGCAGGTGCAGGCTGCCCCAGGCCTCCCGCACGCTCTCGACGGCGGCACGGATCTGCTCACGCTCGCGCACGTCGACGCGGGCGGCCAGGGCGACGCCGCCCTCTGCCTCGATCAGCGACACCGTCTCCTGGGCGGCCTCGAGGTTGACGTCGGTGATCATCATGCGGGCGCCCTCGCGCGCCAGACGCAGCGCGGTCTCCCGACCGATGCCGGAGCCGCCGCCCGTGATGAAGCCGTTCTTGTTCTGGTGCCGGGGAGTCATGCTGCTGCTTTCTGTCGTGTGAGCTGTGAGTTCTGCGCGGTCTGGACGAGCCAGTCGAAGAGAGGGTCGCCACCGAAGACCTCCGGGTGCCACTGCACCCCGATCACGGGGGCGCTCTCGTGCTCGATGGCCTCGATGACGCCGTCCGGGGCGCGCCCGGTCACCTGCAGGCCGGGGGCGAGGCGCCCGACGGCCTGGTGGTGGTAGGAGTTGACCAGGACGCTCTCGCCGTAGAGGGCGGCCGCCGTGCTGCCGGCCTCGAGCACAACGGGGTGCACGCGCTGTGCACGCGGGTACGCGTAGGAGGCGTGCGACTCGCCCTCGCCGATGGCGAGGTGCTGAACGAGGCTGCCGCCGAGGGCGACGTTGATGAGCTGCTGGCCGCGGCAGATGCCGAGGACGGGGATGCCACGGGCGATCCCCGCCTCGATGAGCGCGATCTCGAAGGCGTCCCGTTGCGGGTCGATCCAGCCCGTGTGCGGGCCCGGCGCCTCTCCGTAGCGGCGCGGGTCGACGTCCTCGCCGCCCGAGAGCACGACGGCGTCCAGGTAGCCGACGAGCTCGCTCGCGTCGGCATCCATGGGCAGGTTGACCGGCAGGCCGCCCGAGCGGATCACCGAGGTCGTGTACTCGCTCATGTAGATGTCGAGCGGGGCGTCGTGGAAGCCGCGCGGGGCGCCGACGGACTCGGCGCGACCGCGTCGGCCGCTGAAGCCGATCAGTGGCTTGGGCAGGGGGACAGACATGGGATTCCTTCGTGCTGGGGTGATGCCCGGCGGGCGGCGGGCGTGCGGAGCCGGGGTGGTGTTGGTCAATCCTCGCCGAAGCGCTCGATGACCTGGGCGTAGGCCTCCGGCCGCTTCGCGCGCAGCACGAGGGCCTGCACGAGGCCGATGACCGGCGCGACGATCACGACGGCGAGCAGCACGGCGCTGAGCACGCCCCAGCTGGGGTTGCCGTCCGCATCGACATCGCCGACCAGCAGCGGGAAGTTCGCGGCGATGAGGCCGGCCGAGACGAGCAGGCCGATGAAGCCGAGGCCGGGGGCGATGACCGTGTGCCAGGGGCTGGTCAGCACCCGGGTGCGCCGGAAGTAGGCGATGACCGAGAGGCAGGTGAGCGCCATCAGCAGCACGATCGCCAGCGTGCCGATGCCGGCGAACCAGGCGAAGATGTTCTCCGCGGTGAAGCCGATCAGCACGAGGAGCACGACGACGGTGGCGGCGGTGCTCACCTGCACAACGGCAGCGCGGTGCGGCGAGCGGTGCCGGGGGTGGACGATGCCGAGGCTGTCCGGCATCACTCGGGCGTTGGCCATGCCGTGGTGGTAGCGGGTGAGCACGTTGTGCAGCGAGAGCACGGCGGCGAACATGCTGCCCATGAACAGCACCGCGATGATGATGCCGCCGATCGGGCCGAGGTACTCGTCGGTGATGCGGGAGAGCAGGGTGGCCGGGTCGGCGGCGGCCTCGTCGATGACCGCGGACTCGCCGAAGCCCATGATGACGGCCCAGCCGGCGAAGGCGTAGAACACGCCGATGATGACGGCCGAGGCGTAGGTCGCGCGCGGGATCGTGCGCTCGGGGTCGCGAACCTCGTTGCGGTAGACGACGGTCGACTCGAAGCCGATGAAGCTGGCGATCGCGAACATGAGGCCGAGCGCCGGCGAGCCGGAGAGGATGTTCTCGAGCGAGAACGGGCTGAGCGAGAGGCCCTCCGGGCCGCCCGTGATCAGGATGACCAGGCCGAGCAGCAGCACGATGCCCATCTCGGCGCCCAGCACGATGACGAGCACCTTGGAGCTGAGCTCGATGTGGCGGTAGCCGAGCACGCCGACGACGGCGATCGAGATCAGCGTGAAGACCCACCAGGCGATCTCGGGGCCGCCGAGCAGCGCAATGCTGGAGCTGAGCGTTCCGCCGAGGTAGCTGAAGACGGCGACCTGGACGGTGGTGTAGCAGGCGAGTGCGAGCCACGCCGTCGCCACACCGGGGGTGCGGCCGAGGCCGTGACTGACGAAGGTGAAGAAGGATCCGGCATTGGGGATGAAGCGGCTCATCGAGGTGAGCCCGACCGCGAAGAGCAGCAGGATCCCGGTCGCGACGAGGAACATGACCGGGAAGCCCAATCCGTTGCCGACGAGGAGTCCGATCGGCAGGAGGCCGCCGACCACGGTGAGCGGGGCTGCCGCGGCGATCACCATGAAGGTGACGGCGACGGTGCCGAGATTGCCGCTCAGACGCCGATTCTCGGCCGAGACGACGGTGCCTGCGGATTGCGTCATTGGGTCCTCCAGGATGGGCGGCAAGCCGCAAGAATCATTGGTCTATGTTCTAGCCCATTAACTTCCTGGAGCGCAAGTGCCCGTTTTCCGGCGGCGCCTCGGATACCGGAGGCGCCCGTCTCCCGTTGGCTCGAGGGAGCGCCAGCGACCGAAGCCAACACCGGGTCGGGCCCCGGAAAGCTCAACCTACGCAAACAGGACAGGCCCAACCGCGGGAATCCCCGCTGATTGGGCCTGTCGAAATCGGGAGACTAGTCGGCGCCCACCGTGAGGCCGTTGCCGTCCGCGGCGAGATCGACCCGCACCAGGTCGCCGTCGCGCACGGCCCCGCTGAGCAGGGCATTCGCGAGCTTGTCGTCGATCTCGTGCTGCATCAGGCGACGCAGCGGCCGGGCCCCGTAGATCGGGTCGTAGCCGCGCTCGGCCAGCCAGCGCCGGGCGTCCGGGGTCACCGCCAGGGTGAGCCGGCGGCTGCTCAGCCGCTTCGACAGCCGGTCGATGTAGAGCTCCACGATCTCGCCGAGCTCCTCCTGGGTCAGCGCAGAGAACACCACGATGTCGTCGAGCCGGTTGACGAACTCGGGCTTGAAGTTCTGGCGCACCAGCTGCTGCACCGCGGTCTCCTTCTCGGCCCAGGTCAGGGACTGGTCAACGAGGAACTGTGAGCCCAGGTTCGAGGTGAGCACCAGGATGACGTTGCGGAAGTCGACGGTGCGGCCCTGGCCGTCGGTCAGCCGGCCGTCGTCGAGCACCTGCAGCAGCACGTCGAACACCTCCGGATGCGCCTTCTCGACCTCGTCCAGCAGGATCACCGAGTACGGGCGCCGGCGCACGGCCTCGGTCAGCTGGCCGCCCTGCTCGTAGCCGACGTAGCCGGGAGGGGCTCCGACGAGGCGGGAGACGCTGTGCTTCTCGCCGTACTCCGACATGTCGATGCGGATCATCGCCTTCTCGTCGTCGAAGAGGAACTCGGCGAGCGCCTTGGCGAGCTCGGTCTTGCCGACGCCGGTCGGCCCGAGGAACAGGAAGGATCCGGTCGGGCGGTCGGGGTCCGAGATGCCCGCGCGCGTGCGGCGCACGGCATCCGACACGGCGGCGACGGCCTTCTTCTGGCCGATCAGGCGCTTGCCGAGCTCGTTCTCGAGGTGCAGCAGCTTCTCGGTCTCGCCCTGGAGCAGCCGGCCGACCGGGATGCCGGTCCACGCGGCGATGACGGCGGCGATGTCCTCCTCGGTCACCTGCTCGTTGACCATGCGGTCCTCGATCGGGTTACTCTCGGCCTGCTCGGCCTCCGCCAGCTGCTCCTGCAGCTGCTTGATCGTCGTGTACTCGAGCTTGGACGCCTCGGCGTAGTTCGCCTCGCGCATGGCGCGATCGCGTGCGCGGGTCGCGTCGTCGAGCTTCTTCTTGAGGTCGCCGACGGCGTGCAGCGAGCTCTTCTCGCGCGCCCAGCGGCCCTCCAGGATCTTGAGCTCCGACTCCTTCTCGCGCAGCTCCTCGCGCAGCTTCTCGAGCCGCTCCTTGGAGGCGTCGTCCTTCTCCTTCTTCAGCGCGAGCTCCTCGACCTTCATCCGCGCCACCTGGCGCTGCAGCTGGTCGATCTCCACCGGCGAGGAGTCGATCTCCATCTTGAGCCGGCTCATCGCCTCGTCGACCAGGTCGATGGCCTTGTCCGGCAGCTGGCGGGAGGTGATGTAGCGGTTGCTCAGGGTGGCCGCGGCGACGAGGGCGCCGTCGCTGATCGTCACCCCGTGGTGCGCCTCGTAGGCGCCCTTCAGCCCGCGCAGGATCGCGATCGTGTCCTCGACGCTCGGCTCGCCGACGAACACCTGCTGGAAGCGGCGCTCGAGGGCGGCGTCCTTCTCGATGTACTCGCGGTACTCGTTGAGCGTGGTCGCGCCGATCAGGCGCAACTCGCCGCGGGCGAGCATGGGCTTGAGCATGTTGGATGCCGCGACGGAGCCCTCTCCGCCGCCGGCGCCCATCAGCGTGTGCAGCTCATCGATGAAGGTGATGATCTCGCCGTCGGACTCGGTGATCTCCTTGAGCACGCTCTTCAGCCGCTCCTCGAACTGGCCGCGGTACATGGCGCCGGCCACGAGGGCGCTGAGGTCGAGCGAGACGAGCTTCTTCCCCTTGAGCGAGTCGGCGACGTCACCCTCGACGATGCGCTGGGCCAGGCCCTCGACGACGGCGGTCTTGCCGACGCCCGGCTCGCCGATGAGCACCGGGTTGTTCTTGGTGCGGCGGGTGAGCACCTGGCTGAGCCGCCGGATCTCGGCGTCCCGGCCGATCACCGGGTCGAGCTTGCCGCTCGCCGCGATGGCGGTGAGGTCAACGCCGTACTGTTCGAGGGCGCTCTTGGCTTCTTCCTGAGGAGGCTGCTGGTCTGGCTGCATGGCATTCCCTTTCGTACCGCGATCGGCCACCGGGGTGTGGCGGCCGAGCAAACTTGAGTCGATGTGGCTCAAGTTTACCAAGGCGGATGCCGGAGCGGAAGTGCCACCCCCTGTGCGCGGGCTGTGAGTTCGGTGGCCCCGCAATAGGCTGGCGAACACGACTCTCCCCCTCAGCGACGCAGCGCAGCGCGCCCGAAAGGACAGCATGAGCCCGAACCCCCCTCCCACCGTCAGCGTCCTCCTTCCGCGCCGCGCGATCTGCGGGGAGGGGCCGTACTGGCACGCGGCGAGCGGCACCGTGCTCTGGGTCGACAACGAGCGGGGCGAGATCCTCCGCACCGACCCGGCCACCCTCGACACCGCCGTGACCGTGTACCCGCCGGGCATCGGCGCGGCCGCCCCGCGTGAGGCCGGCGGCCTCATCGCCGCCACGAGCACGGGCTTCGTCGGGCTGGCGGATGACGGCACGGTGACGCACCGCGTGGACTGCCTGGCCGACGGCATCCGTATGAACGACGCCAAGGCCGACCCGGCCGGGATCTACTGGTCGGGCAGTTGCGCACTGGACTTCGCCGCCGGGAAGGGCGGCCTGTGGCGGCTCGACGCGAACTGGCGGGCCGAGCAGGTACTGGAGGGCTTCGCGCTGCCGAACGGCCTGGGCTGGAGCCCCGACGGCCGCACGTTCTACCTGGTCGACTCGATGGCGCGCACAATCTTCAGCTACCCCTTCGACCCGGAGACGTCCACACTCACTCCGACGCCGAGCGTGCTCGTCGGCCCAGAGGCGTTCGCCGCACTGCCCGACGGCCTGGCCGTCGACGTGCGCGGGCGCCTCTGGGTGGCCGAGTACGGCGGCGGCGCCCTGCACGAGTTCGCGCCGGACGGCACGCGCATGCAGACCATCACCGTCCCGACCGCGCAGCCGACGTCCTGCGCCTTCGTCGGCCCCGAGCGGGATCAGCTCTGGGTGACGTCGGCCGCGAACGGGCTGGACGAGAACGCCGAGCCGCTCGCCGGCAACGTGTTCCTCGTGACTGGGCACGGCACCAGCGGGCTGCCGGTGGCGAGCTTCCGCGGCTAGGGCATCCGCCCCCGCCAGCGAGATGACAGTGGAGCGCGTCCCCGGGGTGCGGGAACGCGCTCCACTGTCATCTCGGCGCGTTGGCCGCTGACGCTGGCGCTGCCTCTAGCCGACGGGGGCGGGCGCGGCCACCTGGGCCACCGCCGCCCGCACGATCTCCTCCACGCTCCCCCGCACCGAGACGATCGCGCCGTTCTCGTCGGGCTGGAGCAGCTCCAGCGCCTCGAACTGAGAGGCGAGCAGCGACGGAGGCATGAAATGCCCGCTGCGCCCCTCCATACGCGCGGCGAGCACTTCCTGCTCCGCGTGCAGGTGCAGGAAGAGCGCGCCGGGCACGGCCACCCTGATGGCGTCGCGGTAGCGGCGCTTCAGCGCTGAGCAGGCCATCACGATGCCCGTGTCGGATGCCGCGGCCATCTCGGCGCCGACGACGGTCAACCACGGCCAGCGGTCGTCGTCATTCAGCGGCGTCCCCTCCGCCATCTTCACGACGTTGCTGCGGGGATGCAGCGCATCGGCATCCACGAATGGCACCCCTAGCGCCTCGGCGATCAGCGAGCCGATGGTCGTCTTGCCGGATCCAGAGACTCCCATGACGACGACCAGCGGGCGCTCAGGCGCCAGCGGGCGCTCAGGCGCCAGCGGGTTCCCAGGGGCAGGCGCGGTCATCTCGATCACCAGTCGTGGACGGTGCCGTCGGCCAGCCGGTTGTACGGCAGGTACGCGGTCTCGTACGGGTACTTGCCTGCCTCGTCCACGTCCAGCTCGACGCCGAGGCCCGGGTTGTTGCCCGGGTGCAGGTAGCCGTCCTCGAAGGTCATCGACTGGGCGAAGACGGCGTTGGTCTTGTCGCCATGCTGCATGTACTCCTGGATTCCGTAGTTGTGGATCGCCAGGCCGACGTGCAGCTGGGCGGCGAACCCGACGGGCGAGATGTCTGTCGGCCCGTGGAAGCCGGACTTGATCTGGTACATCGCCGCGTAGTCCATGACCTTCTTGAGCGGCGAGATGCCGCCGAAGTGGGTGGATGCCGCGCGCACATAGTCGATCAGCTGGTCCTTGATCAGCGACTGGAAGTCCCACACCGTGTTGAAGATCTCGCCGATCGCCAGCGGGGTCGTGGTGTGCTGGCGCACCAGGCGGAGCGCCTCCTGGTTCTCGGCCGGCGTGCAGTCCTCGAGCCAGAACAGGTCATAGGGCTCAAGCGACTTGCCGAGCTTGGCCGCCTGCAGCGGCGTCATCCGGTGATGCCCGTCATGGAGGAGTGGCAGGTCCGGCCCGAACTCGTTGCGCACAGCCTCGAACACCGTCGGCAGGTGACTCAGGTACGAGCGGGTGTCCCAATCCTCCTGGGCCGGCAGCTTGCCGCGCTGGGCCGGCTCGTGGTCGTAGCGCACGCCCTCGTTGCCCGGCAGGCCCTTGTTCGACGCGATCCCGTAGATCGACTCGAGCCCTGGCACCCCGGTCTGCACGCGGATGGACCGGTAGCCGAGCTCCTGGTGGTGGCGGATGCTGTCGAACAGCTCGGGCAGTTCCTTGCCGGACGCGTGGCCGTAGGCCATCATCTTCTCGCGGCTGGCGCCGCCGAGCAGCTGGTAGACCGGCATGCCGGCGGCCTTGCCCTTGATGTCCCACAGGGCCATGTCGACGGCGGCGATCGCGGCCATTGTGATGGGGCCACGGCGCCAGTACGCGCTGCGGTAAAAGAACTGCCAGGCGTCCTCGATGCGGGAGGGATCGCGGCCGATGAGCTGCGGCACGATGTACTCGCTGAGGTAGGTGACGACGGCAAGCTCACGGCCGTTGACCGTGGCGTCGCCGAGGCCGGTGATGCCGTCATCCGTCGTCAGCTTCAGGGTGACGAAGTTGCGGTCGGGGCTGGTGACGATGACTTCGGCTTTTTCGATCTTCATGAGGCTACTTTCTGGGTGTGAGGGGTGGTGCCGTGCGGATGCCGCGGCGTCACTCGGTGGGAGGAATCGGGCTGTGGGCGGTGCGCGGCGCGGCGAAGGCGGCCGTGGACAGCGACGGCGTGATGGGGGCGGCCGCCCCGGTGAGCGCGCGGCGCTCGGCGATCTCGGCGACGATCTGCTTGTGCTTGGCGTCGGTGAGCGGGTAGAACACCATGAACAGGATCGCGACCGCCGAGGCCACGAGCGGGATCAGTCCGGCTCCGGCGCGGATGCCGAGCTCGGCGTGTGCAGTCTGCTCTGCCGCACCCGCGGCGTAGCCACCCCAGGCCAGCGAGAAGGCGGCGAGGGCGCCGCCGACGGCCTGACCGGTCTTGCGGGTGAACGAGAACAGCGCGTAGGTGATTCCTTCAGCGCGCACGCCGGTCTTCCACTCGCCGTACTCGACCGTGTCTGCCTCCAGCGTCCACACCAGCATGTTGACCAGAGCGATGCCGAGCTGGCAGATCACCAGCCCACCGAAGCCGAGCCAGACTGCCTCGGCCGGCGCGAAGAAGATCACCAGGCTGCCGGCGGCCATGATCGAGGCGCCGACGATGTATCCGAAGCGCTTTCCAAAGTGGCGCACAATCGCGGGAATGAAGGCGGCCAGCCCGAAGGTGACCACCAACTGAATGATCGAGATGGCGGCGTAGAGCGGCAGGGCGTGCAGCACATCACGCAGGTAGTAGAGCTGCACGGTGGCGAGGGCCAGATAGCCCACCAGGAAGACGAACGAGCTGATGCAGAGCATGAGCAGCGGCTTGTTGCTCTTCAGCACGGCGAAGCTCTGCTTCATGGTCACATGCGTGACATCGCGGACGACCTTCTCCTTCGCGGTGAAGGCAGTGAACATGTAGAGCGCGGTTCCGACGACCACGAAGCCCAGTGTCATTCCGGTGAACAGCACTTGCAGGTCGGCACCCGGCACGATCAGCGGGGCGACGAAGACGCCCAGGCCCGCGCCGACCAGGGCCGCGCCGACGGAGCGGGCGCTGGCGAGCTTGGCGCGCTCACCGCCGTCTTGGGTCATCGCCCCGGCCAGCGAGCCGTACGGGATGTTGACGAGGCTGTATGCGAGCCCGAGCGCTGCGTACGTCAGGTACGCGTAGAGCAGCATGCCGGTCTCGCCGATCTGCGGGATCGAGAAGGATGCGGCAGAGAGCAGCAGCAGCGGAACAGAACCGAACATGATGAACGGGCGGAACTTGCCGAACCGCTTGCTGTAGGTGCGGTCGACGATGCGGCCCGCGAAGATGTCGGCGAACGCGTCGAACAGGCGCACCACCAGGAGCAGGGTGCCCGCTGCTGCTGCAGAGATGCCGGCGACATCCGTGTAGTAGATCAGCAGGAACATCGTCGCAGTGGTGAACGCGAGGTTGTTGGCTGCGTCGCCTGCCCCGTAGCCGACGATGCTCAGCGGACTGAGCTTGCCGGTGGCGGCGACCGGTGCGGCCTTCGCCGTGCGCGGGGTGGTTTCGGTGAGTGACATGGAGGCTCCTTTGCCCATGATCGGAAGTCCTTAGTGGGGCCGGCGGGCGCGGTGCGCGGCGGCCGGGGATGCCACGCACTGACCGGGGGTCATCGGCTTCCGGGAGGGGATCGGTTGAGGCTTCGACATTGAGTACCTTTCGTTCGCGTCATTGCGGCACGCGACATTGCGGCGGGGATGTCGAGCCTGAGTCCGGTGCGGAGCGGTGTTCGACAAGGTCAAGTGAAACACGATCGGCAAGATATGGCAAACGGTTGCCAAACATTGTCACCACACGCCCAGCTGGGAGAACCACGAGGCCGTCGAACGCCGATTCCGCATGCGCGACAACCCGGGCACGCACGACAGCGCGGGCGGAGAATCCCCCGCCCGCGCCGCATCGACCCGTTGTTACTCGGCCTGGTACTCCCCGACCAGAGCCGTGATGTCGGCCAGGATCGCGGCGTCCTGCGCCAGCCGCGCATCCACCAGCGCCACCAGCCCCGCGATGGCAGCGTCGGTGGGCCGTGCGGCGATCACGCCGATCTGCGCGGCCTCAGCGTCGACCATCTGCCGTCCGGCCAACACCAGGGAGGCCCACGAGGCGATGGCACGGATACCGGCCGCCGCCTGGCGGCCCTCTGCGCGCTCGGCGAGCACCACCGGCGCAATGCGCACCCGCAGTTTGGTCACGGCCTCGGCCGAGATCTGGGCGAGCCGGTGTTCGATACGGGTGTTGTCGAAGCGCTCGATCAGGGCCGCCCGGTACTCATCCAGCGCCAGCAGCCCGGCCGGGAGGTGGCGCACGGCGTCATCCCAGAAGTCGTTCACCCAGCCCCGGCAGACCGGGTCGGCCATGGCGGCGGCGACGCTGTCGTGCCCGCGCAGCAGGCCCGCGTAGGCCAGCAGGCTGTGCGCGCCGTTGAGCAGCCAGAGCTTGCGGCGCTCGAACGGCTCGATGTCGTCGACGAAGCGGGCGCCCGCCCGCTCCCAGGCCGGCCTGCCGGCCGGGAAGTGGCCGCTCAGCACCCAGTCCCGGAACGGCTCGGTGACCACCGGGGAGCGGTCGGCCCAGCCGGTGAGCCCGGCGGCCGCCGCGATGTCGTCCGCGGTCGTCTTCGGCGTGATCCGGTCGACGGAGGTCGAGACGAAGGCGACATGCGCCGCGATCCACTCGGCTGTCTCGGCGTTCAGCATCGTGGCGAGCGCCCACACGGCGCGCTCGACGAGCGGGCCGTTGTCTGGCATGTTGTCGCAGGGAACGATCGCGATCGCCCCGGCGCCGGCCAGGCGTCTGGCCTCCAGGCCCAGAACGAGGCGGCCGAGCGTCGTCGTCGGGCCCCCTGCACTGATGGCGCCACGCGCCGCCCGATCGAGGTTGTCGGCCAGGAACGCGAGATCCGCGGCGAGTGCGCTGTCGCCGAGATCCGGGCTGCCATCCGCGCGCAGCCGGTATCCGGCCTCGGTGACGGTGAGGGTCACGAGGGCGGTCGACTCGGCGGCCATCAGCTCGACGAAGCGCGCCGTGTCGCTGCCGTCGACGGCCTCGACGATGCTCGAGACGAGCGCGGCGCTGTCGCCGGCATCAGAACGCTCGATGAGCGTGTAAAGGCCGTCCTGCGGGGACAGCTCGAGCGCGGCCTGGGCGCTGCGCCCGGTGAACGCCGCAATCCCCCACTCGCCGTTGTCGTCGACCTGGTCGGTGTACCAGGCCTGGTGGGCGCGGTGGAAGGCGCCGAGGCCGAGGTGGATGATGCGCACCGGCGGGGTGCGCACGCTCTCGCCAATGCGCGCGGCGAGGGCCGCGCGGCTCAGCGGGGCGACGGCAGTGTCGATGGAAGTGTTGACGTCAGTGGCAATGCTCACAGCTTGAACACCTTTCGGGGAAGGGCGTCGACCAGGTCGACGATGATGCGCTCGGCCGCATCGAGGTCGATGCGACCCTCGCAGACGAGTCGGGCGAGGAACGCGGCGTCCAGGCGGCGGGACATGTCGTGCCGGGCCGGGATCGAGAGGAACGCGCGGGTGTCGTCGATGAAGCCGGAGCTGCGGTAGAAACCGGCCGTCTCGGTCACCGCGGCGCGGAAACGCAAGACGGCGTCCGGGGCGTCCAAGAACCACCACGGGGCGCCGATGTAGACGCTGGAGTAGAAGCCGGCGAGCGGCGCGATCTCCCGCGAGTAGACGGTCTCGTCCACGCTGAACAGCACGAGGTGGAAGTCGGGGTTGTTGCCGTACTTCTCGAGCAACGGCCGCATGGCCTCCACGTAGGTCGTGGTGACGGGGATGTCGTGGCCGGTGTCCGGTCCGAACTCGTCGAAGGTGGCGCTGCTGTGGTTGCGGAAGACACCGGGGTGCACCGTCATCACGAGGCCGTCCTCGACGCTCATCCTGGCCATCTCGAGCAGCATGTGGCCAGCGAAGACGCGGCTCTCTGCAGCGGTCAGCTCCCCGGCGAGAGCGCGGCCGAACAATTCGGCCGCTTCTGCGGGGGCAAGGTCCACGGCGAGCGGCTGCAGCACACCGTGGTCGGCGGAGACCGCCCCGTTCTCGACGAAGAAGCGGCGACGCCCGGCGAGCGCCTCGATGTATCCGGCATAGCTGGAGGTGTCAGAGCCGTTCCACGCAGCGAGAGCGGCGACCCGCTCGGCCCAGCCCGGCGCGGCCGGGTTGAGGTAGGCGTCCGGTCGGAAGGTGGGCAGCACGCGGCCGGTGAAGCTCGGGTCGGCGGCCAGCGCGCGGTGTGCGGCCAGGTCGTCCATCGGGTCGTCGGTGGTGGCCATGACCTCGATGTTGAACCGGGCAAAAAGCGCGCGCGGCCGGAATTCATCGGTCGCCAGCTTCGCCTGGATGAGATCGAAGAGCGCGTCGGCGGTGTCCTCGGATGGCTGCACGTCGATGTCGAACAGGGTGGCGAACTCGTGCCGCAGCCAGTAGCCGGACGCGGTGCCCGCGTACAGGTGCCAGTGCGCGCAGAACGTGCGCCACACCTCACGGGGGGTGGCCACCGGCTCGCCGCCGGTGCGGCTGGGGATGCCGAGCTCGGTCAGCTTCACGCCGGCCGCGTGCATCAGCCGAGAAACGTAGTGGTCGAAGCGGATGAAGAGCTCGGCCGGGTCACCGAACGGCTCGTTGCCGAGCAGAAGAAGCGGGTCGACGTGGCCGTGCGGCGAGATGATCGGCGCGTCAGCCACACGCTGGTAGAGCGCGCGCGCGACGGTGCGCGTCGCCGGGTCCGCGGGGAACAGGCGGTCTGAGTCAAGGGTGAGGGTCATGGACACTCCTTTAGTGAACATCGGGATTGCGGGTTTGTCAACCGGTTGCCAAAACACTGTGCACCCGCTCAGGGTCCACGACAGGGCAGCCGCCGGGCGGCTCCCTACGGCTGGATGGGGCCTGTGGATCCGCGGACGACCAACTCGGTGGGCAGCGGGCTGGCGTCGACCCGGGCGGGCGTGCCCTCGGCATACTCGTCGATGAGTTCGAGGGTCAGCCGGATCGCCCGTTCGCCGATATCGCCGAGCGGCGTGCGGATCGTGCTGAGCTGCGGGGAGGTGAAGTCGGAGCCGAAGATGTCGTCGAAGCCGATGATGCTGAGCCGGCCGGGAACGACCAGCCCCTGCTCTTGCGCTGCACGCATCAGGCCGATGGCCATCAGGTCGTTGTAGGCGAGCACGGCGGTGACGCCGGAGGCCAGGACGCGCGAGAGGGCGTCGCGGCCGCCGTCCAGTGTCGGCACTCCCGGGCCGATCTCGACGATCGTCATCCCGAGCCCGGGCGCCTTGGCCAGAAGGGCATCCCAGCGGGCGCGGCTCATCCACGAGTTCGCCGGCCCGGACAGGAAGGCCAGCGCGGTGTGGCCGAGCTCGGCGAGGTGCGCCAGCGCCTCGTCGATGCCCGGCTCCAGGTCGGGAACGATGCCGTGCACGCCCTCGACCTGACGGTTGATGACAACGAGCGGCTTGCGCTCGGCGAACTCCTGGATCTTCTCGTCGCCCAGGCGCGTGGTGACGAGCACCAGGCCGTCGACCGAGGGCGAGACACGCTCGGCCGCCTCGGCCTCGCGCTCACCAGACTCCTGCGATTCGGCGAGGATCAGCGTGTAGCCCCGGCGGCTCGCCGCCCGCTCCGCGCCGCGCACGACCTCGAAGAACATCGGGTTTGTGATGTCGGCGAGCAGCAGCCCGAGGGTGTTCGTGCGTCCGGTCGGCAGGGCGCGTGCCATCGGGTTGAGCCGGTAGTTCAGCTCCTTCGCCGCGGCGTGGATGCGTTCCTCCGTCTTGACGTTGATGCGTCCGGGCTTGCTCAGCGCACGAGAGACCGTCGACGGGTTCACCCCGGCCAGCTTGGCGATGTCGTAGATGGTTGCAGGCGCTTTCGAGCGTCGGCCGGGCCGCGTTTCGGCGGCGGCGGTGTCGTCGCTCGTCACGTCACTAGTCACGCTCTGCTCACCTCTCGTGGCTTCGGGTGTCGTGGAGACACCGACCGGGGCGTTCATCTATTGCTCCCGCTTGTATCGTGCCACAGTCCCGGCATCAGGCGGCGACCCCGGCCTGGATGTCGTGCGCACGCTGCTCATCAAGCAGTCTGCGCCGGTTGTCCCGGCGTTGCTCCTGCCGGTCGGGGTCCGGCACCGGCGAGGCCAACAGCAGTCGCTGGGTATACGGGTGTTCCGGCGTGGTGGTGACCTGCCCGGCCGGACCCTGCTCCACGATCTCGCCGCGGTACATCACGGCAACCCGGTGGCTGATGTGGCGCACGACGTCGAGGTCGTGCGACACGAACAGGTAGGACACTCCCGTGTCGCGCTGGATCTGCAGGAACAGGTCGAGTACCCGGGCCTGCGTGGTGAGGTCGAGCGCAGAGACGGGCTCGTCACAGACGATGAGTTTGGGCGAGAGGGCGAGCGCCCGGGCGATTGCGACGCGCTGCCGCTGCCCGCCGCTGAACTCGCGCGGCATCCGACCGATGGCATCCTGCGGCAGGCCGACCTGGTCGAGCACCTCACGCACGCGCCTGCGCGCATCCGAGCGGCTTTTTCCTTGCACGGTGAGCGGCTCAGACAGGATGTCGCCCACCGTCATCGACGGGTTGAGCGAGGTGTAGGGATCCTGGAAGACGACCTGCAGGTCACGGCTGAGTGCGCGGCGCTTGCTGCGGCTCGCCTGGCTGATGTCTTCGTTGTCGAAGCGAATCGTGCCACCAGAGACGGGAGCGAGGCCGAGCAGGGCGCGCCCGAGGGTGGTCTTGCCTGAGCCGGACTCGCCGACCAGGCCCAGGGTCTTTCCGGCGCCGATGTGGATCGACACGTCGTCCAGCGCGCGGAAGGGCTTGGCCCTGAAACCTGTGCCGGGGTACTCGACGATGAGGTTGTCGACCCGGAGCAGGCCGCCAGGACCTGTCTGGTCGCTGGTGGATGCGTTCATCACAGACCAACTTTCACTGGGGCGTCGAACACGGGGGCGGGTTCGGTGACGGTGAGCGTGCTCATGGGCGTCTTTCCCTCGAGCATCGCGCCGAGCAGGGTGCGCGTGTACTGCTCCCGGGGGGCGCGGAGGATGGTGCGCACATCGCCGGATTCGACGACACGACCGTTCTGCATCACGACGACGCGGTCGCAGAGGTCGGCAACCACACCGAAGTTGTGCGTGACGAGCACCACGCCCATGTTGAAACGGGCCTGCAGATCGCGGAGCAGGTCGAGCACCTCGGCCTGCACGGTCACATCGAGTGCGGTGGTGGGCTCGTCGGCGATCAACAGATCGGGGTTGCAGCTGACGGCTCCGGCGATCAGCACGCGCTGTGCCATCCCCCCGGAGACTTCGTGCGGGTAGGCGTCGAATGTGCGCTGCGGGTTGGTGATCCCCACGATGGTGAGAAGCTCAAGCGCCCGCGCGGTGGCTTCGGCCTTCGACAGGCCGAGCACTCGCGTGAGCGGCCGCACCAGCTGGTAGCCGATCGTGAAGTTCGGGTCGAGGTTCGACATCGGCTCCTGTGGAATGTACGCGATGCGCTTTCCGCGGAGCTCGGACAAACGCCCCTGCGACAGGCGGTTGCCCCCGGCCGAGACCAGCGGAATGCCGTCGAAGCTGATGCTGCCGCCCAGGATCTCGGCCTCATCCGGCAGGAGCCCCAGGATGGAGAACGCGGTCTGGGACTTGCCCGAGCCGGATTCACCGACGATGCCGAGCACTTCGCCGCGGTCCACGTGGAACGACACATCGGCGACGACGACCTTGGTCGCTCCGCCCTGCTGCGGGTAGCCGACGCCGAGACGCGAGACGCTCAGCAGGTGGTCGGCTGCGGCGAGGTCGACCGCCTGCACCGACTCAGTCCTCGGCGGGGTGAGCTGGATGGGCTTGGTCCGCTTGAACTTCGGTGCGTCCTCCAAGGCGTCACGCAACGCGTTGCCGAGGACAACGAATGAGCCCACGGTGAGCGAGATCGCCAGGCCCGGCCAGACGGCGAGGATTGGAGAGCCGTAGATGTTGATGAAGCCTTCGTTGAGCATCACGCCCCAGGTCGGGGTGAGCGGGTCGCCCAGCCCCAGGAACTCGAGAGCTGCCTGAATCGCGATGGCGATACCGCAGACGATCGACGTCTGGATGATCAGAGGTGCGCGCACCACGAACAGGATGTGCTTGCCGATGATGCTGGCGGTGCTGAGACCGGCGACCCGCGCCGCGTCGACGTAGAGCTCATTGCGCACGGCCTGCACCGACGTGCGGGTGAGGCGGAACATTCCGGGGGACATCAGCACACCGAACACGGTCATGGAAATCCACACCGACCGGCCCAGGGCTGCGCTGGCGGCGAGCAGGATGATGATCGCCGGGAGTGACATGAGCACGTTCGTGCACCAGCTCGCCACCGAGTCGAACTTGCCGCCGAAATAGCCGGCCAGCAGTCCGGTCGGCAGCCCGATCAGGAGGGCGACGACCGCGGCGAGGGCGGCGGCAAGCAGGGTGCTCTGCGCGCCGACCAACAGCCGGCTGAACACGTCGCGTCCCGCACTGTCGGTACCGAGAAGGTGTCCGTCGGTGCCGGGACCGGCCAAGGCGTTCACCAGATCGGCCTTGTTGGGGTCGAACGGGGCGATGACGGGGCCGAAGATTCCGGTCAGGACCACGATCCCGAGGATGATCAGGGCCGTCAGGCCCAGGGGGTTCTTCAGGAGCCGACGGAACACACCCGTGCGAACCGCTGCTTCGGGCTGTGGGGTCTCAGCCAATGTTTCGGTCATGACACACGCGCCTTCGGGTTCAGCCAGCCGACGGCGAGGTCGACCAGCAAGTTGACAACAACAACGATGATGACGATGTAGACCACGACACCCATCAGGACGGGCATGTCACCCTGGGTAGTGGACTGCAGCGCCAGGAATCCCAGCCCAGGAAGGGCGAAGATCTGCTCGAGCACGACAACGCCACCGAGCATTCCGATGAACTGCAGCGACAACACGGTGAGACCGGCCGGGGCGGCGCCGCGCAGCACATGCCGGAACAGGATCTCCCGCGGGGCCAGGCCGCGGCTGCGCAGCGTTCGCACATAGTCGCGGCTGAGCACGGTGATCACGGCGCTTCGGACCTGCTGGGCGGTCGAGGCGACCGCGCCGATCGCTAAGGCGATGATCGGCAGCGTGATCGAGGCGAGCCAGCCCCCGACGTTGTCGGTCAGGGGCACATAGCCCGTCGCGGGCAACAGTTGCAGGCCGATCGCGAAGACAGTGACCAGCACAATCGCGACAACGAACTGCGGGATGGCAGAGGCCCCGATGGAGACGATCTGCAGCAGGCGATCCACCCATCCGCGGCGCACAGCTGCGGCGACGCCGAACAACGTGGCCAAGACCGCGGCGATCACAATCGTCACCAGGACGATGGACAGTGTCGTGGGAAGACGCCCGACGATGCTCTCGACAACGGGCTGGCTGTTGAACCACGACACACCGAAGTTGCCGCTGAGCGCGCCTCCCAGCCAGTCGAAGTAGCGGGAGAAGAGGGGCTGATCAAGACCGAGCTCGATCTCTTTGAGGTGCACCTGCGCCTGCGTGGCCGATTCACCCAGGATGTTGCGGGCGACGCTTGTCGCCGAGAAGTACAACATGAAGAACGTCAACGACGACACTACGAAGAGCACCACCACGCCCGAAATCAGGCGTCGGACGATAAAGGAAACCATTTCTGCTCCGTTGTCAGGTGGTTGGTGGTGGGGGGTGAGGCAAAGGTGAGGGAGGGGTCCCCGGCCATGCGCGGTCGGGGACCCGAGCTACTTACTGCGCGGGCGCGTAGGAGTAGATCGACGGCACGGCCTGCTGCAACTGCGGCTCGGTCGTGGTGTTCTTGTCGGTGAAGAAGATCTGGTCTGGACGGTAGAACGGGGCGAACCAGGCCTGCTCGACGATGTACTTGTTGATTTCCTGGGCCGCCGTCTTCTGCTCGTCGGCCGAACCGGTCTGGATGGCGGTGATGAGCGTGTCGACCTTCGCATCGGTCGTGTGGAACGGGTTGTACGTGGCCTCTGGGGCGATGATCTGGTTGACCGCAACCCAGGGTGAACCCTGGAACAGCGAGAACCAGCTGGCGGCGTACTTGCCCTGAACCAGGCTGGAGATGAAGTCCGACCCGGCCACGTTCTCCCAGTTCACCGTGATGCCGACGTCGGCGAGGTTCTGGCCGATACCGGCCGTGAGGGCAGGGTCGAAGAACCCGGAGACCGTCGGCATGGTGATGCTGAACTCACCGACGCCTGCCTCGCTGAGGAGCGCCTTCGCCTTCTCGACGTCGTACGGGTACGCCGACTCGAGCGACTCGTCGAACGCGTCGGTGCCCTTGCCGAACGGCTGGCTGGTCGCCGTGCCGAGACCCTTGCCCACCTGGGCGAGCAGGGTTTCCTTGTCGATCGCGTAGTTGATGGCCTGACGCACCTTGACGTCGGCGAGCTCGGGAACCATGGTTCCATCGCGGTCGAAGAACAGCAGTCCCTGCCAGTCGGTCGGGTAGTTGTACTCGGTGAGGCCGGCGCCCTTGGCCTGCGGCTGCGTCTTCGCGGTGAGCAGCGCCGCGTTGATCTGCCCGGAGATGATGGCATTCGACATCGCGGTGGTGTCGAGGATCGGCTTGAGCACGATCGTGTCGTAGACCTGGAGCGACGGGTCCCAGTAGTCCGGGTTTTTCACGAAGGTGTAGGTGGATGCCGCGACGGTCTTGGACTTGTCGAGCGTGTAGGGTCCGCTGCCGACCGGGTCGGTGGCGAGCTTGCCGCCCTCAATGGCCGCTGGGCTGGCGATGAAGCCATCGGCGTTGCCGAGGTAGTCGAGCAGCGCGGGGTCCTGCGCCTTGAGCGTGATCACCACGGTGGTGGCGTCCGTGGCGGCGACATCAGAGACCTGGGCCAGGGTCGACGCGTCGGGGCCATTGCCGGTGCGGAACCGGTCGAGGTTGACCTTGACGGCTTCGGCGTCGAGCGTGGTGCCGTCGGTGAAGGTCACGTCGTCACGGAGGGTGAGGGTGAGCTCGGTGTTGTCGGAGTTGTACTCCCACGCCGTCGCGAGCATGGGCACCAGCGTTCCATCGGGCTCGCGACGCAGCAGGGAGTCGTACACCGGCTGGTAGTACTGGACGTAGTGGCCGATGTGGGCCTGGGCCGGGTCGAACGACTTCACGTCGACGAAAGCGCCAATCGTGAGGGTGCCGCCCGTGCCGGCCGAGCCGTCGGACGAAGCCGGTTGTGCGCCGCTTCCTGAGCAGGCGGTCAGCGTTATCGCCGCCGCGGTGAGGAGGGCGACGGCTGTCACCCGGGAACGAAACTTCATTGTTTTCTCCTTGCGCTGCTGGTGCTTCTCGACATTGAGTGGTGCAACCGGTTGCACCCTCAGAGAAGGGCGACAACCTGTGATTGTTTCGGTAACGCTATATCAGCCAAGTCAAGTTTGGCAACCGATTGTCAAAATCGCGTGCGGCTCGGAATCAAATCGTGGCCAGCGACCGGTCGCTGCGCTGGTGGGCGCGCAAGAGCGGCGTGGGAGCCACGCCTGCGAGCGGCTCCCACGCCTGCACCTGCCGGTTGCTCGTGAGCGGATCAGACCCGTTCGGGGAACTTGTCCTCGACCCGGATGCGCGAGTTCAACTCCGCGAGGAACTCCTCCTCGTCGAAGTCGAGCGACACCTCGCGTCCGGTCCAGCTCGAGAGGTGGATGGCGTTGGCCAGGCGCACGCCCGTGATGCCGTCGGAACCGGGTGCCAGCAGCGGGGTGCCGTCGAGGATGTTCGCGGCGAAGTTCTCGAGCACGCCGGCGTGCTGGGCGCCCCACACCGAGTCGAACTCGATGGTCTCCTGCTCGTAGTAGTCGTCGGTGTTGAGCTGGCCCATGAACAGCTTCATGACGTCGCTCATGTCCATGCCCTCGCTGAGCTCGCGCTCCGGGCGCTTCAGCCGGGTGACGGTCGCGGTCTGCGAGTTCTCGACGACGATCTTGCCCTGTGAGCCGACGATCTCGAAGCGGTCGGTTCCGGTCATCTCGTGGGTGGCGGTGATGAAGACGCCGGTGGCGCCGTTGCCGTAGTCGACGAGGGCGGTCACCTCGTCCTCGACCGCGATGTTGCGGCGGTAGCCGTATGCGACCTTCGAGTACACCGACTTCGGCACGCCGCAGATCCACTGCCACAGGTCGAGCTGGTGCGGGGCCTGGTTGACGAGCACCCCACCGCCCTCTCCGCCCCAGGTGGCGCGCCAGGCACTCTGGTCGTAGTAGCCCTGCGGGCGCCACCAGTTGGTGATGATCCAGTTCGAGCGCAGGATGCTGCCGATCTCGCCGCCGTCGACGATCTCCTTGAGCCGGATGTACAGCGGGTTGTTGCGCTGGTTGAACATGATGCCGAAGCTCAGCTCCGGCTTGGTCTGCGCAAAGGCATTGAGCTCCGCGACCTGCTTGGTGTAAACGCCTGCCGGCTTCTCGACCAGGGCATGGATGTCGCGCCGCAGCGCGTCGATGCCGATCTGCGGGTGCAGGAAGTGCGGAACGCACGTGACGATGGCGTCGACGCTGCCGCTCTCGATCATCTCCAGGTAGTCGGAGAAGAAGGGGATTCCCGGGTAGTCGGATGCCGCGCTCTCCGCCTTGGCCGGGTCGATGTCTGCGATGGCCCCGATTTCCATGTTCGGCACCAGGCCATCGGTGATGAACTTCGCGTACATGGACCCCTGGGCGCCGAGCCCGATGATGCCGATGCGTACCTTCTTAGTCATGAAACTGCTTTCTGTGAGGGGGAATCGGTCGTGTGCGGGAGCGCGCCAGAGCGCGTGCCGTACGACAGGTCATAGACGCCTTGAACGATGTCGAGGGACTTCTGCGCTTCGTCCGGGTCAATCCAGAACGGCTCTCCGGAATCGAGGCCGCGGTAGAAGTCAGCGATGAGCAGCTCGTGCGAGATGCCCCAGTAGGCACGCTCCCCGGTTGCGGCCCTGGCCTCCCTGACGAGCTCTGTTCGGCCATCCGCGTACGTGACGGTGAGATCGCCCCGGAGCAGAAGGACCGCCCCATCGGTCACGATCTCGATACTGACCGGGGAATTCAGAGTGTGGGCCAGCGTGGCGTAGAAGACGCTGCGCGCACCGTTCTCATGGCTCAGCATCAGCTCTGCGGTGTCTTCCACCTCGATAACCTCACCGAGGTGCCTGGTGCTTGCATGACCGTCGACGTCAGCGACCGGGCCAACGAGCCAGTGCAGCAGGTCGATGGTGTGGATCGCCTGGTTCATCAGCAGCCCGCCGCCACCGCCGGCCCAGGTGCCGCGCCAGGGCCGGTCGAGGTAGTACTCCGCGGTGCGGTGCCAGCTCACGGTGGCAGACGCTCCCCTGATCGAGCCCAGGGTGCCGCCTGCCAACAGAGCCTGTGCCGCGACAACCGGCGCGTTGTACCGGTTCTGGAAGCACACGCCGATTCTCGCCGTGCTGTTCCTGGCAGCGGCGGCCACCCGCCTGCCCTCGTCACGCGAATCAGCGAGCGGCTTCTCGACGATCACGTTGATGCCGCGCTCGAGGGCGTCGATCGCCAGTTGCGCATGTGTGTTGTGCGGGGTGCAGATGTGCACGACGTCGGGAGCGAGCTCAGCGAACAGCTCCAGGTGGTCGGCGAACCCGGGCACTCCGTGCGCCTGGACCGTCGCGGCCAGCCTGGCGGCATCCGGGTCGGAGACCCCGACCAGTCTGGCGCCGGGCAGGCCGGCGATCGCGGCCAGGTGGATGGCCGAGATGTCGCCGCAGCCGATGACCGCGACGCGACGTGTGTGGGGAGCCAGTCGCTCAGCATCGCCGTTGACGGTGAGGGTCTGTTCGGTCATTTCGTGCCGACCCCGATCTCGGCGAGCAGCGCGGCGAAGGCTCGGGCCGCCTGTCCGAACGCGGCGGGACCGGAGAATCCACCGAGGGCGTGCTGGGCGGCCAGGTGCGGCTCGAGCGAGGCGAAGCCGCTGTAGCCGTCGTCGCGCAGCGCGGTCAGGGTCTCGCGCAGTTCGCCGTCGCCCTGGCCTGCTGGCACGACCTCGCCGGTTGCGGCGACGGCATCCTTCACCTGCAGGTAGTCCAGGTAGGGGCGCAGCATCGCGTAGCCGTCGGTGAACGGCTTCGCGCCGACCTGCACGAAGTTGGCGTTGTCCCAGGCGAGGCGGAGCGCGGGTGACCCGACGCTCTCGACCAGGTCGAGCACGCGCTCGGGGGTGTCTCCGTAGATGTCTTTCTCGTTCTCGTGCAGCAGCACGACGCCGGCCTTCTCGGCCTCGTCGGCCAACAGCCGCATGCGCGTCATGACCGCGTCCCTGGTGCTCTCGACCGAGATGCCCTCGCCGCGGAAGAACGAGAACACCCGGATGTTGGGTGTCTCCAGCGCGTGGGCGACGCGAATGATGCGCCGGAGGCGGTGCACCTCGAGCTCGGCGGCGAGGGAGACATCGACCTTGCCGATGGGCGACGCGATCGCCGAGACCGACATCTCCTGGCTTGTGAGGATCGCGCGCAGGCGCTCGAGCTGCTCGTCGTCGAGGTCGACGACATTCGTTGTCCACGCGCTGCGCACCTCAATGTGGCTCGCGCCGAGCGCCTTCAGAACGGCGACCTGCACGGCCGGTTCCGGGTCGATCTCGTCGCCGAATCCCGACAGGGTCCAGGTGGGGGTGAGCGTGGTTGACACGATGAAATTGCCTCCGCAGAAGGTTCGCCTCGTTGAGAACCCGGCGACGGTTCGCCGCTGGGCATGCGGCCACTCTACGTCCGGTTCCGCGATTTTGGCAACCGATTGACAAAACTCCCAGCGATGGTGTGACATGGTGCTATCACCACCAATTTTCTGCAGCTCCCACACAAGGATGTGACCATGGTCGACCTCAGCGCCCAACCGTTCAATCTCGACGAGCAGGCCATCACCTGGGTGCGCGACACCATCGACTCGCTGACGCTCGAGGAGAAGATCGGCCAGCTGTTCATCAACCTGAACACGTCGTTCACGCCGGAGTACCTGGACCGCGTCGTCGGCGAGTACAAGGTGGGCGGCATCCGCTACATGGGAGCCGGATCGAGCACGGTGCAGGATCACATCCGCTACGCGCAGTCCCAGGCGAAGGTGCCGCTGTTGGTGGCGTCCAACCCCGAGATGGGCGGCTTCGGCTCGATCGACGACGGCACCCTGGTTGCCACGCACTTGAGCGCCGGATCGAACCCGGACAAGTCCATCGCCCGCGACATGGGCCGGGTGGCCGGCCGGGAGACCGCGGCGCTCGGCTGCAACTGGGCGTTCGCGCCCATCGTCGACATCCACTACAACTGGCGCAACACGGTGATCAGCACCCGGTCGTTCGGAAACACCCCCGACGTGGTGATCGAGCGGGCCAAGGAGTACTTCGACGGTTTGAGCGAGTCGAACTCGGTCGCCGCCATGAAGCACTTCCCGGGCGACGGAATCGACGAGCGCGACCAGCACGTCGTCACCACCTACAACACCCTCGGCTACGAGGAGTGGACCGACACCTTCGGCCGGGTCTACCGCGAGCTGATCCAGCACGGCGTGCAGTCGATCATGATCGGCCACATCGGAGCCCCCGAGCTGTCGAAGCACTTCCGCCCCGGAATGACCGATGCGGAGATCATGCCGGCGACCCTTGCCCCGGAACTGCTGCAGGACCTGCTGCGCGACGAGCTCGGCTTCAACGGCCTGATCCTGACCGACGCGTCGATGATGGTCGGAATGACCCAGGCGATGCCGCGGCGCGACGCCGTCCCGGCCTCGATCGCGGCCGGCTGCGACATGTTCCTGTTCTTCCGCGATCCGGAGGAGGACCTGCGCTACATGCTGGACGGCTACCGTTCCGGCGTGATCACCGAGCAGCGCCTGCAGGAGGCGCTCGAGCGCATCCTCGGCCTGAAGGCGACACTCGGCCTGCACACCACCCCGCGCGAGCAGCTGGTGCCCGGCCCCGAGGCACTCAGCGTGATCGGCAGCCCCGAGCACCACGCGATTGCCGCCGACATCGCCGACAAGACCGTCACGCTGGTCAAGGACACCCAGGGAAACCTGCCCCTGGACCCGGCGACGCATCGCCGCATCCGTCTGTATGGCGTCTCCGGCCAGGCCGACTTCACCGGGGTCGACCCGAGCGGATTCATCGACATGGCCAAGGAGGAGCTCGAGGCGGTCGGCTTCGAGGTGCACGTCTTCAAGAACGCCCTGCAGCGGGCCGCCGAGGGCGAGGAGCACGTGTACTTCCACACCGTGATGAGCGAAGAGGCCAACGAGCGCTACTCCGAGGAGTACGACGCGGCCATCGTGTTTGCCAATGTCGCTGGCTTCGCCCAGGAGGCCAGCATCCGCATCCGCTGGTCCACCCCGATGGCGGCGGAGATCCCCTGGTACGTGACCGAGGTGCCGACCGTGTTCGTGTCGCTGTTCCAGCCGAACCACCTGATCGACGTGCCGATGGTGAAGACCATGATCCACGCGCACGCCCCGAGCCGCGAGGCGATCCACGCATCGGTGCAGAAGATCATCGGGGCCAGCGCGTTCCAGGGCACGTTCAACGACAACGTCTGGTGCGACACCTGGGGCACCCGCCTCTAGCCGTCGCATCCGCAGCACACATCGACAAGCACGAGGAGAGTTCAATGACGAAAATCGGCGTACAGGCCATGATGCTGAAAGACAATTTTGCGGCGGTGGGGCCGTTCGAGACCCTGCGCCAGGTGAGCGAGATCGGGTACCACGCCGTTGAGATCTCGCAGATCCCGATGACCGCGGAGAACGTGGCCGAGCTGCAGCGCGCGCGCACCGAGCTCGGCATGGACATCGCCGCCCTCTCTGCGCCGCTCACCGGGATGCCCGGCATGCCAGGCGAGTCACTCACGAGCGACTTCGACAAGATCGTCGACGATGCGAAGGCGCTCGGCTCGACGATGGTCCGGATGGGCATGCTGCCGTTCGACGCGATGGCCTCGCTCGACAAGGTGCTTGAGTTCGCCGACAACAGCAATGAGATGGCCGCCCGGCTGCGGGAGCAGGGCATCGGTTTGTACTACCACAACCACCACATCGAGTTCGCGAAGTACGACGGGCGCTACCTGCTCGACATCATCGCCGACCGGGCGCCGCTGATGGGCCTCGAGGTCGATGTGCACTGGGTGCAACGCGGCGGGCTCGACCCGGTGAAGACGCTCGCGAAGTACGACGAGCGCGTCGCCATGGTGCACCTCAAGGACTACCGCATCGGCCAGATCCCGGCCGAGGCTTTCGGGCTCCTGGCCCAGGGCGACTTCCCCGGCTTCATGAGCGCGTTCACCGGCGTCGTGCAGTTCGCCGAGGTGGGCGAGGGCAACCTCGACTTCACCGCAATCATCGAGCAGAGCCTGGCCATCGGCGCCCAGTACCTGCTCGTCGAGCAGGACGAGCAGTACGGCCGCACGCCGCTCGAGTGCCTGCAGACCTCCTACGACAACCTGGTGGCCCTGGGCTACGCGCACCTCTTCTAGCCGGCAGCGTCTTCTCGGAGCAGCGCCACAGACAGGAGGAGAGCGGGGCGGGGCCGTCCTGCGGCGGTCGCCCTGCTCTCGTCCTGTGTTCTGCACAGCGCTGGCTTCGGTCGCAGGCTCCCTCGAGCCAACGTGGGTGTGGCTTCGGTCGCAGGCTCCCTCGAGCCAACGTGGGTGTGGCTTCGGTCGCAGGCTCCCTCGAGCTCACGTGGGTGTGGCTTCGGTCGCAGGCTCCCTCGAGCTCACGTGGCTGAAGCGGTGCCCCGCCGAGTGAGCCGGTCGAGATCAGGCGCGGCCGGCGATCCGCCCGATCAGCGCCGTCGCGTGTCGCACGGTCTCCTCGAGGGGCGGGGCAGAAGCACCCAGCGCCTGGCGCTGCTGCATGGTGAACCGGAGCACCCCGATGGCCAGCGAGACGACCATCTTGGCCTCGTCGACGAGCTCGGGGTCCGCGGCCGTGGTGCGGCCGTCGGCGGCGAACCGCGCGAGCACCAGATCGACCAGGAGCTGCTCCTGGTCGGCCAGCCACTCCATCCACTTGCCGGTGAGCTCGCTCGAGCTCTGGAACACGCGCACGCGCGCCTCGAACCAGGCGCTGTCGCCGGCGCCGCCCATGAGCGCGTGCGCCATCCGCTGCGCGAGCGCGCCCAGCACGTCGTCGGAGCGGTCGGCGAGGAAGCGCTCGGCGTCGGCATCCGTGATCGCGGCCGGGATCAGGCCCTTGGCGAAGCCCTCCTTCGACCCGAAGTAGTTGAAGAAGGTGCGCTGGGAGATCATGCTCGCCGCGCAGATCATGTCGACGGTCACGTTGTCGTAGCCGTGCTCGAGCGAGAGCGCGAGCGCCGCCTCCTCAATGGCCGCCCGGGTGGCCGCGCGCTTGCGGGCGCGCAGCCCGTCCGGGTTGCCCGGCTGTTGCTCGGGGTGTTGCTCGGGGTGTTGCTCGGGGCGCTCCTCGACCATGGATCCTTCCTACCGCAGCTCCGGCCGAATCGCGCCTCTTCGGCGTGATTGGCCGGGATTACTCGTAGCGCAGCGCGTCGATCGGGTTCTGCTTGGCCGCGCGCCGGGCCGGCAGGGTGCCGGCCAGGAAGGCGATCGCCATGACGATGCCGATGATCGTGGCGATGGATGCCGGGGTGAACAGCATGATCGTCAGGCCGGGCAGTCCGGAGAGCACCGTCGCCGAGAGCGCGCTGCTGAGGCCGGAGCCGAGCCCGATCGCGACGGCGGCGCCGAGCGCCGATCCGAGCAGGCCGATGAAGATCGCCTCGAAGCTGAACAGGGCGAAGATCTTGCCGCCGCCCATGCCCATGGCCTTCATGAGGCCGATCTCGCGGGTGCGCTCCTGCACGCTCATCAGCAGCGTGTTGATGATGCCGAAGCCGGCCGCGATGAGGGCGATCACGGCGAAGGCGTTGAGCACGCCGATGATGCCGTTGATGACGTCCTGGATGGCGCCGATCTGGTCGGTGACCGTCATCCCCAGCAGGCCCTGCTCGGTGAGCGCGGCCTGGATGTCGTCGAGCTGCGCCGGCGTGGTGCCGTCGGCCAGGAAGGCGATCGCCATCACGTAGCCGCTCGGCACGGCGGCGGGCTTGGCGGTCTGCTTGAGGGCGTCGAGCTCGTCGCGCAGGTCGGCGTTCAGGCCGGCCCCTGAGGCGAACAGCGAGTCGTTCTGCACGCCCTGCACGACCGCCTCGACGGTGTGCTGGGTGCCCTCGTAGTCGGAGATGGCGAGCGTGACGGGCTGCCCGATCGCCGACTCGGCGTCGGCGAAGCCGAGGCCGTCGACGTAGCTGGCCGGCAGCAGGATCTGGTTCTGACCGGCGCCGTTCTCCAGCTGCGCGCCGGCGGCGAGGTCGATGGTGGCGATGCCGGCCATCGGGTTGACGGCGATCTCGAACTTGCCGTTGCCATCGAACTCGATGAAGTCGGGCGAGAGCATGACGGCGGGCTGCACGTCGGCGATGCCGTCGACGGCGGCGATCGCGGTCACGTCGTCCTCGCTGAGCAGCGACATCCCGCTGGCGGTGGCCTGCTTGTCCGGGTCATAGGGCGTCGGGCCGTCGCCGGCGGGCGCGGCATCCGGGGCCGAGGAGACGGTGAGCATGGAGTCGCCGCCGATCGAGGAGATCTGGGCGTCGATGTAGCTGGAGACGCCGGCACCGATGGCGCTCGTGATCGTGAGCGTGAACGCGCCGATGAAGATCGCGATGACGGTGAGCAGCGTGCGCACCTTATTGCGGAAGGTGTTGGAGACGGCGGACTTCAGAACGTCGAGGGGGTTCATGCGTTGGCTCCTGCTGCCGAGTTGGCGGGGGCGACGGATGCCGCGGCATCCGGAACCGCCTCGAGCCCGTCCTTGATGAAGAACTGGCGGTCGCAGCGGGCGGCCAGCTCGCGGTCGTGGGTGACGATGATGAGCGTGATTCCCTGCGTCTTGTTCAGCTCGAACAGGATGTCCTCGACGACGGCGCCGGTGGCGGAGTCGAGGTTTCCGGTCGGCTCGTCGGCGAAGATCACCGAGGGGTTGTTGACCAGGGCGCGCGCAATGACGGCGCGCTGCTTCTGGCCGCCGGAGAGGTTCGTCGCCTTGTTCTTGGCCTTGTCGGCCAGCTCCATCTGCTCCAGCACCGCCATGCCGCGCGCCTTGCGCTCGCGCGGGCCGACGCCGGCGATCATCAGCGGCAGCGTGACGTTGTCGAGCACCGTGGCGTTCGGGGTGAGGAAGAACTGCTGGAACACGAAGCCGAAGTCCTTGTTGCGCAGCTTGTTCAGCGCGCGCGGCTTGAGCTGCTGGGCGTCGACGCCGCCGACGCGGATCGTACCGCGGTCGGGCTCGTCGAGCAGGGCGAGCAGGTGCATCAGAGTCGACTTGCCCGATCCGCTCTTGCCGACGATGGCCACCGACTCCCCTCTGCGCACGTCGAGGCTGACGCCTTTGAGGGCGTCGAAGCGGCCGTCGCCGTGTCCGTAGGACTTGCCGATGTCCGTGGCTTGCAGAATCAGTTCGGTCATGGACCGAGGTTATGTGCAGAACCTGAATACTTGCAGTTACTGCACACTTGGGTCGGATGACGCGTCGTAGGCGCTGCGGCGGCCCGGGCCGCTACTCCGAGCCGGTCTCCGGCTCCTCGCCGTCGGGCTACGGCAGGTCGGCCTCGACCGCGCCGATCAGCGAGTCCTGCAGGAACGCCGCCCAGTCGTAGACGCCCTGCTGCAGCTCGCGCAGCTCGGCGAGCTCGTCGGCCCCGGCCCCGGCATCCGGGATCGAGCCGTCATCGGCGACCCCGATGGAGTCGGCGAGCACCAGGCGCAGGTCGGTGAGGAAGGTCAGCCAGGCCACGAGCGCGGCGGGCGGGATCTCGATGTTGTGGCCGTAGTGCGGGTCGTCGATGCCGAGGGCGGATGCCGCCTCGACGGCTTCGCGCACCGTGACGGCCGCGTCGATCTTGCGCTTCTGCAGCTCGGGCCGGGTGTAGCGGGCGAACTCGGCCGCGGCCGAGGTGTCGTCGCTGTAGGCGACGGGGAACAACCGGGTGAGGCCCGGCGAGGCGGGATCGGACTCGCTGAGCAGCGTCTCGACCTGCCCGGCGAGAGAGGCCAGGGCGTCGGCCTCGTCGCCGTCCAGCTGCAGCAGCACGGCGCGGGTGCCGCCGGAGGCCAACAGGTCGGTGCGGCTGGCGGCGGCCACGATGCGGCTCATGCGTCGGCCTTCGTCAGGGTGGCCTGCAGCCCGTAACCGTGCAGCGCCTCGACGTGCCGCTCCATCTGCTCGCGGTTGCCGCTTGCGACGGCCGCCTTGCCCTCGGTGTGCACCTGCAGCATGAGGCGCTCGGCCTTCGCGCGGCTGAAGCCGAAGTAGCTGCGGAACACGTAGCTCACGTAACTCATCAGGTTCACCGGGTCATCCCAGACGAGCACAAGCCACGGCGTCGCGAAGCGCGCCGCCACATCACTGACGGTGTCAGTAGATTCCAACAGTTTCGACATCCCCTCCAGTCTCCCACGCAACCCGCGGCCCGATCCCTCCGGCGAGTCAGCAGCTCTGGCTGATTTCCGGGCTTGTGAACCGTGTCAGAGCGCCAGCCACGCCGGGTCGATGACGATTCGAGACGCGCGCACAGCGCCGGAAACGCGACGGTTGCTAGCGTCGATGGGTGAGTGAACGCGTGAATGTTGCAGTTGTCGGCCTCGGAGCGATGGGGGCCAACGCACTGTGGCGGCTCGCCGAGCGCGGGGTGAGCGTCGTCGGGTTCGAGCAGTTCCAGGTCTCACACCCGCTCGGTTCCTCGCACGGCGTCACCCGGCTGTTCCGCGAGGCCTGCCTGGAGCACCCCGACCTGACGCCGATCGCGCAGCTCTCCAAGCGGCTGTTCCGCGAGCTGGAGGATCTGAGCGGCCAGGAGCTGCTGCGCATCACCGGCGGCGTGATGCTGGGCGCTCCCGATTCCGACGTGATCGCGGGCACGCGGGCCGCGGCATCCGTACACGGCCTGCAGCTGGAGGAGCTGGACGCCGCCGAGCTGGCCACGCGGTTCCCGCTGCTGGCCGGGCTGGCCCCGACGGATGTCGCGGTGCTCGACCCCGGGGCAGGCGTCGCGTTCCCCGAGCCGACCATCCGCGCCGCCGTCGAGCGGGCGCGCGCGCTCGGCGCCACGGTGCTCGAGAACACCCGCGTGCTGGCGATCGAGCCGGGCGAGGACGGCGTCGTGATCCGCACGGCGAGCGGCCAGTGGCTGGCCGACCGGGTGATCCTGGCCCAGGGCGCCTGGTTGGCGGCCGAGCTGCCGTGGGTCAGCCTGCAGCCGATCCGCACGCCGATGACCTGGTTCGAGCCGGCCGAGCCCGCGGATGCCGCGGACTTCGGCCTCGAGAACCTGCCCGTGTTCGTGCGCCAGCTGAGCGAGAGCGAGGTGCTCTGGGGGCACGGCTCGGTGGGCGCGGCGGCCGGCCCGGAGAAGGGCGCGCTGCTGAAGGCCGGCATCGGCGACATCTGGCAGGAGCGGGTGCGCATCGACCCGGACGAGCTGGACCGCGGCGTGAAGCCGGCCGACTGGCGGCAGGTCTCGGAGCTGCTCGGCCGGGCCGTGCCCGGCATCGAGCCGTTGCCGGCCCGCGTCGACCCGTGCATGGTGACGATCTCGCCGGACGACCAGTTCGTCGTGGGCCCGTCGCCCCGGCATCCGCGCGTGATCGTCGGCGGCGGCGACAGCGGCCACGCCTTCAAGCACGGCCCGGCGCTCGGCGAGATCCTGGCCCGCTTCGCCCTCGACGAGCCGCAGCTCGTCGACACCGCCTTCATCGACCCGGCCCGCTTCGCCTAGGCGCTCGGCCGGGGCGCTTGCCCGGGCGCTCGGCCGGGGCGGCGCGCCGGCCTACCCGGTGTGGGCCCGCGCGGTGCGGCCGCGCAGCAGGGTCGCGAGCTCGTACGTGATGGTGCCAAGCTCGTCGGCCCAGTCCTGCAGGGTGGTGTCGAGCGGTGTCGGCCCGATGAGGGCGGCCATGTCGCCCGCACGGACGCCGTCGGGGTTGTCGCCGAGGTCCACCAGGAACTGGTCCATGCAGATGCGGCCGACCGCGGGGTAGCGGTGCCCGCCGATCCTCACGGAGAAGCGGCCGGACAGCGCGCGCGGCAGGCCGTCGGCGTAGCCCATCGGCACGAGCGCCACGGTGCCGGCCCGCTCGGCCGCCCAGGCGTGGCCGTAGGAGACGCCGTCGCCCGCGCCGATGCGCTTGGTGAGCGCGATCCGCGCCCGGAGCGCGAGGGCGGGGCGCAGGCCGAGGCCGCCGAGCGCCGGGATGGGTGTGAGGCCGTAGCTGGCGATCCCTGCCCGCACCATGTCGAAGGCGAGGTCGGGCCGGGTGAGCGCGGCCGCCGAGTTGGCCAGGTGGTTGACGCTCGGGGTGAGCCCGATGCGACGGGCGAGCGCAATGCCCTCGCGGAACCGGGCGGCCTGCACATCGCTCAGCGGGTGCCGCGGCTCGTCGGCGCAGGCGAGGTGCGAGAACAGGCCGCGCACGCGCAGGCCGCTCTCCCGTTCGGCCGCCGCGAGCTCGCGCATGACCGGCGCCCACTCGGCGGGCGGGGCGCCGTTGCGGGCGAGCCCGGTGTCGAGCTTGAGGTCGACCCGCACGGGGCGCGCCCGGGTCGCGGCGATCACGCGCACCGCCCTGGCCTGCGCGATCGACGAGACGCCCAGCGCGATGTCGGCCTCGAGCGCCTCCCGGAACTGCGCCTCCAGGAACTGAGCCTCAGGGGCGTGCAGCCAGGCCAGGATCGGGGCGCGGATGCCGGCTCGGCGCAGCGCGAGCGCCTCATCGATCGTCGCCACCCCGATCTCGCTGGCGCCGGCCTGCAGGGCGGCCGTGGCGCACGCGGCGGCGCCGTGGCCGTAGCCGTCGGCCTTCACGACCACCATCACCGCCGCTCCCCCGGCGCGCTCGCGCAGCAGCCCCACGTTGTGCCGGATCGCGGCGAGGTCGATCGTCGCCAGCACAGCGGGCTCGGGCTCGCCCGCCGGCCGCGCCACGAGCCCGGGCCCGTCGCTCATCGCAGCGGGTCGAACGGGGCGATCTGCGGCGCCACGACGCCGGTCATCATCTGTTGGGCCAGCAGTTTGCCGGTGGCCGGGCCGAGCACGATCCCCCACATGCCGTGGCCGCCGGCGGCGTAGATTCCGGGCGTCGCCGTCGCCCCGACAAGCGGCAGGCCGTCCGGGGTGACCGGGCGGGAGCCGACCCACTCGTCCTGCCGGTCGTCGAGGTCCATGTTCGTGAACAGCGGGCGCACCGAGTTGACGATGTCGTCGATCCGGCGGGCGCGCAGCGGTTCGTCCGGCCGGCGGAACTCCATGGTGCCGGCGATGCGCAGGCGGCCGTGGAACGGCGTGCAGGCCACGCGCCGGTTCGGGAAGTAGATGGGGTACTCGGCGGGCTGATCGGTCGCGACGCTGAAGGAGTAGCCGCGGCCGGCCTGCACCAGGGTGCGCACGCCGTGCTCGCGGGCGAGCCCGGGCAGCCACGCCCCGTTCGCCAGCACGATGGCGTCGGCATCCACGCTGCGGCCATCGCCCAGCTCCGCGACGACCCCGTTGCCGCGGCGCGTCGCCCGGGTGACGCTCGCGGTGGTGTCGATGGTGCCGCCGCGCTCGCGCACCGACTGGGCGAGCGCCTCGACGAAGTCGCCGGGCGCCATGAAGCGCTGCCCGCCGAGGGCGAGCACCGTCTGGACGGCGTCGGTGAGCTGGGGCACGAGCTGGCGCGGGTTCTCCACGGTCGTCAGCGGAACCGACTGGCCGGCCCGCTCGACCAGCTCCATCTCGTGCCGGAAGTGGCGGCTCTGCTCCTCCTTCTCGAAGCCGATGATGAACGGCTGCTCCTTCGTCTCGGCCTGCACCCCGCCGGCGACGAGCTCGTCGAAGGCCTCGAGGGCGAGCAGGTCGATCCCGGTCAGGGCGTCCATGGTCTGGGCCCAGGCCCGGTTGGTGGCCCGGGAGATGAAACGGGTCAGGAACGACCAGAGTGTGGGGTCGATGCGCAGCGGGATCGAGAGCGGCGCGGCCGGGTCGAGCATGGCGCGGGGCCCATACGCCCAGAGGCTGGGATCGGAGAGCGGCATCGCCATGCCGGGCGCCAGCCAGCCGGCGTTGCCCCACGATGCCCCGGCGGCGACGCCTTCCCGCTCGAGCACGGTGACCTCGACGCCATGCTCCTGCAGGTGCCACGCGGTGGCGAGGCCGACCATTCCGGCTCCGACGATGACGACTCGACGCGGGGCGGGCGAATTCACGGGCACGGCAACTCCATTTCGCGCCGTCCACGGTGACGGCCTCAGCTGCCATCTTGGCCAAATATTCAGCCGGGAGCCTTCTCTTTCGCACGATCGGCGGAATAGCATGCCATGCATGGTCACTTATTCGGAATCAGCACGTCCCGAGGCGGACGAAGCAAACATTGTTCGCCTCGACGACGTCGACCGGCTGATCCTCAGACTCCTGCAGCAGGACGCCCGGATGCCGAACACGGCCATCGCCGAGGCGGTCGGCATCGCCCCGTCCACCTGCCTGGCCCGCATCCGCTCGCTGCGGGAGCGCGGCGTCATCCGCGGCTTCCACGCCGACATCGACCCGGCCGCCCTCGGCCGCGGCCTGCAGGCACTGATCTCGGTGCGGCTGCACTCGCACGCGCGCCCGCAGCTGAACGCCTTCTCGCAGTACCTCAGCTCGCTGAGCGCCGTGGAGGGCGTGTTCTTCGTCACCGGCGACCGGGATTTCCTCCTGCACGTCGCCGTGCGCGATTCCGAGGCGCTGCGCACGCTCGTGGCCGACACGCTGAGCGTGCGCCCCGAGGTGGCCGGCACCAGCACGAGCGTGATCTTCGAGTACCAGGCCCCGCGCCGCTGAGCCCGCCGCCGCGGGCGGCGGCTCCCGGCATCCGGCGCGCCGCGCCTACTCGCCGACCGAGCTGCCGACCGGCCGCACGGCGGCGTACTCGGCGATGACGGCGCGGATGCGCTCGATCGCGGCCGCGTCGAGCCCCCCGTCGCCGGTGACGGCCGCCCAGCCGTCGAGCACGACGTCGCCGTAGTTGTGGCCGTGGCTGGCCGGAACACTCTCCCCCATCAGCATGTCCACGACCACCTGCAGCGCCGTCACGACAGGGATCCAGTGCATGTTCGGGCTGACGTCGGCGGCGCGCTGGCCCGGCAGGAGCCAGTCCGGCTCGGCCCAGAGCAGCTCGGGCCCGAGCCAGGTGACCGGGTCGGTGGCGTGCTGCAGGTAGGCGACGTGCGGCTCGCCCCACGGGCCGGCCAGTTTGTCGAAGTCGCCGGGCTGCGACATCCAGCGCACCTCGGCGCCGGCGTCGAGCACCGGCTGCCAGGCGGGGCTGCCCGACTCCCGCGCGGCCTGCAGCTCGCGCCAGAGCGGGGTGCCGTTCGGGCTGCCGACGAACAGGGCGCCGTCGGTGCGCTCGCGCACCTCGGCGAGGTCGGCGAAGGTCGACTGGCTGCCGTGCGCGCCGAGGCTCAGCCCGTAGCTGATCAGCTTGGGGCGCTCGGATGCCGGGTGCGTCAGCCACTCGGCATGCACCGCGTCGAAGAGCACCCGGGCGGCGTCGACCGGCGCATCCGGCTCGAACACGAAGGACACCCAGCTCGGCGTGTACGCGTACTGCATCGACACGATCGCGGTGTCGCCGCCGTGCAGGTACTCGAGCGAGTCGGTCGTCTGCGGCTCGAGCCAGCCGGATCCGGTGGCCGTGGCGACGACGAGCACCGAGCGCTCGAATGCGCCCGTGCGCACGAGCTCGTCCACCGCGAGCGCCGCCCGGCCCGCGGTGCTGTCGGCGGTGTGCAGCGAGGAGTAGACGCGGATCGGCTCGAGCGCGCTCTCGCCGGTGACCTCGGCGATGTCATCCGCCGTCGGCCCGCCGCCGAGGAAGGCGGTGCCGTGCCGGCCGAGGGTCTCCCACTCCATCGGCGAGTCGGCGCCGGCCGAGTGGAACTCGCTCGTCGGCTCGCTGACCCAGTGGGCGGGCGCGGCGTTGCGGGCCTCGTAGATGCCGTCGATGGCGCCCATCACGACGGTGCCGAGGGTGAAGGCGCCGAGCCCGACCAGGAGGGCTGCGCCGAGCGCGCCGATCAACGGGCCGACGAGCCGGCTGAGCCCGCGGTGCAGGCGGCGGATGCCGCGGCCGATGGCGAGGCAGAGCACGGCGACGGGGAGGGCGCCGAGGTAGAAGGCGGCGATGTCGACGCCGTCGACCGGCGGCATCTCGACGAGCGCGCGCACCTCGTTCTGCCAGGCCACGGCCAGGACGGCGAACCAGGCCCCGGCGGCGAGCACGACGACGGCCCCGGCGATCCAGGTCCAGCGGATGACGGCCGCGCTCGGCCGCCAGCCGATCAGGCGCCTGGCCAGCGGGCGCAGCAGCGCGACGAGCAGGGCGCCGACCGCATAGCCGACGGCGAAGCTCAGGCCGGCGATCACGCCCTGCAGCAGCGCGGGGCGCGGCAACAGGGAGGGGGTGAGTGAGAGCGCGGCGAGCACCAGGCCGAGTGCGAGGCCGCCGGCATCCAGGCGCCACCAGGTGCGGCCCGCAAACAGGCGGAATCGGCTCACAGCGCGGCCGCCGTGCCGCTGGCGTGCGCGAATCCCCCGGATGCGGTCTTGATTTTGTGGTCCTGCCGTTCCTTAGTCACACTCACGCGCCGATCCTCCCACAGCGCACGGGTGGCATCGTTCACAAAACTCAGGAGCAGAGCGGTGCGACCCCTCCATGGAGGCGTCGCGCCGCTCTCCTCCTGTTTTTTCGCCGGGCGCCGGCCGGGCGCGATGCCGCGTGCTACTGTGTGGTCAGACCACAGTGGTCTGACCACAGAACACCGGCAACATAGCCAGCCGGACTCACCGCAGAGGAGCACCATGCCCGTCGTGCCACGCGCTTGGGAGCTCGTGCTGCGCCACATCGAGCGCGAGCTGCTCGACGGCAAGCTGCTGCCCGGCGACCACCTGCCGCCGGAGCGCGCGCTCGCGACCGAGCTCGGCGTCGGCCGCTCCAGCGTGCGCGAGGCCGTGCGCGTGCTCGAGGGCTTCGGCCTCATCCGCACCCAGACCGGCAGCGGGCCGAGCGCGGGCGCCATCATCATCGCGACCCCGCAAGGCGGCATGTCGGCGCTGATGCGCCTGCAGGTGGCCGCCCAGGGCTTCCCCGTCGCCGACATCGTGAAGACCCGCCTGCTGCTCGAGACGCAGATCGTAGCCGGGCTCGCGGATGCCGCCGGCCCCCTCGACGCGGCCGAACTCCTGCTCGCGGCCATGGACGACGACGCGCTCACGCCGGCCGAGTTCCTCGCCCTCGACGCGCAGTTCCACGTCGCGCTGGCCGAGGCATCCGGCAACCAGGTCGTCACCGCCATGATGGCCGGGCTGCGCGAGGCGGTCGAGAGCTACGCCCTCGCCGGCCTGCCCGCCGTCGCCGACTGGGGCGCCACCCTGCGCCGCCTCCGCACCGAACACCACGGCATCGTCGCAGCCATCACGGCCAGCGACGCCGCCGCCGCCAGCACCCTAATCCATGCCCACATCACGGGCTACTACACCGAAACACACCCCCAGGAGACGCCGCCATGGTGAAACGCCAGTTCCCGAACCCGATCGAGCTCGCCGAGCTGATGAAGTTCAAGAAGCCCACGATGAACCCGACCAAGCGCCGCCTGGAGAAGGCGCTGACGATCAGCGACCTGCGCGACATCGCCCAGCGCCGCACCCCGAAGGCCCCCTTTGACTACACCGAGGGCTCGGCCGAGGGCGAGATCTCGCTGCAGCGCGCCCGCCAGGCGTTCGAGGACGTCGAGTTCCACCCGTCGATCCTGCGCAACGTGCCCGTGGTCGACACCAGCTGCGAGGTGCTCGGCGGGCCGAGCGCACTGCCGTTCGGCATCGCGCCCACCGGCTTCACCCGCATGATGCAGACCGAGGGCGAGGAGGCCGGCGCCGGCGCGGCCGGAGCGGCCGGCATCCCGTTCACCCTGTCGACCCTCGGCACCACCTCGATCGAGAACGTCAAGGCGGCCAACCCGAACGGCCGCAACTGGTTCCAGCTGTACGTGATGAAGGATCGCGAGGTCTCCTACAACCTCGTGCGCCGCGCAGCCGCGGCCGGCTTCGACACCCTGTTCTTCACGGTCGACACCCCCGTCGCCGGCGCCCGCCACCGCGACAAGCGCAACGGCTTCTCGATCCCGCCGCAGCTCACCCCCGGCACCGTCATCAACGCCCTGCCCCGTCCGGCCTGGTGGATCAACTTCCTCACCACCCCCAAGCTCGAGTTCGCCTCGCTCTCCTCCACCGGCGGCACCGTCGGCGAGCTGCTGAACGACGCCATGGACCCGACGATCTCCTTCGACGACCTCGCGACCATCCGCTCGATGTGGCCGGGCAAGCTCGTCGTCAAGGGCGTGCAGACGGTCGAGGACGCCAAGAAGCTCGCTGATCTGGGCGTGGACGGCGTCGTACTCTCCAACCACGGCGGCCGCCAGCTCGACCGCGCGCCGATCCCCTTCCACCTGCTGCCCGCCGTCGCCCGCGAGATCGGCTCCGACATGGAGGTGCAGATCGACACCGGCATCATGTCCGGCGCCGACATCGTCGCCTCCGTCGCCCTCGGCGCCGACTTCACGCTGATCGGCCGCGCCTACCTCTACGGCCTGATGGCCGGCGGCCGCCGCGGCGTCGACAAGACCATCTCGATCCTGAGCACCGAGATCGAGCGCACTATGAAGCTGCTCGAGGTCTCCACACTCGCCGAGCTCGGCCCGCAGCACGTGACCCAGCTGACCCGCCTGGCGCCGATCCCGCGTGCCGTGGCGGATGCCGCAGAGGCCACTGCCGAGTCGAAGCCCCGCACGGTGCGCACCCCGCGCGCCGCGGCGGCGCCCAAGGCGACCGCCGCGAAGGCGGCGGCCGTAAAGGCGGCGCCCGCGAAGGCAGCTGCCCCCAAGACGGCCGCGGCCAAGGCGGCTCCCGCCCAGACCGCTGCCGCCAAGGCTGCGCCGAAGACCGCTGTCGCCAAGAAGCCCGCAGCTGCGAAGAAGCCCGCTTCCGCCGAGTAGCAGCGGAGGAAACACGTCAGGACGGGCGGCCGGTTCACGAAACCGGGCCGCCCCTCCTCCGTTTGTGCACGTTGGCTTCGGTCGCAAGCTCCCTCGAGCCAACGGGAGACACCACACCCCGCTGATCGAGTAGCAAGGAACGAGCGTATCGAGACCCCCCACCACACACAGTTTCACGCCCTGTCAGGGTCTCGATACGGCGCTGGCGCGCCTACTCGACCAACGGGAGAGACCCACGTGCTTCGGCTTCGGCCGCTGGCGCTCCCCCGAGCCACCGCGAGACACCACACCCCGCTGGTCGAGTAGCGAGGAACGAGCGTATCGAGACCCCGCACCACACACAGTTTCACGCCCTGCCAGGGTCTCGATACGGCGCTAGCGCGCCTACTCAACCAACGGGAGAGGATTTCGGCTTCGGTCGCAGGCTCCCCCGAGCCACCGCGAGACCCCACACCCCGCTGGTCGAGTAGCGAGGAACGAGCGTATCGAGACCCCGCGCCAGACACAGTCTCACCCCCTGCCAGGGTCTCGATACGGCGCTGGCGCGCCTACTCGACCAACGGGAGAGGATGCTGGCTTCGGTCGCTGGCGCTCCCTCGAGCCACCGGGAGAGAGGCGCTGGCGCTCCCCCGAGCCAGCGGGAGACACCACAACCCGCTGGTCGAGTAGCGAGGAACGAGCGTATCGAGACCCCGCACCAAACACAGTTTCACGCCGAGTCAGGGTCTCGATACGGCGCTAGCGCGCCTACTCGACCAACGGAAGAGGACCCACGTCGGCCTCGGTCGCTGGCGCTCCCCCGAGCAAACGCGAGACACCACACCCCGCTGACGCTCCCCCGAGCCAACGGGAGACACCACACCCCGCTGGTCGAGTAGCGAGGAACGAGCGTATCGAGACCCCGCGCCAGACACAGTTTCACGCCCCGTCCGGGTCCCGATACGGCGCTAGCGCGCCTACTCAACCAACGGGAGAGACGCACGTTGGCTTCCGAGCCAACGGGAGAGAGAGCGGGCGCGCGCAAGCGGGAGGCGGTCGAGCCCGCAGGCGCTACTTGGCAGGG
>NZ_MPZN01000001.1 GCF_002936985.1 Microterricola pindariensis | reverse complement strand
CCTCGCCATCGACGCGGCGCTGCACCCGGCCGACGGCCCGTGGCTGTTCTTCGTCACCTGGAACCTGGACACCGGCGAGACGATCTTCTCCTCCACCGTCGAGGAGCACGACGCCGCCGTCGCCAAATGGCTGGACTGGATGGACGAGCACCCGGAGTACCAGTGAGCGCTGCAGCCGTGAGCCAGCCTGCCCAGAACCGGCTCGCCGTGCTCGGCTCGCCGATCGCGCACTCCCAGTCGCCGGCCATCCACGCCGCCGCCTACGCGGCCCTCGGGCTGGACTGGGACTATGACCGGGTCGAGCTGACCGAGCCGGAGCTTGCCGGATTCCTGGCCGCGCGCGGGCCGGAATGGCGCGGCTTCTCGCTCACCATGCCGCTGAAGACCGAGGCGTTCGCCCTGGCCGACGAGCTCGACCAGGCGGCGCGCGCGACCGGCGCCGTGAACACCCTGCTGCTGACGCCGTCGCCGGGCGGGCGCCGACTGCGCGGGTTCAACACGGATGTCGCCGGCATCGTCAACTCGCTCGCCCAACACGGGGTTCAGCGGGCCGGCAGCGTCTGCATCCTCGGCGGGGGAGCGACGGCCGGCTCCGCGATCCTCGCCGCCGCCGAGCTCGGCGCGCACAGCGTGACCGTCGCCGTCCGCACCCCGGCCAAGGCGGCCGGCCTGCAGCGGCAGGCCGACGCGGCCGGCGTGGCCCTGCGCATCGTGCCGCTGGGGGGCGCCGTCGCCGCGGCATCCGCCAGCGACCTGCTGCTCAGCACGCTGCCAGGCGGCAGCGACACCGGGCTGGTGTTCGACCCCGGCGTGATCGGCGGCCTGCCGCTCTACGACGTCGCCTACGCGCCCTGGCCGAGCGCGCTCGGCGCGCAGTGGCAGGCGGCCGGCGGCCAGCTGATGTCCGGGCTCGGGATGCTGCTGCACCAGGCCCTCGTGCAGGTGCGCATCTTCGTCTCCGGCGACCCGCACGCCCCGCTGCCGGACGAGGCCGGCGTGTTCCGGGCGATGGCCGACGCTGTGGAAGGATAGACACCATGCTGCGTTGGCTCACCGCCGGGGAATCCCACGGCCCAGAACTCATTGCCGTGATCGAAGGACTGCCCGCGGGCGTCCCGATCGCGTTGGACGACATCCGTGCCGACCTGGCGCGCCGCAAACTCGGCTACGGCCGGGGCGCGCGCATGAAGTTCGAGCAGGATGAGCTGAACATCTCCGGCGGTGTGCGCCACGGGCAGAGCCTCGGCAGCCCCGTCGCCCTGCGCATCGGCAACTCCGAGTGGCCGAAGTGGAAAGACGTGATGAGCGCAGAGCCCATCGACGAGTCCAAGCTGGGCCGCGGCCGCGGCGCGGCGCTCACCCGCCCGCGCCCGGGCCACGCCGACCTCGTCGGCATGCAGAAGTACGACTTCGACGAGGCCCGCCCGGTGCTCGAGCGCGCCAGCGCGCGCGAGACCGCCGCCCGCGTCGCCCTCGGCGCCGTAGCCCGCTCCTTCCTCTCCGAGCTCGGCATCCGCCTGGTCAGCCACACCCTGTCCATCGGCCCCGTGCGCGTTCCGGAGGGCAGCGCGTTGCCGACCCCGGATGACGTCGACACCCTGGACGCCGACCCGCTGCGCTGCTTCGACCCCGCCACGAGCGCGCTCATGGTGGCCGAGGTCGACGACGCCCACAAGGAGGGCGACACCCTCGGCGGCGTCGTCGAGGTGCTCGCCTACGGCGTGCCGCCGGGACTCGGCTCCTACGTGCACGGCGACCGCCGCCTGGACGCGCAGCTCTCGAGCGCGCTGATGGGCATCCAGGCGATCAAGGGCGTCGAGGTCGGCGACGGCTTCCTCACCACCACCCGCCGCGGCTCCCAGGCCCACGACGAGCTCTTCGTCGACGGCGGCGAGATCGTGCGCGCCAGCGACAAGGCCGGCGGCATCGAGGGCGGCATGAGCACCGGCACCCTGCTCCGGGTGCGGGCCGGCATGAAGCCCATCGCGACCGTGCCGCACTCGCTGCGCACCGTCGACGTGGCCACCGGCGAGGCGGCATCCGCCCACCACCAGCGCTCCGACGTCTGCGCGGTCCCCGCGGCCGGCGTCGTCGCCGAGGCGATGGTCGCCCTCACGCTGGCCAACGCCATGCTGGAGAAGTTCGGCGGCGACTCGATCGGGGAGACCCGGCGCAACTTGGCCGGATACCTGGCCGCCATCCCGAGCCGCCTGGCCACCGGAAGCGCCAGCCGCGCCGTTGACTAGCGAGCCATTGATGAGCGCGCCGGCGGGGCGAGAGCCGGTGCTGCCGCTCGTCTTCATCGGCCCGATGGCGGCGGGCAAGTCCAAGATCGGGCGCCTGGTCGCCCGCGGCCTCGACGTGCCCTTCCGCGACACCGACAAGCTGGTCAGCGCCGTGCACGGGCCGATCCCGGAGATCTTCGCCGCGCACGGCGAGTCGGAGTTCCGCCGGCTCGAGCGGGCGGCCGTCCACGACGCTCTGGCCGAGGAGGCCGTCGTCGCGCTCGGCGGGGGAGCCGTGCTGGACGCCGCGACCCAGGCCGAGCTGGCCGGGCACACCGTCGTGTTGCTGACCGTCAGCCGCGAGGCCGTCGGCCGCCGGCTCTCCGGCGGACGGCCGCTCCTCGACAGCGACGGCGATGCGGACGCGGCCGTGGAGCGCTGGGCGGCGATCGCCGCGGCCCGCACCCCCATCTACGAGTCGCTGGCGACCGTGACATTTGACACCTCCGCTCGGCCGATCTCGCACATCGCCGACGACATCGTGACCTGGGCGCGGCAGCGCGGCCTGGGCAAGGAAAGAGAAGCACAGCGTGACTGAATCGACCACCACCATCCGCGTCGGCGGCGAAGCGCCCTACGACGTGCTCGTCGGCCACGACATCCTGGACGGCATCGCCGCCCACCTCGGCACGAAGACCAGCAAGGTGCTCATCGTGCACAGCGCCAGCGTCGCCGCCAAGGCCGCGGCGCTGCGCGAGAAGCTCGCCGAGCACTACCAGGTGCTCCTGGCCGAGATCCCGGATGCCGAGACGGGCAAGCGCATGGAGGTCGCCGCCTTCTGCTGGCAGGTCATGGGCCAGGCCGACTTCACCCGCAGCGACGCCGTCATCGGCTTCGGCGGCGGGGCCGTCACCGACGTCGCCGGATTCGTTGCCTCCACCTGGCTGCGCGGCGTCACGCTCGTGCAGGTGCCGACATCCGTCGCCGGAATGGTCGACGCGGCCATCGGCGGCAAGAACGGCATCAACACCAACGAGGGCAAGAACCTGGTCGGCACCTTCTACGAGCCGAGCGCCGTGTTCTGCGACCTGGACACCCTGGACACGCTGCCGCACAACGAGGTGCTCGCCGGGTTCGCCGAGGTCGTCAAGGCCGGCTTCATCTACTACCCGGAGATCCTCGACATCATCGAGGCCGACGTGGCGCGCGTCACCGACGTGACCACACCGGAGTTCCGCCGGGTGCTGGAGCTCTCCATCGACATGAAGAGCCGCGTCGTCGCCGAGGACCTCCGCGAGAACGGCCTGCGCGAGATCCTCAACTACGGCCACACCCTCGGCCACGCCATCGAGCACGCGGAGCGCTACCAGTGGCGCCACGGCGCGGCGGTCGCCGTCGGCATGGTCTTCGCCGCCGAGCTCGGCCGCCTGACCGGGGCCCTCAGCGATGAGATCGTCGACAGGCACCGGAGCATCCTCTCCTCGCTCTCGCTGCCGATCACCTACCCGGTCGGACGCTGGAACACGCTCTTGGCCACCATGCAGCGCGACAAGAAGGCGCGCGGCGCGATGATGCGCTTCATCGTGCTGGACGACCTGGCCCGCCCCACCGTGCTGCAGGGGCCGGACACCAGCCTGCTCTTCGCCGCCTACCAGGAAGTCGGCAACTAGCCCGTTGTCTCCGGGGGCGCCGCGGCGCTTGCCGGCGACGCCCCGTTGTGCTGGGCTGGGTGACGCAGCCACGCCAGCGAGGAGGACCCCATGGGCTCGGACAGCCGATCACGCGTCATCGTCCGTGAGGGGCAGTGGGGCGTCTTCGCCTTCCTCGCCTACATCGGGGCGGCGATCTACTTCGTGTCCGTCTCCGACGGCTCCTTCTGGGGCGTCGTCCTCGGGCTGCTGCAGGCGATCGTCTGGCCGGTCTACGTCGTCTACCACGTGCTCGTCCTGCTCGGGGCGTGAACTCGGCCTGCCGCTAGGCTGATCGCATGAACCACAAGCCCGTCACCCGCATCCTCGTGCTCAACGGCCCCAACCTCGGCCGTCTCGGCTCCCGCGAGCCGGAGGTGTACGGCTCCGGCAACCTCGCCGACCTGGAGGCGCTCCTCGTGGAGTCGGTGCCGCCCGGCATCGAGATCGACCTGCGCCAGACCAACGACGAGGGCGAGCTCATCGACTGGCTGCACGAGGCCGTCGACTCCGCCACGCCCGTCGTGCTGAACCCGGCCGCGTTCACCCACTACAGCTACGGGCTGCGGGATGCCGCCGCACTCGTCACCAAGGCCGGGCTGCCCCTCATCGAGGTGCACATCAGCAACCCACACACGCGGGAGGAGTTCCGCCACGACAGCGTCATCAGCGGCGTGGCCACCGGCGTCATCGCCGGCTTCGGCTTCGACTCCTACCGGCTCGGCGTCGACCAGATCTTGCGCGCACGCTCCTAGCCGCCCGGCTCAGGCGAGCACCACGTAGAAGATGGCGGTGATCATCGCGAGGTTGAACGCCGCGTGCGCGACGATCGAACCGAGGATCGAGCCGGTCAGCACGCGGAAGCCGTAGAAGACGAGCGAGGCGAGGAACATCGCCGCGACCCACAGCAGCGCGGGCAGCGGCAGGAACGCCCAGACGCCCGCGACGAGCACGATGCCGAAATGGGCGAGATGGGTGACGGCGAAGGCGCCGGCGTCCACGAGCGCCGCTCCCCGGTTGCCCAGCCGGGGCGCCAGGGCCTCGTGCGCCATGCCGCGGTAGAGCAGCTCCTCGCCGATCGGGCTGAACAGCATCGACACCACGGCGTAGATGAGGAAGTAGATCAGCCGGTCCGCGTCCGACGGGGAGGCCGGCACGTTCGAGTACGTCCCGGCGATGTAGACGAAGGGGTTCTGCGCGGTGAGCCCCCAGAGCGCCGTGGCGGCGGCGAAGACCGCGAGCATCGAGGCGCCGCCAGCCAGCGCCGCGGGCAGCACCCAGCGCCAGCGAGACGGCCGGACGATGCCGATCCTCCGGCGCCCGTCGCGCGTGAGCACGAGCCAGGGCAGCACCGCCATGGCGACGAAGACGAGGCTGACCAGCTGATAGCTGCCGGTCACATTGGCCTGCAACACGAGGGCCATCCGCACGAGGCCGAAGAAGACCAGCAGGAGCACGCCCGTGCGCGCGTCCAGGGCCAGGCGGCGCCGCGACGCGGCGGGAACAGTGGTCAGCACGCTGACAGCATAGGGGCAGGGCACGCGTGCCGCTCGGAACTGGCCGCTTTCAGCGAAGCGCGCGGTGATCGACTAAACTTGCACGTCGGGCCGTGTGCGCGAGCATGCCGGCCGTGAAACTTTCCCAACTGAATGGACACAGACAATGGCTTCTACCGCTGACATCAAGAATGGCGTCGTTCTCAACATCGACGGCCAGCTCTGGACCATCATCGAGTTCCAGCACGTCAAGCCGGGCAAGGGTGGCGCCTTCGTGCGCACCAAGATGAAGAACGTCGTCACCGGCAAGACCGTGGACAAGACCTTCAACGCCGGCGCCAAGATCGAGACCGAGAACGTCGACCGCCGCGACTTCCAGTACCTCTACGCCGACGGCGAGTCCTACGTGTTCATGGACGTCACCGACTACGACCAGCTGCACGTTCCGGCCGCCGTCGTGGGCGACGCCGTCAACTTCATGCTGGAGAACCAGAACGTCACCCTCGGCCTGCACAACGGCAACCCGCTCTTCATCGAGCTGCCGGCATCCGTCACCCTGCTCATCACCCACACGGACCCGGGCCTGCAGGGCGACCGCTCGACCGGCGGCACCAAGCCGGCCACCGTCGAGACCGGCTACGAGATCCAGGTGCCGCTGTTCCTCGAGACCGGCACCAAGGTCAAGGTCGACACCCGCACGGGTGACTACCTCGGCCGCGTCAACGACTAATGAGCGCACGCACGAAGGCGCGCAAGCGCGCCCTGGACATCCTCTACTCCGCCGACATGCGGCAGATCTCGCTCGATGACGCCATCGCCGCCGAGGCGGCCCGCGCCGTCAGCGAGCCCGACCGTGCGGCCAGCTGGCTCTACGCCCGCGAGATCGTCGACGGCATCGTCGACAACCGGGCCGAGATCGACGAGCTCATCGAGACGTACGCCGTCGGCTGGACCCTGCACCGGATGCCGGCCATCGACCGGGCCCTGCTCCGCATCGGCATCTGGGAGATCATGCACAACGACGAGGTACCGGATGCCGTCGCCATCTCGGAGGCCGTCGAGGCGGCCACCGTGCTCTCCACCGACGACTCCGCAGGATTCATCAACGGCCTGCTGGCCAAGATCTCGCAGGTGAAGCCCGCCGGCTCGGCACGCTGAGCACGCGCTTCACCAGGCACAGACTGAAGGCCACCCCACTGGGGTGGCCTTCAGTCGTTCCGCGCGGCGTTAGACGGCCGTGTAGCCGCCGTCGATCAGCACGTAGGAGCCGGTCATGAAGCTGGCCTTGTCCGAGAGCAGGAAGGTGGCGAGGTTCGCGACCTCCTCCGCCCGGCCGAGTCGGCCGAGCGCGTGCTTCTCCTTGAGGCCGTTCAGCACGGCCTCCGGGGCGTTCTCGAGCAGCGGGGTCTGGATGTAGCCGGGCCCGATCGCGTTGACGCGCAGGCCCTGCGCGCCGTACTCGACCGCCGCGTTCTTGGTCAGGCCGACGACGCCGTGCTTGGCCGCCGTGTACGCGGCATTGCCCGGGATGGCGACGGAGCCGTGGATGGACGCCATGTTCACGATCGCGCCCTCCGCGGCGCCGGCCGCGAGGATGGCCGGGATCTGGTAGCGCATGCCGTAGAGCACGCCGCTCAGGTTGATGGCGATGACCCGGTCCCAGTCGTCCAGGTCCACATCGCCGACGGGGGCGCTGGCGCCGCCGATGCCGGCGTTGTTGACCGCGTAGTTGAGCGCGCCGAAGGTCTCGACCGCGAAGTCGACCGACTTCTTGCTGTCCTCTGCGACGGCGGTGTTCGCCTGGAATGCCGCGGCGGCGCCGCCGGCGGCGGTGATCTCGTCGGCAACGCGCTGCGCGCTCTCCAGCGAGATGTCGGCGACGACGACGTTGGCGCCCTCGCGGGCCAGGTCCTTGCTGATGGCCTCGCCGAGGCCGGAGCCGCCGCCCGTGACGAGTGCGGTCTTGCCCGTGAAGTTGCCCATGATTTCTCCTTCTTCGCGGAATTGTGTCCCGCGACTGTTCCGGTGCCCGGCCCGTTCGGTCGGCCTCCATCTACAACCCTACGCCGCCCTCCGGTATTCCATGCATCTGCATGCAAATGCGCGCGGGACCGCCGCTACGGCTGCGGGTTGCGGGCGTCGTAGTTCCGGAAGGAGGGCTGGGCGCGCATGATCAGGGCGATGAGCGCGATGATCAGCACGCCGCCGAGCAGGGGAGGGAACCAGAGCCCGACCGCCGTCGCCAGGATGCCCACGTAGAGGTCGCCGATGCGCGGCCCGCCGGTGACGACGACGGTGAAGATGCCCTGCAGGCGGCCCTGCATGGCATCCGGGGTCGCCGTCAGCATCATCGTGCTGCGGAAGATGGCGCTCACCTCGTCGGAGGCGCCCATGCCGGCCATGGCGAGCGCGGCCAGCACGAGGGCGGGCACATTGACCTCGCCGAAGTCCGCGCCGACAGCGCCGAACCAGCCCGTCTGCATGGCGCCGACGACGAGGCCGAGCAGGGCGACGCAGCCGCCGTAGACCATGATCGAGCGGGCGATGGCGACGCCGTAGCGGTGCACGTGCGCGACGGGCCCGCTGAACAGGCTGGTCAGGAAGGTGCCGAGCGCGGCGGCGGCCGTGAGCACGCCGACGGTCACGGCCCCGCCGCCGACGGCGAGCGCCGCCACGGCGGGCAGCAGGGCGAAGGGCCGGCCGAACGTCATCGCGACGATGTCGACGATGAAGCTGCTGCGGATGTTGGGGGCGTGGCGGAGGAAGTCGATGCCGTCGCGGAGCGAGCGCAGGCCGGCCCGCGTCGCCGACTTCTCCGCGGGCAGCCGCGGCAGCATCACGATGCCGAGGAACCCGGCGGTGAACAGCACGGCGTCCACCGCGAAGGTCACGGGGAAGCCGAGGGTTGCCACGAGCACGCCGGCCAGCGCCGGGCCGAGGGTGAGCTGCGCGCCGATGCTGATGCCGTTCAGGGCGGCCGCCCGCGCGATGAGGTCGGCCGGGAGGATGCGCGGGATGACGGCGGCGCGGGTGGCCCCGCTGATGGTGGCGGCGACGGTGGCGACCGTCGTGGCCAGGTAGAACGGCCAGAGCGGGACGGCCGCGTCCGTGCCGCGGGTGAGCGTGTCGGCGAGGGAGAGGCCGAGCAGGCTGAGCGTGCCGAGCCAGGCGACGATCGAGCTGACGATCAGCACCGTGCGCCGGTCGAAGGCATCCGCCAGCACGCCGCCCCAGAGGCCGGCGATGATCATCGGCAGCAGGGCGATGCCGCCGACCAGGCCGACGGCGAGTGTGGAGTGCGTCATGTCGAAGATCTGCAGCCCGACGGCGACGATCGTCATCTGCGCGCCGATGCCGGCGATGGCCCCGCCGACCCAGAGGCGGCCGAAGGCGGGAACCCGCAGGGGGGCGAGGTCGACGAGGCGGCGGCGTTGTTGGGGAGGGGCTTGGGTCACCTGAAAACGATAGCGGCATCGCGTGCGCGGTTTTGCTCGTTGTCAGCGTGGTCCCGCGGTGCTAGCTTTCACGACGAAAGCTCACTTCTCAGTGCGAGGGAGTACCCCATGGCTGACACCGACACGCCCGTGCAGCAGGCTCCGGAGCCGGAGCACCACCACGAGCTCCAGGCCGACGGGGTGACGGCGGCCGGTTCGATCGTGATGGCCGTCGCCGGCAGCGCCCCGGCCTATTCCATCGCCGCCACGACGGCGACGCTCGTGGCCGTGGCCGGCCTCGCCAGCCCGGCCGCGCTGCTCTGGTGCGCCCTGCCGATGCTCGGCATCGCCTGGGCGTTCGCCTACCTCGGCAGGGCGGACGTCAACGCCGGCGCCGCCTACTCCTGGGTGGGGCGCGCGCTGCACCCGGTCCTCGGGTTCCTCTCCGGCTGGGCGCTCGTCATCTCCGCGACGATCTTCATGGTGGCCGGCGCGCTGCCGGCCGGCGTCATGACGGTGGCGCTGTTCAGCCCGGAGAACTCCGACAACGTGCCGCTGGTGACCGCCATCGGCGCCGTCTGGTTCCTGGTGATGGCGGCGTGCGTGCTGCTCGGCGTGCGCATCACGGCCCGCGCCCAGTGGATCATGTCGACCGTGGAGGTCGCCATCCTGGTGATCTTCGCGGTCGCGGCGATCGTGACCGCGGCGACGGGCGCCCACGCCGGCCCCTCCTTCTCGTGGAGCTGGCTCGGCTTCGAGCACTTCAGCGGTACCGGGGCGTTCGTGGCCGCCGCGCTCATCGCCGCCTTCTACTACTGGGGCTGGGATGTCGCGGCGAACCTGAGCGAGGAGACGAAGAACGGGCGCAAGGCCTCCGGCATCGGCGGCATCGTCGGGGTGATCATCGTGTTCCTGCTGTTCGAGATCTTCACCATCGCCACCCTCGTCATCCTGCCCGCCGAGACGATCGAGGCCAACAGCGGCAACGTGCTCAACGTGCTCGGCGAGGCGATCTGGCCGGGGCCGGGCGGCAAGATCCTCATCATCGCCGTGATGCTCTCCACGATCGCCACCCTGGAGACGACGCTGATCCAGGTGACCCGCACCCTCTTCGCGATGGGCCGCGACCACACGATCCCCGCCGCGTTCGGCCACTCCCACCCGAAGTGGCGCACGCCCGCCTTCGCGACCCTCGTCGTCACGGGTGTCTCGCTCGTGCTGTTCATCGGCTCCAACTTCCTCGGCAGCGTCGGCGAGATCCTGAACAACGCGATCAGCTCGATCGGGCTGCAGATCGCCTTCTACTACGCCCTGGCCGGGATCGCCGTCGTCGTCGCGTATCGCCGAATCATCTTCAGCTCGGTGAAGAACTTCATCTTCATCGGCCTGTGGCCAGGCCTCGGTGCCCTGTTCATGGTGTGGATCTTCTTCGTCTCGATCCCGTCGCTGGAGACGATCGTGATCATCATCGGCCTCGGCAGCCTGGCCCTCGGCATCGTGCCGATCATCGTGTTCTGGAAGAAGGGCGCGGCCTACTTCAGCCGGCGCCCGCTGGAGCTGCCCGACGAGCTCGACGCCGCCGCGCCGGAGGACGTCGACACCGCCCCGCCCCGCTAGGCGCCCGGCACGCCCCGGGCCTCGAGCAGGCGCAGGGTGTGCCGCACCACCTCTGCCGGCCCGTCGTGCCGGCGCAGGGCGGCGCCGATCCGCTCGGCGGATGCCCGGTATGCCGGCTCGGCGGACACCCGGCGCCACGCGGCCAGGATCTGCCGCGGCGACGGGGTGCCCGTGCGCAGGTCGATGCCGGCGCCGGCCCAGGCCACCCGCGCCGCGATCTCCGGCTTGTCGAGGTCTCCGCCGGCCACGATGAGCGGGATGCCGTGCGCGAGGGAGGCCAGCACGCCGCCCCAGCCGCCGTTCGTGATCATCACATCGACGTGGGGGAGGAGGTCGGCGTAGGGGATGACATCGCTGACAGAGGCGTTCGGCGGGGCGGGGAACGGCAGCCCCGGATGCCCGCGCCGCCCCGTCACCGCGACGAGGCGCACCCGCTGCCGGCCGAGGGCGGCGAACGTCGGCTCGATCAGGTCGCGCGGCTCGGTGTTCAGGGTGCCCTGGGTCACGTGCACGACGGGGCTGCCGCCGGCTGCGGCATCCGGCAGCCAGTCCGGCCGTCGACCGGGCTGCGGCTGGCCGGACGCCGCCGGGGTGAGTGTGCCGACGTAGAAGACCTGCGGCGGCAGGTCGCTGCGCGGGTAGTCCAGCTCCGGCACGCCGCGGGCACAGACCAGCGCGGGCGAGTACCAGGCGTCGCCGAACGGCCGCCCGCCGGGCGCCAGTCCCGCATCGGAGCGGGCCAGCCGGTAGGCGCGCTCCAGGGGCGCGCTGGCCAGCGGCAGGAAGGCGCGGAGCAGCGCATCGCGGGCGCGCCCGAGCGGGCCCCGGCGGGCCGGATGCCGAGGCCGGGCGGCGGCAGGTCCCGGCTCGGAATCGTCAGCGGCACGATGCTCACGGTCGCCCACGGGGTGCCGGTGTGCTCGGAGGCCAGATGGGCGCCGAGGCTCAGCCCGTCGGCGACGATCACGTCCCACGGCTCCTCCTCGAAGGCGGCACGGAGGTCGACGCACTGCCCGGCCGCCGTGTTGATGAACACCTCCCGCACATTGGCGAGCATCTGGGCGGGCCCCTTCCGGCCCCGGAGGGCCGGAAACGCGGCGGGCAGATCCTGCTCGTCGAAGTCGGGGGCGACGTGCCACGGCACGACGTCGGCGCCGAGCGAGGAGAACGCCGCAACGTGGGCCGCGCCCGTGTACACGCGCACCCGGTGCCCGGCGGCGATGAACGCCTCGGCCACGGCGCGCATCGGCGCGACATGCCCGGCGAAGGGCATGACGGCGATCATGATGGAGGCCACGCGGCCATGCTGCACCCGGCCGGCGCACCGGGCAACGGGGCTGGCACGGAGGCCGGGCGGACGGGAGGGCCCGCGCGGGCTGCTAGTGTGGACACCGCACTTTGACAACCTTTAAGAACCGTCCTGTGAGACGGAGAAGGGAGTCGGTTGATGGCACGCACAGTGCTGCAGCAGGCTGACATCGCCCGAGCGTTGACTCGGATCTCCCACGAGATCCTGGAGTCCAACCGGGGCCCAGACAACCTCGTTATCCTCGGCATCCCGACCAGGGGCGTGATCCTCGCCCGGCGCATCGCCGAGACCATCGCCCGCATCGAGCCGGATGCCGCCCCCGTCGCCGTCGGCACGCTCGACGTGACGATGTACCGCGACGACCTCTCCCGCACCCGCACCCGCACCCCGGCGCCGACGCACGTGCCGGGCAGCATCGACGGCAAGACCGTCGTGCTCGTCGACGACGTGCTCTACTCCGGCCGCACCATCCGCTCCGCCCTGGACGCCCTGAACGACCACGGCCGGCCGAGCGCCGTGCGCCTGGCCGTGCTGGTCGACCGCGGCCACCGCGAGCTGCCGATCCGCGCCGACTACGTGGGCAAGAACCTGCCGACATCCGCCGCGGAGCGCATCAACGTGCACCTCGAGGAGATCGACGGCGACGAGTTCGTGAGCATCGAGGGGGGTGGGGCCGAGTGATGCGCCACCTGCTCTCCACGAAGGACCTCTCCCGCGAGGCCGCCATCGAGATCCTCGACATCGCCGAGGACATGGCCGACGTGCAGCAGCGCGAGGTCAAGAAGCTGCCGACGCTGCGCGGCAAGACCGTCGTCAACCTCTTCTTCGAGGACTCCACCCGCACCCGCATCTCCTTCGAGGCCGCCGCCAAGCGCCTCTCCGCGGATGTCATCAACTTCAGCGCCAAGGGCTCGAGCGTGTCCAAGGGCGAGAGCCTGAAGGACACGGCGCAGACCCTGGCCGCGATCGGCGCCGACGGCGTCGTCATCCGCCACGGAGCCTCCGGGGCCCCCGCCGTCCTGGCCGCCAGCGGCTGGATCGACGCCGGCATCATCAACGCCGGCGACGGCACCCACGAACACCCCACCCAGGCGCTGCTGGACGCGTTCACGATCCGCCGCCGCCTGCACCCCGGCGCCTCCCGCGGCCGCGACCTCGACGGCGTCACCGTCACGATCGTCGGCGACATCCTGCACTCGCGGGTCGCGCGCTCCAACGTCTGGCTGCTCAGCACCCTCGGCGCCAGCGTGCACCTGGTGGCCCCGCCCACCCTCGTCCCGGTGCACACCACGGCGTGGCCGGCGACGATCGGCTACGACCTGGACGCGGCGATCGACGCCGCGCCAGACGTCGTGATGATGCTGCGCATCCAGGCCGAGCGCATGAATGCGGCGTTTTTCCCCAGCAGTCGGGAGTATTCCCGCACATGGGGTCTGGATGATGATCGTTTCCGGCGCCTCGCGCCGAGTAGCATTGTGATGCACCCCGGGCCGATGAACCGCGGCCTGGAAATCTCGTCTGCCGCAGCCGATTCGGCGCAGTCGACGGTTCTCGAGCAGGTAGCGAATGGAGTTTCGGTGAGAATGGCCGCGTTGTACGTCTTGCTTTCTGGCGAACGTGAGGTGGCCCGATGACCTCATCAACACCGAGCGAGCGCACCCTCATCACGGGAGCCACCCTGGCCGACGGACGCCGCACCGACCTGCTGCTGGAGAACGGCCGCATCACCGAGACCGGCTCCGGCCTGAGCTCCGCGGGCGCAGCCGTCGTCGACGCCGACGGGCTGCTGGCGCTGCCGGGCCTCGTCGACCTGCACACCCACCTCCGCGAGCCCGGCTACGAGCAGAGCGAGACCGTGCTGACCGGCAGCCGCGCCGCCGCGGCCGGCGGCTTCACCAGCATCTTCGCCATGGCGAACACCTCGCCCGTGGCCGACACCGCCGGCGTCGTCGAGCAGGTGCTCTCCCTCGGTGAGCAGGCCGCCTACGCCACCGTGCGCCCGATCGGCGCCGTCACCGTTGGCCTGGCCGGCGAGAAGCTGGCCGAGCTCGGCGCCATGGCCGCCTCCCGGGCCCAGGTGCGCGTCTTCTCCGACGACGGCTTCTGCGTCTCCGACCCGCTGCTCATGCGCCGGGCCCTCGAATACGTCAAGGGCTTCGACGGCGTCATCGCCCAGCACGCCCAGGAGCCCCGCCTCACCGTCGGCGCCCAGATGAACGAGGGTGCCCTCTCCGGCGAGCTCGGCCTCACCGGCTGGCCGGCCGTCGCCGAGGAGTCGATCATCGCCCGCGATGTGCTCCTCGCCGAGCACGTCGGCTCCCGGCTGCACATCTGCCACGTCTCCACCGCCGGCTCCGTCGACGTCATCCGCTGGGCGAAGGCCCGCGGCATCAACGTCACCGCCGAGGTCACGCCGCACCACCTGCTGCTGACCGAGGAGCTCGTCGCCAGCTATGACGCCCGCTACAAGGTCAACCCGCCGCTGCGCCGGCGCGAGGACGTGGAGGCGCTGCGCGCCGCCCTCGCCGACGGCACGATCGACATCGTCGCCACCGACCACGCCCCGCACCCGGTCGAGGCCAAGGACTGCGAGTGGGACGCCGCGGCGAACGGGATGGTCGGGCTCGAGTCCGCCCTCTCCGTCGTGCACGCCTCCGTCGTGGCGAACGGCCTGCTGGACTGGAATGACGTCGCCCGCGTGCTGAGCGGTGCCCCCGCCCAGATCGGCCGCCTCGCCGGGCACAGCAGCGTGCTGGAGGTCGGCGCGATCGCCGACATCGTGCTCTACGACCCGAACGCGAGCCGCGAGTTCAGCACCCAGAACCTGGCCGGCAAGGGCGTGAACTCGCCCTACCTCGCCATGACGCTGCCCGGCCGCGTCGAGGCCACCTTCCGCCACGGCTACGCCACGGTGCTGGGCGGCGAGCTGGTCGCGGCCGAGCAGGTCGCCCGCGCCGCGTCCGTGCTGAGCGGGGCCAGCGCGTGAGCGTCGAGCGCGCGCTGCTGGCCGCCCTGCTGGTCGTCATCGTCGTCGTGCTGCTGCTCGTCATGGCGCGCAGCTGGAAGCGCCGCGGCCGCCGGGACCAGGGCCTGACCGCCTACCCGGTGCCGGCATCCGCCGCCGCGCCCAGCCTCAGCGTGCGGGCCAACTACGTCGCCACCACCCGGCACGAGCTGCCGCTGGAGCGCCTGCTGCCCGCCGGCCTGCGCTTCCGCGCGCAGGGCACGCTGGCCGTCGCCCCGGATGGTCTCACGATCGCGCTGGACGGCGGCACCCCGCTCTTCATCCCGGCCGGCGCCCTCCGCGCCGTCGGCGAGAGCAGCTGGGCGATCGACCGCGGGGTCGAGCAGGGCGGACTCTGCCTCGTGAGCTGGCAGATGCAGGGCGGCCAGGATGGCGCCGCCACCATCGCAGACAGCTACTTCCGCGTGATCGACGCCGCAGAGAGGCCGAGAATCCTCTCCGCGATCTCCACCATTCTTCCGGCCGTGAAACCGGCCGACGCCAACAGTGAGGCACCAAATTGACCATGGGAAGCGCAATGACAGCTGAAACCGCAACCACCCCGAACGCCCGGCCGGGCCAGGCAGTTCTCGTTCTCGAGGACGGCACCCGCTACGTCGGCCGCGCATACGGCGCGACCGGCCGCACCCTCGGCGAGGCGGTGTTCTCCACCGGCATGACCGGCTACCAGGAGACGCTGACCGACCCGAGCTACGCCGGACAGATCGTGCTGATGACCGCGCCGCACATCGGCAACACCGGCGCCAACGACGAGGACATGGAGTCCAGCCGCATCTGGGTCGCCGGCTTCATCGTCCGCGAGCCCTCCCGCATCGTGTCGAACTTCCGCTCCCAGCGCAGCATCGACGACGACCTGCTCGCCGGGGGAGTCGTCGGCATCAGCGGCATCGACACCCGCGCCGTCACCCGCCGCATCCGCTCGGTCGGGGCCCTGCGCGCCGGCATCTTCTCCGGGGCCGACTTCGAGCTCTCCGACGCCGAGCAGCTCGAGCTGGTGCGCTCCGGCGCCCAGATGACCGGCCTGAACCTCTCGGGCGAGGTCTCCACCAGCGAGCGCTATGAGCTGCCAGCCACCACCGAGCGCGTCGGCACGGTCGCCGTGCTCGACCTCGGCGTCAAGACCTCCACCCTCGAGTTCCTGGCCGCCCGCGGCTTCGACGTCGTGGTGCTGCCGCAGACCACCGGCGCCGCCGAGATCCTCGCGCTCGCCCCCGACGCCCTGTTCTTCTCGAACGGCCCGGGCGACCCCGGCGCCTCGGACGGCCACGTCGAGCTGCTCCGCGAGGTGCTCCGGGCGGGCGTGCCGTACTTCGGAATCTGCTTCGGCAACCAGCTGCTCGGCCGCGCCCTCGGCTTCAACACCTACAAGCTGCCCTTCGGCCACCGCGGCATCAACCAGCCGGTGCTGGACAAGGCCACCGGCCGGGTCGAGATCACCGCGCACAACCACGGCTTCGCCGTGGAGGCGCCGATCGACGTCATCAGCGAGTCCACCGAGGGCTTCGGCCGCGTCGAGGTCAGCCACTACGACCTCAACGACAACGTCGTCGAGGGCCTGAACTGCCTCGACATCCCCGCATTCTCCGTGCAGTACCACCCCGAGTCCGCCTCGGGGCCGCACGACGCCAACTACCTCTTCGACCGCTTCCGTGACATGGTCATGGCGCAGCAGCAGCAGAACGGAAACAAGTAATGCCCAAGAGAGACGACATCAAGAGCGTTCTGGTCATCGGCTCCGGCCCGATCGTCATCGGCCAGGCGTGCGAGTTTGACTACTCGGGCACCCAGGCCTGCCGCGTGCTGCGCGAGGAGGGCGTGCGCGTCATCCTGGTCAACTCGAACCCGGCCACCATCATGACCGACCCCGACTTCGCCGACGCCACCTACGTGGAGCCGATCACCTGGCAGGTCATCGAGACCATCATCGCCAAGGAGAAGCCCGACGCCATCCTGCCGACCCTCGGCGGCCAGACCGCCCTCAACGCGGCCATCCAGCTGCACGAGAACGGCATCCTGGAGAAGTACAACGTCGAGCTCATCGGTGCCAACTTCGAGGCCATCAACAAGGGCGAGGACCGCCAGATCTTCAAGGACCTGGTGCTCGCCGCCGGCGCCGACGTGGCCCGCTCCTACATTGCGACCAGCGTCGAGCAGGCTGTCGAGCAGGCCAAGGACCTCGGCTACCCGCTCGTCGTGCGCCCCTCCTTCACCATGGGCGGCCTCGGCTCCGGCTTCGCGTACACCGAGGAGGAGCTGCGCCGCATCGTCGGCGACGGCATCCACCAGAGCCCCACCAGCGAGGTGCTGCTCGAGGAGTCGATCCTCGGCTGGAAGGAGTATGAGCTCGAGCTCATGCGCGACACCAGCGACAACACCGTCGTGGTCTGCTCCATCGAGAACGTCGACCCCGTCGGCGTGCACACCGGAGACTCGATCACCGTCGCCCCCGCGCTGACCCTGACCGACCGCGAGTTCCAGAAGCTGCGCGACATCGGCATCGACATCATCCGCGCCGTCGGCGTGGACACCGGCGGCTGCAACATCCAGTTCGCGATCGACCCGGCCGACGGCCGCATCATCGTGATCGAGATGAACCCGCGCGTCTCCCGCTCCTCGGCGCTGGCCTCCAAGGCGACCGGCTTCCCGATCGCGAAGATCGCCGCCAAGCTGGCCATCGGCTACCGCCTCGACGAGATCCCCAACGACATCACCAAGGTGACGCCGTCCAGCTTCGAGCCGACACTGGACTACGTCGTCGTCAAGGTGCCGCGCTTCAACTTCGAGAAGTTCCCGGCCGCGGACGCCACCCTGACCACGACCATGAAGTCCGTCGGCGAGGCGATGGCCATCGGCCGCAACTACGCCACCGCGCTGCAGAAGGCGCTCCGCTCGATGGAGAAGAAGGGATCCTCCTTCCACTGGGGCGAGGAGCCCCGCTCGCTCGCCGAGCTGCTGGAGATCTCGAAGGTCCCCACCGACGGCCGCATCGTCACCGTGCAGCAGGCCCTCCGCAAGGGCGCCTCGATCGAGCAGGTCTTCGAGGCCACCAAGATCGACCCGTGGTTCATCGACCAGATCGTGCTGATCAACGAGGTCGCCGAGACCATCGCCACCGCGGAGACCCTCGACACCGAGGTGCTCATCCACGCCAAGGACCACGGCTTCTCCGACGCCCAGATCGGCGAGCTGCGCGGCTTCGGCGAGGCCGACGTGCGCGAGGTGCGCCACATCCTCGGCGTCCGCCCCGTCTACAAGACCGTCGACACCTGCGCAGGCGAGTTCCCCGCCCTCACCCCCTACCACTACTCCAGCTACGACCTGGAGACCGAGGTGCTGCCGAGCGACCGCAAGAAGGTCGTCATCCTGGGCTCCGGCCCGAACCGCATCGGCCAGGGCGTCGAGTTCGACTACTCCTGCGTGCACGCGTCCTTCGCCCTCTCCGACGCGGGCTTCGAGACGATCATGATCAACTGCAACCCGGAGACGGTCTCCACCGACTACGACACCTCCGACCGCCTCTACTTCGAGCCGCTCACGCTCGAGGACGTGCTCGAGGTCATCCACGCGGAGAGCCAGAGCGGCGAGCTCGTCGGCGTCGTCGTGCAGCTCGGCGGCCAGACGGCCCTCGGCCTGGCCAAGGGCCTGGAGGCCGCAGGCATCCCGATCCTCGGCACCACGCCGTCGGCCATCGACCTGGCCGAGGAGCGCGGCTTGTTCTCCGGCATCCTCGAGGCGGCCGGCCTGATGGCCCCCCGCAACGGCACCGCGACCGACGCCCCCGGCGCCATCGCGGTGGCCGAGGAGATCGGCTACCCCGTGCTGGTGCGCCCGAGCTACGTGCTCGGCGGCCGCGGCATGGAGATCATCTACGACAGCGCCTCCTTCGCCGACTACTTCGCCCGCATCGAGGGCCAGGTCGTCGTCGGACCCTCGCACCCGCTGCTGGTGGACCGCTTCCTCGACGACGCGATCGAGATCGACGTCGACGCCCTCTACGACGGCACCGAGCTCTACATCGGCGGCGTCATGGAGCACATCGAGGAGGCCGGCATCCACTCCGGCGACTCCAGCTGCACCCTCCCGCCCGTCACGCTCGGCCGCGGCCAGATCGACAAGGTGCGCGAGGCGACCCTCGCGATCGCCCAGGGCATCGGCGTGCGCGGCCTGCTGAACGTGCAGTTCGCGATCGGCGCCGGCGTGCTCTACGTGCTCGAGGCCAACCCGCGCGCCTCCCGCACCGTGCCGTTCGTCTCCAAGGCCCTCGGCATCCCGCTGGCCAAGGCCGCCTCGCTCGTCATGGTCGGCAAGACCATCGCCGAGCTCAAGGCCGACGGCCTGCTGCCGGTCAACGACGGCTCCCGCGTGCCGCTCGACTCGCCCGTCTCCGTGAAGGAGGCCGTGCTGCCCTTCAAGCGCTTCCGCACCAAGGAGGGCACCGTCGTGGACTCCGTGCTCGGCCCGGAGATGCGCTCCACCGGCGAGGTCATGGGCATCGACAAGGACTTCCCGCGGGCCTTCGCCAAGAGCCAGCTGGCCGCCTACGGCGGAATGCCGCTCTCCGGCACCGTGTTCGTCTCGGTCAGCGACCGCGACAAGCGCTCCGTCATCCTGCCGGCGCTGCGCCTGCAGGAGCTCGGCTACGAGCTGATCGGCACGGAGGGCACCGTCGAGGTGCTGCGCCGCAACGGCATCCGCGCCGAGCAGGTGGCCAAGTTCTCCGAGAAGGCCACCGAGGCGGACTCCTCGATCGTCGAGCTGATCCACAGCGGCGAGGTGCAGGTCGTCATCAACACGCCGAGCGGCCGCTCCGCCCGGGCCGACGGCTACGAGATCCGCGCCGCGGCCGTCGCCGCCGACATCCCGCTGTTCACGACGATCGCCGAGCTCAGCGCGGCCGTCGGCTCGCTGGACGCGGTGCGCACCGGCTTCGAGGTCACGAGCCTGCAGGAGTACGCGATTCAGCGGGCAGCGAACGCGTGAGCCAGCCAGAGGCACTGACTTTCGGTGACAAGCTCGGGGCGGTCTTCGACCGCTCCGGGCACCTCTGCGTTGGCATCGACCCACACGCGTGGATCCTGGACCAGTGGGGTCTCGAGGACTCCGCAGAGGGCGCCCGCGAGTTCGGCCTGCGCGTCGTGGAGGCGGCCTGGAACCGGGCCGGCATCCTCAAGCCGCAGGTGTCGTTCTTCGAGCGGCACGGCTCCGCCGGCTACGCCGCGCTGGAGCGGGTGATCGCCGAGGCGCGTGCCGCCGGCATCCTCGTCATCGCCGACGCCAAGCGCGGCGACATCGGCAGCACCCAGCAGGCGTACGGCGAGGCGTGGCTGCGGCCCGGCTCGCCGCTCGAGTCGGATGCCGTCACGCTCAGCCCGTACCTGGGGCTCGGCTCGCTGCAGAGCTCGCTCGAGCTCGCGGAGGCCGCGGGCAAGGGCGTGTTCGTGCTCGCCGCCACCTCCAACCCGGAGGCGGCCGGCCTGCAGACCGCCCGCGTCGCCGAGACCGAGCGCACCGTCGCGGCGAGCATGCTCGCCGGCGTCGCGCAGTGGAACGGCAGCCGGAAGGATCAATCCGAACGGCGCTTCGGCTCGGTGGGCGTCGTGCTCGGCGCGACCCTGGAGCTGGCGAAGTTCGGCATCAACATCAACGAGGAGCCCGTCGGCCCGGCCGTTCCCGTGCTGGCCCCCGGATTCGGGCACCAGGGCGCCGAGGTGAGCGAGACTCGCCGGCTGTTCGGCGCGCTCACCCCCGGCGTCATCGTCTCGGAATCGCGCGGCCTGCTCTCGGCCGGCCGCGACGGCATCGCCGACGCCATCGCGCGTCGCGCAGAGGAAGTGGAGGCCAAGCGTGGCTGACTCAGCTGTACAAGACACCGACGGGCAGAACGTCGACAAGCCCAAGCACCTGAACCCACCCGAGGTGGACCGGGTCGCGGCCAGCCGCGCCGCCGTCGCCGCCCGCCGGGCGCGCGCCGCCGTCAAGGCGGCGATCGCGGCGGGGGAGCGCAACCCGCTCGACGTCATGCGCACCGCCTTCGCGGAGCCGCTCGGCGCCGAGGGCAAGCTGCGCGTGACGGAGTTCCTCACCAGCATCCCCGCGATCGGCGTCACCAAGATGCACCGCATCATGGACGACCTCGGCATCTCCCCGGCGAAGCGCCTCGGCGGGCTCGGCAAGCACCAGCGGGAGCGCCTCTACGACTTCCTCTACGACCGGCTGTCCGCGCGCACCCCCGCGCCGGCGCGCCTGGTCGTGCTGGCCGGCCCGACCGCCGTCGGCAAGGGCACCGTCGCCAACCACATCCGGGAGAACCACCCGGACGTGCTGCTCTCGGTCTCCGCCACCACCCGGGCGCCCCGCCCCGGCGAGGTGGAGGGCGTCAGCTACTACTTCGTCGACGACGCCGAGTTCGACCGGATGGTCGAGGAGGGCGAGCTGCTGGAGTGGGCGACGGTGCACAACGCGCACCGCTACGGCACCCCGCGCGGCCCCGTCGATGCGGCCCTGGCCGCCGGCAACAGCGTGCTGCTGGAGATCGACATCCAGGGCGCCCGCTCGGTGCGCCGCGCCATGCCGGAGGCCAGACTGGTGTTCCTGCAGCCGCCGAGCTGGGAGGAACTGGTCCGCCGCCTGGTCGGCCGCGGCACCGAGACGGCCAGCGAGCAGGCCCGCAGGCTCGAGACGGCGAAGGTCGAATTGGCCTCCGTCGACGAGTTCGATTTCCAGGTCGTGAACAGCGACGTGGGCGAGGCCGCGCAAGAAGTCGTAGACTTGATGAAGACTCGCAAGGCGAAGCGCTGACCCAGCGCGCCCTTTTCCTCGTTTTGCTCACCCCTCACACAGGAGTTCCACATGGCTGACAAGCTCACCGGCATCATCGACCCGCCCATCGACGAGCTGCTCTCGAAGGTCGACTCCAAGTATGCCCTCGTGATCTTCGCCTCCAAGCGCGCCCGCCAGATCAACGACTACTACTCCGACCTGCACGAAGGCAGCCTGTTCGACAACGTCGGCCCCCTGGTCGACTCGTCGATCGAGGACAAGCCCCTGTCGATCGCGATGCACGAGATCAACGAGAACAAGCTGACGGTTCGCCCGAACGCCGAATAACCCTTCAGAAGGCGGCTCTTCCGTGTCCCAGCCCCTCACGATCGTCGTCGGCATCAGCGGCGGCATCGCCGCGTACAAGGCGGTCAACGTGGTGCGGGCATTCGTGCTGGCCGGGCACTCTGTGCACGTGGTCGCCACGGATGCCGCACTGCGGTTCGTGGGCCGGCCGACGCTGGAGGCCATCTCGCGCAACCCCGTGCACAGCGAGCTGTACGAGGGGGTTGCCGAGGTGCGGCACGTGGCGATCGGCCAGTCGGCCGACCTCATCGTGATCGCCCCGGCGACCGCGAACACCATCGCCAAGCTGGCCGCCGGCATCGCCGACGACCTGCTCGGCAACACCGTGCTGGCCAGCACCGCCCCGCTCGTCATCGCCCCGGCGATGCACACCGAGATGTGGCAGAACCCGGCCACCGTCGCCAACATCGCCACGCTGCGCTCGCGCGGCGTCACGGTGGTCGGCCCCGCCGTCGGCCAGCTGACCGGCGCCGACTCCGGCCCCGGCCGGCTCGAGGAGCCCGACGCGATCGTCCGCGCCGCCCTCGCCGCCTACGACGCGTCCCGCCCCGACGCCCGGGCCGCGCAGCTCGACCTGGCCGGCCGGCGCGTCGTCGTCACCGCCGGCGGCACCCGCGAGCCGCTGGACCCCGTGCGCTTCCTCGGCAACCGCTCCAGCGGCCGGCAGGGCATCGCCCTGGCCGAGGCGGCGACCGCCCGTGGCGCCGAGGTGGTGCTCATCGCGGCCCACCTCGAGGTGCCGGCACCGGCCGGCGTCGACCTGCGCGAGGTCTCCACGGCGTTGCAGATGCAGGATGCCGCCGCCCTGGCATCTGAGGGCGCCGACGTCGTCATCATGGCGGCCGCCGTCGCCGACTACCGCCCCGTCGAGGTCAGCGAGGGCAAGATCAAGAAGGACGAGCGCGGCGACACGATGACGCTCGAGCTCGTCCGCAACCCCGACATCCTGGCCGGCCTCGCCGCGGCCAAGGCGCCGGGCCAGCTCGTCGTCGGCTTCGCCGCGGAGACCGAGCCGGACCGAGCCGCCCAGCTGGAGCTCGGCCGCAGCAAGCTCGCCCGCAAGGGCGCCGACCTGCTCGTGCTGAACCGGGTCGGCTGGAGCGAGGGCTTCGCCACAGAACGCAACGACATCACGGTGCTCGATGCCGGCGCGGATATAGTGTTGGAGGCCGTCGGCAGCAAGCTGTCGGTGGCCCATCGCATACTTGATGTGATCGCGGAACGTCTGCACTAGCAGCCCCGCGCGACCACCGTTTTTCAGCACCACAACCTTCGATCAGAGACAGGCCCATGAGCGAGCTTCGGCTATTCACTTCGGAATCGGTCACCGAGGGACACCCAGACAAGATCTGCGACCAGATCTCCGACAGCATCCTCGACGCCATGCTGGCACTCGACCCGCACAGCCGGGTCGCCGTCGAGACGCTGGTGACCACCGGGCTCGTGCACGTCGCGGGTGAGGTCACCACCGAGGCGTACGTCGAGATCCCCTCCATCGTGCGCGAGCGCATCACCTCCATCGGCTACGACTCCTCCGACGTCTGGTTCGACGGGCGCTCCTGCGGGGTGTCGATCTCGATCGGCGGCCAGTCGCCGGACATCGCCCAGGGCGTCGACAAGGCCTTCGAGAGCCGCACGCTCTCCAGCCACGAGCGCTACGACCAGCAGGGTGCGGGCGACCAGGGCATCATGTTCGGCTACGCCACCACCGAGACGCCGCAGCTGATGCCGATCCCGATCTGGATCGCGCACCGCCTCGCCGAGCGCCTCGCCGAGGTGCGCAAGGCCGGGCTCGTCGACTACCTGCGGCCGGATGGCAAGACCCAGGTCACCATCGGCTACGAGGGCCAGATCCCGCGCAGCGTCGAGACCGTCGTGCTCTCCACCCAGCACTCGCCCAAGGTCAGCCAGGAGCAGCTCGCCCGCGAGATCAACGAGCTCGTCATCCGCCCCGTCCTCGACCTCGTCGAACTCGACTCCGCCGGCGCGAAGACCCTGATCAACCCGACCGGCAAATTCGAGATCGGCGGCCCGCAAGGCGACGCCGGCCTCACCGGCCGCAAGATCATCATCGACACCTACGGGGGAGCCAGCCGCCACGGCGGGGGCGCCTTCAGCGGCAAGGACCCGTCCAAGGTCGACCGCTCCGCCGCCTACGCCATGCGCTGGGTCGCCAAGAACGCCGTCGCCGCCGGCCTGGCCGAGCGGCTCGAGGTGCAGGTCGCCTACGCCATCGGCAAGGCGGCCCCCGTCGGGCTGTACGTGGAGACCTTCGGCACCGGCACGCTGCCGGACGCCGACATCACCCGCGCCATCCGCGAGGTGTTCGACCTCCGCCCCGGCGCCATCATCGACGACCTCGACCTGCTGCGCCCGATCTACGCGCAGACCGCCAGCTACGGCCACTTCGGCCGAGAGCTCCCCGACTTCACGTGGGAGCGGCTGGACCGGGTCGACGATCTGAGAAGCGCAGCCGGGCTCTGATCATGCGGTCCGGTGTGGTCGCCCGCGTCCTGATCGACAACCCGCTGCCGCAGCTGGACCACCTCTTCGACTACGGCGTGCCGGAGGCACTGGCCGGCGCCATCCGGGTGGGGCAGCGGGTCAAGGTGCCGTTCCGCTCCGGCGGGCGCATCATCGACGCATATGTGATCGAGCTGGTGGACGCCGCAGAGGCCGACGACTCCTTCTCGGGAACGCTCAGCGACATCGACTCGCTCGTGTCGACGGCCGCCGTGCTCACGCCCGAGGTCTACGAGCTGGCGCGCCGCATCGCCGACCGCGGCGCCGGCAGCGCCATCGACGTGGTGCGGCTGGCCGTGCCGCCACGCGCGGTGCGGGCAGAGAAGAAGTGGCTGGCCGCGCAGGCGGATGCCGAAGCGGCCGAGTCCGCGCCCTCGCGAGACCCGGTCGCCTCGCCCGCTGTGCCCTCGGCCGAGCCGGCGCTCCCGGGCCTCAGCGGCTACACCGACGCCGTCGTGGCCGGGGCCCTCGACCCGGACGGGCGGGTCGCGATGACCGCCGTGCCGCGGCTGGTGCAGACGGCGTCCGGCGCCTGGGTGGGCCATTGGGCCCTGACCATGGCCGAGCTGGCCGCGCGCACGCTCGCCGGCGGGCGCAGCGCCCTGCTGGCCGTTCCCGACTTCCGCGACCAGGAGCAGCTGCTCGCCGCCCTGCACGCGCTGCTGCCGGCGGAGCAGATCTCCCGCTTCGACGCCCGGCAGACCACGACGGAGCGCTACAGCGCGTTCCTGGCCTGCCTCGGCCCCGAGCCGCGCGTCGTCGTCGGCAACCGCTCCGTCGTCTACGCGCCGGCCAGCGCGCTCGGGCTCATCGCCCTCTGGGACGACGGCGACCCGCTGTACGCCGAGTCGCTCGCCCCCTACGCCAACGCCCGCGACGTCGCGCTCATCCGGCAGGGCCTGAGCGGCTCCGCTCTCGTCCTGCTCGGCCACGCCCGCAGCATCGAGGCGCAGCGCCTCGTCGAGATCGGCTGGCTGCACGAGCTCGCGCCCGAGCGCTTCTCCCGCCCCAACATCATCGCCACCGCGCAGCAGGGCCAGCCGGACGAGCACGCCCAGGCGGCGCGCATCCCGTCGCTGGCCTGGCGCGAGGCGAAGGACGGCCTCGGCCGCGGGCCCGTGCTCGTGCAGGTCGCCTCGCCCGGCTACGCGCCCGTCGTCGCCTGTGCCAGCTGCCGCGAGGCCGCCCGCTGCGCCCACTGCCAGGGGCCGCTCGGCCAGAACGCCCCGGGAGCGGCGCCCAGCTGCCGCTGGTGCGGCGCGATCGCTGCGAACTGGACCTGCGGCACCTGCGGGGGGCACGCGCTGCGCACCGTGCGGATCGGCGCCGGGCGCACCGCCGAGGAGCTCGGCCGAGCCTTCCCCGGCGCGCTCGTCGTCGTCGCCGACGGTGAGAACCCGATCCTCAGCGTGAGCGCGAAGCCCGCGCTGGTGATCGCCACCCGCGGGGCCGAGCCGGTCGCCGCCGGCGGCTACGCCGCCGTGCTGCTGCTCGACGGCGAGCGGATGCTCGGACGCGAGTCGCTGCGGGTTGCGGAGGACGCACTGCGCTGGTGGTCCAACGCGGCCGTGCTGGCCGCGCCCGGTGCCCCGGTGATCCTGGCCGGGGTGGGCGGCGCCCTCGCCTCCGCCCTCGGCACCTGGCAGCAGGCCCAGTGGGCCGCCCGCGAGTTCGCCGACCGGCGCGCCCTGCGCTTCCCACCCGCCGTGCGCACCGCCTCCGTCACCGCCGCCCCCGCCGTGCTCGACGGCGCGCTGGCCGAACTGCGGGAGCTGGATGGCGTCGACATCCTGGGGCCGGTCCCCGCCCCGCCGGCCGGGCCGGGCGCCGCGGCATCCGACGGCCTCATGCGCGCCATCGTGCGCTTCGACTACGCGGCCGGTGCCGAGGTGGCCCGGCGCCTGCGGGCCGCCATCGTCGCCGTGGCGAGCTCGCGGAGGCGGCCGCCCAAGGGGGGCGCCTTCCGGCCCGCACCTACACTGAGAGTTCGATTTGATGACCCGGAGATCTTCTAGATGAGACTTGTTTTTGCCGGAACGCCCGACGCCGCGGTGCCGAGCCTCCGACTGCTCGCGGGCGGCCCGCACGAGATCGCGGCCGTCGTCACCCGGGAGGATTCCCCGCAGGGGCGCAAGCGCATCCTGACCCCGTCGCCGGTGGCGCAGGCCGCCGCGGCCCTCGGGCTGCCGGTCATCAAGGCGAACCGCCTCGACGAGGCCGTCACCGCCCAGATCGCGGCGCTCGGCGCGGACCTCGGCGTCATCGTCGCCTACGGCGGCCTCGTGCGCGAGCCGCTGCTCTCCACGCCCCGCCTCGGCTGGATCAACCTGCACTTCTCGCTGCTGCCGCGCTGGCGCGGGGCCGCCCCGGTGCAGCGGGCGCTCATCGCCGGCGACGAGCGCACCGGCGCCGACGTCTTCCAGCTGGTTGCAGCCCTCGACGCCGGCGACGTCTTCGGCCGGATCGAGCGGCCCATCACCGAGGCAGACACGTCCGCGACGCTGCTGGCCGAGCTCGCCGTCTCCGGCGGGGCCCTGTTGGCCCGCGTCGTGGACGAGCTCGCCGACGGCAGCGCCGTCGCCGTGCCGCAGAGCGGCGAGCCCACCCCGGCCGCCAAGCTCGGCATCGACGACGCCCGGCTGCACTGGTCGGAGCCCGCCGAGACCGTCTTCCACCGCTACCAGGGCGTCACCGCCGAGCCCGGCGCGTTCACCCTGCTCGACGGCGCCCGGTTCAAGCTGCACGAGCTCCGCCACGCGCGGGATGCCGCAGCGCTGCCGCCCGGGCACATCAGATCCGTCGACGGCCGCGTGCTCGTCGGCACCGCCAGCACCCCGCTCGAGCTGCTGCGTGTGCAGCCGGCCGGCAAGACCCCGATGAACGCCGCCGACTGGTGGCGCGGCATCGCAGCAGAGGAGGTGATCGCCGAATGAGCGATCCCAGGAACAGTTCGCCCCGGCGGAACAGCCAGGCCCGGGCGCCGAAGCGCCGCCCACAGCAGCAGGTGCAGCCCGCCCGGCTCGTCGCCTACGAGGTCATCGCCGCCGTGCGCGAGTCCGACGCCTACGCCAACCTGCTGCTGCCCAGCCGCATCCAGAAGGCCGGCCTGAACTCGGCCGACGCCGCGCTGGCCACCGAGCTCACCTACGGCACGCTCCGCATGCAGGGCTTCTACGACAAGGTCATCGAGCTCGTCGCCGACCGCACCGTCGACAAGATCGACCCGGCCGTGCTCGACGTGCTGCGCCTCGGCGCCCACCAGCTGCTGGCCACCCGGGTGGCCACGCACGCCGCCGTCAACGAGTCGGTCGCGCTGGCCAGCCAGGTCGCCTCCCGCTCGGCCACCGGCTTCACCAACGGCGTGCTGCGCACCATCTCGCGCAGCTCGCTCGAGGAGTGGCAGGGCTGGGTACAGGAGGAGACCGAGGGCGCCGACGAGAAGCTCGCCGTGCTGCACTCGCACCCGGCCTGGGTGGTGCGCGCGCTCCGCGCCGCGCTGGACGCCGAGGGCCGCGCCGACGAGCTCGAGCAGCTGCTGCAGGCCGACAACGTCGCCCCCAAGGTCAACCTGGCCGCGCTGCCCGGCCTCGTCGACCAGGCGGATGCCGCCGGCCTCGGCGACGCGGACGCCTTCTCTCCGATCGGCTTCGTGCTCTCCGGCGGCGACCCCCTCGGCGTCACGGAGCGCTTCGGCGGCCGCGTGCGCGTGCAGGACGAGGGCTCCCAGCTGGCGGCACTCGCTCTCAGCCGGGCCGAGCCCGTCGTCGCAGGGGAGCGCTGGCTCGACCTCTGCGCCGGTCCTGGCGGCAAGGCGGCGCTGCTCGCCGCCGAGGCGCGACTGGGCGGCGCGGAGCTCACCGCCAACGAGTTGGTGCCCGCCCGGGCCGGCCTGGTGCGCAACGCCCTCGCCGGCGTGCCCGGCGAGGTGCCCGTGCTGGAGCTGGACGGCACGACCATCGGCGACACGCACCCCGCCGCCTTCGACCGGATCATGCTCGACGCGCCCTGCACCGGCCTCGGCGCGCTGCGCAGGCGCCCCGAGGCCCGCTGGCGGAAGACGCCGAACGACGTCGCCGAGCTGAGCGTGCTGCAGGGCAAGTTGTTCGACGCCGCCTTCGGGGCGCTGAAGCCCGGCGGCATCCTCGCCTACGTCACCTGCTCGCCGCACCTCGGCGAGACGCTCGGCACCGTCAACGGCGCCCTCGCCCGCTGGGGCGACTCGCTCGAGCAGCTGCCGACCCGCGAGGTGCTCGAGGGCATCGCCGCGAACCCGCTGGACGTCGGCGGCGACGGCCGGACCGTGCAGCTCTGGCCGCACCGCCACGGCACCGACGCCATGTTCATCGCGCTGTTCCGCAAGAACTAGCCGCACCCGCCCGCCTGCCTCCCGATCGGTCGCGGCACTCCCTCGAGCCAACGGGGTGCGCGAGGCTGGAGCTGGCCTTTTCCGTTGATCGAGTAGGCCCGCCAGGGCCGTATCGAGATCTCGCAACGGGGTCTCGATACGCGCCGCAGGCGGCGCTACTCGACCAGCGGGTGGGTGCCACCCGTGTCCCGGGGTGTTGGCTTCGGTCACCGGCGCTCCCTCGGGCAAGCGAGGGGTAGCGGATGCGGAGGCACCCGCGACATTGGGAGGCAACTTCGCGCCGGAAACGGCCTCCCTATCCGCCGTCGGCCTCCCGAACAGTGGCGCCGGGCACGGCTTCGGTCGCTGGCGCTCCCTCGAGCCAACGGGGTTGCGGGCTTCGCCGAGCGGGGTCTCTGCGCGGTCGTGTCGTCCGCCACTGTGCAGACGCCCCCGCTGGATTCCGGCGGGCACCGGCATCCGCACGGCGGCTGGAGGGCGCCGCGCCGCGAGGGACGAGCAGCGCAGCGCCCGAAGCCCTGGGCGACTTCGCGGAACGGCTGTCCGCGGCATCCGCCGGCCCGGCCACACGCGCTGGTCGGGTGTTGGCTTCGGTCGCTGGCGCTCCCTCGAGCCAACGGGGGAGTTCGCGTGGGGCGCGCGCGACGTCAGCGGGGTGGCGGAGGCATGCGGGGTGCGAGTTATGGCGGTTTCGCCCGAGCCCCGCCCGCAACCCTGGCCGCACCCGATCCCGGCAACCGGGGCTTGGGCGAAAGCGTCATTGTTTGAGTTGAGGAGCGTGCCTCCGCCACCCCGCGGTCGGCGCCGGGGGTTTCGACAGGCTCAACCAGCCGGGGAACCAACCGGGGAATGCCGCTCGCTAGCATAGGAGCCATGTCGACCAGCAGCGCCCCCCGCATCAACCCCAGCATCCTCACCGCCGATTTCGCGAACCTCGAGCACGAGCTCGGCCGCATCGCCACCGCCGACTTCGTGCACGTGGACGTCATGGACAACCATTTCGTGCCGAACCTCACCTTCGGCAAGACGATGGTGGGGCGCCTGAACGAGGTCTCCCCGATCCCGCTGGACGTGCACCTGATGATCTCGGATGCCGACCACTGGGCGCCCGGCTACGCCGAGGTGGGGGCGGCATCCGTCACCTTCCACGCCGAGGCCAGCACCGACCCCGTCACCCTGGCCCGCAGGCTGCGCCAGCGCGGCGCCCGCGCCGGGATCGCCCTGAAGCCCGGAACCGACGTCGAGCCGTACCTGGAACTGCTTCCCGAGTTCGACCAGATCCTGATCATGACCGTGGAGCCCGGCTTCGGCGGGCAGAGCTTCATGACCGACATGATGCCCAAGCTCCGACGCGCCGCCGAGGCCGTGGCCGCCAGCGGCCTGGACGTCTGGCTGCAGGTGGATGGCGGCATCAGCCTGGACACCATCGGCATCGCGGCCGAGGCCGGCGCGAACACCTTCGTCGCGGGCTCCGCCGTGTACAACGTGGGGGAGCCGGAGGCGCAGATTGCGGCCCTGCGCGCCGCCGCGGCGTCATCGGCCCACAAGCACTAGTACCCTGTAGAGGTGAAAACTTTCGACGCCCTCTTCGCCGAGCTCTCCGAGAAGGCCCGCATCCGCCCCGAAGGATCGGGAACCGTGCGTGAGCTCGACGCGGGCGTGCATGCCATTGGAAAGAAAATCGTCGAGGAGGCCGCCGAAGTGTGGATGGCCGCCGAGTACCAGAGCGACGACGAGACCGCCGAGGAGATCTCGCAGCTGCTCTACCACCTGCAGGTGCTGATGCTGGCGAAGGGTCTCAGCCCCGCCGACATCTACCGACATCTCTGATTCGCCGCGCACCAGTGCCGGCCGCTCATGTCACCGATGACTGATCCACACGAACCAGAGAGCACCACCATGCTGAGAATTGCCGTGCCCAACAAGGGCTCACTGTCCGACACCGCCTCCCAGATGCTGTTCGAGGCGGGCTACACCGGCCGCCGCGACCCGCGCGAGCTGCACACCCCCGACCCCCGCAACGACGTCGAGTTCTTCTACCTGCGCCCGCGCGACATCGCCACCTACGTCGGCTCCGGCGCCCTGGACGTCGGCATCACCGGCCGCGACCTGCTGCTGGACTCCGGCTCGCCCGCCACCGAGGTGCACGAGCTGAACTTCGCCGAGTCGACGTTCCGCTTCGCCGGCCCCGCCGAGCGCTTCCGCGAGCTCGACGACCTCGCCGGCGTCCGCGTCGCCACCAGTTACCCGGGCCTCGTCGGCGATTTCCTCCGCGAGAAGGGCATCGAGGTCGAGCTGGTCAAGCTCGACGGCGCCGTCGAGTCCGCCGTGCGGCTCGGGGTGGCGGATGCCGTCGCCGACGTCGTCTCCACCGGCGCCACGCTCCGCGCCGCCGGCCTGGCCATCTTCGGCCCCGTCATCCTGGAGTCCACCGCCGTCCTCATCCGCTCCGCGGAGGAGAAGCCCGGCGTGGCCACCCTGCTCCGCCGGCTGCAGGGCGTGCTCGTCGCCCGCCAGTACGTGATCATGGACTACGACATCCCCGTCGCACTGCTGGAGCAGGCCACCCGCGTCGCCCCCGGCATCGAGTCGCCCACCGTCTCCCCGCTGCACGACCCGGAGTGGGCGGCCGTGCGGGTGATGATCCCGCGGGCGGAGACGAACCAGATGATGGACGCGCTCTACGAGATCGGCGCCCGTGCCATCCTCGTCAGCTCGATCCACGCTGCGAGGTTGTGACGGCCATGGCACTCTCCGTGCGCGTCATCCCGTGCCTCGACGTGGCCGACGGCCGCGTCGTCAAGGGCGTCAACTTCCAGAACCTGCGCGATGCGGGCGACCCCGTCGAGCTGGCCAAGCGCTACTTCGAGCAGGGGGCGGACGAGCTCACCTTCCTCGACGTCACCGCGACGGTCGACAACCGCTCCACCACCTACGACGTGGTGCGGGCCACCGCCGAGCAAGTCTTCATCCCGCTCACCGTCGGCGGCGGCATCCGCAGCGTCGAGGACGTCTCCCGGCTCCAGGCCAACGGTGCGGACAAGGTGGGCGTGAACAGCGCCGCCATCGCCCGCCCGGCCCTGATCGCCGAGATCGCCGACCGCTTCGGCTCGCAGGTGCTCGTGCTCTCGCTCGACGTCAAGCGCAGCGGGCGCACCGAGTCCGGCTTCGTCGTGACCACCCACGGCGGCCGCACCGAGACCGACCTGGACGCGCTCGACTGGGCGCGCCAGGCCATCGAACTCGGCGTCGGCGAGCTGCTCGTCAACTCGATCGACGCCGACGGCACCAAGGCCGGCTTCGACCTCGAGCTGATCCGCATCATGCGCGAGCTCAGCACCGTGCCCGTCATCGCCTCCGGCGGCGCCGGCGCAGTGGAGCACTTCCCGCCGGCGATCGCCGCCGGCGCCGACGCCGTGCTGGCCGCCTCCGTGTTCCACAACGGCGAGCTCACCATCGGCCAGGTCAAGGCGGCCATCGCGGCCGAGGGAATGCCGGTGCGCGCATGAGCGACAACACGAACAGCGCAGGCTACTCCGACGTCGACGCCGTCATCGCCCGCGCCGCCTTCAACGCCGACGGCCTGCTCCCGGCCATCATCCAGCAGCACGACACCGGCGAGGTGCTGATGCTGGGCTGGATGGATGCCGAGGCGCTCCGCCGCACGCTGACCGAGGGACGCGTCACCTTCTGGTCGCGCTCCCGCCAGGAGTACTGGCGCAAGGGCGACACGTCCGGCCACGCCCAGTTCGTGCGCGGCGCCGCACTCGACTGCGACGACGATGCCCTGCTGGTGCAGGTCGAGCAGATCGGGGCGGCCTGCCACACCGGCGCGCACTCCTGCTTCGACGTCGACCCCCTCCAGCCCGTCATCCTGCCCGCCTGAGACACAGTTCGCCCGACGTTCGCCCCGACGAGGAGCCTGACATGAGCACCGGAACCACCACGCGCGCCGACTTCGACGCGGTCGCCGCCGAGCACCGGGTGATCCCGGTGATGCGCGAGCTCTTCGCCGACGGCGAGACGCCCGTGAACATCTACCGCAAGCTCGCCGATGGCCGCCCGGGCAGCTTCCTGCTGGAGTCGGCCGAGCAGGGCGGCATCTGGTCCCGGTTCTCCTTCGTCGGCGTCTCCTCCTTCGGAGTGCTCACGCAGAACGAGGATTCCGTCGCCTGGATCGACTACGGCGCCCCCGCAGAGCGCGTGCTCGGCGACGCGGCCGGCCTCGCGCCGCTCGCCGCGCTCGAGCAGCTGTTCGAGCGCTGGAAGACGCCGCAGCTGCCCGGCCACCCGCCGCTGACCGGCGGCCTCGTCGGCTTCATCGGCTGGGAGGCCATCCGGCAGATCGAGAAGCTGCCGAACAAGCCGCCGAAAGAGTCCGGCGTGCCCGGCCAGGCATTCAGCTTCGTCGCCGAGCTCGTCGTCATCGACCACAAGTACGGCACCGTGCAGCTGATCGCCAACGTGCTGAACGACGGCCGCGACGACGCAGACGCCCTCTGGTCCGACGCCCAGTCCCGCCTGGACGCCCTGCAGCGGCGCCTCGCCCAGCCGTCCGAGGCGTGGCTCGCCGCGGTCGACATGAACACGGCCCCGCACGGGCGCTCTCGCACCGCGGAGGCCGACTTCCTGGCATCCGTGGAGACCGCCAAGGAGTACATCCGCGACGGCGACATCTTCCAGGTCGTCATCTCGCAGCGCTTCGAGCAGGACTGCACCGCCGCCCCGATCGACGTCTACCGGGTGCTGCGCAGCCTCAACCCGAGCCCGTACATGTACCTGCTCAGCCTGGAGACCCCCGACGGCGAGCCGTACTGGATCGTCGGCTCCTCGCCGGAGGCCCTGGTCAAGGTGCAGAGCAACCGCGTCTTCACCAACCCGATCGCCGGCTCCCGGCCGCGCGGCGCGACGCCGGAGGCCGACGCAGATCTGGCCACCGAGCTGCTGGCCGACGCGAAGGAGCGCGCGGAGCACCTGATGCTCGTCGACCTGGCCCGCAACGACCTGGCCAAGGTGTGCACCCCCGGCAGCATCGAGGTGACCGAGTTCATGCGCATCGAGCGGTTCAGCCACATCATGCACATCGTCTCCGCCGTCGAGGGCGACCTCACGGAGGGCAAGAACGCGATCACGGTGTTCCGGGCCACGTTCCCGGCCGGAACCCTCTCCGGCGCGCCGAAGCCGCGCGCCCTGCAGATCATCGACGAGCTCGAGCCGGCCCAGCGCGGCGTCTACGGGGGAGTGGTGGGCTACTTCGGCCTCGCCGGCGACGCCGACCTCGCCATCGCCATCCGCACGGTCACGATCATGGGCGGCGTGGCCACGGTGCAGGCCGGGGCCGGCCTCGTGCTCGACTCCGTGCCGCAGACCGAGTTCGAAGAGACACAGAACAAGGCCGCGGCGCCGCTGCGCGCCGTCGCCGTCGCCAACGCACTACACAGGGTGGTCTGAGCATGAGTGCCGCACGAATCAAGGGGCTCCTCATCGTCGGCGGGCTGCTGTCCGCCGTCCTCGCCCTCCTCGCCTGGACCCAGACCTGGGTGGTCGCGCACGTGGAGGGCACCCCGATCGACATCGACGGGGCCGCAGCCGCCCCCGCCCTGTCCGCGCTGGCCCTGGCCGGGCTCGCCCTGGGCGGCGCGCTGGCCATCGCCGGCCCCGCCTTCCGGCTGGTGCTCGGCGTGCTCGAGGTGCTGCTCGCCGTGTCCGTGGTGATCGCCTCCGCCGCCGCCATCGCCGACCCGGCCGCCGCCGCCATCGCCGACGTCACCAAGCTCACCGGCGTGGCCGGCGACACCGCCGTTCTGGCGCTGATCTCGGATGCCGCCATCACGGTGTGGCCGTGGGTCGGCGTGGCCTCCGGCGTGCTGTTCGCCGCCGCCGGCCTCGGCGTGCTGCTCAGCTCGCGGCGCTGGCCGGGCCCCGGCCGCAAGTACCAGGCCGTGCGCCTGGACCACGCCGACGGTGCCCCCCTCAGCGCCAAGGACGCCGCCATCGACAACTGGGACGAGCTCAGCCGCGGCAGCGACCCCACCGATCAGCAGTAACCCCCTCTTCCCCGGCTGCCCGGCCGCATGCGGCGGAGCCGCTAGACTTTCACACACCCCCTTCAACCTCTAAGGAGAACCATGAGCACAGAGTCAGTCGAGCCAGGACACGGCAATTCGCCGGCCGCATGGACCTCGGTCGTCATCATGCTCCTCGCCTTCCTCATCGGAACCGTCGCGTTCTTCCTGGAGCAGGAGTGGCTCGTCTGGGCCTCCGCCGGGCTCCTCGTCGCCGGCCTCATCGTCGGCTGGGCCCTCGGCAAGGCCGGATACGGCGTCAACGGCCCGAAGTACGCCCCGAAAGCGCACTAGCGAGTGCTGACCGAGCTCACCGCCGGCTCCGTTGAAGATGCCGAGCGGCGGCGCCTGAGCCGCCCATACGCCACCGTCGAGGCCGCCGCACTGGCGCGCCCGGCGGCCCTCGACGCCCTTGCCGCGCTGGCCCCGGCCGAGCGCGTCAAGGTCATCGCCGAAGTCAAGCGGTCGAGCCCGTCGCGCGGCCAGCTGGCCGAGATCCGCGACCCCGCCGCGCTGGCATCCGCCTACGAACAGGGCGGGGCCAGCGCGATCAGCGTTCTCACCGAGGAACGCAAGTTCGGCGGCTCGCTCGCCGACCTGGAGGCCGTGCGCGCCGCGGTGAGCCTGCCGGTGCTCCGCAAGGACTTCATCGCCACGCCGTATCAGGTGCTCGAGGCCCGCGCCGCGGGAGCCGACCTGGTGCTGCTCATCGTCGCCGCGCTCGAACAGCCGCTGCTCGCCGAGCTGCACACGCTGATCCTCGAACTCGGCATGACGCCGCTGGTCGAGACGCACAGCGCCGACGAGCTGGAGCGCGCCATCGACCTCGGTGCCGCACTCATCGGCGTCAACGCGCGCAACCTCTCCACCTTCGAGATGGACAAGAACCTCTTCGGCACCCTCTCCGACCGCATCCCGGCCGGAACCATCAAGGTCGCCGAGTCCGCGGTGCTCTCCGCCGCGGATGTCGCGCACTACCGCGCGGCCGGAGCCGACGTCGTGCTGGTCGGCGAGGCGCTCGTCACGAGCGACCCGATCCGCACGCTCTCCGAATTCCTGGCGGTCCCAGTAAGGAATCAACCGTGACGAACCCCACCGAACCGACCCCCTCCCGCAACCTGCGCGACGAGCTCGGCCCGTACTTCGGCGACTTCGGCGGGCGCTTCGTGCCCGAGTCGCTCGTCGCGGCCCTGGACGAGCTCACCGCCGCCTACGAGCTGACCAAGAAGGACCCGGCGTTCGCGGCGGAGCTCGCCGAACTGCACAAGAGCTACACCGGCCGGCCCTCCATCATCACCGAGGTGCCCCGCTTCGCCGAGCACGCCGGCGGCGCGCGGATCATCCTCAAGCGCGAGGACCTGAACCACACCGGCTCGCACAAGATCAACAACGTGCTCGGTCAGGCCCTGCTCACCAAGCGGATCGGCAAGACCCGCGTCATCGCCGAGACCGGTGCGGGCCAGCACGGTGTCGCCACCGCGACGGCCGCCGCGCTGTTCGGCTTCGAGTGCGTCGTCTACATGGGCGAGGTCGACACCGAGCGCCAGGCGCTCAACGTCGCCCGCATGCGCCTGCTCGGCGCGGAGGTCGTCGCCGTCAAGGCCGGCTCCCGCACGCTCAAGGACGCCATCAACGACGCCATGCGCGACTGGGTCACCAACGTCGAGAACACCAACTACATCTTCGGCACGGTCGCCGGGCCGCACCCGTTCCCGGCCATGGTCCGCGACTTCCAGAAGATCATCGGCGAGGAGGCCCGCGCCCAGGTGCTCGAGCTGACCGGCGCCCTGCCGGATGCCGTCGCCGCCTGCGTCGGCGGTGGCTCCAACGCCATGGGCATCTTCCACGCCTTCCTCGACGACCCCTCCGTCGCCCTGTACGGCTACGAGGCGGCCGGCGAGGGCGCCGACACGCCGCGCCACGCCGCCACCATCACCAAGGGCAGCCCGGGCGTGCTGCACGGCGCCCGCAGCATGATGCTGCAGGACGAGGACGGCCAGACCTACGAGTCGCACTCCATCTCCGCCGGCCTCGACTACCCGGGCGTCGGACCGGAGCACGCCTGGCTGAACAGCATCGGCCGGGCCGACTACCGCCCCGTCACCGACGCCGCAGCCATGGACGCGCTCCTGCTGCTCAGCCGCACCGAGGGCATCATCCCCGCCATCGAGTCGGCGCACGCCCTCGCCGGCGCGCTGGAGCTCGGCCGCGAGCTCGGCCCGGACTCGACCATCCTGGTCAACCTGAGCGGCCGCGGCGACAAGGACATGGAGACCGCCGGGCGGTACTTCAAGCTGATCGACGAGGGGGCCACGCAGTCATGAGTGCTGTTGAGCAGACCATCCGCACCCGCGTGGACGCCGGCAGCGGCGCCCTGATCGGCTACCTGCCGGTCGGCTTCCCGAGCCTCGGCGGTAGCATCGACGCCGCCGTCGCGCTCGTCGAGAACGGCGTCGACATCCTCGAGATGGGCCTGCCGTACTCCGACCCCGTGATGGACGGCAGCGTCATCCAGGCCGCCACCCAGCAGGCCCTGGCCGACGGCTTCCGGCTGCGCGACGGCTTCGAGGCCGTGCGCGCCATCACCGCCCAGGTCAGCGCCCCCGTGCTGATCATGACCTACTGGAACCCGGTCGTGCAGTACGGCGTCGAGCGCTTCGCCGACGACCTGGCCGCCGCCGGCGGTGCCGGGCTGATCACGCCCGACCTGATTCCCGACGAGGGCGCGGACTGGATCGCCGCCTCCGAGCGCACCGGCCTCGACCGCGTCTTCCTCGCCGCCCCCACCTCCACGCCCGAGCGCCTGCGCCGGGTCGTCGAGTCCAGCAGGGGCTTCGTCTACGCCGTCTCCACCATGGGCATCACCGGTGCCCGCGCCGACGTCGACGCGGCCGCCCGCGGCCTCATCGAGCGTCTGCGCGAGGCGGGCTCCACGAGCGCCTGCGTCGGCGTCGGAATCTCCACGCCGGAGCAGGTGCGCGAGGTCCTCGGCTACGCCGACGGCGCCATCGTGGGCTCCGCCCTGGTCAAGGCACTCGCCGATGGGGGAGTCGACGCCGTCGGCGCCCTCGCCCGCGAGCTGGCCGCAGGCAAGAACGCACTCTAACTTTTCACCGACCGAAAGGCAGTACTGGTGTTTGCACCGTTGAGCATTCCGAGCCCCGAGTGGAGCTACTTCGACCTCGGTCCGTTCCGCATCCACGCCTACGCCCTGTGCATCCTGGCCGGCATCGTCGCCGCGACGATCATGACCAGCATGCGCCTGACCAAGCGCGGTGCAGAGCCCGGAATCGTGCTGGACATCATCCTCTGGGCGGTGCCGCTCGGCATCATCGGCGCGCGCATCTACCACGTGCTCACCCACCCCGGCGACTACTTCTACCCGGGCGCCGACCTGCTGCGCACCCTGTACATCTGGGAGGGCGGCAACGCCATCTTCGGCGCGCTCATCGGTGGCGCGATCGGAGCATACATCGGATGCCGGATGACCGGCATCCGCTTCTGGTCCTTCGCCGACGCGCTCGCACCCGGCATGCTGCTGGCACAGGCCATGGGCCGTCTCGGCAACTGGTTCAACGCCGAGCTGTTCGGCCTGCCCACCACGCTGCCGTGGGGCCTGGAGATCTCCCAGAGCAACCCGGCCTTCCCTGTCGGCCTGCCGGAGGGAACCCTGTTCCACCCCACCTTCCTCTACGAGATCGTCTGGAACCTGGCCGGCGTCGCCCTCATCCTGCTGCTGGAGCGCAAGCTCACGCTGCGCTGGGGCAAGGCCTTCGCGGTCTACCTGATCTGGTACGGCCTCGGCCGCAGCTTCTTCGAGGCCATCCGGGTCGACCCGAGCGAGATGTTCCTCGGTGTGCGCACCAACATCTGGGCAGCCTGGCTGGCCGTGGTGATCGGAATCGTGCTGTTCATCGTGCAGTCGCGCCGCCACACCGGGGTCGAAATCAGCCCCTACGTGCCGGGTCGTGAATGGAACCCCGACGACGCTGATATAGAATCTGACAACGCAGATTCTGAGGAAGACGACCACGGCGATGGAGCCGCGACCATTCAGTCCACTGCCGCCGCAGCCACAAGCACAAACGGCCCGAACTCCTAGGCTCACCCACCCAGCGAGTTCTGCTCATCTCCCCTCGCATTCGAGGGCAGCGCAACAACCCATTTGTGGGCCAATGGCGTCCCTTCGCACTTCTAGCGTGAGGACGCCCAATCGTGACGTTTCAGCAGACATTTACGAGGTTCAGTCAAATCCCGGGTCGACAGGGTCTCTACGACCCTGGGCACGAGAAAGACGCCTGCGGCCTGGCCATGGTCGCAACCCTCCGTGGCACGGCAGGCCACGACATCATCACGGCGGCGCTCAACGCGCTGCGCAATCTGGAACACCGCGGGGCCGTCGGCTCCGACGCCGGAACGGGTGACGGCGCTGGGATCATCACGCAGATCCCCGACGCCTTCCTCCGGGCGGTGACCGACTTCGAGCTTCCCGCGGTCGGCCGCTACGCGGTCGGCAACGCCTTCCTCCCCACCGATCCCACCGCCCGCAGCGCGATCAAGCGGGCCATCGCCGACATCGCCGGCGAGGAGGGCCTCACCGTCCTCGGCTGGCGCGAGGTTCCCGTCCGGCCCGACGAGGTCGGCACGCTGGCCCGCGCGGCGATGCCCGCCATCCAGGCCTTCTACGTGCAGAGCGCGCGGCTCACCGGGGCCGGTGCCCCGCTCTCCGGCATCGAGCTGGACCGCCAGGCCTACCGGCTGCGCAAGCGCGCAGAACGAGAGCTCGAGATCTACTTCGCCTCGCTCTCCTGCCGCACCCTGGTCTACAAGGGCATGGTCACCACGCTCCAGCTGGAACCGTTCTACCCCGACCTCTCCGACGAGCGCTTCACCTCCACGCTCGCGCTGGTGCACTCGCGCTACTCCACCAACACCTTCCCGTCTTGGCCGCTGGCCCAGCCGTTCCGCATGATCGCGCACAACGGCGAGATCAACACCATCCAGGGCAACCGCAACTGGATGCGCGCCCGCCAGTCCCAGCTGGAGTCGGAGCTGCTCGGCGACCTCGCCCCGCTGCTGCCGATCGTCACGCCCGGTGCCAGCGACTCCGCCTCCTTCGACGAGGTGGTCGAGCTGCTCACCCTGTCCGGGCGCTCGCTCCCGCACGCGGTGATGATGATGGTTCCGGAGGCCTGGGAGAACCAGGCCGATATGGACGCGGAGCGCCGCGACTTCTACGACTACCACTCCATGCTCATGGAGCCGTGGGACGGCCCGGCCGCCATCGTGTTCACCGACGGCTCGCTCGTCGGCGCGACGCTGGACCGCAACGGCCTCCGCCCGGGCCGCTTCGTGATCACGGATGACGGCCTCGTCGTCCTGGCCAGCGAGATCGGCGTGCTGGACTTCGACCCGGCCACCATCGTGCGGAAGGGGCGCCTGCGCCCCGGCAAGATGTTCCTCGTCGACACCGTCGCCGGCCGGCTCATCGAAGACGATGAGATCAAGGCCGAGCTGGCCGCCGCCGAGCCCTGGGGGCAGTGGCTGGAGCAGAGCCGGATCAAGCTGGCCGAGCTGCCGGAGCGCGAGCACATCGTGCACCCGCCGGCCTCCGTCGTGCGCCGCCAGCGCACCTTCGGCTACACCGAGGAGGAGCTGCGGCTTCTGCTGACCCCGATGGCCCGTTTCGGGGCGGAGCCGCTCGGCGCGATGGGCTCCGACACCCCGATCGCCGTGCTCTCCGACCGCCCGCGGCTGCTGTTCGACTACTTCACCCAGCAGTTCGCCCAGGTCACCAACCCGCCGCTGGACTCGATCCGCGAGCAGCTGGTCACCTCGCTCGGCAGCTCGGTCGGCCCGGAGCACAACCTGCTCAGCGCCGGCCCGGAGCACGCCGGCCAGGTCTCGCTCACCTTCCCGGTGATCGACAACGACGAACTGGCCAAGATCCAGCACATCGACCCGCAGCCCGGCAGCAAGAGCACCGTCACGATCCGCGGCCTGTACCGCTTCGACGAGGGCGTCAACGCCCTGCGCGACCGCCTGGCCGCGCTGAACGTCGAGGTCGACCGGGCCATCGAGGCCGGCGCCCGCTTCATCGTGCTGAGCGACCGCGACTCCAACAAGGACCTGGCGCCGATCCCGTCGCTGCTGATGACGGCATCCGTGCACCACCACCTCACCCGCTCGGAGCACCGCATGAAGGTGGGCCTGCTGGTGGAGGCCGGCGATGTGCGCGAGGTTCACCACGTGGCCCTGCTGATCGGCTACGGCGCCTCCGCCGTGAACCCGTACCTGGCCATGGAGAGCTGCGAGAACCTGGTCCGCAGCGGCGTCATCACCGACGTCACCCCGGAGAAGGCCGTCGGCAACGTCATCAAGGCGCTCGGCAAGGGCGTGCTGAAGATCATGTCCAAGATGGGCATCTCCACCATCGCCTCCTACTCCGGCGCGCAGGCCTTCGAGGCGCTCGGCCTGGACGAGGGCTTCATCGAGGAGTACTTCACCGGCACCACCTCCAAGCTCGGCGGCGTCGGCATCGAGGTCATCCAGGCGGAGAACCTCAAGCGGCACACATCCGCCTACCCGGAGGATGCCGCGGTCACCGTGCACGAGCGGCTGCAGACCGGCGGCGAGTACCAGTGGCGCCGCGACGGCTCCCCGCACCTGTTCAACCCGGAGACGGTGTTCCGGCTGCAGCACGCCACCCGCACCCGCCGCTACGACATCTTCCGCGAGTACACCAAGCTGGTCGACGACCAGGCGGAGACGCTGATGACGCTGCGCGGCATGTTCGCGCTCCGCACCGGCCGGCGCCCCGCCGTCCCGCTGGAGGAGGTCGAGTCCGTCGCCTCCATCGTCAAGCGCTTCTCCACCGGTGCGATGAGCTACGGCTCCATCTCGCAGGAGGCGCACGAGACGCTCGCCATCGCCATGAACAGCCTCGGCGCCAAGTCCAACACGGGCGAGGGCGGCGAGGACCTGGACCGGCTGCTCGACCCGGAGCGGCGCAGCGCCATCAAGCAGGTGGCCTCCGGCCGTTTCGGCGTGACGAGCATGTACCTGAGCCACGCCGACGACATCCAGATCAAGCTCGCCCAGGGCGCCAAGCCCGGCGAGGGCGGCCAGCTGCCCTCCACCAAGGTCTACCCCTGGGTGGCGCGCACCCGGCACGGCACCCCCGGCGTCGGGCTCATCTCGCCGCCGCCGCACCACGACATCTACTCGATCGAAGACCTCAAGCAGCTCATCTTCGACCTCAAGCGGGCCAACCCGAAGGCGCGCATCCACACCAAGCTGGTCAGCCAGTCCGGCATCGGCGCGGTCGCCGCCGGCGTCGCGAAGGCGCTCTCCGACGTCATCCTGGTCTCCGGCCACGACGGCGGAACCGGCGCCAGCCCGGTCAACTCGCTCAAGCACGCGGGAACCCCGTGGGAGCTCGGCCTGGCCGAGACCCAGCAGACGCTGATGCTGAACGGCATGCGCGACCGGGTGGTCGTGCAGGTCGACGGCCAGCTGAAGACCGGCCGCGACGTCGTCATCGGCGCCCTGCTCGGCGCGGAGGAGTTCGGCTTCGCCACCGCCCCGCTCATCGTCGAGGGCTGCATCATGATGCGCGTTTGCCACCTGGACACCTGCCCGGTCGGCGTCGCCACGCAGAACCCGGAGCTGCGCAAGCGCTTCACCGGCAAGCCGGAGTTCGTGGTGAACTTCTTCGAGTTCATCGCCCAGGAGGTGCGCGAGTACCTCGCGGAACTCGGGTTCCGCACCCTCGGCGAGGCCATCGGCCACCACGAGCTGCTCGACACCGCCCAGGCGATCAACCACTGGAAGGCGTCCGGCATGGACCTGACGCCGATCCTGGTCGGGCCCGACTTCTCGGATGCCGAACCGCGCCAGAGCGCGCGCGAGCAGGACCACGAGCTGGAGAGCCACTTCGACAAGCAGCTCATCCAGCAGGCGGCCGGGGTGCTGGAGCGCGGCGGCCACGTGGCCATCGAGCTGCCCATCCGCAACACGGAACGCGCCGTGGGCACCATGCTCGGCCACGAGGTGACCATGCGGCACGGCGTCAACGGCCTGCCGGAGAACTCCATCGAGGTGACGCTGCACGGCTCCGCCGGGCAGTCGCTCGGCGCCTTCCTGCCCGGCGGCATCACGCTCCGGCTCGAGGGCGACTCCAACGACTACGTCGGCAAGGGCCTCTCCGGCGGCCGCATCGCGGTGCGCCCGGATCGGCAGAGCCTGTTCCCGGCCGAGCGCAACGTCATCGCCGGCAACGTCATCGGCTACGGGGCGACCAGCGGCTCGCTGTTCCTCCGGGGCATCGTGGGGGAGCGCTTCCTGGTGCGCAACTCCGGCGCCACCGCCGTCGTCGAGGGCGTCGGCGACCACGCCCTCGAGTACATGACCGGCGGCCTCGCCCTCATCCTGGGCGGCACCGGGCGCAACCTCGGCGCCGGCATGTCCGGCGGCACCGCGTACGTCTACGAGCTGAAGCGGGAGCGGGTCAACCCCGACTCCCTGGCCAGCGGCGAGCTGGAGCTGCTCGAGCTCGGCAGCGCCGACCGTGAGATCGTGCGCGACCTGTTGGAGCAGCACCGGGCGGAGACCGGCTCCGCCGTCGCGGAGCGCATGCTGGCCGACCTCGACGGCGCGATCTCGCGCTTCGTCAAGGTGCTGCCGCGCGACTACGCCGCCGTGCAGGGCATCCGGGCGCAGGCGGAGGCCGACGGGATCGACCCCGACGGCACACATATGTGGAATCGAATCCTGGAGGTGACCGGTGGCTGACCCCAAAGGCTTCATGAAGACAACTGAGCGCGAGCTCCCCGCCCGGCGCCCCGTCTCGGTGCGCCTGATGGACTGGAAAGAGGTCTACGAGGCCGGCGACTCCGCCGTGCTCAAGCGGCAGGCCGGCCGCTGCATGGACTGCGGCGTGCCGTTCTGCCACCAGGGCTGCCCGCTCGGCAACCTGATCCCCGAGTGGAACGACCTCACCCACCGCGGTGAGGGGCACGCGGCGATCGAGCGGCTGCACGCCACGAACAACTTCCCGGAGTTCACGGGCAGGCTCTGCCCGGCCCCGTGCGAGTCGGCCTGCGTGCTCGGCATCAACCAACCGGCCGTCACCATCAAGCAGGTCGAGGTCTCCATCATCGACCAGGCCTTCGACAACGGCTGGGTGACGCCGCACCTGCCCGGCCGCCTGACCGGCAAGACGATCGCCGTCGTCGGCTCCGGCCCGGCCGGCCTGGCCGCGGCCCAGCAGCTCACCAGGGCCGGACACACCGTCGCCGTGTTCGAGCGCGACGACCGCATCGGCGGCCTGCTGCGCTACGGCATCCCCGACTTCAAGATGGAGAAGCGCCACATCGAGGGCCGGCTGGCCCAGATGAGCGCGGAGGGCACCCGGTTCCGCCCCGGCGTGAACATCGGCGTCGACATCAGCTGGGCCGAGCTGCGCCGGCGCTACGACGCCGTCGTGGTCGCCACGGGCGCCATGGTTCCCCGCGACCTGTCCATCCCCGGCCGCGACCTGCCCGGCGTGCACTTCGCCATGGAGTACCTGGTGCAGGCGAACCGGGTCGGCGCCGGCGACGAGGTCCCGGGCCAGATCAGCGCCGCCGGCAAGCATGTGGTCGTGCTCGGCGGCGGCGACACCGGCGCCGACTGCATCGGCACCGCACACCGGCAGGGCGCCGCGTCTGTGACCAACCTGGCCATCGGCAAGCAGCCGGGGCTGACGCGCCCGAGCCACCAGCCGTGGCCGATGGACCCGCTCCTCTTCGAGGTGCAGAGCGCACACGAGGAGGGCGGCAGCCGCGAGTACCTCGTCTCCACCGTCGAGTTCCTCGCCGACGAGGCCGGGGCGCTGCGCGCGGTGCGCGTGGCCGAGACCGAGTTCGTCGACGGCCGCCGGGTGCCGCGCTCCGGCACGGAGCGCGAGATTCCGGCCGACCTGGTGCTGTTGGCGCTCGGATTCACCGGCCCGGAGCAGGAGCACCTGGCGCCCCAGCTGGAGCTCGGCTTCGACGAGCGCGGCAACGCCGAGCGCGGGTCCGACTACCAAACCAGCCACGAAGGCGTCTTCGTGGCCGGTGACGCGGGCCGCGGCCAATCGCTCATTGTCTGGGCAATTGCCGAGGGTCGTGCTGCGGCATCCGCCGTAGACCGGTACCTTGAAGGGGAGACGCTTCTTCCCTCCCCGGTCAAACCCACCGACAGAGGATTCAGCCTCTAAAACTTCTCGCGGCAGGCACGGCCATCGCCGCCGTCGCGGCAAGAACCCATCCTGAGTCCATTCAGGCAAAAAATACGGAGTACATAAATGAGACGCGCGAAAATAGTCGCAACCCTCGGGCCGGCCACGTCCAGCTACGAACAGATCCGGGCCATCATCGATGCCGGTGTAGACGTCTGCCGCATGAACCTGAGCCACGGCACCTACGACGTGCACGAGGGCGTTTACCAGAACGTCCGCAAGGCCGCCAACGACTCCGGTCGCGCTGTGGCCGTGCTGGTCGACCTGCAGGGGCCGAAGATCCGCCTGGGCAAGTTCTCAGACGGCCCGCACGACCTCGCAGAGGGCGACATCTTCAAGATCACCACCGAGGACATCCTCGGCACCAAGGAGATCTGCGGCACCACGTACAAGGGCCTGCCCGGCGACGTGAAGCCGGGGGACTTCCTGCTGATCGACGACGGCAAGGTGCGCGTCGAGGTCGTCTCGACCGACGGCACCGTCGTGACCACCAAGGTCATCGTCGCCGGCACCGTGTCGAACAACAAGGGCATCAACCTGCCCGGCGTCGCCGTCAACGTGCCGGCGCTCTCCGAGAAGGACGAGGACGACCTGCGTTGGGGCCTCGAGCTCGGCGCCGACCTGATCGCCCTCTCCTTCGTGCGCAACGCCGAGGACATCACCCGGGTGCACGAGATCATGGACGAGGTCGGCCGCCGCGTGCCGGTGATCGCCAAGATCGAGAAGCCGCAGGCCGTCGAAGCCCTCGAGGGCATCGTCGACGCCTTCGACTCCATCATGGTCGCCCGCGGCGACCTGGGCGTCGAGCTGCCGCTGGAGGCCGTGCCGATCGTGCAGAAGCGCGCCGTCGAGCTGGCCCGCCGCATGGCCAAGCCGGTCATCGTCGCCACGCAGATGCTCGAATCGATGATCTCCAGCCCGGTCCCGACCCGTGCAGAGACCTCGGATGTCGCCAACGCCGTCCTCGACGGTGCAGACGCAGTCATGCTCTCCGGCGAGACGAGCGTCGGCGAGTACCCGGTCGTCACGGTGCAGACCATGGCCCGCATCGTCGACTCCACCGAGGAGCACGGCCTGGAGCGCATCCTGCCGCTCACGGTCAAGCCGCGCACCCAGGGCGGGGCGATCACCCTCGCCGCGGCCGACGTCGCCGACTTCGTCGACGCGAAGTACCTCGTCGTCTTCACCGAGTCCGGTGACTCCGCGCGCCGCATGTCGCGCATCCGCTCGAGCATCCCGATGATCGCGCTGACGCCGGAGCCCAGCATCCGCCGCCGTCTGGCCCTGACCTGGGGCATCCAGACCTATCTGGTCGACCGGGTCACCCACACCGACCAGATGATCGGTCAGGTCGACGACGTTCTGCTCGGCCAGGGCCTGGCCGAGATCGGTGACAAGGTCGTTGTCATCTCCGGGTCCCCTCCCGGAATCGTCGGCTCGACCAACGACATCCGCGTGCATGTCGTCGGTGACGTCCACAACGAGGCCGCCCCCGCGTACAAGCGCAGCTAGTTCTCGTTGGCACAGGCCCGGTTCATTCGTGAGCCGGGCCTGTGGCGTTCCCGGGCGGCGCGGATGTAGTGTGTGGGCCAGCCCCACCGACAACGACGTCCAGGAGTCGACGATGCCCGCAAGCGTTCTGCCCGAAGTGCACATCCCCGCCGTCAGCATCTACGAGTCGGTGTTCGGCGCCCTGAGCGAGGAGGACCTCGCCGCGGTCGCCATCATCGACGGCGTCACCGGCGCCGAGACCAGCTTCGGCCAGCTGCGCGGGCAGATCGACGCCCTCGCCGGCGCGCTGGCCGCCCGCGGCGTCGAGCTCGGCACCGTCGTCGGCCTGCTCTGCCCGAACGTGCCAGCCTTCGCCACCGTCTTCCACGGCATCCTGCGCGCCGGCGGCATCGTCACCACGATCAACTCGCTCTACACGGCGGGGGAGATCGAGAACCAGCTGCGGGATTCCGGAGCGCGCTGGCTGTTCACCGTGTCGCCGTTCCTGCCCGCAGCCGAGGCCGCCGCCGCGGCGGCCGGCATCCCGCCGGAGCGGCTCGTCGTCCTCGACGGCGCCGACGGGCACCCCTCGCTGCGGGAGCTGCTCGGCGCGGGGGAGCGGCCGCCGGAGCTGCACTTCGACCCCGCCACCCAGATCGCCGTGCTGCCGTACTCCTCCGGCACGACCGGGCACCCCAAGGGGGTCATGCTCACCCACACCAACCTCGTCGCCAACGTCGCCCAGGGCATCGGCGCGATCGGCGTCGAGCGGGGCGAGCGGGTGCTCGCCGTGCTGCCGTTCTTCCACATCTACGGGCTCACCGTGCTGCTGAACTACGCGCTCACCCTGCGCGCCGTGCTGGTCACCATGCCGCGCTTCGAGCTGCCCGAGTTCCTCCGCATCACGAGCGAGCACCGCTGCAACTGGCTGTTCATCGCACCGCCGATCGCCGTGGCCCTCGCCCAGCACCCCCTCGTCGACGACTACGACCTCTCCAGCGTCAACGTGGTCTTCTCCGGGGCGGCCCCGCTGGCGGGGGCCCTCGCCGACGCCGTCGCCGCGCGGCTCGGCTGCACCGTGGCGCAGGGCTACGGCATGACGGAGGCCAGCCCGGCCACGCACGTGATCCCGAACACCCGCCCAGACATCGACCGCTCCAGCGTCGGGCTGGCCCTGCCGAACACGCAGTCGCGCGTCGTCGACCCGGAGACGGGCGCCGACGTGGACGTGCCGGACGCCGGGCCGAGCCTGCCGGGGGAGCTCTGGGTGCGCGGCCCGCAGGTGATGGCCGGCTACCTCGGCAACGAGGCGGCGACGGCAGAGACGCTCGACGCCGACGGCTGGCTGCACACGGGCGACCTCGCCACCGTCGACGCCACCGGCGTCCACTGGATCGTGGACAGGCTGAAGGAGCTGATCAAGTACAAGGGCTACCAGGTGGCGCCCGCGGTGCTGGAGGCGGTGCTGCTGGAGCACCCGGGCATCGCGGATGCCGCGGTGATCGGCGTCGCCGACGAGGACGGCCAGGAGATCCCGCAGGCCTTCGTCGTGCTGCAGCCGGGGGCGAGCCTCGCCGAGGACGAGGTGATCGCGTTCGTCGCCTCCCGCGTCGCCCCGCACGAGAAAGTGAGGCGAGTTCGTTTTGTCTCCGCGATCCCGAAATCCAGTGCGGGGAAGATCCTCCGACGCGAGCTGCGGGAGCACTCCTGATGGGCGCGTATTCCGCAGCCCACCAGGTCTTTCAGGGGGAGTTGTGCCGGTGGTGGGACTCGAACCCACACGTCTCTCGACAAAGCATTTTGAGTGCTCCGCGTCTGCCATTCCGCCACACCGGCGCACAAGACCTCGATCAGAATACCGTAGGCTTGACGCTGTGACTGACACAGACATCACCCCAGCCCCACCGCGCCGCGTCGTCGTCGCAGAAGATGAGTCTCTGATTCGTCTCGACATCGTCGAGATCCTGCGTGACGCCGGCTTCGAGGTCGTCGGTGAGGCCGGTGACGGTGAGACCGCGGTCGCACTCGCCACCGAGCTGCGCCCCGACCTCGTCATCATGGACGTCAAGATGCCCCAGCTGGACGGCATCTCCGCCGCCGAGCGCCTGAGCAAGGGCCACATCGCGCCCGTCGTCCTGCTGACCGCGTTCAGCCAGAAGGAGCTCGTCGAGCGTGCGACCGAGGCCGGCGCACTGGCCTACGTCGTCAAGCCGTTCACCCCGAACGACCTGCTGCCGGCGATCGAGATCGCCCTGGCCCGCTACGCCCAGATCATCGCCCTCGAGGCCGAGGTCTCCGACCTCGTCGAGCGCTTCGAGACCCGCAAGCTCGTCGACCGGGCCAAGGGCCTGCTCAACGAGAAGATGGGCCTCACCGAGCCCGAGGCGTTCCGCTGGATCCAGAAGGCGTCCATGGACCGCCGTCTGACCATGCACGACGTCGCCCAGGCGATCATCGAGCAGCTCAGCGCCAAGAAGTGATCGCGTAGCGATCGGATCGAGGAGGCCGCCAGGCCGGATCGAGATCGCTTCAATTTTCGAGGAGCGGATGCCGACGGCATCCGCTCCTCGGCGTTTAAGCCGCGCTCGGGCGCAGGTCCTTGATCAGGTTCGTGATGCGGATGGTGCAGCAGCGCCGGCCCTGCTCGTCGCTGATCGCGATCTCGTGCGTCGTGAGGGTGCGGCCGAGGTGGATCGGCGTGCAGACGCCCGTCACCCAGCCCTCCGTCGCCGAGCGCGTGTGGGTGGCGTTGATCTCGATGCCGACGGCGAGGCGGCCGGGGCCTGCCCAGAGGTTCGCCGCCATCGAGCCGAGCGACTCGCCGAGCACCACGAACGCGCCGCCGTGCAGCAGCATGGCCGGCTGCGTGTTGCCCTCCACCGGCATGCGGGCGACGGAGCGCTCGACGGTGAACTCGGTGAACTCGATGCCCATCTTCTCGGCGAGGGCGCCGACTCCACGCTGGACGACCCACTCGAGGGCGTCGGTCTCAGTCTCGCTCATGCTCACCTTTGAAGTCTGTTGCCCACGAAGTCCCGCGCCCTGTCGGTGCTGGCTTGTAGGCTGTGTCTGTGTCGGATTCAGAAAAGCCTACCCTTCTCATCATCGACGGCCATTCGCTGGCGTTCCGGGCGTTCTACGCCCTCCCGGTGGACAGTTTTCAGACCAGGGACGGGCAGCACACCAACGCCATCCATGGCTTCATCTCGATGCTGCTCAACCTGCTGAAGAACGAGAAGCCGACGCACATCGCCGTCGCGTTCGACATCTCCCGCTTCTCCTTCCGCACCCGCGAGTACCCCGAGTACAAGGGCACCCGCGGCGAGACGCCGCCGGAGTTCATCGGCCAGATCCCGCTGCTGCAGGAGGCGCTGGCCGCGATGAACATCGTGACCATCACGAAGGAGGACTTCGAGGCCGACGACATCCTCGCCACCCTCTCGGTGCGCGGCACCGAGGCCGGCTACCGCGTCCTCGTCGTCTCCGGCGACCGCGACAGCATCCAGCTGGTCAACGACAACGTCACGCTGCTCTACCCGAACACGCAGGGCGTCTCCCAGCTGAAGCGCTACGACCCGGCCGCCGTCGAGGAGCGCTACGGCATCCGCCCGGAGCAGTACCCGGACGTCGCCGCCCTCGTCGGCGAGACCAGCGACAACCTGATCGGCATCAGCAAGGTGGGCGAGAAGACCGCCGTCAAGTGGCTCGGCCTCTACGGCAGCCTCGACGGCATCCTCGAGCACGCAGACGAGATCAAGGGCGTCGTCGGCAACAACCTGCGCGAGCAGAAGGAGAACGCCATCCGCAACCGGCGGCTGAACCGCCTGGTCACCGACCTGGAGCTGCCGGTCGCCGTTCCCGAGCTGGAGCGCGGCCCGATCGACGAGCAGGCGGTGCGCGACATCTTCGCCCGCCTCGAGTTCCGCAGCCTGCTCGACCGGGTGCTCAAGCAGGAGATCGCCGAGGGTGCTGAGAGCCCGGCCGGCGGCGAGGCCGCCGCGGCCGCCGCCGACATCCCGCAGACCCCCACCGCGCAGACGCTGCTCGACGAGGAGCTGCGCGGCTGGCTCGACCGCGTCACCGCCACCCACCCGGCCGGCCTCGGCCTGAGCGTCGAGGTGCTGGACGGCCAGGCCATCGGCTTCGGCATCGCCAGCGAGACCGAGACGGTCAGCCTGCCCTGGATCCCCGGCCGCAGCGACTACGCGCCGTTCGAGGAGTGGCTGGCCAGCGACGCCCCCAAGATCATGTGCAACGCGAAGGGCCAGCTGAAGGCCATCCGCCGCTCGGGCCTCGCCTTCGCCGGCCTCGCCACCGACGCGCTCGTCGCCGGTTGGCTGTTGCGCCCGGGCGGCCAGGAGAAGACCCTCGTCGACCTCGTGGCCCGCTACCTGGAGGAGACCGTCCCGCAGCCGGACGCCAACCAACTCGTGCCCGACGACAGCGCGCCCTCCGGCGCCCCCGTCGAGGCCTGGTACGCGCTGCGGGTCACCCCGCAGATCGTCGAGCAGCTCGACGCGGGCTCTCGCAGTGTGCTCGACGACATCGAGATGCCGACCCTGTCCGTGCTGGTCGAGATGGAGCTGCGCGGCGTCGCCGTCAGCCATGACGAGCTCGCCGCCCTCTCCTCCGAGCTCGGCGAGACCGCCGCCGGCATCGCCGCGCAGGCCTTCGCCGAGATCGGCCGCGAGGTCAACCTCGGCTCGCCCAAGCAGCTGCAAGAGGTGCTGTTCGACCAGCTCGGCATGCCCAAGACCCGCGCGACCAAGACCGGGTTCTCCACGGATGCCGGCGCGCTGGCCGACCTGCAGCAGAGCAACCCGCACCCCTTCCTCGGCCTGCTGCTCGAGCACCGCGACGCCACCAAGCTCCGCCAGATCGTCGAGACGCTGGACAAGGCGATCGACACGACCGGCCGCATCCACACCAACTACATCCAGGTCGGCACCGCCACGGGCCGCATCGCCTCCACCGACCCCAACCTGCAGAACATCCCGGTGCGCACGGAGGACGGCCGTCGCATCCGCGCCGCCTTCCACGTCGGCGACGGCTACGAGACCCTGCTCACCGCCGACTACTCGCAGATCGAGATGCGCATCATGGCGCACCTCTCGGAGGACGCCGGGCTGATCGAGGCGTTCAACGCCGGCGAAGACCTGCACCGCTTCGTCGGTTCGCGCATCTTCGGCGTCGACCCGGCCGATGTGACCCCGGCCATGCGCAACAAGGTCAAGGCGATGTCCTACGGCCTCGCCTATGGGCTGAGCGCCTTCGGCCTGTCCAAGCAGCTGCGCATCGACACGGCTGAGGCCAAGCAGCTGATGACCGACTACTTCTCCCGCTTCGGCGCCGTGCGCGACTATCTGCGCCATGTCGTCGAGCAGGCCAAGGTCGACGGCTACACCACCACCCTGTTCGGCCGCCGCCGGCCGTTCCCCGACCTGGCGAGCCCCAACCGGGTGCACCGCGAGGCCGCGGAGCGCCAGGCGCTGAACTCGCCCATCCAGGGCTCGGCCGCCGACATCATGAAGCGCGCCATGATCGCCATCGAGAACGACATCGCCGCCCAGGAGCTGCGCAGCCGCATGCTGCTGCAGGTGCACGATGAGTTGATCTTCGAGGTCGCCCCCGGCGAGGCCGAGGTACTCGAGGGCATCGTCCGTGGCGGCATGGGCGGTGCGGCAGAACTGCTCGTGCCGTTGGACGTGCAGCTCGGCCACGGAACGAACTGGGACAGCGCCGCGCACTAACCGGGTGCGCGCCCGGCGCGGCTGGCCAGGCTGAGGCGGCCAGCAGCGCCGGCTCAGGCGGAAGGCAGCCAGGTCCGCGCGGCCGCCACCAGCGCCGTGACGCCGATGCCCAGCGTGGGATCGATCACCGGGGCGTAGTGCGGGGAATGGTTCGACGGCACGGTGAGCAGGGCCGGGTCGGTCATGTCGCCCGTGGTGAACAAGGACGGGTCGCTCCCGCCGAGCAGCCAGTAGGCGAGCGGGGCGCCGCAGCTCGTCGCCAGCACGCCGACGTCCTCGCTGCCCGAGCCCGCCCCGGGATCCATGACGTTGCCCGCTCCCAACCAGTCGCTGAACACGCTGAGGGTCTTGCTGAGCGCCTGCGCGTCATTGACCACGATGGGAAACCGCTCGATCTCGGTGATCGTCGGCTGCTCCGGAGAGCCCGCCGTCGCGGCCTCGCCGGAGACGATGCGGGACACCCCGCTCAGGATGCGCTCGCGCACGCGGGCGTCGTAGCTGCGGATGTTCAACTGCAGCTCGGCCTCGCCGGGGATGACGTTGGCGGCGTCGCCGGCATGAATCGACCCGACGGTGAGCACCGCGGTGGCCGTGCTCGGAATCTCCCGGGAGATGATGGTCTGCAGCCGCAGCACCGTCTCGGCCGCCAGCACCACCGGGTCAACCGATGCCTCGGGCATCGAGCCGTGGGCGCCCTTGCCGATCAGGCGGACGCGCAGCGAATCCGAGGCCGCGTACGAGGGCCCGGCGTGGCCGGCGATCTTGCCGGCCGGCAGCGGCGCCACGTGCTGGCCGAGAACCACATCGGGCACGGGGAACCGCTGGAACAGGCCGTCGTCGACCATCGCCTGCGCGCCGGCGCCCAGTTCCTCGGCCGGCTGGAACACCAGGAGCAGCGTTCCCGCCCAGCTCGCGCGGTCGGCGGAGAGCACCTCCGCCGCGCCCAGCAGGCAGGTGGTGTGCAGGTCGTGACCGCAGGCATGGTCCACCGGGACGGTCTTGCCGTTGGCATCGGTGGCCGTCACGGTGCTCGCATAGGGGAGCCCGGTGTCCTCCTTGACGGGCAGGGCGTCCATGTCGGCCCGCAGCAGCGCGGTCGGCCCGTCACCGTTCCGGAGCACGCCGACCACGCCGGTCCGGCCGACGCCGGTCGTCACCTCGTAGCCCAGCTCTGACAAGCGGTTCGCCACGATGTTCGCGGTGCGGGTCTCCTGGAACCCGAGCTCCGGGTGACTGTGCAGATCCCGGTAGAGATCGGCGAGAGCCGGGTTGACGGTGACTTCTTCGAACACTTTTGGACACATGAGAATCCCTCGACTTGGTTGGTTTCGCGTCACGCTACGTCAACCGCATCCCACTGTCCAGCGCCCGCACACTGCAGCGGAACGCACACGCGGTCCTGTTCTAGGCTGAACGCATGAGCAACGACATTCAGCGCACGCCCACCGGGATCGACCAGATCGCCGAGAGCTGGGTCGACACCCTGGTCGAGCTGGCACCGACCGTCGGCACCTACATCGGCCGCAACGAGGTGAACGGCCGCTTCGGCGACTACTCGCCGGCCGGGCACGAGGCGATGAGCGCCGCCGCGCGCGGCGTCATCGCCGAGCTGGACGCCGCGGCGCCCGTCGACGCCGTCGACGAGGTCACCCAGACCGACCTGCGGGCGACCCTGGAGCTGCAGCTGCGCAGCGCCGACGCGCAGCTGCACCTGCGCGACCTCAACGTGATCGCGTCGCCCGCGCAGGAGATCCGCGAGGTGTTCGACCTGATGCCGACGGCCACGGTCGAGGACTGGGAGCAGATCAGCTCCCGGCTGGCGGCCGTGCCCGACGCCATCGACGGCTACATCCAGACGCTGCGCGCCGGTATCGCCGCGGGTGTCACGCCCGCCGTCCGGCAGGTGCGCGAGGTCGCGGCCCAGACCGACCGGCTCTGGGCCGACAACGGCTTCTTCACCGAGTTCACCGCCGGCGCCTCCCTGGAGTCGGGCGAGCTGCCGGCGTCGCTGGCGCGCAAGCTGGCGGAGGGCGCCGGTGTCTCCGCCGTCGCCTACCGCAAGCTGAGCGAGTTCCTCACCCAGGAGCTGGCGGCATCCGCGACCGAGGCCGACGGCGTCGGCCGCGACATCTACGCGCTGGCGTCCGAGCACTTCCTCGGCTCGAAGATCGACCTCGACGAGACCTACGAATGGGGTGTCGAGGAGCTGGCCCGGATGGCGGCCGAGCAGGAGAGCATCGCCAGGGAGATCAAGCCCGGCGCCAGCGTGCTGGAGGCCATCGACTTCCTCGACAAGGACCCCAGCCGGAAGCTGCACGGCACCGAGGCGCTGCAGCGCTGGATGCAGGAGACCAGCGACCGGGCCGTCGCCGAGCTCGGCCGGGAGCACTTCGACATCCCCGAGCAGATCCGCGAGCTCGAGTGCATGATCGCCCCCACCCAGGAGGGCGGCATCTACTACACGCCGCCCACCGACGACTTCTCCCGCCCCGGCCGCATGTGGTGGTCGGTGCCGGAGGGCGTCACCGAGTTCGAGACCTGGCGCGAGCTCACCACCGTCTACCACGAGGGCGTCCCCGGCCACCACCTGCAGTTGGCGCAGGCCGTCTACAACCGCTCGACCCTGAACACCTGGCGCAGGCAGCTGGCCGGCACCTCCGGCCACGCGGAGGGCTGGGCGCTCTACGCCGAGCGCCTGATGGAGCAGCTCGGCTACCTGGACGACCCGGCGAACCGGCTCGGGATGCTCGACGGGCAGCGGATGCGGGCCGCTCGCGTCGTGCTCGACATCGGCGTGCACCTCGGCAAGCAGCGGCCGGACGGCAACGGGCCGTGGTCGGCCGAGTACGCCTTCGAGTTCCTCAGCCAGAACGTCAACATGAACGAGGGCTTCGTGCGCTTCGAGGTGAACCGCTACCTCGGCTGGCCCGGCCAGGCGCCCTCCTACAAGGTCGGCCAGCGCATCTGGGAGCAGCTGCGCGACGAGGCCGCCGCCCGCGCCGGCGCGACCTTCGACATCAAGGCGTTCCACAAGCGGGCCCTCGACCTCGGCGGTGTCGGCCTCGACACGCTGAAGTCGGCGCTGCTGCGCTGACGCCGGTGGGGCCGGCCGGGGAGAGCTCGCCGTACGAGGCGGTGCTGGGGGAGCGGATGCAGGAGCTGCATCCGCGCCTGCGCGGCTATTTCGCCGCGATCCCGCCCGGCTGGCACGGCTGGGGCGCCGGCGTCTTCGACACGGCCGGCACGCCGCGCCGCTGGCTGCGGCCCGTCCTCCGGGTTCTGCACCGCCAGGGCATCCTCCTGGCCGGCTGGCAGCGCGATGTGCCGTTCACGGTGCGCAACGAGCCCGGTGAGCGCCACACCGTCCGGGCCGTCCGGCGCTTCCACCTGCACAGCGGCGAGTGGGCGATGGTCGACGAGATCGGGCTGGACGGCCGCGGGCGCCTCATCGACCGGCTCGGGCACGCCGGGCTCGTCGAGGCCGAGTTCGCGGCGGACGTCGCCGGCGGCGCCCTCCGGCTGCGCTCCACCCGCGTCACCCTGTGCCTCGGCCGGCTGCGCCTGCGCGTCCCCGGGTTCCTGGCACCCACCGTGCTGCTCATCGAACGCTGGGACGACGCCGAGGAGCGGCAGGTCATCGCCCTGACGATGACGGCGCCCCTCCTCGGTACCCTGTACGAATACGGCGGCTCGTTCCGATACGAGATCCGCCAGGGGGAGGGGCACCCGTGACCAAGCGGATCGTGATCGCCGGGGCGTCCGGGTTCATCGGCCGGTACCTGGGCGAGCGCTACCGCGCGGCCGGGCACAGCGTGCAGACGATCGGACGCCGGGGCGCCGACGCCGACTGGACTGACCCCGCCGCCATCAGCCGGCTGCTCGACGGGGCCGACCTGCTCGTCAACCTCGCCGGCAAGAGCGTGAACTGTCGCTACACGGCGGCCAACCGTGCCGAGATCCTGCGCTCGCGCGTGGAGACGACGAGGCAGCTCGCCGACGCGATCGCCGCCTGCCAGAGCCCGCCGCCGCTCTGGGTCAACTCCTCGACCGCCACCATCTACAGGCACGCCGACGACCGCGCCATGACCGAGAGCACGGGCGAGATCGGCACCGGCTTCTCGGTGGGCATCGCCACCGCCTGGGAGCGCGCGTTCTTCGCGCGGGAGCTGCCGGGCACGCGCCGCGTCGCCCTGCGCATGGCGATCGTGCTCGGCGACGGCAGCGCGCTGCTGCCGCTCGTGAACCTGGCCCGCTTCGGACTCGGCGGCCCGCAGCGCGACGGCCGCTGGTTCGGCACGGCCGGCCGGCGTGCGGCGGGCACCTTCCACGAGTACCGGCCGACGGCCGGCCGGCAGCGCTTCAGCTGGGTGCACATCGAGGACGTCGGCAACATCATCGACTTCGTCGCGGCCCAGCCCGAGGTCTCCGGCGTGCTCAACGTCTCGGCGCCCGGCGCCTCCGACAACACCGAGCTCATGGGAACGCTCCGCCGCCTGGTGCGGATGCCGATCGGGCTGCCCACCACCCGCTGGATGCTGGAGCTCGGGTCGGCCGCGATCCGCACCGAGACGGAGCTCGTGCTGAAGAGTCGCTGGGTGGCACCGGAGCGCCTGACCGGGCTCGGCTACCGCTTCGAGCACCCCGAGCTGGAGCCGGCGCTGCGCGACATCCTGACCGAGAGGGCCACGAGATGAGCGCCCTCGGCCTCGGCGCGCTCGCCCTGCTCGCCGCCCTCGCGGCCACGGCCCTCCTGCTGCGCGCCGGCCAGCGCCGCCGCCCCGGCCGTACCGCGCAGTACGCCCCGCCGCCCGGCCAGGGCATCGTGACGGCCGCCGTTCTCACCCGCACCGAGCGCCGCGCCGCCGCGGCGGAGCTGGTGCACCTCGCCGTGCGGGGGAACGTGCGCTTCCTGGCCCCGGATGCCGCAGGCGGCAGCCTCCGCGTCGAGCTGCTGGACGGGCCACCGCTGGACGCGCAGCAGCGCGCACTGCTGGTGGCCGTGTTCGGCGCCCCGCCCCGACAGAAGCCCGGACAGACGCGCGGACAGAAGCCCGGACAGAAGCGCGGGCGTATCCGCCCGCGCCGGGCGATCGGACGCGACGCGAAGCTCGGCCGCGCCGTCCGCGGCGTGGTCGACACCGAGATCGCGCGGCTGAAGGCCTCAGGCGGCATCCTCCTGGACGCCGGCTGGCCCGCCGTCCTGATCCGCTGCGTCGCCGTCGCCGCACTGGGCTTGTACGCGCTCACCCTGATCTGGGCCCCGAGCCTCCCGGTGGCGCTGCTGGGCGGCGTCGGGGCGCTCGGGCTCGCCGCCGTCGCCGTGCTCACGCCGCCGCCCCGACTGCGGCGCTTCTCCGCAGCCTCCTTCGCGGTGCGCGACCACCTCGCCGGGCTGCGCGACTACATCGCGCTGGCCGAGGCCGACCGGCTGCGCTTCCTGCAGTCGCCCGCCGGCGCCCTGACCCGCCCTGTCGACACACCGGAGGGCCGGCTGGAGGCGCTCGTGCTGAACGAGAGGCTGCTGCCGTTCGCGGTGCTGTTCGGCCTGGAACGCGAGTGGGCGAGACAGCTGCAGACCGAGCGCCGCGAGCTCACGGCATCCGGCGTCCTGAACACCATCGACGGGGTCCAGCCGCTCGGCTTCCTCGGCGATCTCGGCCTGGACCTGCCCCTCGTCGAGCTGCTGGACGGGCTGCGCAGCCTCGACGTGGACCTGTCGCTGCTGGCCGGAATCGAGCTGCCCGACATCGACCTGGGAGCCCTGAGCCTCGACTTGTAACCCCCCTCGAAGACGGGCTAAGCTAGAACGTCACGTTTGTGACGATTTATCCGTATGCCCCTCGCAGATTTCACACAGCTCTACCCTGCGGGTGGCCCGAACTTGTCCGTACTGGAGCATCTACTACATGACAATCGTAACGACCGCCAAGGCACCCAAGCAGGTCGCCATCAATGACATCGGATCTGCTGAAGACTTCCTCGCCGCGGTCGAGAAGACTCTGAAGTTCTTCAACGACGGTGACCTCATCGAGGGCACTGTTGTGAAGATCGACCGCGACGAGGTTCTCCTCGACGTGGGATACAAGACCGAGGGCGTCATTCCCTCGCGTGAGCTGTCCATCAAGCACGACGTTGACCCGAGCGAGGTCGTCAACGTTGGCGACACCGTCGAGGCCCTCGTTCTCCAGAAGGAGGACAAGGAAGGTCGTCTCATCCTGTCCAAGAAGCGCGCACAGTACGAGCGTGCGTGGGGCGACGTTGAGAAGATCAAGGACGCCGATGGCGTTGTCACCGGTTCGGTCATCGAGGTCGTCAAGGGTGGCCTCATCGTTGACATCGGACTCCGTGGCTTCCTCCCGGCATCGCTCATCGAGCTGCGCCGTGTCCGCGACCTCACGCCGTACCTCGGCCAGGAGATCGAGGCCAAGATCCTCGAGCTCGACAAGAACCGCAACAACGTTGTGCTTTCGCGTCGCGCCCTGCTGGAGCAGACGCAGTCCGAGAGCCGCACCACCTTCCTGAACAACCTTCAGAAGGGTCAGGTCCGCAAGGGCGTCGTCTCCTCGATCGTCAACTTCGGTGCGTTCGTGGACCTCGGCGGCGTCGACGGCCTCGTGCACGTCTCGGAGCTCAGCTGGAAGCACATCGAGCACGCCTCTGAGGTTGTTGAGGTTGGCCAGGAAGTCACCGTCGAGATCCTCGAGGTTGACCTCGAGCGCGAGCGCGTGTCGCTGTCGCTCAAGGCAACGCAGGAGGACCCGTGGCAGGTCTTCGCCCGCACCCACGCCATTGGCCAGGTTGCACCGGGCAAGGTCACCAAGCTCGTTCCCTTCGGCGCGTTCGTTCGCGTTGCAGAGGGCATCGAGGGCCTCGTGCACATCTCGGAGCTCTCCGGCAAGCACGTTGAGCTCGCCGAGCAGGTTGTCTCGGTCGGCGACGAGGTCTTCGTCAAGGTCATCGACATCGACCTCGAGCGTCGCCGCATCTCGCTGAGCCTCAAGCAGGCCAACGAGGGTGTCGACCCCGAGGGCACCGAGTTCGACCCGGCCCTCTACGGCATGCTCACCGAGTACGACGAGCAGGGCAACTACAAGTACCCTGAGGGCTTCGACCCGGAGACCAACGAGTGGCGCGAGGGCTTCGACACCCAGCGCGAGGCGTGGGAGCAGCAGTACGCTTCCGCCCAGGCTCGCTGGGAGGCTCACAAGAAGCAGGTTGCAACCGCGAACGAAGAGGCTGCCGTTGCCGGCGAAGCCGCTGCGGCCGGTTCGACCTTCTCCAGCGAGTCCACCGGTGGTGGCACCCTCGCCGACGACGAGTCGCTCGCCGCTCTGCGCGAGAAGCTCTCCGGCGGCAACTAGTCACCAGCTAGGCGTTCTCTAGCGAGACAGTGAACGGGTCGGTCCTTCGGGACCGGCCCGTTTTCGCGTCCCCACTCGCGCCGCGTTGCCTATGCTGGGGGCATGCAGTCCGGCCGCCTCCAACAGCACGCAGACTCCTTCCGGCACGGGGCGGACGGCTACGACGCGCACCGGCCGGGCTACCCGGGGGACTGCGTCGACTGGCTGCGCGGCGGCTCGTCCACGCCCCTCGACGTGCTCGACCTCGGCGCAGGCACCGGCAAGCTGAGCGCGCAGCTCCGCGAGCGCGGCGACCGCGTCACCGCCGTCGACCCGTCCGCCGACATGCTGCGAGTCGCCGCCGAACGGATGCCGGGGCTCAGCACCCACGTCGGAACCGCCGAGCGCATCCCGCTGCCAGACTCCAGCGTCGACCTCGTCACCGTCGCGCAGGCCTGGCATTGGGTGGACGAGCAGCAGGCGACGCGCGAGGTGCTGCGCGTGCTCCGCCCCGGCGGCCGGCTCGGCCTCATCTGGAACAGCCGCGACGACACCGTGCCGTGGGTGGCCGCGCTCTCCGCCGCCATGCACCAGGGCGCGCACGCAGCCGGGTTCACGCCGGCCCTCGGCGCGGGGATGACCGTGCTGGCGCGGCAAGTCACGCGCTGGAACCAGCGGACGACGCGCGCCGGCATCCTCGGCCTCGCCACCACCCGCAGCTACTACCTGGTCGCCTCCCCGGCCGAGCAGAACGCCATGCTCGCCCGCGTCGAGGGCGTGCTCGATGCGCACCCGGAGACCCGTGCGGAGACGATCCTGCTGCCCTACGTCACCGAATGCTGGCTGGCTGCGGCCTGGCCCGACGCGAGCGCCTGAGCCGGCTCAGCCAGCGGAACAGCAGCAGCACGCCGCCGGCCATCGCCAGCAGCGCGAGGAGCGGCGCGAGGATCGCCAGCACCGACAGCACGACGCTGCTCACGTCCTCCGCGGCGCTGAGCACGGGGGCCGCCGCCCCCGCCGTCAGGGCGTTGGCGATCGGCCGCACCGACAGCTTAACCAGGTGCACGCCGAGGGCGATGACGGCGCCCAGGGCGATCGGGACCCACTGATTCGAGCTGAAGAAGGCCGCAGGGTCCGTGATCGCCACCGTGGTCGCCGTCGTGCCCGAGCCGAATGCCAGCCCGCCGGAGGTCGGCCGGATGACGGTCTGCAGCATGTCGTTGACCGAGTCCAGCCCGGGCACCTTGTCGGCGAGGACCTCCACCACCAGGAGCACCGCGAGGATGCCGAGCACCCACTCGTTCTGCAACCAGGCCCAGTTCGCCGGCAGCTCGACCAGCCCGGTGAACCGCGCGCCGAGCCCGATCAGCAGCAACGGGACGTAGGCATTCAATCCGGCGGATGCCGCCAGGGCGGTCCCCGTCAACAACTCCAGCATGCGCAGAGTCTGGCACGGATAAGGTGTGAATATGTATCTCATCGGCTTGACGGGCGGAATCGCCTCGGGCAAATCGACGGTGGCCCGCCGTCTCGTGCAACACGGCGCCGTGCTGGTGGATGCCGACGTGCTCGCGCGCAAGGCCGTGGAGCCGGGCACGCCGGCCCTCGCCGCCATCTGCGAGGCCTTCGGTGATCAGGTGCTGCGCGCCGACGGGAGCCTGGACAGGGAGAAGCTCGGCGCGATCATCTTCCACGACGACGCGGCCCGCGACACGCTCAACGCCATCGTGCACCCGGCCGTGCGCGAGCTCGGCGAGAAGATGAAGGCGGAGGCCGTTGCGGCCGACCCCGACGTCGTCATCGTGCACGACATCCCGCTGCTGGTCGAGGCCGGCCGGGCCGGGGAGGGCTTCGACAAGATCGTCGTCGTCGAGGCGCCGAAGAAGACCCGTGTCGCCCGGTTGGTCGAGGAGCGCGGGCTCGACCCCGCCCACGCCGTCGCCCGGGTCGAGGCGCAGGCCAGCGACGAGGAGCGCCGCGCCGTCGCCGACGTCGTGATCGACGCCGATGGCACCCTCGCCCACACCATGAGCCAGGTCGACGACCTCTGGCTGCAGATTCAAGCAGAGCGCGGTGTCGGCGGGCGTCCGTAGACTTGGGGCATGGAACCCACCCGCTCCGTCCGCCCCTTCGAAGTCGTCAGCGACTACACGCCGAGCGGTGACCAGCCCGGCGCCATCGCCGATCTGACCGCGCGCATCAACGCCGGCGAGACCGACGTGGTGCTCCTCGGCGCCACCGGAACGGGCAAGTCGGCGACGACGGCCTGGCTGGTCGAGGCGGTGCAGCGCCCCACCCTCGTGCTCGCCCACAACAAGACGCTGGCGGCGCAGCTGGCCAACGAGTTCCGCGAGCTGATGCCGCACAACGCCGTCGAGTACTTCGTCTCCTACTACGACTACTACCAGCCGGAGGCGTACGTCCCGCAGACCGACACCTTCATCGAGAAGGACAGCTCGGTCAACGCCGAGGTGGAGAGGCTCCGGCACTCCACCACCAACTCGCTGCTCAGCCGGCGCGACGTCATCGTCGTCTCCACCGTCTCCTGCATCTACGGCCTCGGCACGCCGGACGAGTACATGAACGCCATGGTCGCCCTCCAGGTCGGCCAGAAGATCGGCCGCGATGCCCTGGTGCGCAAGTTCGTCTCGATGCAATACCAGCGCAACGACATCGACTTCTCCCGCGGCAACTTCCGGGTGCGCGGCGACACCATCGAGATCATCCCCGTGTACGAGGAGCTGGCGATCCGCATCGAGATGTTCGGTGACGAGATCGAGGCGCTGTACTCGCTGCACCCGCTCACCGGCGATGTCGTGCGCAAGCTCGACTCCGTCGCCGTGTTCCCGGGGTCGCACTACGTCGCCAGCACCGAGGTGATGCAGAAGGCCATCGTCACGATCCGCGAGGAGCTGGAGTGGCGGCTGGCCCAGCTGGAGCGCGAGGGCAAGCTGCTGGAGGCGCAGCGGCTGCGCATGCGCACCAACTTCGACCTGGAGATGATGGAACAGATCGGCTTCTGCTCCGGCATCGAGAACTACTCCAGGCACATTGACCAGCGGGCGGTGGGGGAGGCCCCGCACTGCCTGCTCGACTACTTCCCCGACGACTTCCTCGTCGTCATCGACGAGTCCCACGTGACCGTGCCGCAGATCGGCGCCATGTACGAGGGCGACTCCTCGCGCAAGCGCACCCTGGTCGAGCACGGATTCCGGCTGCCGAGTGCGCTGGACAACCGGCCGCTCAAGTTCGACGAGTTCAAGAACCGCGTCGGCCAGGCCGTCTACCTCTCCGCCACGCCGGGCAAGTACGAGATGGCCATCGCCGACGGCGTCGTGGAGCAGATCATCCGCCCGACCGGCCTCGTCGACCCCGCCATCGTGCTGAAGCCGAGCAAGGGCCAGATCGACGACCTGCTCGAGGAGATCCGCATCCGCGCGGCCAAGGACGAGCGCGTGCTGGTCACCACCCTCACCAAGAAGATGGCCGAGGAGCTCACCGACTTCTTCACCGAGTCCGGCGTGCGGGTGCGCTACCTGCACTCGGATGTCGACACCCTCCGCCGGGTGGAGCTGCTCACCGAGCTGCGCCAGGGCGTCTACGACGTGCTCGTCGGCATCAACCTGCTGCGTGAGGGCCTCGACCTGCCCGAGGTGTCGCTCGTGGCGATCCTCGACGCCGACAAGGAGGGCTTCCTGCGCTCGGCGACCTCCCTCATCCAGACGATCGGGCGTGCCGCCCGCAACGTCTCCGGCGAGGTGCACATGTATGCCGACCGGGTCACCGACTCGATGGCGAAGGCCATCGAGGAGACCACCAGGCGGCGCGAGAAGCAGGTCGCGTACAACGAGCTGCACGGCATCGACCCGCAGCCGCTGCGCAAGCGCATCGCCGACATCACCGACGTGCTGGCCCGCGAGGAGGCAGACACCGCCGAGCTGCTGGCCGGCCGCGAGGGGCGCAAGAAGTCCCCGGTTCCGAACCTGCGCCGTGAGGGCATCGCCTCCGCCGGCGGCAACGAGCTGGAGTCGCTCATCGCCGACCTCAACGAGCAGATGCTGCAGGCCGCCGGCGAGCTGAAGTTCGAGCTGGCCGCGCGCCTGCGCGATGAGCTGTCCGAGATCAAGCGGGAGCTGCGCCAGATGGAGAAGGCCGGCCACCTTGACTGATCCCGCTCCGCTGCTGGTGCTCGCCGGGGTGCTCCTGGCGGGCTTCCTGCTGTGGCCGCTGCTGGGGCCACGGCTCGCCGCGTCCGAGCGGAAGCGCCGGCGGCGGAGCGCGGGCGGCGGCATGCTGGGCGTCGTCGACGAGGTGTTCCGGCCGCAGACCCACGAGGCGCACCTCGTCTGGGAGGCGCAGCAGGAGCTGCCCGCCCCGGCGCCCCTCCCGGGCGACGGCCCCCTCGGCGCCGGCCCGGTCCGAATCACCCTGCCGCCCTCCCGCTAGCGCCGCCCGTCGGCTCCCGGGCTTCGGGCGCTGCGCTGCTCGTCCCGCGGCGCGGCCCCTCCCGCTGGTCGAGTAGGCGCGCCAGCGCCGTATCGAGACCCCGTCCGCGACCTCGCTGGCTGCCGGCCAGATTCCCGTTGGCTCGAGGGAGCGCCAGCGACGGAGGCCGACGCTGTCGGCGCGCCGAGGGACCCCTGCACGGTACGAGGACGGCACACTGTGCGGAAGCCCCTGCTTGATGCGTCCTCGGGCGGCGTCCGAGGCGCTGACGCCACGGCCCTCGCCCAGCGCCACTTCGTGGCCGTCCGCGCCACATGATGTGGCGCAGAGCAGCACGAAGTGGGCGCACACTGCGGCTGCGGCCGGTGACTGGCGCGCGGCCCGTTGGTTTCCAGGGAGCGCCGGCGACGGAGGCCCACGCTATCGGCGCGCCGAGCGGGGGCTTCTGCACGATACGAGGACGCCACACTGTGCGGAAGCCCCCGCTTGATGCGTCGGCGGGCGGCGTCCGAAGCGCCGCCGCCCCGGCCCTCGCCCAGCGCCACTTCGTGGCCTTCCGCGCCACATCATGTGGCGCAGAGCAGCACGAAGTGGGGCACACTGCTGCATCCGCCGGTCGAAGCCGGGATCTCGACAGGCCCACTCGGCAGGAGTGCCGCTCGACGCGGCGGGGTCGGCGCCCACGCGCTGGCTGTATGTTCGCCACCAGCTTGTAGAACGAGTCTTCGAATGCGCCGTGTGTCTCCTAGACTTGTCTGGTGTCAGTTTCTCGAGTCGAATCCACGTCCAAGCTGAGCGTTCAGGGTGCCCGCGTGCACAACCTGCACAATGTCGACCTGGAGATCCCGCGCGATTCGCTCGTGGTCTTCACCGGGCTCTCCGGCTCCGGCAAGTCCTCACTGGCCTTCGACACGATCTTCGCCGAGGGGCAGCGCCGCTACGTCGAGTCGCTGAGCGCGTATGCGCGCCAGTTCCTCGGCCAAGTCGACCGCCCCGACGTCGACTTCATCGAGGGCCTCAGCCCGGCGGTCTCCATCGACCAGAAGTCGACCAACCGCAACCCGCGCTCCACCGTCGGCACCATCACCGAGATCTACGACTACATGCGCCTGCTCTGGGCCCGTGTCGGCGTGCCGCACTGCGCCGTCTGCGGCGAGAAGATCCAGAGCCAGACCGTGCAGCAGATCGCCGACCAGCTGATGGAGCTGGCCGAGGGAACGCGCTACCAGATCCTCAGCCCCGTCGTCTCGCAGAAGAAGGGCGAGTTCGTCGACCTGTTCAAGGAGCTGGCGGCCGGCGGCTACTCGCGCGCCATCGTCGACGGCGAGCAGATCCAGCTCTCCGACCCGCCCACCCTGAAGAAGCAGATCAAGCACGACATCGCCGTCGTCGTGGACCGCCTCGTCGCCGACCCCGAGCTGCTCAGCCGGCTCACCGACTCGCTCGAGACGGCGCTGCGCCTGACCGACGGCCTCGTCAAGATCAACTTCGTCGACAAGGAGGGCGATGAGGCCTGGCAGACGTTCTCGGAGAAGCTCTCCTGCCCGAACAACCACCCGATCCAGCTAACCGAGATCGAGCCGCGCACCTTCTCGTTCAACGCCCCGTTCGGCGCCTGCCCGGAGTGCTCCGGCCTCGGCACCCGGATGTCGGTCGACGAGGACCTGCTGCTCGGCGATCCGGAGCTCAGCATCGCCGAGGGCGTCATCCTGCCCTGGACCACCCAGGGCAAGGGCCTGTTCAGCTACTACGAGAAGCTGCTCGAGGGCCTCGCCCGCGACCTCGACTTCGACCTGACCACCCCGTGGGCGAAGCTGCCCGCGACCGTGCGCTCCGCCGTCATGAACGGCGACAACTTCGAGGTCAAGGTCAAGTGGAAGAACCGCTACGGCCGCGAGGTCAGCTACACCTCCGGCTTCGAGGGCGTCGTGCCCTACATCGAGCGGCAGTACGCCCAGGCCGAGACCGACAACCAGCGCGCCCGCTGGGCAGAGTACCTGCGCGAGGTCGCCTGCCAGGTCTGCAACGGCAAGCGGCTCAAGCCCGAGGTGCTCGCGGTGCACATCCACGGCGAGAGCATCGCGGATGTCTGTGAGCTCAGCCTCACGGATGCCCGCAGCTTCATGGACAAGCTGGAACTGACCGAGCGCGAGCAGGCCATCGCCGCCCAGGTGCTGCGCGAGATCAAGCTGCGCCTCGACTTCCTCGTCAAGGTCGGCCTCAACTACCTCAACCTGGCGCGCGCCGCCGCGACGCTCTCCGGCGGCGAGGCCCAGCGCATCCGCCTGGCCACCCAGATCGGCTCCGGCCTGACCGGCGTGCTCTACGTGCTCGACGAGCCGAGCATCGGCCTGCACCAGCGCGACAACCGCCGCCTGATCGAGACGCTCGTTGCACTCCGCGACCTCGGCAACACGCTCATCGTCGTCGAGCACGACGAGGACACCATCCGCACGGCCGACTGGATCGTCGACATCGGACCCGGCGCCGGCGTCAACGGCGGCCGCGTCGTGCACTCCGGCTCCTACGACGACCTGCTGACGAACACCCGCTCGCTCACCGGCGACTACCTGGCCGGACGGCGCCAGATCGTCACCCCGCACACCCGGCGCCCGGTCGACCCGGAGCGCCAGATCAAGGTCGTCGGCGCCCAGGCCAACAACCTGCGCAAGGTCAGCGCCGAGTTCCCGCTCGGCACCTTCACCGCCGTCACCGGGGTCAGCGGCTCCGGCAAGTCCTCGCTCGTCAACGACATCCTCTACCGGGTGCTCGCCAACAAGCTCAACGGCGCCCGCAAGCTGCCGGGCAAGCACACCCGGGTGACCGGGCTCGAGCAGCTGGACAAGGTGATCCACGTCGACCAGGCGCCGATCGGCCGCACCCCGCGTTCCAACCCGGCCACCTACACGGGCGTCTTCGACCGCATCCGCACCCTGTTCGCCGAGACGATCGAGGCGAAGACCCGCGGCTACCTGCCCGGCCGGTTCAGCTTCAACGTCAAGGGCGGCCGCTGCGAGACCTGCTCCGGCGACGGCACGATCAAGATCGAGATGAACTTCCTGCCCGACGTGTACGTCGACTGTGAGGTCTGCCACGGCGCGCGCTACAACCGGGACACCCTCACCGTGCACTACAAGGGCAAGAACATCGCCGAGGTGCTGCAGATGCCCATCAGCGAGGCGGCCGAGTTCTTCGAGCCCATCTCGGCGATCCACCGCTACCTGAAGACCCTCGTCGAGGTCGGCCTCGGCTACGTCACCCTCGGCCAGAGCGCCACCACCCTCTCCGGCGGTGAGGCGCAGCGCGTCAAGCTCGCCACCGAGCTGCAGAAGCGCTCCAACGGTCGCAGCGTCTACGTGCTCGACGAGCCGACGACGGGCCTGCACTTCGAGGACGTGCGGAAGCTCCTCATCGTGCTGAACAGCCTCGTCGACAAGGGCAACACCGTCATCGTCATCGAGCACAACCTCGATGTCATCAAGAGCGCCGACTGGGTCATCGACCTCGGCCCGGAGGGCGGCTCCGGCGGCGGCAAGATCGTCGCAACCGGCACGCCAGAGCAGGTCGCCGCCAACAAGAAGAGCCACACCGGCGTCTTCCTGAAAGAGGTGCTCGCAGCGGATGCCGCACCCCAGCGCTCCCAGCACCGCGCCGTGGCCGCAGGCTAGCCCGGGCGGCGGCGATGGCGAACGTTCTGAGCTACCGGCCCAAGACGGGGGAGATCCCCACCGAGCCGGGCGTCTACCGGTTCCGCGACGCCAACCGGCGGGTGCTCTACGTCGGCAAGGCGAAGAACCTGCGGGCCCGGCTGAGTAACTACTTCGCGCCGCTGGAGAGCCTGCACGAGCGCACCCGGCGGATGGTGACCACCGCCACCAGCGTCGAGTGGACCGTCGTCGGCAGTGAGGTCGAGGCGCTGCAGCTCGAGTTCACCTGGATCAAGGAATTCGACCCGCCGTTCAACGTCATGTTCAAGGACGACAAGTCCTACCCCTACCTCGCCGTCACCCTGGCCGATGAGGCGCCGCGCGCCCTCGTCACCCGCACCACCGGCATCAAGGGCGCCCGCTACTTCGGGCCGTACCCGAAGGTCTGGGCCGTCTACGACACCATCGAGCTGATGCTCAAGGCGTTCCCGATCCGCACCTGCAAGGACTCCGACTATAAGCGGGCCATGCTCTCCGGCAAGCCGTGCTTCGCCGGGCAGATCGGCCGCTGCTTCGGCCCCTGCTCCGGCCTCGTCACGATCGAGGAGCACCGCAAGATCGTGATGCGCTTCGTGAGCTTCATGGGCAGCCAGGACCGCAAGCTCATCAACGAGCTCACCCAGGAGATGAAGGCGGCATCCGCCGAGCTCAACTTCGAACTGGCCGCCAAGCGCCGCGACCAGGTGCTCGCGCTCGAGGCGGTGCTGGAGAAGAGCGCCGTCGTGCTGCGCGACTCCGTCGACATCGACCTGTTCGGCATCGTGCACGACGAGCTGGCCGCCGCCGTGCAGCAGTTCGTGGTGCGCAGCGGGCGCATCCGCGGTGTGCGCGGCTGGATGGTCGACAAGGGTCTGGACGCCTCCATGGGCGAGCTCGTCGACTCCATCGTGCAGACCGTCTACAACGAGTCCAACCCGCCGCCCCGGGAGATCGTGGTGCCAGAGCTGCCCGAGGACTCGGAGGCCCTCGAGGAGTGGCTGCGCGGCCTCGCCGGCGCCAAGGTGGGGGTGCGGGCCGCCCAGCGCGGCGAGAAGGCCGCGCTGCTGGCCACCGCCACCCAGAACGCCGCCCACTCGCTGATGCTCTACAAGACCCGGCGCAGCTCCGACTTCACCGCCAGGTCCAAGGCCCTCGAAGACATCCAGGAGGCGCTCGGGATGACGGAGGCGCCGCTGCGGATGGAGTGCTACGACGTCTCGCACCTCGGCGGCACCAACATCGTCGCCAGCATGGTCGTGTTCGAGGACGGCCTGCCGCGCAAGGACCAGTACCGGCGCTTCAACATCCCGGAGTCCACCGACGACACCGACTCCATCTACCGCACGCTGAGCAGGCGCCTGGCCTACCTGCGCGAGGAGCCGGAGCCGGAGGCAGCGGAGGGCGGCGAGAAGCGGCGCAAGTTCAGCTACCCGCCGAACCTGCTCATCGTCGACGGCGGCCAGCCGCAGGTCGAGGCCGCCGCTCGGGCGCTCCGGGAGTCCGGCGTGCAGGGAATCCAGCTCTGCGGCATCGCCAAGCGCCTCGAGGAGATCTGGCTGCCCGATTCCGAGTATCCCGTCATCCTGCCGCGCAACAGCGACGCCCTGTTCCTGTTCCAGCGCATCCGCGACGAGGCGCACCGCTTCGCGATCACCGCCCAGCGGGCCAGCCGCAAACGCGACATCGGCTCCGTTCTGGGCGAGGTGCCCGGTCTCGGGCCGGCCAGGGTGAAGGTGCTGCTCAAGCATTTCGGTTCCGTCGCACAGCTCAAACAGGCCACGGAGGAGCAGATTGCCGAGGTCCGCGGGGTCGGCCCCACCCTCGCACAGGCGATCTATCGGCACTTGCGCGCCTGAACGGCTCCGACGCTCGGTAGGCTGTAAGCCCACCAGTTCTTCTAGCGAAGGTGAGAATCTGCCATGGCGGATGCCCGGCAGCACGAGATGCTGATCGTCACGGGAATGTCCGGAGCCGGTCGTTCGACCGTTGCGAACGCCCTCGAGGACCTCGGTTGGTATGTCGTTGACAACCTGCCGCCGCAGATGCTGCGGCCGTTTGTGGACCTTGCCGGGCGTGCGGGGGCGAGCCTGCCCAAGATCGCGGCCGTCATCGACATCCGCGGCGGCGAGTTCTTCTCCGAGCTGCAGGACACCATCCAAGAGCTCCGCAAGGGCACGGCGCTGCGCGTCGTCTTCCTCGACGCCTCCGACGAGGTGCTGGTGCGCCGCTTCGAGTCCGTGCGCCGGCCGCACCCGCTGCAGGGCGACGGCACGCTGCTCGACGGCATCTCCGCCGAGCGCAACCGCATCGCCACCATCCGGGGCGCCAGCGACCTGATCATCGACACCTCCGGCCTGAACATCCACCAGCTGGCCACCGTCACCCGGGAGCACTTCTCCGAGGTGGATGCCGTCGGCGTCAGCGTCACGCTCCTCAGCTTCGGCTTCAAGTACGGGGTACCGGCCGACGCCGACCATGTCGCCGACGCCCGCTTCCTGCCCAATCCCTTCTGGATCCCAGAGCTCCGCGCTCAGACGGGGCTCGACAGCGATGTCGCCGCCTTCGTTCTGGAGCAGGCCGGTGCCCGGGAATTCCTCGCGCGCTACGCAGCCGCACTCGAGCCCGTGCTCGACGGCTACCAGCGCGAGAACAAACGTCACGTCACGATCGCCGTCGGTTGCACCGGCGGCAAGCACCGCTCCGTCGCCATGGTGAAGGAGCTGTCGACACTGATCGGCGCCCTTCCCCGGGTGGCCGTGAGTGTGCGACATCGAGACCTCGGACGCGAATAGGCGGTCGCACCCGGCCGCCTGTCCACGCCTTTTGGCACTGCAAAGAATGGAAACACGATTGGCTCTCACCGCCGACGTAAAAGATGAACTCTCCGTGGTCGAGGTCCCCAAGACCACGGTCCGAGCCGCCGAGCTCGCCACGATCCTGCGCTTCTCTGGGGGTCTGCACATGATCTCCGGGCGCATCGCCGTCGAGTCCGAACTGGACTCCACCGTGCTCGCGCGCCGTGTGCGCAAAGACCTCGCCGAACTCTACGGTGTGCGCAGCAGCGTCTCCGTGATCCCGGCCTCCGGCCTCCGCCGCACCAACAACTACCTCGTCCGCGTGCTGGAAGGCGGCGAGACGCTCGCCCGCCAGACCGGCCTGCTCGACGCCCGGCGCCGCCCCATCCGCGGCCTGCCGAACCGCCTCACCACGGGTTCGCGCGAGGAGATCGCCGCCGTCTGGCGTGGAGCGTTCCTGGCCGCCGGCACGCTGACCGATCCCGGTCGCTCCGCCGCCCTGGAGATCACCTGCCCGGGCAACGAGGCCGCCATGGCCCTCGTCGGCGCGGCCGGCCGGCTCGGCGTCGCCGCCAAGGCGCGCGAGGTGCGCGGCGTGCACCGCGTGGTCATCCGCGACGGCGACGCCATCAGCGCGATGCTCGTGCAGATGGGCGCCGAGCAGACCGTGCGCAACTGGGAGGAGCTGCGCCAGCGCCGAGAGGTGCGCGCCACCGCCAACCGCCTGGTGAACTTCGACGACGCCAACCTGCGCCGGAGCGCGCAGGCCGCTGTCGCCGCCTGTGCCCGCGTCGAGCGCGCCATGGAGATCCTCGGCTCCGACATCCCGGAGCACCTCAAGTATGCGGGGGAGCTGCGCCTGCGCTTCCGCGACTCCAGCCTGGACGAGCTCGGCCACCACGCCGAGCCGCCGATGACCAAGGACGCCGTCGCCGGCCGCATCCGTCGCCTGCTCGCCATGGCCGACAAGAAGGCCGCAGACCAGGGCATCCCCGGAACCGACGCAAACCTGCCCGCCGACCTGGACGACGCCTAGGGGTTGGCCATGAGGAACATACTCGGTGCCTCGGAGGGTGCCGTGATTAGACTGAAACGGTCGAAACCGGTCGCGACTCTCGCGGTCATGAAAGAGGAGACAATCAATGGCTGAATACACCTTGCCAGCACTTGCCTATGACTACTCGGCGCTCGAGCCGAGCATCAGCGGCGCCATCATGGAGCTGCACCACGGCAAGCACCACCAGGCCTACGTGACCGGGGCGAACACCGCGCTTGCCCAGCTCGCCGAGGCACGCGAGACCGGCAACCTGGCCAACGTGAACAAGCTGCAGAAGGACCTCGCGTTCAACCTCGGCGGCCACGTGAACCACTCCATCTTCTGGACCAACATGTCCCCGAACGGTGGAGACAAGCCGGTCGGCGAACTGGCCGCGGCCATCGACGACTTCTTCGGCTCCTTCGAGAAGTTCCAGGCCCACTTCACCGCCACCGCGCTCGGCGTGCAGGGCTCCGGCTGGTCCGTCCTGGCCTGGGACTCGATCGGCCAGCAGCTGATCATCCAGCAGTTCTTCGACCAGCAGGCCAACTTCGCTGCCGGCACCGTTCCGCTGCTCATGCTCGACGTCTGGGAGCACGCGTACTACCTGGACTACCGCAACGTGCGTGCCGACTACGTCAAGGCGTTTTGGAACATCGTGGATTGGTCGAACGTGCAGTCACGCTTCGACACTGCGCGAGTGAAGACCGAAGGCCTGCTGCTACTCTCATAGCAAGCGGTGTCCCCGGACCCCGTCTGGGGACACCGTCGTCTCATTCTTGTTTCGTCCATCTGCGCGCCTAGCGCCCCCAGTAACAGGAGTACTTTCGTGACCGTCAAGATCGGTATCAACGGATTCGGCCGCATTGGCCGCAACTACTTCCGCGCCGCCCTCGCCAAGGGCAGCGACATCGAGATCGTTGCAGTCAACGACCTCACGGACCCTAAGACGCTTGCCCACCTGCTGAAGTACGACTCGGTCGCCGGGCGCCTCGACGCCACGGTCGAGCTGCAGGGCGACACCATCGTCGTCAACGGCAAGGCCATCAAGGTCCTCGCCGAGCGCGACCCCGCCAACCTGCCCTGGGGCGAGCTGGGCGTCGACATCGTCATCGAGTCGACCGGCTTCTTCACCAAGGCTGAGCTGGCCCGCAAGCACATCGAGGCCGGCGCCAAGAAGGTTCTCGTCTCCGCTCCCGCCACCGGCGAGAACGTCGCGACGATCGTCCTCGGCGTCAACGAGTCCAGCTACGACGCCGCGACGCACGACGTCATCTCGAACGCGTCCTGCACCACCAACTGCCTCGCGCCGCTGGCTCAGGTGTTCCTCGACAACTTCGGCATCGAGCGTGGTCTGATGACCACCGTGCACGCCTACACCGCGGACCAGAACCTGCAGGACGGCCCGCACAGCGACCTCCGTCGTGCCCGTGCCGCAGCGGTCAACATCGTTCCGACCTCGACCGGTGCCGCCAAGGCCCTCGGCCTCGTCATCCCGGAGCTCGTCGGCAAGCTCGACGGCTACGCGCTGCGTGTCCCGATCCCCACCGGCTCCATCACCGACCTGACGGTCACCGCCTCGCGCCCCGTCACCGTCGAGGAAGTCAACGCCGCGTACAAGGCTGCGGCGGAGGGCCCCCTCAAGGGCATCCTCAGCTACACCGAGGACCCCATCGTCTCCAGCGACATCGTGGGCGACCCGCACTCCTCGATCTTCGACGCCGGCCTCACCAAGGTGATCGGCGACCAGGTCAAGGTTGCCTCGTGGTACGACAACGAGTGGGGCTACTCCAACCGCCTCGTCGACCTGACGACGTTCGTCGCCGCGAGCCTCTAGGCGGTAGGGCGTGACGCTTCGCACGATCGATTCCCTGGGCCCACTCGCCGGCAAGCACGTCATCGTGCGCTGCGACCTGAACGTCCCGCTGAAGGACGGTCAGATCACTGATGACGGTCGTGTGCGAGCGTCACTGCCCACCCTCACCGCGCTGCTCTCCCAGGGGGCCAGGGTGAGCGTCGTCTCGCACCTCGGGCGCCCTGACGGCGCGCCGGACGAGCGCTACAGCCTCGCCCCCGTTGCGGCCCGGCTCGGCGAGCTGCTCGGCAAAGACGTCGCCTTCGCCAGCGACACCGTCGGCGCCTCGGCGCAGGCGGCTGTCGCCGGCCTCGGCGACGGCGACATCGCGGTGCTGGAGAACCTCCGCTTCAACCCGGGGGAGACTTCCAAGGTCGCCGAGGAGCGCGCCGCCTTCGCGGCCCAGCTCGCCGCCTTCGGCGACGCCTTCGTCTCCGACGGCTTCGGCGTCGTCCACCGCAAGCAGGCCAGCGTCTACGAGCTCGCCGAACTGCTCCCGAGCGCTGCAGGCCTCCTCATCGTGGCCGAGCTCGAGGTGCTGGACCGCCTCACCGAGACCCCGGAGCGCCCGTACGCGGTCGTGCTCGGCGGCTCGAAGGTGTCCGACAAGCTCGGCGTGATCGGGCACCTGCTGCCCCGCGTCGACACCCTGCTCATCGGCGGCGGCATGCTCTTCACATTCCTCGCGGCCCTCGGCCACAAGGTCGGCTCCAGCCTGCTCGAGGCCGACCAGATCGACACTGTCACGGGCTACCTGGCCGAGGCCGAGCGCCTCGGCGTGCAGATCATCCTGCCGACGGATGTCGTCGTCGCCTCCAAGTTCGGTGCTGACGCCGAGGTGCTCGTGCGCCCGGCTGACGGCATCGAGGACACGCCGTTCGGCGCGTCCGGCCTGGGCCTGGACATCGGACCGGAGACGGCCGCGCGGTTCGCCGACGTCATCCGCTCGTCCAAGACCGTCTTCTGGAACGGCCCGATGGGCGTGTTCGAACTTGCACCATTCGCGGCGGGCACCCGTGCCGTCGCACAAGCACTGACCGAGGTCGACGGCCTCAGCGTTGTCGGCGGTGGCGATTCCGCCGCAGCCGTCCGCGCACTCAATTTCAACGATGACCAGTTTGGTCACATTTCTACCGGCGGCGGCGCCAGCCTCGAGTTCCTCGAGGGCAAGCGCCTCCCCGGGCTGGAGGTACTCGGATGGTAGTGAACAGAACCCCGCTCATCGCGGGCAACTGGAAGATGAACCTGGACCACCTCCAGGCCATCGCGTTTGTGCAGAAGCTGGCCTGGAACCTGAGTGAGGCCAAGCACGACTTCGCCGCCGTCGAGGTGGCGGTGTTCCCGCCGTTCACCGACCTGCGCAGCGTGCAGACCCTGGTCTCCGCCGACAAGCTGCCGCTGGCCTTCGGCGCGCAGGATGTCTCCGAGCACGTCTCCGGTGCATACACCGGTGAGATCTCGGCCGCGTTCCTCGCCCAGCTCGAGTGCCGCTACGTCATCATCGGCCACTCCGAGCGGCGCACGCTGCACGGTGAGACCGACGAGCAGGTCGCCGCGAAGTCGGCTGCGGCGCTCGCCCACAACATCGTGCCGATCATCTGCGTCGGCGAGACCGCAGAGGACCTCGAGAAGCACGGCCCGAGCGCCGTGCCCGTCGCCCAGCTGCGCGCGGCCCTCGCCGGTGTGACCGGTGCGGCCGACATCGTCGTCGCCTACGAGCCCGTCTGGGCGATCGGCTCCGGCCAGGCGGCAACGCCCGAGCAGGCCGAGCAGGTCGCGGCCGCGCTCCGTGGCGTGCTCGCCGAGGTTCTCGGCGAGGATGTCGCCGGCAAGACGCGCATCCTCTACGGCGGGTCCGTGAAGTCCGGCAACATCGCCGGTTTCATGCGCGAGCCGAACGTCGACGGCGCCCTCGTGGGCGGCGCGAGCCTCGACATCGCCGAGTTCGCGGCCATCAGCCGCTTCCAGCAGCACGTCGGTCTCTAACCGGGCGATTTCCCGCAACAGCACCCGCTCTGGCGCGGCATCCTCCCCGAGGATGCCGCGTCAGGCTATAATCGTCTGTGGTCTTGGCGCGGCGTTCCTGCTTCGCATTGTGAAAGGTTTCTTGTGGAAATTCTCCAGGTTGTAATGCAGGTTGTGCTCGGTTTGACGAGCCTGCTGCTGACCATGCTCATTCTGCTGCACAAGGGCCGCGGTGGCGGCCTCTCCGACATGTTCGGCGGCGGCATGACCAGCAACCTCGGGGCCTCCGGCGTCGCGGAGCGCAACCTCAACCGCATCACCGTCATCCTCGGCCTGGTCTGGGTCTCGAGCATCATCGTGCTCGGCCTCATCACCAAGTTCGACACCGGCTTGTAATTCCGTGGTGCCCGAGCGGGCACCACACTCGCGCCCGCCCCGGCGGGCGCTTTCTCACAGCACCATCTTTTAGCAGCGGAGGCAGCCATGGCATCAGGCGGCAGTGCAATTCGAGGGTCGCGCGTTGGCGCCGGCCCCATGGGCGAACAGGACCGCGGCTACCACGCGGACCGTGTGGCCATTTCCTACTGGGACGCGCTCGGCAACGAGACGATCCGGTACTTCTCGGCCACTCTGCCGGACGAGGAGATCCCCGTCACCATCGACTCCCCGCAGTCGGGGCTGCCGGCCGGGCGCGACAAGGAGAACCCTCCGTCTGTCGCCAAGCTCGAGCCGTACAAGACCCACCTCGCCTACGTGAAGGAACGTCGCACGGAGGAGGAGGCAGAGCAGCTCCTCGAGGAGGCTCTCGAGCAGCTCCGCGTGCGCCGCGGCAAGGTCGTCGCGGGCTAGTCTCCACCCAGGCAACAGAAAAGCCCCAGCCATCGGCTGGGGCTTTTCTGCTGCCTGCTGTCAGTAGGACGGGGCGATGAGCGCCTCCGGCACCTCGGCGGCCGCGTCGCGGTCGACGAAGAAGACGGTCCGCTTGCGGCCCTTGATGCCGCCGGCGGGGACCTCGTCGCGGCTGGCCCCGGCCAGCGCCAGGCCGAGCGCCGGCGCCTTGTCGGAGCCGGCGAGCACCATCCACACCCGGTCGGAGTGGTTCAGCACCGGGCGGGTCAGGCTGAGCCGTTCCGCCGGGGGCTTCGGCGAGTTGCGAACGGCGATCACCGTGCGGTCCTCGACCTGGATGCCGGAGCGGTGCGGGAACAGCGAGGCGATGTGCCCGTCGGGCCCGACGCCGAGGAAGGTGATGTCCAGGCGCGGCAGCTCCGCGCCGTCCTCCGCGTGCGCGGCCAGTTCGGCGGCGTAGTGCTCGGCGGCCTCGTCGAGCCCCAGCGGTCCGTCCGACGCCGGGAAGCGGTGGATGTTGCCGGCCGGGATGTCGATGTGGCTGAGCAGTGCGTCGAAGGCCTGCTGGTCGTTGCGCTCGGCGTCGCCGGCCGGGAGCCAGCGCTCGTCGCCCCACCAGAAGTGGATCCGCGACCAGTCCAGGGTGTCCCTGGCGGCCGACTCGTTGACGGCGGCGAGCACGCCGGAGCCCATCGATCCGCCGGTCAGCACGATGTTGGCGCTGCCCAGGTCATCGAGGATGTCGAGCGTCTTGGTGATGAAGCGGGCGGCGACGGAGCCGGCCAGCGCCTGCTTGTCTGGGTGCACCAGCACCCGGCGCTCGTTGGTCATGCGGCCGTTCCCGTCGTGATCGGTGTTGCCGGCCCGAGTGTCGCCAGGGCCCGGGTGATGACCTGGCCGTAGAGCTCGTCGGGGTCGAGCCTGCGCAGCTCGTCGGCCAGGCAGTCGCGGAGGTTGCGGCGGGGCAGCGCGAGCGAGTGCGTCGGCTGCTTCGGCTGAGTGAGCCGGGCCACGCCGCCGCCGGTGCGGCTCAGCTCGATCGCCCCGGTCGGGCGCTCCAGGCGCACGCTGTGGATGCCGTGCGAGGTGGCGCCGGGAGTGAGCACGTACTCGGTGTCCGCCTGCAGGGCGTCGTGCAGCCAGGCGCTCAGCAGCGTCGTCGAGGGGGAGTCGTCGCTGCCCTCGACCCGCACCGAGGTGACGGGGGAGTACGGCGGCTGGTCCAGCACGGCGGCCAGCTGGGCACGCCAGAGCGTCAGCCGGGTCCAGGCGAAGTCGATGTCGCCCGGCCGGTAGCTCTCGGCGAGCTGCTGCAGCGCGGCCTGCGGCTCCGGCTGGGCGGAGGCGTCCGTGATGCGGCGGTGCGCGATGCGGCCGAGCGGGGCGAGCCCGGGCACGGCGGGCGCGATGCCGGGCCACCAGGTGACGACGGGGGCGTCCGGCAGCAGCAGGCCCATGACGAGGCTCTGCTCGTCGGATGCCGCCTCCCCGCTGGCCCGCAGGATGATGACCTCGCTGGCGCCGGCGTCGCCGCCGACGCGGATCTCGGCGTCCAGCCGCGCCTCGGCCGCCTGGCCGTCATCGGCCGGGTTGGTGCAGACGACGAGGACGCGCATCGGGTGCTCGCGGGAGGCGTCGTTGGCGGCCTCGATGGCCTCCTCCTCCGAGCCCGTCGAGGCGGCGATGATGAGGGTCAGCACGCGGCCGAGGGCCACGACGCCGTTCTCCTCGCGCATCTTGACCAGGGCCTTGGAGACCTGGCTGATGGTGGTGTTGGGCAGGTCGATGATCATGGACGCCTCCAGACGCGGCCGTCGCGGGCCAGAAGATCGTCGGCGGAGCTGGGACCCCAGCTGCCGGGGCTGTACTGTTCGGGCTGGCCCTGGGTCTCCCAGAACTCCTCGATCGGGTCGAGGATCTTCCAGGACAGCTCGACCTCCTCGTGCCGGGGGAAGAGCGGCGGGTCGCCGAGCAGCACATCGAGGATGAGCCGTTCGTAGGCCTCGGGGCTCGCCTCGGTGAAGGCGTGGCCGTAGCCGAAGTCCATGGTGACGTCGCGCACCTGCATGCCGGCGCCGGGAACCTTGGAGCCGAAGCGGATCGTGACGCCCTCGTCGGGCTGCACCCGGATCACGAGGGCGTTCTGGCCGAGCTCGGAGGTCTGGCTGTCGGCGAAGAGCTGCTGCGGTGCCCGCTTGAACACCACGGCGATCTCGGTCACGCGGCGGCCGAGGCGCTTGCCCGCGCGCAGGTAGAACGGCACGCCGGCCCAGCGGCGGGTGCCGATGGTCAGCTTCATCGCCGCGTAGGTCTCGGTGAGCGACTCCGGGTCCATGCCGTCTTCCTCGAGGAAGCCGAGAACCTTCTCGCCACCCTGCCAACCGCCCGCGTACTGGCCGCGGGCCGTGCCGGCGCCGAGGTCTTCCGGCAGTCGCACGGCGGCGAGCACCTTCTCCTTCTCGGCGCGCAGCGCGGAGGCGTCGAACGAGATCGGCTCCTCCATCGCGGTCAGGGCGAGCAACTGCAGCAGGTGGTTCTGGATGACGTCGCGGGCCGCGCCGATGCCGTCGTAGTAGCCGGCGCGGCCGCCGACGCCGATGTCCTCGGCCATCGTGATCTGCACGTGGTCGACGTAGTTGGCGTTCCAGATCGGCTCATAGAGCTGGTTGGCGAAGCGCAGGGCGAGGATGTTCTGCACCGTCTCCTTGCCCAGGTAGTGGTCGATGCGGAACACCGAGTCGGCGGGGAACACCGACTCGACGACGGCGTTCAGCTCGCGCGCCGTCTTGAGGTCGCTGCCGAACGGCTTCTCGATCACGACACGGCGCCAGGCGCCGTCCTCGCCGACGGCCAGGCCGGACTTGCTCAGCTGCTCGGTCACCTGCGGGAACGCCTTCGGCGGGATCGAGAGGTAGAACGCATGGTTGCCCATGGTTCCACGCTCCCGATCCAGCTTCTCGATGGTGTCCTTGAGGCGCTCGAACGAGGACTCGTCGTCGAAGGTTCCCGAGACGAACCGGATTCCCTGGGCCAACTGGGCCCACACTTCCTCACGGAACTCGGTGCGCGCATACTGCTTGACAGCGTCGTGCACGATCTCCATGAAGTCCTGGTCGGCCCAGTCCCGGCGGGCGAAGCCCACCAGTCCGAAGCCGGGCGGCAGGAGGCCGCGGTTTGCCAGGTCGTACACGGCCGGCATCAGCTTCTTGCGCGACAGGTCACCCGTCACGCCGAAGATGATGAGCCCGCTCGGACCGGCGATCCGGTTCAAGCGGTAGTCGGACGGTGACCGAAGTGGGTTGGAATCCGCGGTGATGTTCACCGGTGGCATGAAACTCCTCGAAAAAGTGGCAGCTGGGTTCAGGTGGAGCCGGGTTCGACGCTAGGACGCGGCGTCGAACAGGGTGCTGACGTTTGCCGCGGCATCCGTCAGCGTGAGGGTGAGCACGGGGCGGCCGTGCGCGGCCAGCACGCTGGCGTCACCGCTGGCCTGGGCCTGGATGAGCTCGCCGAAGCTGAACGGGCTCTCCGGGATGTCCAGGTCCTCGGCCGGGGTGGCCAGGATCTGCAGGAACGCCCCGACAGCCGGGCCGCCCTTGTGGAACTGACCGGTCGAGTGCAGGAAGCGCGGACCCCAGCCGAAGGTGACCGGTCGACCGGAGCGCTCGGCGAGGATCGCACGGAGCTCGGCCAGCTGCGGCAGCGCCAGGCGGTCGACGTAGGCCTGGATCGAGATGTAGCCGTCCTCCGGCACCTCCTCGACCAGCACGTCGATGGCCGACTGCAGGTCGCTGGCGGCGCCGATGACCTCCGGCGTGCCGCGCACCTCGATGCCCTCGGAGACGAAGGCGGCGGGGGCGGGCTCCGGGCGTGCGTCGAGCAGGCCGCGGGTCGCGATCTTCGCCGACTCCACGTCGGGCTGGTCGAACGGGTTGATACCGAGCAGGCGGCCGGCGACGACCGTGGCGTACTCCCAGACCAGGAACTGCGCGCCCAGGGTGCCGCTGACGCGGACCTCGTCGGCGTCGCCGTCCAGGAACAGGGTGTCGCCGGCCTCGTCGACGAGGCGGACGAGCAGGAAGTCGTCCAATCCGCCGGCGAGCTCTGGTGCGCCCTCCTCGAGAACGACGGGCAGCAGGCCGGTGCCGAGCTTGCCGGTGGACTCCGCGATCAGCTGCTCCACCCAGTCGGGCAGGCCGACGATGTGAGTGCCGTCGGCCAGCAGGCCGAGCTTGTTGCGCAGCGGCTGCGTGCCGGCGATGGCGGCGCCGAGGAGGAGGCCGGGGTTGGTCTCGTTGTCGACGGCCAGCGGCAGCGAGATCGCGTCGGCCTCGTCGAGCAACTCGGCGATGTCCACGCCGGCCAGGCCGGACGGGACCAGGCCGAAGGCGGTGAGGGCCGAGTAGCGGCCGCCCACGTTCGGGTCGGCGTTGAAGACGCGGTAGCCGGCCGCGCGCGCCGAGACGTCCAGCGGCGAGCCGGGGTCGGTGACCACGATGACGCGCTCGGTCGGGTTGATGCCGGCATCCGTGAACGCCTTCTCGAAGACGCGGCGCTGGCTGGCGGTCTCGACCGTCGAGCCGGACTTCGACGACACCACGATGGCGGTCTCGGCGAGCCGGTCGTTCAGCGCGGCGAGCACCTGGCCCGGGTCGGTGGAGTCCAGCACGGTGAGCTCGACGCCCATGGTGCGGGTGATGACCTCGGGCGCCAGCGAGGAGCCGCCCATGCCGGCGAGGGCGATGTGGCGGACGCCGGCCGCGTGCAGCTCCTCGCGCAGGGCGAGGATCTCGGGCACGAGGGGGCGGGAGATGGCGACGGACTCGGTCCAGCCGAGGCGGACCGCGGACTCCGACTCGGCGTCCGCGCCCCACAGGCTCGGGTTCTGGGCGGTGATCGCCGAGGCGACCTCGTCGGCGACGAGGGCGGGGAGGTGGCGGCGGACAGCCTCAGCTGCCGCGCCGCCGACCGCGACGCCGAAGGCCCCGCTGGTGATCGTCACCGTGCTGCCTCGAGGGCGCCCGTGACCGTCTCCAGCAGCTCGCCCCAGGACACGATGAACTTGGACACGCCCTCGGACTCGAGCACGGCGGTGACATCGTCGTAGGAGACGCCCACGGCGGCGAGTGCGTCGAGAACGCCCTGTGCCTCGGCGTAGGAGCCGGTGACGGTGTCGCCGGTGATGACGCCGTGGTCGTAGGTGGCCTCCATCGTCTTCTCCGGCATGGTGTTGACCACGTCGGCCGCGACCAGGTTGGTCACGTAGAGGGTGTCGGGGAGGCTCGGGTCCTTGACGCCGGTCGAGGCCCAGAGCGGGCGCTGCTTGTTGGCGCCGGCGGCGAGCAGCGCCTGGGCGCGGTCGCTGGCGAAGGCCTTCTCGAACACCTGGTAGGCCAGCTGCGCGTTGGCGACGCCGGCCTTGCTCTTCAGCGCCAGCGCCTCCTCGGTGCCGATGGTGTTCAGGCGGGCGTCGATCTCGGTGTCGACGCGCGACACGAAGAAGGAGGCGACCGAGTGGATGGTGGCGAGGTCGTGGCCGTTGGCCTTCGCCTTCTCGAGGCCGGCGATGTAGGCGTCGATGACCTGCTGGTGGCGGGCCAGGCTGAAGATCAGCGTCACGTTGACGCTGATGCCGGCGCCGATGGTCTCGGTGATGGCCTCGAGGCCCTCGATCGTCGCCGGGATCTTGATCATGGCGTTCGGGCGGTCGACCTTGGCCCAGAGCTGCTTGGCCTGGGCGATGGTGCCGGCTGCGTCGTGGGCGAGGCCGGGCTCGACCTCGATGGAGACGCGGCCGTCGACGCCGTTCGTGCGGTCGTAGACCGGGCGGAAGATGTCGCTGGCTGCGGCGACGTCATCCGTGGTGATCTCGAAGACGGCGTCGTGCACGCTCGTGCCGGCGGCGGCCAGCAGGGCGACCTGCTCGGTGTAGGAGGTGCCGTTGGCCAGCGCGTTGGCGAAGATCGTCGGGTTGGTGGTGACGCCGACGACGTTCTTCTCGGAGATGAGCTTCTGCAGGCCGCCGGAGACGATGCGGTCGCGGGAGAGGTCATCCAGCCAGATGCTGACGCCGGCGGCGGACAGCTCGGAGAGGGGAGTGGTTTCAGTCATTGTGTTCAAAACTCCTTTGCGCGGCTCAGGCCGACGCGATCGATTCCTTGGCAGCGGCAACAACGGCGTCCGTGGTGATGCCGAACTCGTTGAAGAGGGTCTGGTAGTCGGCCGAGGCACCGAAGTGCTCGATCGAGACGCTGCGACCCTGGTCGCCGATGTAGCTCTTCCATGTCAACGCGAGACCGGCCTCAACCGATACCCGAGCCGTGACGTTCTTCGGCAGAACCGATGCGCGGTACTCGGCGCTCTGCTCCTCGAACCACTCCAAGCTCGGCGCCGAGACGACGCGGGCGTGCACGCCGTCTGCCTTCAGCTCCTCGCGGGCGGCGAGGGCGAGCTGCACCTCGGAGCCGGTGGCGATGATGATGACGTCGGGGGTGCCGTTGGCGGCATCCGCCAGCACGTAGGCGCCCTTGGCGGTGTTCTTCGCCGAGGCCAGCACGTCGCCGGAGGCCTCGCCCTCGCCGCGCTCGAACACCGGGATGTTCTGGCGGGTCAGTGCGATGCCGGCGGGGCCGCCGCGGCGCTTGAGGATCTCGAGCCAGGCGTAGCTGACCTCGTTGGCGTCGCCGGGGCGGACGACGTCCAGGCCCGGGATGGCGCGCAGCGTGGCGAGCTGCTCGATCGGCTGGTGCGTCGGGCCGTCCTCGCCGAGGGCGACGGAGTCGTGCGTCCAGACGAAGATCGAGGGCACCTTCATGAGCGCGGCGAGGCGGACGGCCGGGCGCATGTAGTCGCTGAAGATGAGGAAGGTGCCACCGAAGGCACGCGTGTTGCCGTGCAGCACGATGCCGTTGATGATCGCGGCCATCGCGTGCTCGCGGATGCCGAAGTGCAGCACGCGGCCGTACGGGTTGCCGCTCCACTCGTGGGTGGAGTGCTCGCTCGGAACGAAGGAGGCGGACCCGTTGATGGTGGTGAGGTTCGACTCGGCGAGGTCGGCGGAGCCGCCCCAGAGCTCGGGGATCACGCCGGCGAGGGCGTTGATGACCTTGCCGGATGCCGCACGGGTCGACACGGAGGTGCCGCCCTCGAAGACGGGCAGTGCCGCCTCGGCTTCCTCGGGCAGCTCGCCGCTCAGCACGCGCTCCAGCAGGGCGTTGCGCTCGGGGTTGGCTGCGGCCCAGGCGTCGAAGCCCTTCTGCCACTCGGCGTGCTGCTCTGCGCCACGCTCGACGGCCTGGCGGGTGTGCGCCAGGACGTCCTCTGCGACGGCGAAGCTCTCGGCCGGGTTGAAGCCGAGCACCTCCTTGACGGCGGCGAGCTCCTCCGCGCCGAGCGCGGAGCCGTGGATCTTGCCGGAGTTCTGCTTCTTCGGGCTCGGCCATCCGATGATGGTCTTCAGCACGATGAGGCTCGGCTTGTCGGTCTCGCCCTGCGCCGCCTCGATGGCGGCATGCAGCTCGGCCATGTCCTCGACGTACTCGCCCGTCTTCTTCCAGTCGACGGTGAGCACCTGCCAGCCGTAGGACTCGTAGCGCGCGGCGACGTCCTCGGTGAAGGCGATCTGGGTGTCGTCCTCGATCGAGATCTGGTTGCTGTCGTAGATCGCGATGAGGTTGCCGAGCTGCTGGTGGCCGGCGAGCGAGGAGGCCTCGCTGGTGACGCCCTCCTGCAGGTCGCCGTCACCGGCGATGACGTAGACGAAGTGGTCGAAGGGGCTCGTGCCCGCTGCGGCATCCGGGTCGAACAGGCCGCGCTCGAAGCGGGCCGCGTAGGCGAAGCCGACGGCGGAGGCCAGGCCCTGGCCGAGCGGCCCGGTGGTGATCTCGACGTGGTCGGTGTGACCGAACTCGGGGTGGCCGGGGGTCTTCGAGCCCCAGGTGCGCAGCGCCTTGAGGTCGTCGAGCTCGAGGCCGTAGCCGCCGAGGTACAGCTGGACGTACTGCGTCAGCGAGCTGTGCCCGACGGAGAGCACGAAGCGGTCGCGCCCCAGCCAGTGCTGGTCGGACGGGTCACGGCGCATGACCTTCTGGAACAGCAGGTACGCGGCGGGTGCAAGGCTCATCGCCGTTCCCGGGTGCCCGTTGCCCACCTTCTCCACTGCGTCGGCCGCGAGGATGCGGGCGGTGTCAACTGCCTTGCTATCAATGGAATCCCATTGCAGATCTGCCACTGGATCTAGACCCTTCTAAGCGTAGGGAGACAGAATCATGTCGTCTGCGCTCCCGATGAGGAATGCCGTACCGCAGTCGTCTTCGGCTGCTCCGGTGCGCACGTCGGAAGCAAGGGCAGCCGACAAGATCGTGCGCGCGCTGGAGACCGGCGGGCTTCTTCAGTATAGGGACAGCGCCCATCCGCACGCATGGATATGACGACATCCAGCGAGTTCGCGAACGTAGCCTAGAATTGCCTGAGTACCCGGGTGTAAGAGGAGCAATGGACGTCGCACTAGAGAATCGCACACTGAGCCAGCGACCGGATTTGCGGCGCAAACTCCGCGCATACTGGGCTTTGACCAAGCCGCGTGTGATCGAACTGCTGCTCGTGGTCACAGCGCCGACCATGATTCTGGCGCACAACGGCATCCCGAGCCTCTGGCTCGTGCTGGCCACCCTGATCGGCGGCGCGATGAGCGCCGGCTCCGCCGGCGCGTTCAACTGCTACATCGACCGCGACATCGACCGCGTGATGAAGCGCACCAAGAACCGTCCGCTGGTGACGGGGGAGCTGAGCGACCGGGAAGCCCTGGTCTTCGCCTACGGCCTCGGTGCCGCATCCATCGTCTGGCTCTGGCTCACGACCAACTGGCTGGCCGCGGCGCTCTCGCTCGGCGCCATCCTGCTCTACGTGGTCTTCTACAGCCTGATCCTCAAGCGCCGCACCGCGCAGAACATCGTCTGGGGCGGACTGGCGGGCTGCATGCCCGTGCTCATCGGCTGGGCCGCCGTCACCGGCGACATCAGCTGGCCCCCGATCATCCTGTTCGCGATCATCTTCCTCTGGACGCCGCCGCACTACTGGCCGCTGTCGATGAAGTACCGCGACGACTACAAGGCCGCCGGTGTGCCGATGCTTGCCGTCGTGCGCGGTCGCGCACAGGTCGGCCTGCAGACCATCCTGTACGCGTGGGCCACCGTCGCCTGCTCGCTGCTGCTGGTCCCCGTCGCCGGAATGGGCGTCGTCTACACGGCGGTCGCCGTCGTGACAGGTGGCTGGTTCATCTACGAGACGCACCGCCTCTACAACCACGCCATCCGGCACAATGAGGTCTCGCCGATGCGGGTCTTCCACGGCTCCATCGCCTACCTCACCCTGCTTTTCGTCGCCGTCGGCGTCGACCCGCTGCTGCCCTTCTAGGCACAGCCCGGACAACCTCGGTGTTGTCCGTCGCGAAAGGCCCTGCCGTATCGGCAGGGCCTTTTCTCGTGCCCGCCGGCGCCCGCACGGCGGACGGTGGGCAGCGGCAGAGCGGCAGAGCGGCAGAGCGGCAGAGCTGCAGAGCCGGGGTGCCGGATGCCCGCATCTCGCAGCCGTTCCGCGGATGCGAAACGCGAAACGCCGCGAGAACGTGTCGTTCTCGCGGCGTTTCGTTGCGCGCATCCGCAGAATGGCTGCGATCCGGGCCTGGGCTAGGCGGAGGTCGCCGCCATCTCGCCGGCGGGGGAGACCGCGCCAGGAGCAACCGGCCTCTTCAGGTGCAGCACGACGACGGTCATCGCCGAGGCGAGCAGGGCGGCCAGCAGCATGTGCGCGGCGACGAGGGCCTCCGGCAGGCCGGTGTTGGCCTGGATCAGGCCGACAGCGATCTGCACGACCTCGACGCCGAGCAGCGCGAGAACCCACCTGTGCACCGTGGTGCCGGTGAACCCGTTCGAGGCGATCGCCAGCGTGACGGTGAGCGCGAAGGTGACGTAGGCGGGCCAGGCGTGCAGGTGCTCGAACAGCTCGGCGTTGAAGCCGGTGCGTGCCGCGTTCAGGTCGCCGGAGTGCGGGCCGGACGCCGTCGTCAGCACGCCCATCGCGATGGTGAGCGCCACGAAGAGGGTGGTGACGTGGGTGAGGATCATGAACCAGCGCGGCACGGCGAGCTCGCGCGGCCCCGGCGTGGCGTACACCCGCACCAGCAGTGCCGCGGCGATCGCGCACATGACGAGGGACACGGTGTAGTGGAAGCCGACGATGAACGGGTTCAGGCCGGTGAGCACGCTGATGCCGCCGACGATGGCCTGTGCCACGACGCCGATCAGCAGGATGAGGGAGAGCGTCCAGAGCTCACGGCGCTCCTTGCGCAGGCGCAGCACCAGGAGCAGCATGACGACGGCGATGATGCCGACGACGCCGGACATCATCCGGTTGCTGAACTCGATGACGCCGTGGATGCCCATCTCGGGCGTCGGCACGAGCGACTCCGGCGTGCAGAGCGGCCAGGTCGGGCAGCCGAGGCCGGAGCCGGTGAGCCGCACGGCCCCGCCGGTCACGATGATCACCAACTCCGAGATGAAGGAGAGCCACGCGAAGAGGCGGATGCCCCCGTTGACCTGGGTGGGGATGGAGAAGCGGTTCACCGTGTATTCGCCTTCGTGTCTTGTCTGTTTTGGCGACGCCAAGCTGCGCGCACGCCGATCCTCAGCTGTGTGGCTGTAGAATGAAATTTGGTTTGAGAACCGTGCTCACGCGCCGTCGCGTTACACGACGCAGTGACGCGCGCCTTGATAAGCGGTTCTTGAATATCTTATGTACGCAAAGCAGCCACCCGCACATTCATCCCCCATGCCAGACGCATTCGCGCCTGGATCGGGAATGAGCCGGACTGATAGCCGGTTAAAGCGGGCAGGAGAAGAGGTAGAGAATGTCGGACGTGCTCATCGACCGCCCCGAGCTCGAGTCACTTGGTGTCTACGAGTTCGGATGGCATGACCCGGATGCCGCAGGTGCATCCGCCCGTCGAGGGATCTCGAAGGAGGTCGTCTCCGACATCTCGGCACTGAAATCTGAACCGGCGTGGATGCTCGAGCGCCGTCTGAAGGGCTACGAGCTCTTCGGCCGCAAGCCGATGCCGACGTGGGGCGCAGACCTCAGCGAGATCGACTTCGACAACATCAAGTACTTCGTGCGCTCGACCGAGAAGCAGGCCCAGACCTGGGAAGACCTGCCGGACGACATCAAGAACACGTACGAGAAGCTCGGCATCCCGGAGGCAGAGCGCCAGCGCCTGGTCTCCGGCGTGGCCGCCCAGTACGAGTCCGAGGTGGTCTACCACCAGATCAACGAAGAGCTCGAGGCCCAGGGCGTCATCTTCATGGACACGGACACCGCTCTCAAGGAGCACCCGGAGTTCTTCGAGGAGTACTTCGGCACCGTCATCCCGACGGGCGACAACAAGTTCGCCGCGCTGAACACGGCCGTCTGGTCCGGCGGCTCCTTCGTCTACGTGCCGCCCGGCGTGCACGTGGAGATCCCGCTGCAGGCCTACTTCCGCATCAACACGGAGAACATGGGCCAGTTCGAGCGCACCCTCATCATCGCCGACGAGGGCAGCTACGTTCACTACATCGAGGGCTGCACCGCCCCGATCTACAAGAGCGACTCGCTGCACTCCGCCGTCGTCGAGATCATCGTCAAGAAGAACGCCCGCGTGCGCTACACGACGATCCAGAACTGGTCGAACAACGTCTACAACCTCGTCACCAAGCGTGCGACGGCCGCAGAGGGCGCGACCATGGAATGGGTCGACGGCAACATCGGCTCCAAGGTCACCATGAAGTACCCGTCCATCTTCCTGATGGGCGAGCACGCCAAGGGCGAGACCCTCTCCGTCGCCTTCGCCGGCCCCGGCCAGCACCAGGACGCCGGCGCCAAGATGGTGCACATGGCGCCGTACACGCAGTCGTCGATCGTCTCCAAGTCGATCGCCCGCGGCGGTGGCCGCGCCGGCTACCGCGGCGAGGTGCGCATCGATGCCAACGCCCACCACTCGGCGAACAGCGTCGTCTGCGACGCGCTGCTGGTCGACACCATCTCGCGCTCCGACACCTACCCGGCGATCGACATCCGCGTCGACGACGTGCAGCTCGGCCACGAGGCCACCGTGTCGAAGGTCAGCGAGGAGCAGCTCTTCTACCTGATGAGCCGTGGCATGACCGAGACCGAAGCCATGGCGATGATCGTGCGCGGCTTCATCGAGCCGATCGCGCGCGAGCTCCCCATGGAATACGCACTTGAACTCAACAAGCTCATTGAAATGGGCATGGAAGGATCCGTCGGCTAAATGTCCGCCGCCTCGACACCCAGTACAACCATGCCCAGTTCCGACGCGCCCGCGGCGAGCCTCGTCTCGCCCGAGCAGCACGGCCTCAAGAAGCACAGCGACGGGGGCTGGGGTCTCGCCCCCGTGCAGACCCGCTCCGCCCGCTTCGCCTCCTTCGAGCACAGCGACTTCCCCGTGATCACGGGCCGCGAGGCCGTCTGGAAGCTCTCCCCGATCGCCAAGTTCGCCGACCTCCTGGACGGCGAGCTGGACGGCTCGGCGTTCCCGTACACCGCGACGGATGCCGCAGGCGTCAGCATCAGCTGGATCGACCGCACCGACCCCCGCATCGGCACCGCCGGCAAGCCGGAGGAGCGCGCCTCGGCGAACGCCTGGACGAGCTTCGAGAAGGCCCTGCTCATCCGCATCACCGGTGAGGACGCCACGGAGGTGACCGTGCTGCGCGACGCGCTCGGCACCGCCGCCCGCGCCGCCCACATCGTGATCGAGGCCGCGCCATTCAGCAACGCGCGCATCGTCCTCGACAACACGGGCGACGCCCGCATCGTCGAGAACGTTGAGATCATCGTGGGCGAGTCCGCGAACCTCAGCATGATCACCGTGCAGCAGTGGAACGACGGGGCCGTGCACCTGGCCAACCACTTCTCCCGGGTCGGCCGCGACGCCAAGCTCAAGCACATCGTCGTCTCGCTCGGCGGTTCGGTCGTCCGGCTCAACCCGACGACCCACCTGGCCGAGTCCGGCGCCGACGTCGAGGCCTACGGCCTCTACTTCGCCGACGCCGGCCAGCACCTCGAGCAGCAGGTCTACGTGCACCACGAGGCGCCGCACACCCGCTCGCGCGTCAACTACAAGGGCGCACTGCAGGGCGAGGGTGCGCGCACCGTCTGGATCGGCGACGTGCTGATCGGCCAGCAGGCCACCGGCACCGACAGCTACGAGCAGAACCGCAACCTGGTCCTCAGCGAGGGCACCCGGGCCGACTCGATCCCGAACCTCGAGATCGAGACGGGCGACATCGCCGGGGCCGGCCACGCCAGTGCCACGGGTCGTTTCGACGACGAGCAGCTGTTCTACCTGCAGTCCCGCGGAATCCCGGAGGAGGAGGCGCGTCGCCTCGTCGTCCGCGGCTTCCTCAGCGAGATCGTGCAGCAGATCGGCTCCGCACCGCTCGAGGAGCGCCTGCAGGCCGTCCTCGAGGCCGAGCTCGTCGGAACGGCACTCTGATGGCGGCAAGCAGGATCTGCGGGCTCGACGAGCTCGAGGAGAACAAGGCCGTCAAGGTCGACATCGACGGTGTCTCCATCGCCCTGGTGAAGGATTCCGCCGGCGAGGTCTTCGCCATCGGCGACACCTGCACGCACGGCGACATCTCCCTCTCCGAGGGCTTCGTCGAGGGCGACACGCTGGAATGCTGGGCCCACGGATCGCAGTTCTCGCTGCGCACCGGCAAGCCGCTGACGCTCCCGGCCTACGAGCCCGTACCCGTCTACCAGGTCAACCTGGTCGACGGCGACATCTACATTGACCCGGCCGTCACCCTGGCCGTCTAGAACATTCCGGAACGGCACTTACCTGCCTGGCGCAAGCGCGCCGAACACGAAAGAGATTGAACACTATGTCTGTTCTTGAGATCAAGGACCTGCACGTCAACGTCGAGACCGACCAGGGTGCCAAGAAGATCCTGCGCGGCGTCGACCTGACCATCAACGAGGGCGAGATCCACGCCGTCATGGGCCCCAACGGCTCCGGCAAGTCCACCCTCGCGTACACGATCGCCGGCCACCCGAAGTACCACGTCGAGGGCGGCTCCATCCTGCTCGACGGCGTCGAGGTCCTCGACATGAGCGTCGACGAGCGCGCACGGGCCGGCCTGTTCCTGGCCATGCAGTACCCGGTCGAGATCCCCGGTGTGACCAACACCAACTTCCTCCGCACCGCCAAGACCGCGATCGAGGGCGAGGCTCCCAGCATCCGCCACTGGATCAAGGACGTCCGCACCGCCATGGACGCCCTGCGCATGGACCCGTCCTTCGCCGAGCGCAACGTGAACGAGGGCTTCTCCGGTGGCGAGAAGAAGCGCAACGAGATCCTCCAGCTCGAGCTGCTCAAGCCGAAGTTCGCCGTCCTCGACGAGACCGACTCCGGCCTCGACGTCGACGCGCTGAAGATCGTCTCGGAGGGTGTCAACCGGGCCAAGGCCAACACCGGCCTGGGCATCGTGCTGATCACCCACTACACCCGGATCCTGCGCTACATCGAGCCCAACTTCGTGCACGTGTTCGTGAACGGCCGCATCGCGGAACAGGGCGGCCGCGAGCTCGCCGACCGCCTTGAGGACGAGGGCTACGATCGCTTTCTCACCGGCGCGAACGTAGGCTAGTCCTATGACCAGCACGCTCGCCCCCGCACTCTACGACCAGGTCGAAGAGGCACTCAAAGACGTCATGGACCCGGAGCTCGGCATCAACATCGTCGACCTCGGGCTCATCTATGACCTCGGCTGGGACGACGAGAACAACGCGCTCGTCATCCACATGACCCTCACCAGCGCCGGCTGCCCGCTCACCGATGTTCTCGAGGAGCAGACCGCCGAGTCGTTGGACGGTGTCGTCGACGCCTTCCGCATCAACTGGGTGTGGATGCCGCCGTGGGGCCCGGAGAAGATCACGGACGACGGACGCGACATGATGCGCGCCCTCGGCTTCTCGATCTAGGCCTGAGCCCGTCTGATTCAGGCTCCGAAGCGGCCCGCACCTCCACGAGGTGCGGGCCGCTTCTCTGTGTCCGCCCACCCTCGGCGGGCGGGGCTAGGCTCGGCACATGAGCATTGGAAGCACGCCAGAGGACCCGTACCTGCCGGAGACCGATCGCAGCGAGACCGCCCCGCCCGAGCGCTACAGCCACGGCCACCACGAGAGCGTGCTGCGCACCCACTCCTGGCGCACCGTGCAGAACTCGGCCGGCTACCTGCTCCCGCACCTGGCCGCCGGGCAGCGGGTGCTGGACGTCGGCTGCGGCCCGGGCACCATCACCGTCGACCTGGCCCCGCGCGTCGCCCCCGGCGAGGTGGTCGGCATCGACTCCGAGGCCGACGTCGTCGAGCAGGCCCAGGCCCTGGCCACCGACAGCGGGTTGCGCAACGTGCGTTTCTCCGTCGGAGATGTCTATGCACTGGACTTCCCGGACGACAGCTTCGACGTCGTGCACGCGCATCAGGTGATGCAGCACCTGGCCCGGCCGGTCGACGCGATGCGCGAGATGCGGCGCGTGCTGAAGCCCGGCGGCATCCTCGCGGTGCGCGACGTCATCTACGGCTCCACCTCGTGGTACCCGGCGCTGCCCGCCCTGGACCTCTGGCTGGCGAGCATGCGCGCCGTGATGCTCGGCAACGGCGCGTTCCCGGATGCCGGCCGCTCGCTCAAGGCGTGGGCCAGGCACGCGGGTTTCCACTCCATTGAGAGCTCGGCGACGATGTGGTGCTTCGCCACGGACGCCGAGCGCGACTGGTGGGGGAGCAGCTGGGCCGAACGCGCCCTCGAGTCGAGCTTCGCGGCGCAGGCCATCGAGACCGGCGTCGCCACCCTCTCCGACCTGCAGGAGATCTCCGAGGGCTGGCGCTACTGGGCGGCCGACGCCGACGGCTGGCTCGGCATGCCCCACGGCGAGATCATCGCGACCAAGTAGCGCGACGCGCAGCGTCGCGAAAGGCGACAGCCCAACCTCAGGAAACCTCGGGAGGGGAACCAGACCCGCTGGTCGACTAGCGAGGAACGAGCGCATCGAGACCTCGTGCGCGGAACGGTTCGGGGGGTGTCAGGGTCTCGATACGGCCCTGGCGGGCCTACTCGACCAGCGGGGGAGGAACCAGACCCGGTGGTCGAGTAGCGAGGAACGAGCGTATCGAGACCTCGTGCGCGGAACGGTTCGGGGGGTGTCAGGGTCTCGATACGGCCCTGGCGGGCCTACTCGACCAGCGGGGGAGGAACCAGACCCGGTGGTCGAGTAGCGAGGAACGAGCGTATCGAGACCTCGTGCCCGGAACGGTTCGGGTGGTGTCAGGGTCTCGATACGGCCCTGGCGGGCCTACTCGACCAGCGGGGAGGTGAGCGCGCCCCATTGGGCGACCGGCGGGCGGGATGCCCGTCCCGCCGGTCGGAACGCTACCAGTCCTCGTCGTCGCTCTCGGCGAACTCGCTGGTGCTGGCCGGCACGCGCTGCGTGATCGTGGCGCTGTCCGCCTCGGCGTCGTAACGGATGACGGTGCCGTCATCCAGCTCGAGCACCGGCTTGTTCTCCAGCCAGGTCAGCGTCCAGCGCCAGGTGGCGCGGTCGACGCCGGCCGGCGCCTCATCGCTCTCGACGGCCTCAACGGCGACCAGGACGACCTCGGGCAGGGTGTCCGGCGCGCTCGCGCCGAAAGCCCACCGCTTGCCGAGCTGCATCAGGCGCCGCCCTCTGCGTTCGGGTCCATGTCGTAGGTGACCCAGTCCGTGCGCTCTGCGACCTTGTCGTAGAGCAGCTGCGCCACCTCGTTGTCGCTGGCGCTGATCCAGCGCACGACGCTCAGCCGGTTCTCCCTGGCGTAGTCCTTGGCGGTCTCCAGCAGCGCGGCGCCGACGCCGTTGCCGCGGGCCGAATCGGCCACGTAGAGGTCGTCGAGGAACAGGCCGCGGCTGGCATCCAGCGGGCGGGCGAACTCACGCAGGTGGGCCAGCCCGATGAGCTCGCCGTCCTCCTCGGCGACGTAGCCGAAGCTCTCGTGGTTCTTGTCGACCAGCCAACTCCACAGGATGAGCGCCTTCTGGTCGGTCAGCTGCTTGTTGTAGAAGCTGTTGTAACCCTCATAGAGGCCGATCCAATTGAAGAAGTCTCCATCGGCGATCGGGCGAATCTGCACGGTCATGCGGCTCTCCTAGCTCTCCTGCGCGGGGGCGAAAACAATATCGGTGACGGCGATCTCAGTGCCTTCGACGAAGCTCAGCTGCTGGATGCGTCCAACCGCCTTGAGGTCTTCTGCAGCCAGACGGAGCAGCTGAAGCTGCTCCGAAGTTGCCATGATAGTCGCCGAGGTCACGGCTGTCTTCTGTGACGCCTTGGCGTCGGTCTTGGCACGTCGGATGCCGATGAGCGCCTGGCCGGCCAGAGCGAGCACCTGCGGCGCCGCATCGGGCAGCGGGACGGACACGGGCCAGCTGGCGGTGTGCACGCTGCCCTCGTTGGACCAGGACCACGCCTCCTCCGTCGCGAACGGCACGAAGGGGGCGAACATGCGCAGCAGAACGGACAGCGCGATGCGCAGCGCGGTCGTGGCCGAGGCCTGTCCGGCGCCGTCGGCGTATGCGCGCTCCTTGACCAGCTCGAGGTAGTCGTCGCAGAACGTCCAGAAGAAGCTCTCGGTGAGCTCCAGCGCGCGGGCGTGGTCGTAGTTCTCGAACGCGGCGGTCGCCTGGTCGATCACGGTGTGCAGCGAGGCGAGCATGCTGAGGTCCAGCGGCTCCGTCACGGTGTCGAGCGTGCCGGCGTCCGCGCCCTGCTCGAAGCTCAGGATGAACTTGGCCGCGTTCAGGATCTTGATGGAGAGGCGGCGGCCGATCTTGATCTGGGTCGGGTTCTGCGGGTCGAAGGCCGCGTCGGTGCCGAGGCGCGAGGAGGCGGCCCAGTAGCGCACCGCGTCGGAGCCGTGCTGCTCGAGGATGTCGGCCGGGGTGACGACGTTGCCCTTGGACTTGGACATCTTCTTGCGGTCGGGGTCGACGATGAAGCCGGAGATGCTGGCGTGCTTCCACGGCGCGACGCCGTGCTCCAGCTCGGCGCGCAGCATGGAGGAGAACAGCCAGGTGCGGATGATGTCCTGGCCCTGCGGGCGCAGCGAGTAGGGGAAGACCAGGTTGAACAGCTCCGGGTCGCGCTCCCAGCCGCCGGCCAGCTGCGGGGTGAGCGAGGAGGTCGCCCAGGTGTCCATGACGTCGAGCTCGCCGATGAAGCCGTTCGGGACGCCGCGCTGGGCCTCCTCGTAGCCGGGGGCGGTGTCGCTGGACGGGTCGACGGGCAGCATCTCGCGGCCGGCGATGATCGGCGCGTCGAAGACGGGGTTGCCGTCGGCGTCCAGCGGGTACCAGACGGGGATCGGGATGCCGAAGAAGCGCTGGCGGGAGATCAGCCAGTCGCCGGTCAGGCCGCCGACCCAGTTCTCGTAGCGCACGCGCATGAAGTCGGGGTGCCACTCCAGCTCGGCGCCGTGCTCGAGCAGACGCGCGCGGAGCGCCTCGTCCTTCGCGCCGTTGCCGATGTACCACTGGCGGGTGGAGACGATCTCGAGGGGCTTGTCGCCCTTCTCGAAGAACTTGACGGGGTGCTGGATGTTCTTCGGCTCGCCGATCATCTCGCCGCTCGCGCGGAGCAGCTCGACCATGGCGGCCTTGGCCGAGAACACGGTCTTGCCGGCGATCTGGGCGTAGGCGGCGAGGCCGGCCTCGCTCGTGATGGCCTCGGGCGCCTCGCCGATGATGCGGCCGTCGAAGCCCATGATGGCGCGGTTCGGCAGCTGCAGCTCGCGCCACCAGACCACGTCGGTGACGTCGCCGAAGGTGCAGATCATGGCGATGCCGGAGCCCTTGTCCGGCTGGGCGAGGTGGTGCGCGAGCACGGGCACCTCGACGCCGAACACCGGAGTGGTCACGGTGCTGCCGAAGAACGGCTTGTAGCGCTCGTCATCCGGGTGCGCGACGAGGGCGACACACGCCGCGAGCAGCTCGGGGCGGGTCGTCTCGATCTCAATCGTGCCGCCATCGGGCTTGTGGAAGCTGACCCGGTGGTAGGCGGCCGGCTGGTCGCGGTCCTCCAGCTCGGCCTGCGCGACGGCGGTGCGGAAGGTGACATCCCAGAGCGTCGGGGCCATGGCCTGGTAGGCCTCGCCGCGCTCGACGTTGCGGATGAAGGCCAGCTGCGAGGTGAACAGGGCCTCGTCGCCGATGGTGCGGTAGCTCTGCGTCCAGTCGACCGAGAGGCCGAGGGTGCGCCAGAGCGCCTCGAACTGCTTCTCGTCCTCGACGGTGAGGCGCTCGCACAGCTCGATGAAGTTGCGGCGGCTGATCGGCTGCTGGTCGGCGGCCTTGGTGCTCTTGCCGTCGCCGCCCTCGAAGGGGGGAACGAAGTCGGCCGTGTACGGCAGGGTCGGGTCGCAGCGGACGCCGTAGTAGTTCTGCACGCGGCGCTCGGTGGGCAGGCCGTTGTCGTCCCAGCCCATCGGGTAGAACACGCTCTTGCCGCGCATGCGCTGGAAGCGGGCGACGACGTCGGTGTGCGTGTAGGAGAAGACGTGGCCGATGTGCAGCGAACCGGATGCCGTCGGCGGCGGCGTGTCGATCGAGTACATGCACTCGCGGGTGGCGCTCGCACGGTCGAAGCGGTAGGTGCCAGCGGTCTCCCAGACCTGGCCCCATTTGGCTTCCAGCCCTTCGAGTGCGGGCTTGTCTGGAACGCGATCGGGGGTAGTCATGAGGCTCCGGTTCGTTGTGGGCGGCACCGTGTCGGTGGTGAGGTGCCTGATAGTCAGCTCAATAAGGCTACCGGACGCGGCCGACCGAAAGGCGCGGCGCATCGGCGAGCAGCTGCGCCGTGTACGCGTGCCCGGGCCGGGCGAACAGCGCTGCGGCCTCGCCCTGCTCCACGACCCGCCCGGCCTGCATGACGGCGACCCGGTCGCTCAGCTGCCTGATCACGCCCAGGTCGTGCGAGATGAACAGCATGCTCAGGCCGCGCTCGCGCTGCAGCCGCCCGAGCAGCTCGAGGATCTGCGCCTGCACGGTGACGTCGAGGGCCGAGACGGGCTCGTCGCAGATCAGGATCTCGGGCTCGGCGGCCAGCGCCCTGGCAATCGAGACGCGTTGGCGCTGCCCGCCGGAGAGGGTGAGCGGATGCCGCGCCGCCAGCTCCGGCGCCAACCCGACCTGGCCGAGCAGCTCCGGCACGCCCGCGCCGCGGGAGGCGTCCCGGAGGATGCGCCCGACGCTCCAGCGCGGGTCGAAGGAGCTCAGGCTGTCCTGGTAGATGGCGCCGATCCGGTGCCGGCGCGCCCGGCGGCCCCGTTCGGGCAGCGGCGCCCAGTCCTCGCCGTCCAGGCGCACCGTGCCGGCATCCGGGGTCTCCAGCCCGAGCAGGATGCGGGCCAGCGTGCTCTTGCCGGAGCCGGACTCGCCGACCAGGCCGAGCGTCTCGCCGCGGCCGAGCTCCAGCGAGACGCCGTCCACGGCCTGCACCCGACCGCCGTCCCTGGCGAAGGAGCGGGAGACGCCCTCGACCGCCAGCACGGCGGGCCGCGCCGGGTGCGCCGGCCGCCCCGGCTGGGCCGCGCGGGGCGCGTGGTCGGGCACGGCGGCGATGAGGCGCTTCGTGTACTCCTCCTGCGGGGCGCCGAGCACCTCGGCGGTGCTGCCCTGCTCGATGACCCTCCCGCCCCGCATGACGAGCACGCGGTCGGCGAGGGCGCTGACGACGGCGAGGTCGTGGCTGATCAGGAGCAGCGCGGTGCCCTGGGCGGTGATCTCGGCCAGCAGCTCGAGGATGCGGGCCTGCACGCTGACGTCGAGCGCGGTGGTCGGCTCGTCGGCGATGACGATGGGCGGGTTCAGGGCGAGGGCGGCGGCGATGAGGGCCCGCTGGCGGAGTCCGCCGCTCAGCTCGCCGGAGCGGCGGCGCATGGCGGCATCCGGGTCCGGCATGGCCACCCGCTCCAGCAGCGCGCGCACCCGAGCCTGCACCGCGCCGGCGCCGCCGCGCTCGTGCAGTCGGATGGCGTCGCCGATCTCGCGCCCGATCGGCCGCAGCGGGTCGAGCGAGACGAGGGCGTCCTGCAGGATGAGCCCGACCTCGGTGCCGCGGATGGCGCGCCACTGGCGCTCCGTGGCCCGCCGGAGGTCCCGCCCGGCCACGACGAGTCGGTCCGCCCGCACCTCGGCGCGCGCGCCGGCCAGGCCGAGCAGGGCCCGCGCGGTGACGCTCTTGCCCGAGCCCGACTCGCCGACGATGGCCACGCACTCGCCGGGGCGCAGCGCCAGGTCGACGCCCTGCACGACGGTCTCGGCGCCGAAGCGCACGCTCAGCCCGGCCACATCGAGAAGCTCATTCACTGTGTTGCACCTTCCCTGGCGCGGACGCGGGTCAGTGCCCGGCCCAGCACGGTGCTGGCCACGGCGGTCAGCACGATCATCAGCCCGGGGAACACCGTCAGCCACCAGGCCGTGGCCAGGTAGGGGCGCCCGGCGGAGAGCATCGCGCCCCACTCCGCGGTCGGCGGCAGGGCGCCGAGCCCGAGGAAGCTCAGCGCGGACGCCCAGACGATGGCCTGGCCGATGCCGAGGGTGGCCAGCACGAGCAGTGGCGCGAGCGCGTTCGGCAGGATGTGCCTGCCGAGGATCCGTCGCGGCCGGTGGCCGAGCACCCTGGCCGCCTCGACGTAGCCGGAACGGCGGACCGCGAGCAGCTGGCCGCGCAGGATCCGCGCGTAGCCGGGCGCCGTCGAGAGGCCGACTGCGAGGGTGGCGGTGACCGGCCCCGGCCCGGCGATGACGATCACGAGCAGGGCGAGCAGCAGCCCGGGGAACGCGAACAGCACCTCGATCGTGCGGTTCACGGTGAAGTCGAACACGCGGCCGCCGAACGCGGCGAGCACGGCGAGGGCCAGGCCGAGCGTCAGCCCGCTGGCGGTCGCCGCCACGCCGATCAGCAGCGAGTTCGCGGTGCCGAAGACGACGCGGCTGTACACGTCGCGCCCGGACTCGTCGGTGCCGAACCAGTGCGCGGGCGACGGCGGGGAGAAGGCGTCGCGCGGGGCGATCTGGTTCGGGTCCTGCGGCGCCACGGCATCCGGGACGAGACAGGCCAGCAGCAGGTACAGCGCGAACGCCACCGCCAGCACTGTTCCGATGCGCACGGTGGCGACGCGCGGCCGGGCGCCAACGGCGACCGTGCGGAGCTCGAGCTCGCTCATGCCGCCACCGCCTGCCTGCGCGGGTCGACGAGGGCGGAGACGAGGTCGCTCAGCAGCGTCATGAGCACGTAGACAACCGCCACGACGAGGACGACGCCGGTGACGACGGGCACATCGCGGGCGGTGACGGCCTGCAGCAGGGTGCGACCGAGCCCGGGTCGGGCGAAGATCGTCTCGACGACCACCGCGCCGGAGAGCAGGGTGCCGAGCGCCCAGCCGGAGAGGGCGACGGCGGGGATCGCGGCGTGCCGGATGGTGTGCCGCAGGCTGACGCCGATGGCACTCTCGCCGCGGGCGCGGGCCGAGAGCGCGAACGGCTGGGCGAGGGCGTCCAACATGCCCTCCCGCATCACGGCGGCCAGGAAGCCGGCCAGCGGCACGGCGAGCGTGAGCACGGGCAGCACCAGGCCGCCGAGATCGCCGGTGGACACCGGCGGGAACCAGCCGAGGGCCGTGCTGAACAGCGCGATCAGCGCCGTCGCCAGCCAGAAGTGCGGCAGGGCGGCGCTGGTGAGCTCGATGCTGCTGGCGAGGGACGCCGCCACGCGGCCCGCCCCCGTCGAGACGAGCGCGAGCGCCAGGGCGAGCAGCCAGGCCACCGCGAGGGCCGCCAGCGCCAGCAACACCGTTCCGGGCAGCTGCGCGCCGAGCAGGTCGGCGACGGGCACCTTGAGGGCGTAGGACTGGCCGAGGTCGCCGGAGAGCAGTCGGCCGAGCATCGCCGCGTACTGCACGGCGAGCGGCTGGTCCAGGCCGTACTGCTGCCGCACCTGCTCCAGCGCCTCCGGCGAGGCCTGCGAGCCCGGCCCGCCGAGCACCGCCAGCGCCGGGTCGCCGGGGATCAGCCGCAGCGCGAAGAAGGTGATCGTCGCGACGGCCCAGAGCACGAAGACGGCGCCGGCGACGCGGGCGGCGACCCTACTCGCTGAGCCAGGCGTCATAGAAGCTCGGGGTGGACACGGTGCCGATGGCGCGCGCGCCGTGCAGGGTGGGGGAGAGCAGGAAGTGGTTCTGCTGGTCGTAGAGCGGCAGCACCGTGAAGCTGCCGAGGATCCGCTTCTGCGCCGCGGTGTAGAGGGTCTGCCGCTCGTCGGCGTCCAGGCTGCTCGCCGCCTGGGCGAGGAGGCTGTCGAGCTCCGGGTCGCTCAGCTGGGCCAGGTTGGCGAAGTAGCCGCTCGGCGCCGGGGTGATGCTGTCCGAGTGGTAGAGGATCCGCAGCACGTCCGGGCCGACCTTCGTGTACGGCGCGCTGACCACGTCGTAGTCGTTGGTGAACAGGGCGCCGTACCAGCTGGAGAGGTCGAGCGGGGTGATGACGACCTCGAAGCCGGCCTCGGCCGCCGTCGCCTGCACCTGCTCGAACAACGACTGCTCGGCCGGGATCGACTGGTTGGTGCTGACGGGGAAGGCGAGGCTCAGGCGCTGGCCGTCCTTGACGCGGATGCCGTTGGCATCCTTCTCGGACCATCCGGCCTCATCGAGCAGCGCGTTGGCCTTCTTCAGGTCGGTGCCGAACAACGACTCGTCGGAGTAGCCGAGCGGCTCGACGCTGGAGAGCGCCGAATAGGAGCGCTCGGCGGTGCCGAAGAAGAGGGAGTCGATGCCGTCGTTGACGTCGACGGCGCGGATGAAGGCCTCGCGCACGAGGGCGTCGTCGAAGGGAGCCTGGCCGGAGTTCAGCTCGAGCCGGTTCGAGGCGCCCGGCCGGGGCGCGTCGATCTCGGTGAAGGTGCCGGCGGATGCGGCGGCGGCCAGCGTGTCCGGCTGGGCGTTGTCGATGACCTGCACCTGGCCGGCCTGCAGCGCCGCGTAGCGGGAGGCGGAGTCCGGCAGGAAGCGCCAGTCGATCGCCTCCAGGTAGGCGGGGCCCTCGTGGGCGGCGTCGGCGGGCGGCGAGCTGTAGTTGTCGTTCCGCACCAGCGCGACGTGGTCCTGCTTGACCCAGCCGTCGACGGCGAACGGGCCGGTGCCGATCGGCGCCTGGCAGTTCTCGTCGAGGCCGCGGGCGATGCCGGCGGCCGACTCGATGGCGAGCCACGGCTGGCTGAGCGACTCGAGCAGCGCGCTGTCCGGGGCGGTCATGGTGAAGCGGGCCACCGTGTCGCTCACCGCCTCGACGCCGGCCACCTTGCCGAGCGCGAGGTAGCCGGTGGAGGAGCCGGTGGCCGGGTCCTGGACGTGCTCGACGGTGGCCTTCACGTCGGCGGCGGTCAGCGGGGTGCCGTCGCTGAAGCGCACGTCGTCGCGCAGCGTGAACTCCCACGTGAGGCCGTCCTCTGCCATCTCCCAGCTGTCGGCGAGCCACGGGATGATCCGGCCGTTGTCGTCGATCGACACGAGCGACTCCAGGTACTGCCCGGCGATGAGGGCCTGCGGGTAGTTGCCGCCGACGTGCGGGTCGAGGCAGTCGGGCTCGGCGTCGCCGCTGGCGTAGACGAGGGTGCCGCCGCTCACGGGCGTTCCGGATGCCGCGGTGCCGGTGGTGCCGGTGGCGTCCCCGGTGGCGGCGCTGCACGCGGCGAGCAGGAGGACGGCGGAGGCTGCCAGCGGCAGCAGTGCGCGCCGGGCGGCGCGGGAGGGCAGGGCGGGCATCGAGATCCTTGCTGGGGAGGGGGAGTGCGCCCGCCGTGGGGCGACCGCGTCACAATCATGGCATCGGGAAACGCACTCGGCACGCCACTTGTTATAGTCCAGCTAGAACAATAGGATCGAGGTGTGCTCATCCGCATCGATCCCACCCTCTCCACGCCGCTGTTCGAACAGCTGGCGGCCGGCATCCGTGCCTCGGTCATCGACGGGCGGCTCACCGTGGGGGAGCGGCTGCTGCCCGCCCGGGAGCTCGCCGGCGCCCTCGACATCAACGTGCACACGGTGCTGCGCGCCTACCAGATCCTGCGCGAGGAGGGCCTGCTCGACATGCGGCCGGGCCGCGGCGCCATCGTCGCCGGGCGGATCGGGCAGCACGCCGCTCTGGCCGGCGCGATCCACGACCTGGTCGACGAGGCCAAGCTGCGCAACGTTTCGGAGAGCGCGCTGCTCTCGCTCATCAGAGAGGCCTACAAGTGAACGACTCCACCCAGCACGCCAACCCGGAGCAGCGAGCGGTGACGCGCTCCCGCCTCCTGCTGGTGGCCGTCGTGTTGCCGCTCGCGGTCGCCGTGGCATCCGCACTCATCATCATCAGCTGGATCCCGACCCTGCCGGCGGTGATCGGGATCCACTGGGGTTCGGAGGGGGTGAACGGCTTCGGCAGCCCGTGGGAACTCGTCGCCACCGTTCTCGGGACGGTCAGCCTCTTCAGCGGCGTGATGGCCTTCTCGTTCGCGGATCTCGCCGAGAGTGGGCGCCCCCGGCCCACCCAGAAGGCGCTGGCCGTGACCGCGCTCTGGCTGTCCGTCCTGCTCGGTGTCGGCATCGCCGGCTCGGTTGCCACGCAACGCGGCTTGAGCGACGCCAGCACGGCACCAGACCCCCTGCCCTGGCTGCTGCTCGGTGCCCTGCTCGGCCTCGTCGCGGCCGCGGCCGCCTGGTTCCTGCTTCCGCGGGCCGACCGCACCCCGCCCTCTGCCATCGACGTCGAACCGCTGGAGGTCGGCCCGTCGGAGCGCGTGTTCTGGACCGGAACCGTGTCCGCGGCCCGCGGCGTGCTGCTCCTCATCCTGGCGGTGTTCGCGCTGGGGATCGGCGGCGCTGTCGCCGCGGCGCTCGGCGGCGAGGAGGTGCTGGTGCTCGTGCTGCTGCCGCTGTTCGTGGTGCTCGCCCTGGCGCTCACCGCCGTCCGCTGGAGGGTCAGCGTCGGGCAGCACGGGGTGAACGTCGTCTCCGTCGCCGGCTGGCCGGCGATCCGGATTCCGCTCAGTGAGGTGGCCGATGTGCGGCTGATCACGGTGAACCCGGTCGGCGACTTCGGCGGCTGGGGCTGGCGCTGGAGCGGCGGGCGGACCGGAATCATCCTGCAGGCCGGCCCGGCGATCGAGGTCACCCGCAGCAACGGGAAGGTGCTCGTCGTGCCCGTCGACGACGCCGAGACAGCCGTCGCGGTGCTGCAGGTCGCCCGCGCGCGCTGAACCCCGCCGGCCCGCTGGGCGAGCGCGGGCCGGTGGAGTTGGGCGGAGCGGCTCGGGTCCGGGCTCCGACCCGCTATTCTTAGAGGCACAGACTGCGAACCGGCCATCACCGGGGAGTCCTCGGAAGAGAACAGGCGGGCGCCACGGCATCCGACTGAGGTAGAACCGAGCGGGGCTGGCCCGTCATCGCCAAGGAACAAGCGGCTTCCCGGCTGCCGAAGGCGGCATCGGGGAGCAAGCGAGGTGGTACCGCGGCAGGCAGAGGCCCGCCGTCCTCGTGGAAGTGGCCAACAGCATCCGTCAGCCGTCCAGGAGACACACGTGTACCCCAAAGACTCGAACACCCCCGATTCCTCCTCCACCGCGGGCTCCGGCGCCGCATTCGGCGTGACGCCGTCGCCGAACTTCCCCGCGATCGAGGAGGAGGTGCTCGCGTTCTGGCAGCAGGACGGCACCTTCCAGGCCTCCATCGACCAGCGCGAGGGCGAGGACGAGTGGGTCTTCTACGACGGCCCGCCCTTCGCCAACGGCCTGCCGCACTACGGCCACCTCCTCACCGGCTACGCCAAGGACGTCTTCCCGCGCTACCAGACCATGCGCGGCAAGCAGGTGCACCGCCGCTTCGGCTGGGACACCCACGGCCTGCCCGCCGAGCTCGAGGCGGAGCGCCAGCTCGGCATCACCGACAAGAGCCAGATCGAGGAGATGGGCATCGCCGCGTTCAACAGCGCGGCCAAGGAGTCGGTGCTGCGCTACACCAAGGAGTGGCAGGAGTACGTCACCCGCCAGGCCCGCTGGGTCGACTTCGACAACGACTACAAGACGCTCGACACCAGCTACATGGAGAGCGTCATCTGGGCGTTCAAGACCCTGCACGACAAGGGCCTCGCCTACGAGGGCTACCGCGTGCTGCCCTACTGCTGGCGCGACCAGACCCCGCTCTCCAACCACGAGCTGCGGATGGACGACGACGTCTACAAGATGCGCCAGGACCAGACGGTCACCGTCACCTTCCCGCTGACCGGCCCGAAGGCCGAGTCGCTCGGCCTGACCGCCGTGCGCGCCCTCGCCTGGACGACGACGCCGTGGACCCTGCCCACCAACCTCGCCCTCGCCGTCGGCCCCGACATCGAGTACGCGGTCGTCCCGGCCGGCCCCAACGGCACCCCGGATGCCACCGTGCTCCGCGAGGAGGCCGAGGGCACCGCCGCCCACACCGAGGTGCTCGGCGGCGAGTACCTGATCGCGATCGACCTGGTCGGCGGCTACGCCAAGGACCTCGGCTACGACAGCGCAGAGGAGGCCACCGCCGCGATCTCGCGCACCGTCCGCGGCCACGAGCTCGAGGGCGTCAGCTACGACCGCCTGTTCGACTACTACGCCGACACGGAGGAGTGGGGCACCGAGAACGCCTGGCGCATCCTCACCGCCGACTACGTCACCACCTCCGACGGCACCGGCATCGTGCACCAGGCCCCCGCCTACGGCGAGGAGGACCAGAAGGTCTGCGAGGCGGCCGGCATCCCCGTCATCCTCTCGCTCGACGACGGCGGCAAGTTCCTGCCCGCGGTGACGGATGTCGCCGGCCAGCTCTGGATGGACGCCAACAAGCCGCTCACGCAGCTGCTGAAGGCCGAGGGCCGCCTGCTCCGCCAGGCCAGCTACGAGCACAGCTACCCGCACTGCTGGCGCTGCCGCAACCCCCTGATCTACAAGGCCGTCTCCAGCTGGTTCGTCCGCGTCACCGAGTTCCGCGACCGCATGGTCGAGCTGAACGAGGACATCAACTGGGTGCCGGACAACGTCAAAGACGGCCAGTTCGGCAAATGGGTGGCGGGTGCCCGCGACTGGTCGATCAGCCGCAACCGCTACTTCGGCTCGCCGATCCCGGTCTGGAAGAGCGACAACCCCGAGTTCCCGCGCGTCGACGTGTACGGCTCGCTGGACGAGCTGAAGCGCGACTTCGGCACGCTGCCGCTGAACGCGGCGGGGGAGCCGGACCTGCACCGCCCCTACATCGACGACCTCACCCGGCCGAACCCGGACGACCCCAGCGGCCAGTCCACGATGCGCCGCATCTCCGACGTGCTCGACGTCTGGTTCGACTCCGGCTCGATGCCGTTCGCCCAGGTGCACTACCCGTTCGAGAACCAGGAGTTCTTCGGGGAGCACCACCCCTCCGACTTCATCGTCGAGTACATCGGGCAGACCCGCGGCTGGTTCTACGTCATGCACGTGCTCTCCACCGCGCTGTTCGACCGCCCCGCGTACAAGAACGTCGTCAGCCACGGCATCGTGCTCGGCTCCGACGGCCAGAAGATGTCCAAGTCGCTCCGCAACTACCCGGACGTCTCCGAGGTCTTCGACCGCGACGGCTCCGACGCCATGCGCTGGTTCCTGATGTCCAGCTCGGTGCTGCGCGGCGGCAACCTCGTCGTGACGGAGGAGGGCATCCGCGAGGGCGTCCGCCAGGTCATGCTGCCGCTCTGGAGCACCTGGTACTTCTTCAGCCTGTACGCCAACGCCAGCACCGCCTCCCTCGGCACGGCCGAGGGCTACGAGGCGACCTTCCGCACCGACTCCGGCGACGTGCTCGACCGCTACCTGCTGGCCAAGACCCGCACGCTGATCGAGGATGTCACCACCGACCTCGACGCGCTGGACAGCACCCTGGCCGCCGCCAAGCTGCGCGACTTCGCCGACGTGCTCACCAACTGGTACGTGCGCCGCTCGCGCGACCGCTTCTGGGCCGGCGTCGGCACCGACGGCAGCAACAGCGAGGCCTTCGACACGCTCGCCACCGTGCTCGAGGCCTTCACCCGGGTCGCCGCCCCGCTGCTGCCGCTCGTCAGCGAGCGCGTCTGGCAGGGCCTGACCGGCGGGCGCAGCGTGCACCTGACCGACTGGCCGGCGGCCGAGGCCTTCCCCGCGGATGACGCCCTCGTCGCCGCCATGGACCAGGTGCGCTCCATCACCGGTGCCGCCCTCTCCCTCCGCAAGCAGGCCGCGCTGCGCGTGCGCCTGCCGCTCGCCAGGCTCACCGTCGTCGCCGCCGACACCGCCGGGCTCGCCCCGTTCGAGTCGATCGTGCGCGACGAGCTCAACGTCAAGTCGGTCGATTTCGTCGAGCTGGCCGAGGACAGCGCCTCCCGCTACGGCATCACCAGCAAGCTCACCGTCAACGCCCGCGCGGCCGGACCGCGCCTCGGCAAGGGCGTGCAGCAGGTCATCCAGGCCGCCCGCAGCGGCGACTGGAGCGAGACCGACGGCGTCGTCACCGCCGGCGGCGTCGAGCTGGCCGCCGGCGAGTACGAGCTCGTGCTCGAGACGGCCTCCGGCGGCGAGGGCCAGGCCCTGGCCCTGCTGCCCGGCGGCGGCTTCGTGCTGCTCGACACGGCGACCACCCCGGAACTCGAGGCAGAGGGCCTCGCCCGCGACGTCATCCGCGCCGTGCAGGACGCCCGCAAGGCGGCCGGCCTCGAGGTCAGCGACCGCATCAGCCTGAGCCTCGTCGTGTCGGAGGACGGCCTCGCGGCCGTGCAGCAGCACGCCGAGCTCATCGCCGCCGAGACCCTCGCCACCCAGGTGAGCGTCGCCGCGGCATCCGGCACAGAAGAACTCGCCCCGCTCGCAGGCGGCGCCCACGTGCACATTGGAGTAGTGAAGGCATGACCGACGACAACAGCGCATACACACCCGACGACGAGTTCGCGGACGCCGCGGCCGCCGTCTACGCAGAGCTGCTCGCCCGCGTCGGCGAGGTGAACCCGCAGCCCCGGCTCGAGCCGACCCGCCGCGCCGTCGAGCTGCTCGGCGACCCGCAGCGCTCGTACCCGATGATCCACGTCACCGGGACCAACGGCAAGACCAGCACGAGCCGCATGATCGAGAGCCTGCTGCGCGCCCACGGGCTGCGCACCGGCCTGCTCACCAGCCCGCACCTGGTCAGCTTCAACGAGCGCATCGTCATCGACGGCGAGCCGATCAGCAACGAGGCGCTCGCCCACAACTGGGCCGACATCGCCCCCTACATCGCCATGGTCGACACCGAGCTGATCGCGGCCGACGAGCTGCCGCTGACCTTCTTCGAGGCGCTGACGGTGCTGGCCTTCGCCAGCTTCGCCGACGCGCCCATCGACGTCGCCGTCGTCGAGGTCGGCATGGGCGGCGAGTGGGACTCCACCAACGTCGCCGACGGCCAGGTCGCCGTGTTCGCCCCGATCGCGCTGGACCACCTGGGCAAGCTGGGCGACACGATCGCCGAGATCGCGCGCACCAAGTCCGGCATCATCAAGCCCGCCGCGGCCGTCGTGTCCGCGACGCAGGCGCCGGAGGCCGAGGCCGAGCTGGCCCGCGCCGCCGAGCTCACCGAGTCGACGCTGGCCGTGCAGGGCGCGGCGCCCGGCTTCGAGCTGCTGAGCAGCACCGTCGCCGTCGGCGGCCAGCTCATCACCGTGCGCGGCCTCGCCGGCACCTACAGCGAGCACTTCCTGCCGCTCTACGGCAGCCACCAGGCGCAGAACGCCGCACTGGCCATCGCGGCCGTCGAGTCCTTCCTCGGCGGCGGCACCCAGGCCATCGCCGAGGACATCCTCACGGAGGCACTCGGGGGAGTCACCTCGCCCGGCCGGCTGCAGCTGGTCGGCATCGAGCCCACCGTCATCGTGGATGCCGCCCACAACCCGCACGGCGCGTCCTCCCTGGTCGCGGCGCTCGGCGCCTACTTCGACTTCGACGAGATCGCCGTCGTGCTCGGCGTGCTCTCCGACAAGGACGCCCGCGGCATCATCCAGGCGCTCACCCCCGTCGCGACCCGCTTCCACGTGACGCAGTCCGGCTCGGAGCGGGCGATCGACGCCTACGAGCTCGGCGAACTCGTCGCCGACGCGGTCGGCGAGGAAGCCGTGTTCGTCTCCAACGACCCCGCCGAGGCGCTGCAGAGCGCCCGCGAGTGGGCCGACGCGGCCCCCCGCCGGGCCGTCGTCGTGACCGGTTCGATCACCCTCGTCGCCGAGGCGATCGTGATCGCCGACGCCGAGAACTGGATGCAGTCGTGACCCCCGCCCCCCGGCAGAGCTCGGTGCAGCGCTCGCTCGCCTCGATCGTGCTCGGCTTCGAGCTGGTCGTGATCTTCCTGGCCACCCTCGTCATCGCCTTCGGACCCGGCGCCGTGCTGCCGCCCTGGGTGATGCTCACGGTCGGCGGCATCGTCTGCCTGCTGGCCATCGCCACCATGGGACTGCTGCGCCACCGCTGGGCGTACGCCCTCGGCTGGGGCGTGCAGGCGGTCGTCGTGCTGAGCGGCTTCTTCAACCCCGCCATGTTCTTCATCGGCGCGCTGTTCGTCGCCATGTGGGCGTACTGCATGATCACCGGCGCGCGCCTGGACCGCCAGAAAACACTTTCTTAAGCCGACAACCCACGGCCAACCTCTAAGGAGAGAACACATATGAGCACCGCAATCGAAGAGACGCTGGTCCTGGTCAAGCCCGACGGCGTCGCCCGCAGCCTGACCGGCGAGATCCTGCGCCGCATCGAGGCCAAGGGCTACTCGCTGGTCGACATCCGCCTGGTGCAGGCCGAGCGCTCCCTGCTCGCCGAGCACTACGCAGAGCACGAGGGGAAGCCCTTCTACGAGCCGCTCGTCGAGTTCATGGAGTCCGGCCCCATCGTCGCCATCCGCGTCGCGGGCAACCGCGTCATCGAGGGCTTCCGCGTGCTGGCCGGCACGACCGACCCCACCACGGCGGCCCCCGGCACCATCCGCGGCGACTTCGGCCGCGACTGGGGCCTGCGCGTGCAGCAGAACCTCGTGCACGGCTCCGACTCGCCCGAGTCCGCCGAGCGCGAGCTGAAGCTCTGGTTCAGCTAGCAGCCACCGCACCAACACGAATGCCGCCCGGCTCGAGCCGGGCGGCATTCGTCGTGTCCGCGTTCGGAGGGCCTGGGCCGGATGCCGCCTAGAAGAGGTGGCTGATCACGTCCAGGCGCAGCTGGGCGATGACGGCGACGACCAGGTAGCTGAGCAGCGTGATCAACGGGATCCAGCCGTATGCGGCATCCGCGAAGCGGCGGACGGCGGCGCCGAGCGGGAGGCGCCCGGTGCGCAGGTTCTCCAGGGTGACCATCCAGAACAGGGGGATGACGACGGCCCAGGTCACCATGCACCACGGGCACAGCGTCGCGAGGGCGAAGATGCTCGTGCCGATCAGCCAGACCACGAAGGCCAGGGCGAGCACGACGCCGGCGTTGTAGCCGAGCCAGAACCAGCGCGGGAAGCGCACGCCGCCGATCAAGGCCACCCCGATCGTGATCACGACGGGCCAGGCCATCAGCCCGATCACCGGGTTGGGGAAGCCGAAGATCGCGCCCTGCGGCGAGTTCAGGTTCGCCCCGCACTGCACCAGGAGGCTGAAATCGCAGCTCGGAACGGAGCCGGGAACCTGCAGCAGGTGGAACTTCTCCAGTGTCAGCGCGAACGCCGCGAGCAGGCCGATCGCACCCAGGATCACGGTCAGCACGCCGTGCGGAATGGACGATCGCGTAGATGCAGTTTCGGGCATAGACGGATTATCCCACGCGTGGCGCGCGTGAAAACGCGAGAGCGTGCGATAATTGACGCAGTCGTTTGAGCCCTGCTCGAACAGGCGACAAGAAGGCTTACCGGGTGCCCAGCACCCACAGATGCATCAGAAGTATTCGCACAGAGGATTCGGTCCGCGCACCGAGAGAAGTAGCAATCAGAGCCACGAGCCGGTTGCACACAACTAGATTTGCGGGGGTTCGCTCAACGGAGCCCCGCTCGAGAGAGTACCCGGAGCGGGTGGCGCGGTTGCCCGCACCGGTCAAGGAGTTATCCCGGTAATGGTGGACAAGACCAACAATGAGACAGGCAGCAACGACGCGGCATCAGATTCGACGAAGAGTCAGGTGAAGAAGCGCCCCCGGATCTTCGGAGCGCGCAAGAAGCGCGCGGACGAGGCACCGGCCGTGGAGAGCGCCGCGGTCGCAGCGCCGATCACCGCCGAGCCGGCGGCCCCGGCCGCCGCCGACGTGCAGGCCGAGGCCAAGGTCCAGGCCGAGGCAGAGACCGTCGCCCCGGAGGCGGAGCAGGCCGAGGCCGCCCCCGCCGAGGAGGCGGCAGCGGAAGCAGCAGCAGAGGCGCCCGCTGCGCCGGTCATCCCGACCCAGCTCAGCACCACCTCGCTGATCTTCCACGCGCCCGTCATCGCGCCGCTTCCGGCCCGCTCTGGCTCCGCGCGCGGCTACGAGCACGACTACGACCGCGACGCCGACGACGCCTCCACGGTGCGCCGCCGCGCCCGCCGCCGTTCCGGCGAGGAGAGCCGCTCCGGCTCCGACGATCCGGCGAACACGGTCGTCAAGGTCCGCACTCCGCGCGAGCCAGAGCTCATCACCGAGCCGCAGCGGATCAAGGGCTCCACCCGCCTGGAGGCCAAGAAGCAGCGCCGCCGCGACGGCCGCGACGCCGGCCGCCGCCGCACCGTCATCACCGAGGCCGAGTTCCTCGCCCGCCGCGAGTCCGTCGACCGCAGCATGGTGGTGCGCGCCAAGAACAACAAGATCCAGATCGGCGTCCTCGAGGACGGCGTGCTGGTCGAGCACTATGTGGCCAAGAACCAGGAGGCGAGCCTGATCGGCAACGTCTACCTCGGCCGCGTGCAGAACGTGCTGCCCAGCATGGAGGCCGCCTTCATCGACATCGGCCGCGGCCGCAACGCCGTGCTGTACTCCGGCGAGGTCGACTGGGACGCCGCCGCGGCAGAGAACCCCGGCGCCAACCAGCCGCGCCGCATCGAGCTGGCGCTGAAGCCCGGCGACAAGGTGCTCGTCCAGGTCACCAAGGACCCGGTCGGCCACAAGGGCGCCCGCCTGACCAGCCAGGTGTCGCTGCCCGGCCGCTACCTCGTGTACGTGCCGAACGGCTCGATGAACGGCATCAGCCGCAAACTCCCGGACACCGAGCGCTCGCGCCTGAAGAAGATCCTCAAGGAGGTCCTCCCCGACAACGTCGGCGTCATCGTGCGCACGGCGGCCGAGGGCGCGACCGAGGAGCAGCTCACCCTCGACGTGCAGCGCCTGATCAGCCAGTGGGCCAGCATCAGCTCGCAGCTGCAGACCGTGCAGGCCCCCGCGCTGCTGCACTCCGAGCCCGACCTGCTCATCAAGATCGTCCGCGACGTCTTCAACGAGGACTTCCAGAAGATGATCATCTCCGGCGATGACGCCCAGGAGGTCATCGAGAGCTACCTGCGCGGCGTCGCCCCCGACCTGCTCGAGCGCGTCGAGCGCTACGAGGGCGAGAAGGACGCGTTCGACGAGTTCCGCATCTCGGAGCAGATCGAGAAGGCCCTGGACCGCAAGGTCTGGCTGCCCTCGGGCGGTTCGCTCGTGATCGACCGCACCGAGGCGATGACCGTCGTCGACGTCAACACCGGCAAGTTCGTCGGCTCCGGCGGCAACCTCGAGGAGACCGTCACCAAGAACAACCTCGAGGCCGCGGAGGAGATCGTCCGCCAGCTGCGCCTGCGCGACATCGGCGGCATCATCGTCGTCGACTTCATCGACATGGTGCTCGAGTCCAACCGCGACCTCGTCTCGCGCCGCCTGATCGAGTGCCTGAGCCGCGACCGCACCAAGCACCAGGTGGCCGAGGTCACCTCGCTCGGCCTCGTGCAGATGACGCGCAAGAAGCTCGGCCTCGGCCTGCTGGAGTCGTTCAGCGAGAACTGCGAGGTCTGCGCCGGCCGCGGAATCATCGTGCACCACGACCCCGTGGTCAAGCACCGCCAGACGCCGCAGCAGGCCCCGCAGCAGGAGCGTCGCCGCTCCAAGGGTGCACAGCAGCCTCAGCAGCAGCCCGCTCCCGCCGCTGAGAAGGTGAACGGCACCCACGGGATCACCGCAGACGCCAAGAACGCCCTCGCCCAGATCGCAGCCAGCACCCTGGCCCACCCGGCCGAGCCCGCGAAGGCCGACGAACCCGCCGCGCAGAACGCCCAGCAGAACGCTCAGCAGGGCGGCCAGCAGAACGGCCAGCAGAACGGTTCGGGCGAGCCGCGCAGCTCGCGCTCCCGCAACCGGAAGAGCCGCAGCGGCCGCAGCCAGCAGCCCGCAGAGCAGGCTGTCGCAGCAGAGCCGGCCGCCGCGGCCGAGGTGCAGGGTGCGCCGAAGGCCGAGGCCCCGGCAGTGACCGTGCCCGAGCCGATCGCGATCCTCGACATCCCCGTCGCCGCCGCCCCGCGCCAGGCGCGCACCGTCACCGGCAAGGCGGCCGAGGAACTCCTCGGCTCCGTGCTCGAGGCGCTGCCTGAGCCCAAGCAGCCCGGCCAGGGCCGCAGCCGCAGCCGCCGCGTGTCCACGGCCGCGCTGTCGACCACGCCGGTCGTGCCGATCGTCACGGGAACGCCGACGGGCGCGTCAGAGCAGTAGCCCGCGCCAGAACGCACACGAGAGCGCCGCAGCCCTAGAGGCCGCGGCGCTCTCGTGCGCTCACCCGCAGGCCGCTCGCGCGCAGCCGGGTGACGAGCTCCCGCCCGCTGACCGGTGTCGCGCCGGCATCCACCAGCGCCTGCCAGCGCTCGGCCGGCACGTCGTAGTGGTCCAGGTCGAAACTGCGCGGGGGCAGGGCCTGGCCCCGCGCAAACGCGTGCAGCTCGTCGAGGCTGGAGTCGCTGACCAGGTGCGCCCACACCGTCCCGTGGGCGGGCCACATGGCGGTATCGATGAGCACTGTCATGGAAATGAGTCTAGGCATCATCGATTTCTTGCGCGTTTTGCGCGCGTCGTGGTTTAACCGGCCCGCCGAATCCGGCTAAACTAGTAGACGCACCGTGAGCCGGCTTGTGTGAAATGAGTCGGTTGTGGATCGTGCCTGGTGAGCCCGTTTGACCGCACGCATCCGATCAGCTAAACTTGATCGTTGGTGTGTGTCGGAATCATCCGCACGTTTGCCAAGGTTTTCTGATTGAGACCGGCTGTCTGGCCGTGTCAATCCAGTGACTTCCGAGTATTAGGAATTGGGGCTAGGTAGCCCCCCAGAGTGAGGTACGTAAAGTGGTTTACGCAGTTGTGCGCGCCGGTGGCCGGCAGGAAAAGGTCGAGGTCGGCACCATCGTGACGATGGACCGGATCAAGGCCGTTAAGGGCGGCACCGTCGAGCTGGCCGCTGTGCTGCTTGTTGACGGAGACAAGATCACCTCGGACGCCAAGTCCCTCGAGAAGGTCACTGTCACCGCCGAGGTTCTTGAGGACCTCCGCGGCCCGAAGATCGTCATCCAGCACTACAAGAACAAGACCGGTTACAAGAAGCGTCAGGGGCACCGTCAGGAGCTCACGCGCGTCAAGGTCACCGGCATCAAGTAACGGCCTGAGGAGAGAAGCTAATGGCACACAAAAAGGGAGCTAGCTCCACTCGTAACGGTCGCGACTCCAACGCACAGCGCCTCGGCGTGAAGCGCTTCGGCGGCCAGGTTGTCAGCGCGGGCGAGATCATCGTCCGTCAGCGCGGCACCCACTTCCACCCCGGCGTCAACGTGGGTCGCGGTGGCGACGACACGCTCTTCGCCCTCGAGGCCGGCGCCGTCCAGTTCGGCAACAAGGGTGGCCGCAAGGTCGTCAACATTCTGGTGGCTGCCGAATAGGCACCCACATGTAACACACGTCAGGGCGAGCTTCGGCTCGCCCTGACGTATTTTCGCCCGCGTCGGATGACGCGGCAACGCAACACCAAGGAGACCAGCCATGGCCACATTCGTCGACCACGTCACGCTGCACCTGCGTGCCGGTCACGGCGGCAACGGCTGCGTGTCCGTTCGCCGTGAGAAGTTCAAGCCGCTCGCCGGCCCCGACGGCGGAAACGGCGGCCACGGTGGCGACATCGTCCTCGTCGCCGACCCGCAGGTCACCACCCTGCTCAACTACCACCGCGGCCCGCACCGCAGCTCCGACAACGGCGGCCCCGGCATGGGCGACCACCGCGCCGGCGCCAACGGCGAGGAGCTCGAGCTGCCCGTGCCCGTCGGCACCGTCGTCAAGGACGCGGAGGGCAACGAGCTCATCGACATGAGCGAGCCCGGCATGCGCTACGTCGTCGCCCCCGGCGGCCTCGGCGGCCTCGGCAACGCCTCGCTGGCGACCACCAAGCGCAAGGCCCCCGGCTTCGCGCTGCTCGGCACGCCCGGCATCGAGTGCGACGTCTACCTCGAGCTCAAGACCGTCGCCGACGTCGCCCTCGTCGGATACCCGTCGGCCGGCAAGTCCAGCCTGATCGCGGCGCTCTCCGCCGCCCGGCCGAAGATCGCCGACTACCCCTTCACCACCCTGCACCCCAACCTCGGCGTCGTCGAGGCCGGCGGCAACCGGTACACCATCGCCGACGTCCCCGGGCTCATCGAGGGCGCCAGCGAGGGCAAGGGCCTCGGCCTGGAGTTCCTGCGCCACGTCGAGCGCTGCACCGCACTGCTGCACGTCATCGACTGCGCAACGCTCGACCCGGGCCGCGACCCGCTCAGCGACCTCGACGTCATCCTCGGCGAGCTCGCCGCCTACCCGGTTCCGGACGGCCAGAAGCCGCTGCTGGAGCGCCCGCAGCTCATCGCCCTGAACAAGATCGACGTCCCGGAGGCCCGCGAGCTCGCCGAGTTCGTGCGCCCGGACCTCGAGGCACGCGGATACCGCGTCTTCGAGATCTCCTCCGCCACCCACGAGGGCCTCCGCCAGCTGAGCTACGCCCTGGCCGAGCTCGTCGAGCAGGGCAGGGTCGAGGCCGCGGCCAAGCCCGCCAAGGAGCGCATCATCATCCGGCCCAAGGCCGTCGACGAGGGCGGCTTCGTCGTGCGCGTCGAGGGCGGCAGCTTCGGAAACGTCTACCGCGTCATCGGCGCCAAGCCGGAGCGCTGGGTCGCCCAGACCGACTTCGCCAACGACGAGGCCGTCGGCTTCCTGGCCGACCGCCTGGCCAAGCTGGGCGTCGAGAACGCCCTGTTCAAGGCGGGCGCCATCGCCGGCTCCACCGTCGTCATCGGCCTCGGCAGCTCCATCGTCTTCGACTGGGAGCCCACCCTCACCTCCACCGCCGAGCTCATCACCGCCCCGCGCGGCACCGACGCGCGTCTGGACGGCGGCGGCCGCGCCACCCGCAACGAGCGCCGCGAGGACTACTTCGCGCGCATGGACGCCAAGGCCGCGGCCCGCGCCGAGTTGCTCAGCGAGCGCGAGGCGGGCCTCTGGCAGGAGGACGGCGGCGTCGACATGACCCGTGCGGAGCGAGACAGCCAGTCGGATGACAGCCAGACGGAATCTGGCGAGAAGAGCGAGTAATAGATGAGTGTGCGTGATCGGGCCGGCATCGCCACGGCGAAGCGAATCGTCGTCAAGGTGGGCTCCTCGTCCATCAGCGGAGACAATGCCGGTCAGATTGCGCCACTCGTCGACGCCCTCGCGGCGGCGCACGGGCGCGGGTGCGAGATCGTGCTGGTGTCCTCCGGCGCCATCGCCACCGGGCTGCCCTACCTGCGGCTCAACGAACGGCCGACCGACCTGGCGACGCAGCAGGCCGCGGCATCCGTCGGGCAGAACCTGCTGATCTTCCGCTACCAGGACAGCCTCGACCGCTACGGCATCGTCGCCGGCCAGGTGCTGCTGACCGCCGGTGACCTCGAGAACGCCACCCCGCGCAGCAACGCGCAGCGCGCCATGGAGCGCCTGCTCGACCTGCGGATCCTGCCGATCGTCAACGAGAACGACACCGTCGCCACCCACGAGATCCGCTTCGGCGACAACGACAGACTCGCCTCGCTCGTGGCGAGCCTCATCAACGCCGACCTGCTGATCCTGCTCAGCGACGTCGACGCCCTGTACACCCGCCCGCCGCACGAGCCCGGCGCGGAGCGCATCGCGCACGTTCCCTTCGGCGACGCGCTGGCCGGCGTCGAGCTCACCTCCAGCGGCCGCGCCGGGGTCGGAACCGGGGGAGCCGTCACCAAGGCCTCCGCCGCCCGGCACGCGGCAGAGTCAGGCACCGCGGTGCTGGTCACCGCCACCGGCCTCGTCGACGAGGCCTTCCGGGGTGCAGACATCGGCACCTGGTTCGCCGCCAAATCGCGTCACACGGCCACGTCCCTGTCCTAAGCTGGGCTCATGTCTGAGCCGCTCCGCACCGAACCCGATCTGGCACCCTTCTTCGCGAAGCTGGATGCCGCCCGCGCCGCATCCCTCGAGCTCGGTGCCGCGACAACGCAGCAGAAGAACGAGGCCCTCGTCGAGGTGGCCGCGACGCTGCGCGCCCACGTGAGCGAGATCATCGCGGCGAACCAGCGCGACATCGACGCCGGCCGTGCCACCGGGCTGAGCGACGCCCTGCTGGACCGGCTCGCGCTCACCGCGCCGCGCATCGAGTCGTTGGCCACCGCCGTGCTCGAGATCGTCGGCCTGCCCGACCCCGTCGGCGACGTCGTGCGCGGCAGCACCCTGCCGAACGGCGTGCGGATCGCCCAGCTGCGCGTGCCGTTCGGCGTCGTCGGCGCCATCTACGAGGCCCGCCCGAACGTCACCGTCGACATCGCCGCGCTCGCGCTGAAGAGCGGCAACGCCGCCGTGCTCCGCGGCGGCAGCGCCGCCCAGCACTCCAACCAGATGCTCGTCGCCCTGATCCAGCAGGTGATCGCCGTGCATGGCATCCCCGCGGCGGCCGTGCAGTCGATCGACGAGTTCGGCCGTGCCGGCGCGCGCGCACTCATGCAGGCCCGCGGCCAGGTCGACGTGCTCATCCCGCGCGGCAGCGCCGACCTGATCAACACCGTCGTCACCGAGTCCACGGTGCCCGTCATCGAGACCGGTGCGGGCGTCGTGCACATCGTGCTCGACGAGACCGCGCCCGTGCAGTGGTCGGTGGACATCGTGCACAACGCGAAGACCCAGCGGCCGAGCGTCTGCAACACCGTCGAGACGGTGCTCGTGCTGGCCGGCGCCGCCCACCGCGTGCTTCCGGCCGTCGGCGCCAAGCTCGCCGAGTCCGGGGTCACCATCCACGCCGACGAGCGCGCGCTCGCCCTGCTCCCCGACGCCGTGCCGGCAACCGAGGAGGACTGGTCGACCGAGTACCTGAGCCTCGACCTCGCGGTCCGCGTGGTCGACACCCTCGATGAGGCGATCGAGCACATTCGCCGGTACTCCACCAAGCACACCGAGTCGATCATCACGAACGACCTCGGCAACGCCGAGTACTTCCTCAACCGGGTCGACTCCGCCACCGTGATGGTGAACACCTCCACCCGGTTCAGCGATGGGGGAGAGTTCGGCTTCGGCGCCGAGGTGGGGATCTCGACCCAGAAACTGCACGCCCGCGGCCCGATGGGCCTGCAGGAACTCACCAGCACAAAGTGGATTGTGCGTGGCAACGGACAGTCGCGCGCCTGAGGCCCGCTAGACTCGTTTCGGCGGATGCACCTCCCGCCACCCCTGAATGGAGAATGTGATGTCGTTCCTGACTGCCGTGTCCGCACAAACCGTGCACGCCGTTGACCTGCCGATCCCCCCGATCATGTACGGCGTGATCGCGCTCGTGGTCTTCGCCGCCTTCGGCTTCGTCACCTGGAGCTTCCGCGACGTCGCCAACCGCCACAAGGCCAAGGGTGACGCATACGCGGCCGCCCACGGTGGAGCGCACGGCACCTCCAGCCACTGAGCGTTGTAGAACTGAGCGTGACGACTGTCTCGAAGAGCCGCCCCCGCATTGGCGTGATGGGCGGCACTTTCGACCCCATCCACCACGGCCACCTCGTGGCCGCCAGCGAGGTGGCGCAGTCGTTCGACCTGGACGAGGTCGTGTTCGTGCCGACCGGCCTCCCGTGGCAGAAGGCGGCCGTCAGCCCGGGGGAGCACCGCTACCTCATGACGGTCATCGCGACGGCATCCAATCCGCGCTTCACCGTGAGCCGGGTCGACATCGACCGCATCGGGCCCACCTACACGATCGACACGCTCCGTGACATCCACGCTGAACGCCCGGATGCCGAGCTGTTCTTCATCACCGGCGCCGACGCCATCGCGCAGATCCTCACCTGGAAGGACGTCTCCGAGCTCTGGGAGCTCGCCCACTTCGTAGCTGTGAGTCGCCCCGGGCATGACCTGAGCATTTCAGGATTGCCGGAGCGCGACGTAAGCTTGTTGGAGGTTCCGGCTCTGGCGATCTCGTCGACCGACTGTCGAGCCCGCGTGGAGCGAGGCGATCCCGTCTGGTATTTGGTACCGGACGGCGTCGTTCAGTACATCTCCAAACATCACCTGTATCGGAGTGTGGCATGAGTGCGTTGCCCGATGGCCAACCGCTGACGCGTCGTCAAGCGCGCGCCAGCGAACGAGCGCGCCTGCCCGAATCCGACGGTCAGGACGGCTCGAGCGAGGCGAAGGCCGCGGAGGCCGCAGAGCGCGCCGCGGAGCCAGCCGAGCAGGCCGCAGCAGCCGAACAGGCCGCTCGTGCCGCCGCGGAGGCGGAAGCCGTGGCCGACGAGGCCGCCTGGGCCCCGCCCGCGCCCGTCGACGCCGCTGCGGCTGCAGCCGAGGCTACAGCCGAGGCCGAGGAAGCCGCGGAGCACGAGAGCGAGCTGCTCGAGGGCATCCCGGAGCGCACGCTGACCCGCCGCGAGCTGCGCGCCCTGCTCGCCGCCCAGGCGGCGGCCCGCGCCGCGGCCGAGGAGGCCGCCGGCACATCCGGCGCTGCGCCGGCATCCGACATCGACGAGGACGCGCCAACGCCCGCCCCCGTCGCCCCCCAGCCCCCGGTCGGCCACTGGTCGCTCGACATCGACGTCGAAGACGACGCGGACGATCACGGCTTCGACCAGGTGCTCTCCCGCGGAGTCGGCGCCGGCGGAGTGCCGACCACCACGAACGCGCTGATCCTCCCGCTGATCCCGCAACAGGGCGGAGACGTGCAGGCGCCGCTCGCGGGCGGCGAGATGCTCGTCACCGGATCCATCGACCTGCCCAGCCTCGGCGACACCGGAGCCCATCCGCACCGGATCGACTCGCCAGAGGTCGACCGCCTGCTCGACCAGGTCGACGACGCGTCGCCCGCGACGAGCGCCCAGCCCGTCCGCGCCAGCAAGGCCGTCAGCACGCACACCTCCACCCGCGACACCCTCACCCCGCCCAAGCAGGGCGGCCTCAACATGCCGACCGTTCTCGCCATCACGGCGGCGGTGCTCGCCCTCGGCGTCATCGGGCTCTTCATCGGCGGGTACATCTTCAAGATCTTCTAGTGCCGCGCCCACCGGACGGCACCCATGCTTCTCAGATACAGGACACACTCCAGATGACTGCAACTTCCCACGCCATTGACCTGCTCCAGGTCGCTGCCCGCGCCGCCGACTCCAAGGGCGGAACCGACCTCGTCGCGCTCGACGTCACGCAGCCGCTGCCGCTGACGGACATCTTCTTCCTCGTCACCGGCAACTCCGAGCGCAACGTCGTCGCGATCGCCGGCGAGATCGAAGACGAGCTGATCCGCGCCGGCGCCAAGCCGCTGCGCCGCGAGGGCCGGGCAGAGGGCCGCTGGGCGCTGCTGGACTTCGGCGACCTGGTCGTGCACGTCTTCCACGAGGAGGAGCGCGGCTACTACCAGCTGGAGCGTCTCTGGAAGGACTGCCCCGTCGTGGCGATCGAGCTCCCGGAGCGCGACACGCGCGAGTGATGGGCTCGTTTTGGTTCTCGCGATAATCGCGTAGTAATCTAATCAAGTTGCTTCCGAGGAATCGGGAACAACGAGAGGGTCTGTGGCGCAGCTGGTAGCGCACCTGCATGGCATGCAGGGGGTCGGGAGTTCGAGTCTCCCCAGATCCACCATCACTCCCCGGGAACCAGCGGTTCCCGGGGAGTTTCTCGTTCCCGGCCGCATTCGCGGGCCTCCCGATCACGTAGTAGGCTGGTCGGGTTGCCTCGGAGAGGTCGGGAACAACACGAGGGTCTGTGGCGCAGCTGGTAGCGCACCTGCATGGCATGCAGGGGGTCGGGAGTTCGAGTCTCCCCAGATCCACCATCACTCCCCGGGAACCTTCGGTTCCCGGGGAGTTTCTCGTTCCCGACTGGCCACCGCTCTAGCCCCGTTCGCGGCTGATCTGCTAGACAGTGCATGCGCACTGTCTAGCCAACCAGCCGGGGACGGGAGGGACCATGCCAGGCCTCCTCTCCCAACGCCCGCTCGTCGGGCTCAGCCGCGGCAACTGGGTGCGCGAGGTCACGGCAGGGGTCACGCTGCTGGCGATCGCCATCCCGCTCAACATCGGCTACGCCCAGATCGCCGGGCTGCCGCCGACGGCCGGGTTGTACGCGCTCGTCGTGCCGACCATCATCTACGCGCTGGCGGTGTCCTCCCGGCAGCTGGTGGTCTCACCGGATGCCGCGGCCGCCGCGCTCGTCGCCTCGTCGCTCGGCGGCCTGGCGGCGGCGGGCAGCGCCGACTACAGCACCCTCGCCCTCGCGCAGGCCATCCTCTGCGGCGTGCTGTTCCTCGCGATGGCGTACTTCAAGCTCGGATTCCTCGCGAACTTCCTCTCCAAGCCGATCCTCGTCGGCTTCGTCGGGGGCCTCGCCCTCGACATCCTGGTCAGCCAGATCGCGAAGATGCTCGGCGTGAAGATCGACTCCGGCGGCGAGTTCACCGAGAAGGTCGTCGACCTCGTGAGCGGGCTCGGGACGACGAACCTCTGGTCGCTGGCGATCGCGGCCGTCGCCGTCCTCATCCTGAGCATCGGCAAACGGCTGGCCAGGGCCGTGCCGTGGGCCCTCATCGTGCTCATCCTCGCGACGGTGCTCGTCGTCGCCGCCAACCTCGTCGACACCGGCGTCGACGTCCTCGGCGAGGTGCCGGCCGGCCCGCCCGCGCTCACCTGGCCGGTCATCTCCTGGTCCAGCTGGCTGCTGCTCGTGCCCTCCGCGCTCGCCCTCACCCTCGTCACCACGGCCGAGGGGCTGCTCGTCTCCCGCTCCTACGCCGAGCGCAACGGCTACCGGACCAGCCCCAACCGCGACCTCTTCGCCTTCGGCCTCGGCAACATCGCCGCCGGCGCGAGCGGGAGCTTCGCGATGGGCTCCTCCACCTCCCGCACGGCGGCGATGGACCAGGTTGGCTCGCGCACCCAGCTGCCGTCCCTCATCCTCGCCGCCGGCACCCTGCTGCTCCTGCTCTTCGGCACCGCGTTGCTGGCCGACATCCCCTCGCCGGCCATCGGGGCGATCGTCGGGGTCGCGATCCTGCCGTTGCTCGGCATCCGCGAGTTCGCCGCCATCTGGCGGGCTGACCGTTTCGAGTTCGCGATCGCCGCGGTCTGCTTCCTGGTCACGCTGCTCGTCGGGTCGATCCCGGGGATCGTCGTCGCCTTCGTGCTGGCCCTCATCAACCTCGCCAAACGCGCCGCCAACCCGGCGATCGACGTGCTCGAACGGGGGGACACGCCGGGGGAGTCGCTCCTGGCCGAGGCGCCGGAGGGCAGCGTCACCGCACCCGGCATCATCGTCATCCGCCTGGCCGCGCCCCTGTTCTTCGCGAACGGCGCGGTGTTCAGCCAGGCCGTGCAGCGGGCCGTGCGCGCCGCCCCCGACGTGCGGCACCTCGTCGTCGACATGGAGGCCGTGACCGACATCGACGTCACCGGCGCGGAGTCCTTCGCCGCGCTGAAGGGTTGGCTCGACGCGCAGCACGTCGAGCTCGGCTTCAGCCGGGTGCGCTCCGATGCCCGGGCGCGGCTGGTCGAGCTCGGGATCCTCGGCGAGGAGCGCGTGTTCCCGACGAACCGCGCGGCGCTCGAGGCCCTGGCGCCAGACGGGACCCGGTGAGCCACCATGGCGGATGACGTCGCCCGCCCCCTGGCGCCCGGCACGCGCACGCTGCTCACGCTCGGGGCCGCGGTGGTCGTGCTGGCGGGTGTGTCCGTCGCCCGCGACATCCTCTCACCGCTCGCCATCGCGGTCGTGCTCGTCATCATCGTGCACCCGATCCGGCACCCGCTGGAGCGCCGCGGCTGGCCCACCTGGCTGGCGACCACGGCGGTGATCGTCGTCGCCTACCTGATCCTCGCCGTGATGAGCGCGCTCATCGTACTCGCCGCCGTGCAGCTCAGCGCGATCCTGTCCGAACAGGACGAGGCCATCAGCGCCCTCGCCGCCCAGCTCAGCGAGCTCGCCGCGCGGCTCGGGCTCGACGAGCAGGCGGTGGCTTCTGCGGCATCCGTGTTCGACCCTGCCACCCTGCTGGCCCTCGCCGGGACGATCGTCAGCACCGTGTTCGACTGGGCGACGGCCTTCTTCTTCGTGCTCGGCTACGTGCTCTTCATGGCCGCGGACGGTTCCCGCTACGCCCGGGCCGGGCAGGTGTTCGGCCGGGAGCGCGCCGACAGCATCGGACGGGTGACCCGGTTCAACGCCGGCACCCGCCGCTTCTTCGTCGTCGGCGCCATCTTCGGCCTGATCGTCGCCGTGCTCGACGGGCTGCTGCTCTGGTGGCTCGGGCTGCCGGGCCCGCTGGTCTGGGCGATCCTCGCCTTCGTGACGAACTTCGTGCCCAACATCGGCTTCGTGCTCGGGCTCATCCCGCCGGCGATCTTGGCGCTCGTCGTCGGCGGCCCCGGCCTGTTCCTCGTCGTCGTCATCGCCTACATCGTCATCAACGTCACGCTGCAGGTGCTCGTGCAGCCGCGGTTCGTGGCCGACACCGTCAGCCTCAGCTACTCGCTGACCTTCTTCTCCGTCGTGTTCTGGACGTTCGTCATCGGCCCCGTCGGCGCCATCCTCGCCGTGCCTCTGACGCTGCTCGTGCGGGCATTGCTGCTGGAGGGCGACGAGCGCTCGACCTGGCTGCGCTGGCTCTCCGGCGATCCCGAGGCAGCCTGAGCCCTCGCCGACGGCTCGGCGTGGCTGTGCGCGGCACTCGCGGCCACCCCATACGGTGGAATGGTCCCGACCGTTGCAGTGTCGGGCCGAGGAGGAGCAGCACAGTGACACAATCCACGGACGGGACAGCGGCGCGCCCGCGCGCTCTGCGAAACACCCTCCTCGTTCTGGGCTCCGCCGTCGGCGTGCTCGTGCTCGCGGCCGCCGCGATGCTGGTGTCCTTCCTCCTGCTGGGGCGGCAGAGCAGCGCAGACCAGATCGCGCGGTTCGAGGCCCACCAGGCGGATGTCGCGGCACTGGCGCAGTCGGAGCGGGACGCCTGGGTCGACACGGCGGGCGACCCCACCGTGACCGACGCACTGCCGTTCAACCAGCTGCAGACCATCGCGACCCACAACAGCTATGTGCAGGAGCCCACCTGGCTGCAGCTGCAGGTCATCGACCTCTTCGACCCGGGCCAGGCCGTCGCCCTGCAGTACGGCCATGCGCCGCTCTGGGACCAGCTCGAGGCCGGCATCCGCAGCTTCGAGATCGATGTGCGGTGGAACGGTGAGAGCTTCGAGGCGAGCCACGTGCCGCTGGTGGCGAACCGCTCCACAATGCCCGACTTCGCGCTCGGGCTGCGCGAGATCGCGCTGTGGTCGGAGGCGCACCCGGCTCACCTGCCGATCAGCATCATGATCGAGCCGAAGGCCGACTACCTGTTCCTCGATCCGGCGTTGAAGCTCTTCGACACGGCCGCCTGTGCGGCGCTCGACGCCACCGTCACCGACGCGCTCGGCGATCGGCTGTTCACCCCCGGAGACCTGCAGGGGGACGGGCCCAGCCTGCGCGCGGCGGTCGCGGCGAGCGGCTGGCCGAGCGTCGCGGAGATGCGCGGATCCGTGCTCTTCTTCTACGCCGAGAACAAGCGCGCACGCGAGCTGTGCTTCGACAGCGACGCCAACAACCCGGAGCGAGCCATCTTCGCCTCCTCGCACAGCGCGGCCGATGACGCTGTGTTCGCGGTGCGAGACGACCCCTGGGATCCCGCCGTTGCCGCCGACCTCACGGACGGGATCCTGGTCAGGCTGAGGGCGGACGCCGATCTCAAGCCGAGCGAGGAGGGCCGCAACCTCGCCTTCGCGACGGGGGCCCACATCGTCTCCACCGACTTCCCGCCCGGCGCGCCGGAGGAGGGAACGGGCTACTCCGCCGTGTTCCCCGGCGGGTATCTCGCCCGCGCGGCGGGCGGTCACTGACGGGTGCAAAGTCGTAGTAGTGTATTCACGTTGCTTCCGAGAGATCGGGAACGGCGTGAGGGTCTGTGGCGCAGCTGGTAGCGCACCTGCATGGCATGCAGGGGGTCGGGAGTTCGAGTCTCCCCAGATCCACCATCACCCCCGGGAACCTTCGGTTCCCGGGGGTTTTCTCGTCCCCGCGGGGCCTGGACAGCAAACGCCCAGGAAGCTCCCACCTAGGCTGGGGGAGACCAAAAGGGGGACGCTGCGCATGGCGACACGCTTCATCAGGACATCGATCGTCGGCGGGGCGCTGGTGGCGCTTCTCGCACTCACCGGCTGCACGGCAGAGGCCCAGCCCGAGAGCCCGAACGCGGCGCCGGCATCCGTCAATGACACCGACCTGCACTTCCTCGCCATGATGACGCCGCATCACGAGCAGGCCGTGCAGATGAGCGACATCGTTCTCGCGGCCGGGGGAGTCAGCGAGCAGACCCGCGACATCGCCGAGCGCATCCGCAGTGGGCAGCAGGAGGAGATCGACATCATGCTCGGCTGGGTGGGCGAGTGGCAGCAGGAGCCGCTGCTCGCGCAGCACTCCAGCCACATCGCCAACGGCATGGTCACCCCCGAGGCGATGTCCGCCCTCGCCGCGCTGGACGGGCCGGAGGTCGAGCAGACCTTCCTCGAGGAGATGGTCTTCCACCACGAGGGCGCCATCGCGATGACGCAGGACCAGATCGACAACGGCGGCTACGCCGAGCTGCGGGCGCTCGCCCAACAGATGATCGACGTGCAGAGCGCCGAGGTCGTGGAGATGAACGCGCTGCTCGCCCGCTGAGTCATGCTCAACCGAGCAGTGACGCCTCCGCGGACCCGCCCGGCTTCGGATCGGGCAGTCGTCGCATCCGAAAGCCGTTGAGCAGCCCGAGCACCCCGGCGAGCAGCGGAATCAGGAGTGCGAGCTGCAGCGCGAGGGGGCGCGCTTCCGTGTTGATGCGGACGATCTCCGCCTGGATCTCCTCCGGCTGACCGACGAGGAGCTCCTCCAGCGCGGTGTTGGACATGATCTCGGCGTCCTCCTCGAGCACCTGCGCGACCTGGGCCTTCTCGTCGGCGGGGAGCACCGTGCTGCCCATCGCCATGCTGGTGAAGATGAGCGAGAGCGCCGCGAGCATGATTGCGCCGGCGAAGGCGAGGCCGAACGACAATCCGAACGAGCCGGCCGCCGAGTTCACGCCGGCCGCCTCACTCACGCGCTCATCCGAGATGGGCGACAGTGTGTAGTTGTTCAGCTGCGAGACCAACAGCCCGAGCCCGGAGCCCGCGACCAGAAGTGGGCCGAGCAGCCACCAGCCCGAGTCGGCGCGGGGGACAAGGGGGAGGAGCGCGACGATGCCGATGCTCAGCAGGGCGAAGCCCCACAGGATCCGGTTCGCCGGGCGGCGTGCGCCCACCCGCCGACCGACGAGCAGCGCGACGGCGAACATGCTGAGCGAGAGGGGCGCGATGGAGAGGCCGGCCTGCAGGGCGTTGTAGCCGAGAACCATCTGCAGGTAGATGGGCAACACGATCATGGTCCCGCCGAGTGCGATCTGCTGCAGCATCTGCCCGGTCACGCCCAGCCGGAACAGTTTGGAGGCGAACAGCCCGGGGTCGATCAGGGTGGCCTTGCCCTGCCGCTTGCGTCGGACGAGCCAGAATCCGAGCCCGCCCAGCCCGACGACCCCGACGGCGAGGAGAGCGGCGACGGGGCCGCCGCCCTCCTGCCAGACGAGGATGCCGATCACGATGCCGCCCATGCCGAGCACGGAGAGGACTGCGCCGACCGCATCGACCTTGCGGGATCCGGTGAACGGCACATCACGCACGAGCTTGATCCCGCTGAGGACGACGGCGATGATCAACGCCTCCAGCGCGAACGCGACCCGCCAGGAGAGGAACGTGGTGATGAAACCGCCGATCAGCGGCCCCACGGCCGCCGCGATGGCGGCGGAACCGCCGACCGTCGCGTAGACCCGGGCCTGGGCGGCGCCCTCGAAGTTGCCGTGGATGAGGGACTGCATCGCGGGGAGGAGGAGCGAGGCCCCCAGACCGCCGACGAGCGCCCAGAAGACGATGATGGGCAGCAGGGACTGCGTCAACGTCATCGCGATGGCGCCCGCCGCGTAGCAGAGCAGGCCAATCACGTAGGCGCGCTTGCGCCCGATCAAATCCCCGACCTTGCTGCCGATCAGGATGAACGCGGCCGAGACGAGCGCTTCGAGGGCGATGGCCGACTGGATGCCGCTCACCGTCGAATCGATGTCGCGGACGACCGCGGAGATCGAGACGTTCATGATCGAGGTGTCGACGACGAGCACGAACATGGCCATGGCCAGCAGCAGGGCGAGCCGGCCGTTGAACGGAACTGCCGCGGCGTCGGATGAGCTCATGGGCGTGCACCTCTCCTGACCGGGCTCAGTTCGCGATGCGACGGAATCTGAGCTGCCCTCATCAATGGGCAGAGTCTGGCAGCCGTCCGGCCCGCTGGCAATGGCCGGGCGGGCGATGGCGGTGTGTCGGAGGTGCGCTGTAGGGTGAAAACCGCCCAACCAGCAGCACCCCAACCACCAGCACATCGAGGTTCGTCCGTGGCATTGCTCTCTCTCGCGCTGCAACACGCGAAACCCTACAAGGCGTGGATTCTCGCCGTCGTCGTCCTGCAACTGACCTCGACGATGGCGGCCCTCTACCTGCCGAGCCTCAACGCCCAGATCATCGACACCGGCATCGCGACCGGTGACACCGACTTCATCTGGTCGACCGGCATGACCATGCTCCTGGTCTGCCTCGTGCAGGTCGTCACCGCGATCGGCGGCATCTACTTCGGGGCGCGCACCGCGATGGCGATCGGCCGTGACCTCCGCCGCGACGTGTACCGCAAGGTCGACTCCCTCGGCGCGCTCGAACTGGCCCGTTTCGGCAGCGGAACGCTGATCACCCGCGGCACGAACGACGTGCAGCAGGTGCAGATGCTCGTGCTGATGACCCTCAACTTCATGGTGGCGACGCCGATCATGTGCATCGGCGGCATCGTCATGGCGCTGCGCGAGGACGTCGCCCTGTCCTGGCTGCTCTGGGTGTCCGTCCCCGTGCTCTTCGTCATCGTCGGCACGCTCGTCTACCTGCTGATGCCGCTGTTCCGGCAGATGCAGGACCGCATCGACGGCATCAACAGCGTGTTGCGCGAGCAGATCATCGGCATCCGCGTGGTGCGTGCCTTCGTGCGGGAGCCGTTCGAGTCCGAGCGCTACCGCGTCGCCAACGAGCAGCTCACCCGGGTCTCCGTCAAGGTGGGCAACCTGTTCGTGCTGATGTTCCCGATCATCATGATGATCCTGCACCTGGCCACCGCCGCCGTGCTCTGGTTCGGCGGGCAGCGGGTCGACACCGGGCAGATGCAGGTGGGCTCGCTGACCGCGTTCCTGCAGTACCTGCTGCAGATCCTCATGGCCGTCATGATGGGCGTCTTCATGATGATGATGATTCCGCGTGCCGTCGTCTGTGCCGAGCGCATCCGTGAGGTGCTGGGCACAGAGTCCAGCCAGAAGCAACCGAGCGGTCCGGAGCTGCCCACGCCGCGCGCCGGCGCCGTCGAGTTCCGCAACGTGAGCTTCGGCTACCCGGGGGCCGAGCGCCCCGTGCTGGACGACGTCAGCTTCACCGCCGCCCCCGGGACGACCACCGCCATCGTCGGATCGACCGGCGCCGGCAAGACCTCGCTGATCAACCTCATCCCGCGGCTGTACGACCCGCAGCGGGGTGAAGTGCTCATCGATGGGGTCCCGGTCGACGACTTGACCCGGGCGCAGCTCTCCAGCGTCGTCGGCCTGGTCTCCCAGAAGCCCTACCTGTTCTCGGGCTCCATCGGCTCCAACCTGCGCTTCGGCCGGGTCGATGCCACCGACGAGGAGTTGTGGGAGGCGCTGCGGGTGGCGCAGGGCGATGACTTCGTCCGCGCCAAGGAGCTGGGACTGGAGTCGGCCGTCTCCCAGGGCGGCACCAACGTCTCCGGCGGCCAGCGGCAGCGGCTCTGCATCGCCAGGGCGCTGGTTGCCCAGCCCCGCGTGTACCTCTTCGACGACTCCTTCTCCGCCCTCGACGTCGCGACCGACGCGCGCCTGCGCGCCGGGCTCGCCGACGCCACCGGCGACGCCACGGTGATCATCGTCGCCCAGCGGGTGTCGACGATCACCGATGCCGACCAGATCCTGGTCGTGGACGACGGCCGCATCGTCGGCCGCGGCACCCATGAACAACTGTTGGAGAGCAGCGAGACCTATCGCGAGATCGTGCTCTCTCAGCTCAGCGTCGAGGAGGTGGCCTGATGGCCGAGGAAGAACTCCCCACAGACGAGCTCGAGGCCGAGTACGCGCCCACTGAGGCCGACGGTGACATGTTCGGCGGCGCCCCGGCGAAGAAGGCCCAGCACTTCTGGCCCTCCGCCAAGCGCCTGCTGGGGCTGTTGCGGCCCGAGCGCCTCAAGATGAGCTTCGTCGTGCTGCTCGTGATCATCTCGGTGGTCTTCACGGTCATCGCGCCGAAGGTGCTCGGCGAGGCGATGGACGTCATCTTCAACGGCGTCCTCGGCAAGCAGCTGCCGGCCGGCGTCCCGTTGGAGCAGGTCATCACCGATCTCCGCGCGGAGGGCAACACCCAGTTTGCCGACATGCTGGCCGGCACCTCCGTTGTGCCCGGCGAGGGCATCGACTTCGTCCGCCTGTCCCAGCTGATCTTCATCGTGCTCGGGCTCTACCTCGTCGCCTCCTTCCTGATGTGGGCGCAGGGCTTCATCCTGAACGGCCTCGTCATGCGCATCGTCTACACGCTGCGCCAGGACATCGAGGACAAGCTGAACAAGCTGCCGCTTCGCTACTTCGACACCCGGCAGCGCGGCGACCTCATGTCGCGCGTCACCAACGATGTTGACAACGTGCAGGCGGCGCTGCAGCAGGCCTTCTCGCAACTCGTGCAGTCGCTGCTCACCGTCATCGGCATCGCCGCGATGATGTTCATCGTCTCCTGGCAGCTCGCTCTCATCGCCCTGATCGCACTGCCGCTCTCCGCCGTCATCGCCGGTGTCATCGGCGTGCGCTCCCAGAAGCTGTTCGCCGCACAGTGGAAGAACACGGGCTCGCTCAACGGCCACATCGAGGAGACCTTCTCCGGCCAGGAGATCGTGCGCGCCTTCGGCCGCGACAAGGAGATGCTCGAGGAGTTCGACACCCGCAACGACAAGCTGTTCGCGGCGTCCTTCGGCGCCCAGTTCGTCTCCGGCATGATCATGCCGGCGATGACCTTCGTCTCCTACCTGTCGTACGTGATGATCGCCGTCGTGGGCGGGCTGCGCGTGGCATCCGGACAGATGACGCTCGGCGACGCGACGGCGTTCATCCAGTACTCGCGCGAGTTCACGCAGCCGATCAGCGAGATGGCCAGCCTGGCGAACATGCTGCAGTCCGGCGTCGCCTCTGCCGAGCGCACCTTCGAACTGCTCGACGCCGAGGAGCAGGAGCCGGACGAGGTGAGCGCCACCCTGCCGGAGCCGACCGACGGCCACGTCGAGTTCCAGGGCGTCTCCTTCAGCTACAGTCCGGAGGTGCCGCTGATCGAGAACCTCTCCTTCTCGGCCGAGCCCGGCCACACCGTGGCCATCGTCGGCCCCACCGGGGCGGGCAAGACCACCCTGGTGAACCTGGTGATGCGCTTCTACGAGCTCACCTCCGGTCGCATCCTGCTCGACGGCGTCGACGTGCACACCCTGAGCCGCGACGAGCTGCGCGCCCAGATCGGCATGGTGCTGCAGGACGCCTGGCTGTTCGGCGGCACCATCCGCGAGAACATCCGCTACGGCCGGCTCGACGCGAGCGACGAGGAGGTCGTCGCGGCAGCCCAGGCCACCATGGTCGACCGTTTCGTGCGCCAGCTGCCGCAGGGCTACGACACGGTGCTGGATGCCGACGGCGGCAGCGTCTCGGCCGGCGAGCGGCAGCTCATCACCATCGCCCGGGCGTTCATCGCGAACCCGTCGCTGCTGATCCTGGACGAGGCGACGTCCTCTGTCGACACGCGCACCGAGCTGCTCGTGCAGCAGGCCATGGCGGCGCTCCGCACCGACCGGACCTCCTTCGTGATCGCCCACCGGCTCTCCACGATCCGCGACGCCGACACCATCCTCGTGATGGAGGCCGGCCGCATCGTCGAGCAGGGCAACCACGAGGAGCTGCTCGCGCGGCGCGGCGCGTACTTCGAGCTGTACCGTGCCCAGTTCCAGGGCGGCGCGGTGCAAAGCGACGACGCGCTCGAGGTGAGCTAGGCCGGCTGGGCGAGGATGGCGTCGACGGCCGCGTCGCCGCGGATCTCCCGCATCCGCTCGACCGCGCGGTCGACGGCGGCGATGGTGAGCGAGGCGCAGACGATGCTGTTGGCGCCGAGCGACTCCAGGCCGCCCGCACGGATGCGGATCACCTCCCAGCCGACCTCGGCCAGGGCGTCGTCCTTCTCGCGGTCGGACGCCTGCTTGAGACCGCGGTGTGCGCGCCGGCTGCGGCCGGGGTCGTCGTATTCGACGGCGATGCGGAGCGCGGGGATCACGATGTCGGGCCACGCCTCCTGCCGGCCGTAGAACATCCGGGCCAGGCGGATGGTGTTGACGCCCTGCGGCAGCCGGATGCGCTCGGCCAGCAGCATCCGCAGGCGCTGCTCCGTCATCGAGGTGCGGGTGCGCAGGCCCGCGTTCATCGACGGGACTCCCGCCTCCCGGGTGGCGGACGCCCCGCTGGCGTTGCGGATGCACTTGGCGCAGCTCGGCCCGCTCAACACGGCGAGCACCGTGGCCCGGTAGCGGTCGTGCCCGCGCGGGCAGACCCAGCTGTACTCGGCGCCGACACGGGTCTCGTTCGCCAGCAGCGCCCGCTCGGGCGGGGCGACCTTGCGCAGCAGCTCGGCCCGGGAGCGGTTGGTCTCCGCGATCAGCATGCAGAGCGGGCACCCCCGCTGCAGGGTGAGCACGCGCGCCGTGCCCGCCTCGGCATCCGGGCTCGCACCGTGCCCGCAGCGGAAGCTCACTGCAACCATTCCCACCATCCTCTCGACTGCAAGCAGGGTAACCCGCTGCTCTGACACCGGCGTGTGCGCTTGACCCCAAACGGGGGTCAACGCACAATGGGCACGTAGAGGAGCGACGTCTCCCGTGAAAGGCAAACAATGAGCGACCCGAACGATCTTCCGCACGACTTCGACGAGCCGGTTGCGGAGCCCGAGTCGGAGTCGAGCGAGGCGCCCGCGGCAGAGGCCGCTGTCGCCGCCTCGCGCCAGCGCATGAGCGCCGACCAGAACATCCGCCTGATGATCGTCGTGATCGTCGGGGTCGTCGCGCTGTTCTTCGCCTTCAGCCTGCTCGCGCTGTTCAGCCCGACGAGCGCCACCGTCGCTGCGCTGGCCGTGATCGCCACACCGATCGCCTCGATCGTGGCCGCGTACTACGGCATCACGTTGAGCATCCAGCAGGTGCGTGCGGCCCAGGCCGAGCGCGCTCTCGCGCTGGACCGCCTCGCCGCCGCCGAGCAGTCCGCCCGGGAGTCCGACGTCTGGGCCGCCCAGCTCGAGTCGGCGCTGCGCGTCGCCAAGGTCAAGCTCGACGCCGCCCGGGTGCCGAGCACCGATGTGGACCGCGCCGCCGGGGTCGACGCCGACTTCTTCTAGTGGGTGGCGTCCCGCCGAAACGGCCGCCCTCCGCGCACACCCTCACCTCGCGGCCCGCGAAATGTCTCGCGGCCCACGGTACGTCGGGGGCCGCGAGACACAACGGGGGCCGCGACGGGCCGCACGTCGCGGCGCCCGTCAACCGGCGCGGGCAGGGCGGGGCGCCGGCTGCTCCCGCATCGCGCGGCGCACCCGGGCGAGGGCGCGGTCGCGGGGGAGGTGGCGCAGCCGCCGCGGCATCCGCCGGTAGGCGACCCGCACGAGCGCGAGAGTGCGGTCGAAGCGGGCCTGCTCCCTGGCTCCCCACGGCAGCTCGTGCAGCTCGCGCACACTGGCCGGCAGCAGGCCGATGCTGAGCAGGCGGATCAGCGGCATCGCCCCGCGCAGCGGCACGGGCAGCGTGCGGGGGTTGAGCAGCGAGGTGACAACCGCGGCGCTCTCCGGCGTCGCCCGCAACCCGGCGAGCGCCTCGTGCCAGTATCGCTCGAACTCCGCGCGGTCAGCCGGCCAGTGCTCGACGGGCATCTGCAGCCGCGCCCCGAGGGCGGCATAGTCGCGGTACACGGCCTCGGCCGATTCGGCGTCGAGCCGACCGAGCAGCCGGTCGTGCACCTGCATGGCTGCGTGATACAGCGTTGCGGCGACCCAGAGCTGCAGCTGCGGGTCGAACGCGTTGTAGCCGGGCGTCGAGGCGCGATCGTGCACCGGTGCATGCGCGCGGTTCACGCCGCGGACCACGAAGGCGACCATCTGCTCGTCGCCGAACGCCACGGTGTACACGTAGTCCAGGGTGCCGAACAGTCGGTCCAGTGGGCGCCCCGTGAAGTCGCTGTGCCGCGCAACGCCGCGCCCGACGGCCGGGTGCGCGAGCTGCAACAGGATGGCCGCGCCGCCGCCGGCCAGCAGCGCCGCCTCGCCCGCGACATCGGCCAGGCGCAGCGGGAGGGGCGCATTCGAGGTGCGGGGTGGGCTGGCGGGATTCGTCACATCCAGCACGCTACCCCTTTCGGCTGAACGCCCAGCGGGCCCGGCTACACTCGCTCCAATGGCCAGAGCACCCCGGAACCGTGTCGCGCTCGCGACCCTCATGATCATCATCCCGCTGCTGCTCGGCGGCACCGCCTGTGCCGGCCTCGAGGTCGGCGGCGCCCAGCCGGCGCAGACGCCCGGCAGCACCCCGCCGCCGACGGCCCCGCCCACCACCCGGCCCGATGCCGCGGAGCTCGCCCTCTCCGCCCTGTCGCTCGAGCAGAAGATCTCCTCCCTGCTCATGCTGCACACGCCGGGAACCGACGGCGCCGCCCTCCGCGCCTTCGTCGACCGCTACCGCCTGGGCGGGCTCATCCTGATGGGCGACAACATGCCCGGCGGCACGGACGCCACCGACCTGGCCGCCCTCGGCGCTCTCACCGCCGCCGTGCGTGGCACCGAGGCCTTCCCGCCGCTCATCGGCATCGACCAGGAGGGCGGCGACGTGGTCCGCATCGGCCCGGACCCCGCCGCCGGGGCCGACGTGCTGCGCGGCCTGCCGCCGGCGGCGACCGCCGACGCCTTCCACGCCCGCTCGGAGCTGCTCGCCGGCGCCGGCATCGACGTGAACTTCGGTGTTGTCGCCGACATCAGCGCCGACCCCGGCTCCTTCATCTACACGCGCTCCCTCGGGGCGGATGCCGCGGCGAGCAGCGCCCGGGTCGCCTCCGCCGTCGCCGGCGAGGGCAGCCGCGTGCTCAGCACGCTCAAGCACTTCCCGGGTCACGGGGCAGCCCCCGGCGACTCCCACCACGCCGTGCCGAGCAGCCCGATGGGCCTCGCCGAGTGGCGCGCCACCGAGGCGCCCCCCTTCCAGGCCGGCATCGACGCCGGGGCCGAGCTCGTCATGTTCGGGCACCTGGCCTACGACGCGGTCGACCCGGCGCCGGCCAGCCTCTCGCCGGAGTGGCACCGGCTGCTCCGCGAGGAGCTCAGCTTCGAGGGCCTGACCATCACCGATGACATGCGCATGCTGCTCGACTCCGGCGACCCGCGCTACGCCGACCCGATCGCGAACACCGTCGCGGCGTTCGCCGCCGGCAACGACATCGTGCTGCTCACCCTGCCGGCCGACCCGGCCACTGTCGGGGTGGACGTGGACGCCATGATCGCCGGGGTCGCCGCCGCGGTCCGTTCCGGGCAGCTGGACGCCGCCCAGATCGACGCCTCCGCGCTGGCCGTTCTGCGCCTCAAAGAAATTCCGAGAACTTTGGAATAAGGATCCTGTCGCATACGTTTGCATAGATCATGGCCAACGATCCGGCCACAGACTCTCTAGAAAGTAGCTCCATGACTGCAACGCTCGAAACCACCATCCCCGGCTACCGCGCAGGTACCTGGACCATCGACCCCACGCACAGCGAGGTCGGGTTCAGCATCCGTCACCTCATGATCAGCAAGGTCAAGGGCAAGTTCGAGCGCTTCACCGCCACCTTCGTCACCGCCGAGAACCCGCTCGAGTCCAGCGTCACGGCATCCGCCGAGGTCGCCTCCGTCAACACCAACGAGCCGAACCGCGACGGTCACCTGCGCACCGGCGACTTCTTCGAGGCCGAGACCTACCCGACCATCGACTTCGTCTCCACCGGCGTCCGCGTCGTCAAGGGCGAGTTCCTCGTCGACGGCAACCTCACCATGAAGGGCGTCACCAAGCCGGTCACCTTCGAGTTCGAGTTCGGCGGCTTCGGCGGTGACCCCTACGGCAACTACAAGGGCGGCGCCACCGCGAAGACCACCGTCAACCGCGAGGACTTCGGCCTCACCTACAATGCGGCCCTCGAGACCGGCGGCATGCTGCTCGGCGACACCGTCACGATCTCGCTCGAGCTGCAGGCTGCGCTCCAGCAGTAATCGCGTCTCCGCTCCGACGAAGCGCCCCGGCATCCGCCGGGGCGCTTCGTCGTTGTGCCCGGCGCTCAGGAGTCTCACATGAGCCGTCGGTCAGGGTTGAATGCATGACAGACCCCCGCCGCGCACCCCAGCCGGGCAGAGCGAGGTCATCGGCACGACGCGCCACGGCCAGGATCGTCGCCGTCGCCGCGCTCGCGCTGACGGCAGCCCTCGTGCTGCACCCCGCCATCCCCGGGGTGGTCGGCACCGGCGTGGCCACCGTGCTGCCGTGGCTGGGCCTCTTCGTCCCGGTGCTGCTCTGGGCCGCCCTGGCCACGCGCCGGCGGGTCTGGATCGTCACGATGGTGCCGCTCATCGCCTGGCTGCTCGTTGTCGGTCCGCTCTTCGTGCCGCTGCAGACCGGGCCGGCGGCGGACGCCGCAGAGGGCACGCTGACCGTGGCCAGCCAGAACGTCGAGGCGGGCTCCGGCGGCGCCGCGGAGTCGGCGTTGACGCTCGCCGAGCAGGGCGCCGATGTGATCGCCCTGGAGGAGCTGGACAGCGTGGCACGCGCCGAGGCCGCGGAGGCGATCGACGACGCCTACCCGTACTCATACCGCGTCGGAACGGTCGGCCTGTGGAGCCAGTACCCCATCGTCAACGAGCAGCCGCTGGATCTCGGCCTCGGCTGGAACCGGGCCCTGGCCGCTGACCTCGACACGCCGAGCGGCCTGGTGAGCGTCTATGTCGTGCACGCCGCCTCGCTCCGCCCCGGAGCGCAGAGCGACCGCGACGACATGCTCGCCAACCTGGCCGAAGTCGTCGCCCAGGACGAGAACGAGCGCGTGCTCGTCGTCGGCGACTTCAACGCGACACTCACCGACCCGGCGCTGCGCGCCCTGCAGCGCTCGGTGAGCGAGTCGAACCGCTCCACGGCGTCGCTCGGGTTCACCTGGCCGAGCAACATGCCCCTCGCCCGGATCGACCACATCTTCCACGCCGGGCTGACCCCGCTGGAGAGCTCCGTGCTGCCGGCCGGCAACAGCGACCACCGGGCGGTGCTCACGACCTTCGGGATGTGAGTGGGCTCACCGCGAAGGCGAGGAACGCCCAGGAGCCGATGAACGGCGCGAGCAGCACGACGACCAGGCCGGCGATGACCGCGCCGAGAGCGCGCCGGCCACTGCTGCGCACCGCGGCATCCGACATCTCGTCGAGCAGCCCGCGGGAGCGCGTGGAGACGTAGCCCCAGAGCGCCCAGCCGAGGACGAGCACGAAGAGGAAGTTCAGCGGCAGCACGAGGCGGCCGAGCAGCAGACCGCTGAAGTCGGCGTTCAGCGACGTCGTGAACGGGATGAGAACGACCCCGAGCAGGCGCAGGCTGTTCAGCCAGAGCACCGTGTTGTCGACGCGCACGATGTGCTCGAACTGGCGCGCGTGCACCATCCACAGCATGCAGAGCAGCAGGAAGCTGATCACGAAACTCAGCAGGCTCCCCGAGATCGAGCCGAGCGCGTGCCAGAGCTGGTCGTTGCTGGTGATCGCGCCGAGATTCTCGACCGAGAGATCGAGCACCAGCAGCGTGGCCGCGATCGCGAACACGCCGTCGGAGAACGCCTCGAGACGGCGTGGGGAGAGCGTGCGGTCCTCGTCAGTCACCGACGATCTCCTCCCGGACCCGGCGCAGGTCCTCCATCAGCGACCCGATCAGGATCCAATGCTCCGGATGCGGGGTGGCGATCACCAGGGGAGCGGTGAGCGCCGGCGGCTCCGGCCGCACCTCGGCCTCGCCGGGCGCGGCGGCATCCGGCTCGGTCAGCAGCCGCAGGTCGTGCGCCGCCCGCTTCAGCTCGGCCGCGATGGCGTGCACGGTCGGCTCCTCCGACAGGCTGTCGTCGTAATGGTCGCGCAGCGCCCGCGTCATGCCGATCACCCGGTTCACCAGGGGGGAGAGGCGCGCTAGCAGGGTGGCCTCCGCCTCCACGGCGCCGCCGAGGCGCGAACGGCGCGGGTTGAACGCGAGGCTCTCCCTGCCCTCCTTCACCGCCTCGTTGGCCTTCGCCTGCATCGGCCGGAGCAGCCGGGCGTTCAGCAGCAGCTCCTCCAGCTGGGCGGGGCGCATCGGCGCCTCGAGGGCGTCCGCGAGCCGGTCGATCGTGGCGGCCAGCTCGGTGCCGAGCGCCGACACGCTCTCCTGGGCGGGGGCGAGCAGCACCGGCGGGGCGATGCTGATCGTCACGATGAAGCCGATGACGGCGCCGATCAGCGTCTCAATGCTGCGCTCGACCGCATAGCCGGGCGTGGTGGTGCCGAGCGCCAGCACCAGCATCGCGGTGATCGGGATCTGGTTCGCGGATGCCGGCGTGAGCCGCAGCGCCCAGCCGATGAAGATGGCGACGACGATGGTGATCAGGATGATCCACTCGGCGCTGCCGAACAGCTGGGCGATCACCGTCGCGACGATCACGCCGGCGATCACGCCGACGGTGCGCTCGATGGCCCGCCCGAGCGTCTGGTTCACGCTCGGCTGAACCACCAACAGCGCCGCGATGGCGGCGAAGATCGGCAGCTCGGTCGGCAGCAGCAGCTGGGCGACGATCCACGCCAGAACGGAGGCGAAGGCCACCTTCGTCACCTGCAGGAGCGGCACCCGGCTGGAGGACTGGATGCGAGAGGTCATGCGCACCCCCTCAGGCTACTGCGCCGCCGTGTCGCCGACGCGGAGCTCGCCGACGTCGAATTCGCCGAGACCCAGCTCCCGGAAGCGGGCGTAGCGCTCCCCGGCCCGGCGGAGCCCCGCGGCCTGGGCCGCGCTCAGCGCCTCGAACGGGGCGATGTCGATGCCGAGGCGTTGCCCGGCCGCGGCCGTGCCGAGCATGCGCCGCCGCCAGGTGCCGACCACCCGTCCGCCGGCGACCGCGATCGGCTGGAACACGCCGTTGCGCCCCGGCACGATGCGCTCGTGGTGCTCGGGCGCGGCCGAGGCCTCGCGGTCGCGGTAGCCGAGGAAGTACTCGTCGAAGGCGGGCAGCAGCCAGGCGGATGCCGCGAAGCGGCGCCGCTGCGCGGCATCCGGCACGACGCCGTCCAGCTCGGCCGCCACCCAGTAGCTGGTGTCGCCGATCCGCCGCTCCGCGAGCTGCGGGCGCGCGACCTGGAGCCCGCGCTTCGCCTCGGCGACGGTCAGCTTGCTCCACCACACGAAGTCGGCCAGGGTCGCCGGGCCGTGACCGCGGATGTAGCGCAGCAGGAACTCGCCGAGCGCCTCCTCGTGCTCGAGGCGCCGGGGGTGCGGCACCCACTCGTCCAGCAGCACCAGCTCCTGGGCGTTGCCGGCGGTCGGGCCCCAGCAGAGCGTCCCGGTCTGGGCGAGGTGCCAGATCAGGTGGTAGCCGCGGTTGGCGGCCGTGTCGATGCCGTTTCGCTCCAGCAGCGCCTGGAACGCCTCGCGGCCGAGGCTGCGGCCGCCCGAGAGCGCCGCGACGGCGATCTGCCGCGCCTGCTCGTACACCGGCGCCGTCAGGCCCTGCCGCTCGTGGGTCAGCCGGGCCTGCTGCAGCAGGCGCGCGGTGGTCAGCCGCTGCATCCAGCCGAGGTCCTCGCCGGGAACGAAGTGCAGTGTTCCGCGCATCGGCCACGAGCGCACGATCTCGCCCGCGTCGATCGCGGCGCGCACCCCGGCGAGCGTGGCGCCCGGGCTGCGGGCGCCGACCGCCCAGGTGGCGGCGGCCAGATCCTGCGCCTGGAGTGCCAGCAGCGCGCCGACGACCGGGCCGGGCGCCGCGGCATCCGCGGGGAACAAACCCTGTGCCCTGGCGCGCAGCAGGGCGATCTCGCGGTGTGCGGAATCCCTCGCCATGGCCCCAGTATTCTGCATCGGGCACTTGTGCAGGGTGAGCTTCGGTAGAATGGTGCGTTGCGCCTCATTTCGGATGACCGTGCGCAGCCACCCCCACACCTCCGGACACCACCTGTCCCCAATCGAAACGGATGCGCCGTGCTGAACGTTCAAGACCTCGAGATTCGCGTCGGAGCGCGCGTGCTCATGGAGAACGTGAACTTTCGCGTATCCGCCGGTGACAAGATCGGCCTCGTCGGCCGCAACGGAGCGGGCAAGACCACGCTGACCAAGACGCTCGCGGGCGAGACGCTGCCCACCGGCGGCACCATCGAGCGCACCGGCGAGATCGGCTACCTGCCGCAGGACCCGCGCTCGGGCGACCCGGAGATGCTGGCGCGCACGCGCATCCTCGACGCCCGCGGCCTGGGCACCATCGTGCTCGAGATGCAGCAGGCGACGATCGACATGGGCAGCAGCGACGAGGCCGTCGCCGCCGCCGGCATGAAGAAGTACGGCAACCTGACCGACCGCTTCCAGGCGCTCGGCGGCTATGCGGCCGAGGCGGAGGCCGCCTCCATCGCGAGCAACCTCAACCTGCCTGACCGCATCCTCGAGCAGCCGCTGAAGACCCTCTCCGGTGGTCAGCGCCGCCGCATCGAGCTGGCCCGCATCCTGTTCTCGGATGCCGGCACCATGATCCTCGATGAGCCGACGAACCACCTCGACGCCGACTCTGTCGTCTGGCTGCGCGACTTCCTGAAGAACTACAAGGGCGGCTTCATCGTGATCACTCACGACATCGAGCTCGTCGGCGAGACCGTCAACCGGGTGTTCTACCTGGACGCGAACCGCATGGTCATCGACACGTACAACATGAACTGGAAGAACTACCAGCGCCAGCGTGCCGCCGACGAGGAGCGCCGCAAGAAGGAGCGCTCCAACGCCGAGAAGAAGGCCGGCGTGCTGCAGATGCAGGCCGCCCGCTTCGGCGCCAAGGCGTCCAAGGCTGCTGCCGCCCACCAGATGGTGGCCCGCGCCGAGAAGCTGCTCGCCGGCCTCGACGAGGTGCGCGTCGCCGACCGGGTCGCGAAGCTCCGCTTCCCGACCCCGGCCGCCTGCGGCAAGACGCCGCTCATGGCCGAGAACCTCAGCAAGAGCTACGGCTCGCTGGAGATCTTCACGGCCGTCGACCTGGCCATCGACCGCGGCTCCAAGGTCGTCATCATCGGTCTGAACGGTGCCGGAAAGACGACGCTGCTGCGCATCCTCGGTGGCGCGGACCAGCCGGACACCGGCTCCCTCGTTCCCGGCCACGGCCTGCGCATCGGCTACTTCGCGCAGGAGCACGAGACGATCGACGTCAACCGCACCGTGCTCGAGAACATGGTCTCCTCCTCGCCGAACATCACCGAGACGGAGGCCCGCAAGGTGCTCGGCTCGTTCCTGTTCACCGGCGACGACGGCCACAAGAAGGCCGGCGTGCTCTCCGGTGGAGAGAAGACGCGCCTGGCCCTGGCCATGATCGTCGTCTCCGGCGCCAACGTGCTTCTCCTCGATGAGCCCACGAACAACCTCGACCCGGCCAGCCGCCTCGAGATCCTCGACGCGCTCGCGCACTTCGAGGGCGCCGTCGTCCTGGTCAGCCACGACCCGGGCGCCGTCGAGGCGCTCAACCCGGAGCGCGTGCTGATCCTGCCCGACGGCGTCGAGGACCACTGGAACAAGGAGTACGCGGACCTGATCGCGCTGGCCTAGCCGCCCCGGCTCAGCCCACCGGGTACTTGAACCCCCGGTGGGAGCCGACGAAGCCCAGCCGCTCGTAGAAGCGGTGGGCGTCGACGCGGGCCTCGTCCGAGGTGAGCTGGACGAGGCTGGAGCCGAGCGCCGGCGCCGCGTCATCCGTGACCCAGCGCATCATGGCCCCGCCGATCCCGGCCGAGCGCAGCGCGCTGCCGACCCGCACGGCCTCGACCAGCAGCCGGGTGGAGCCGCGGCGCGCCATGCCGGGGATGCGCGTGAGCTGCATCGTCGCGACAACGCTGCCCGCGGCATCCGCCACGACCAGGAGCTCGTTCGCGGGGTCGGCGACGATCTCGTCGAGCGCGGCGCGGTAGGCGTCGCGGTCGCCGTCGGCTGCGACGTCGCCGCGCGCGCTGCTGATCGGGTCGTCGGAGAGCAGGGCCATCAGCGCATCGAGGTCGGCCGCGTCCGCCCGGCGGAGCGTGTGCGGCCCGGTGCGGGTCTCGAGGGCGGTCGGCAGCAGGAGGTCGTTCAGCATGCCCCCATCCTCGCACCGCATGCCCGCCGCGATCGGCGATCATGGAGTCATGGACTTCCAAGACATCGTCACCGGCCGCCGCATGGTGCGCTCGTACACGGCCGACCCGGTCGATGCGGCCGCCATCGACCGGATGCTGCAGAACGCCGTGCGGGCCCCGAACGCCGGCTTCACGCAGGGCTGGGCCTTCCTGGTGCTCGACACCCCCGCGGACCTGGACCGGTTCTGGGGCTCGACATCGCCCGGGGGCCGGGCAGCCGGCAGCAGCCGCTGGCTCACCGGGATGCGCAGCGCGCCCGTCGTGATCGTGCCGCTCTCGTCGAAGGAACAGTACGTGCGTCGCTACGCCGAGCCAGACAAGGGCTGGTCGGATGCCGAGGAGCCGCGCTGGGGCGTGCCCTACTGGCACGTCGACGCCGGCATGGCCTCGTTGCTCGTGCTGCAGACCGCCGTCGACGAGGGGCTCGGCGGCTGCTTCTTCGGCATCCCGCGCGAGCAGGTGCCGGCGTTCCGCGCAGAGTTCGGCATCCCGGGGGAGTACGCGCCGGTCGGGGCCATCACCATCGGCCACCCCGATCCGCACAAAGCGCCGGGCGGCTCGCCCACCCGGCGGGCACGCAAACACGTCGACGATGTCGTGCACCGGGGAGGCTGGCGCAGACGGGGGACTGGCCTTCACCCGGACGGGAAGATATATTCCTGAACACGGTTGGCGCTTCGCTGAGGTGCAGCCGGGCGTTCAAGGGGGAGTGCGGCAGTGGGGATTCCGGGGGGAAGCAGGGCAGAGGTGTGCGCGCTGGTCGTCTCGCCGCGGGCGCTGCTCAGGCTGGGCGTGGTGTCTGTGCTCTCGGCCGGCACACTGGTGCAGCGGGTGTCGCAAGCCGAGGACCTCAGGGAGGCCCGCCGGCTCAGCGCGGGCGACCGGCCCACGCTGGTCCTGATCGACCTGGACGGTGACGTGCCGGCGGATGAGCTGCACGCGATTCTGCTGGAGGCCGGCCCGGGGCTCGCCGTGCTCGGCTTCAACGCCGTCGGGCGTTCCGACGCTGCCCGCATGGTCATGCGGTTGCGGCGGGGCGCCGTGCTCGACCACGATGCCGACCCTGCCGCTCTGCTCGGCGCGGTGTCAATGCTGCTGGCGCCCTCAGTCGCAGAGATTCGGCCCGTGCGCCCGCTCCTCACGTCGAGGCAGAGTGAGACGCTCTCGCTGGCCGCGAGAGGGATGTCGAATGCGCAGATCGCGGCCACCCTGCACATCTCCGTCGGCACGGTGAAACGCCACCTGTCCGACGCATTCCTCGCTCTGGGCGCGCGCTCGCGCATCGAGGCGATCAACCGTGCACGCAGCCTGGGCCAGCTCCGGGCGGCCACCGCCTGAGCTAGCCGCTCTTGCCCACCGTGATCTCGACGGCGGCACCCGGCCTGATCGGCGTGCCGGAGGCGGGATTGCTCTCCGTCACCTTCCCATCCAGGGCCTTGTCGCTGACCGCAACCACCCGGACCTGCACGGCGAACCCGGCCAGCGCCGCACGGGCGGCCTGCTCGCTCAGGCCGATGACGCCCGGCAGCAGCACCAGGGCGCCGTTGCTGGTGTGCACGGACACCACGGAACCCTTGGGTGCCGTGCCCGTCGGGTTCGTCGACGACACCTGGCCGGCCGGCAGCTCGGAGTCCTGCGGTCCGGCATCGTCGAATCCGAATCCGGCGCCCTCGAGGATGCCGCGGGCCTCCTCGAGCGTCTTGCCGCGCACATCGGGAATGTCCGCCTGGATGACGCGGAAGGCCGAGGCGTCCGGTTCGGCGAACGCGGCACCACCCCACCGGGCATCCGCGTAGGCCATGATGCGCGGCCAAATCCGGTGGCGTGCCGTCGCCGCGGAGCCACTTTCGAAGGAGAGATCCCGCAGGTTCGCGTCGTAGATGACGTTGCCCACCCACACGGCCGTGGCCGCGGTGGTGCTCGACCCGATCATCCAGGTGTCCTTCGCCTCGTCGGTGGTGCCCGTCTTGCCGATGTGCGGGACGCCGGACCCCGTGTTGGAGGCGACGGCCGTCCCGCCATCGAAGAAGGTCTGCCGCATGGCGTATGCCATCGCCGCGGCAACGGAGGGTTCCACGGACTGCCGGCAGGTGGACTTCGGCGGCTCGAGTTCCGCGCCGGATCGGTCCAGGATGCGATCGATCACGATGGGTGAGCAGGTGAGGCCGCCGTTGGCGATTCCGGCGAATGCCGTGGCCATGGAGATGGGCGCGATCTCCTGGGTGCCGAGCACGTCGGAGGGGTTCATCTGGAGTGGGTCGCCGTTGGCACGGTGGATGTCGAAGGCCTCGATGGTCTGTTGGAGCTTGCACAGGTCCAGTTGCGACGCCATCGCCATGTAGCTCGTGTTCACCGACCACTTCGTCGCGTTCACCGCATCGCTGGCGATGCGCCCGTCATCGTTGCGCGGGTTGAACGCCTCGGTGAAATTGCCCGTGCAGCTGTTGATCCACCGGGAGAAGCTCCGTTTGCGGCCATCGAAGTTCTCCCGCAGCGAGTGGCCGGCATTCAGCCACTCTGCCAGGGTGAACACCTTGTACGTCGACCCTGGCTGGAAGCCGCTGGAGCCGCCGTAATCGATGTCGGTGTTGTAGTTGACGGACGTCCAGCCGGGGCCGTTGGCCTCGAGCACCTCCGGATCGTTGCTGAAGCTCTTGTTCTGCACCATGGACAGCACTCGACCGGTGTTCGGCTGCACGGTGACCGCCGTCGCGCCCACCTCGAAGCGGGGATCGACGCTGGGTACATTCTCGTTCAGCGCGGCCTCCGCGGTCACCTGCAGCGGTAGGTCCAGCGTGGTGTAGATTTCCAGTCCGCCACGGCGGAGCTTCTCGATGCGCTCGTCCGGGGTGGCTCCGAAGGCGTCGTCGTTGCGGATCGTCCAGTACACGTAGTCGCAGAAGAAGCCGGATCCGCCGGCCGCCTGGCATCCGGTGTTCGGCGAGGTGACGACGGGGGAGACGGCCGTTGCGACAGCGGTGTCGAACTGCGCGGTCGTGATCTTGCCGTGCTCGAGCATCTTGCCGAGAATGTGGTCCCGGCGCAGTGTGTTCGCGGCGTAGCCGTTGGCCTCGCCGTTCTTCTCGCTCTCCGGCCGGTCGAGCCGGAACTTCTCCGGGTTGTTCACGATGGCGATCAGGCTGGCGGCCTGCTCGAGCGTCAGGTCCTTTGCACTGACGCCGCCGAAGAAGTACTTGCTCGCCGCCTCGATGCCGTAGACGGTGCCGCCGAAGTGGGCGATGTTGAGATACCCGCGCAGGATCTCGGCCTTCGAGTACCGCTTCTCGAGGGCGATCGCCATCCGCATCTCTTTCAGCTTGCGATACGGGGTCGTCTCGATCGCCGCCGCAACGGCCGCCTCCTGCTCCTCGGGGGTGGATGCTGCCATCACGGCGTTCTGCACGAGCACGTTCTTGACGTACTGCTGGGTGAGGGAGGATCCACCCTGCATGTTGTCGTCGTCCATCAGCGTGAGGGCGACCGCGCGCACGGTGCCCTGCAGGTCGACGCCGCCGTGTTCCCAGAACCGGGGGTCCTCGACGGCCACGGCCGCGTCCTTGACGAACTGGGAGATGCCCTCCCAGCCGGCTTCCTCGCGGTTCTGCTCGTAGAAGGTCGCCAGCTTGTGATACGAGCCGTCGGCGTTCGTCGCGTAGATGTTGGAGCCCTCGGCCAGCTCGCCGATGCTCAGGGAGTCCGGGATGGCCTCGAAGACGTCGATCGTGGAGTTCGCGGCCAGGCCGGCGATGGCGACCGCCGGCGTCATGGCTGCGGCGATGAGCACCGCGGCGATCGCGCTCACCGCGACGAAGCCGATCAGCCCACCCGTTGCCCCCAAGAACGTCCGGTCGTCATCTGCCATGGGGAGAGGCTATGGGCGCGGCCGACGCCAAACGGCCAGACAGGCGCGAAATGTGACTTTCGGCACAGTTCGTCCGGGTGTTCTCCCAGCTAGCGGGTTTTGTCGAGGATGCCGTCCTCGACGTCTGAATCGCTGGGCGACTTGAGCTGTTGCTTGCGCTTGCGCTCGGCGGCGCGCTTGCGCTCCTCCGGGTCGTCGATGTTCACGGTGCGGAACTCCTGCCGGGCCGCCCACGCGAGGCCGATGAAGGCCATCACGGCGAACACGTACCACTGGAAGGCGTAGGACAGGTGCGGGCCCTCATCGCGCGGCGGCTTGACGACGGCGAGCGGGCGCTCCCCGGTTGGCGCCGGGGTCTCCGAGATCATCAGCCCGTACGCGCCCGTGTAGTTGGTGATGCCGAGGCGCTCCGAGATCTCGGTCAGCTGGACGGTGGAGATCTGGTTGCCGCTGGAGCTGCGGCCGGCCAGCGACGGTTCGCCGGCCTTCAACCTGGCCACGACGGTGACGTGGCCGTCCGGCGCGGCCGGCACGACGTCCGGTGCATCCTGCGCGGAGCCGGTCGGCAGCCAGCCGCGGTCCACGATGAAGACGGTGCCATCCGCCAGCTGCAGCGGGGTGAGCACCTCGAAGCCGGGCATACCCGCCCGCGGCCGGGTGCGCACGAGCAGCTCGTCCTCGTGGAGGTAGCGGCCCTCCATGACGACGGGCAGCCACTTCTGGGACTGGTCGAAGGCGTCGAGGGTCGGCAGGGCCTCAGCCAGCGGTACGGGCTCCGCCTCCCAGTTCGTGTCGACGCGCTCGATCTCGGCCCGCGCCTCCGCGCGCCGGGCCAGCTGCCAGTTGCCGAGGAACACGCAGACGATCGCGAACACGATGGTGAGGGCCAGGTAGCCGGCCCAGCGTTTGCTGAGCAGGAAGCTCCAGCCGCTCACGAGACCGCCTCGCCGGGCTGGAGTGAGTCGACGGGCCGGACGGTGAGTGGGAACTCACGGGCGGCGAGGAAGTCGCGCAGGTAGTCCACGTGCTCGGCGCAGGCGAGCCAGGTCTTGAAGCGGTCGCCGGTGTGGATGCGGGGGTTCCGCCAGTCGATGCGCCAGCTGGCGTCTGCGGTGCAGCCGGCCCGGGAACAGGCCTCGCGCGGCAGGGCGCCGCCCAACAGGTCAATCATGCTTGTGGTTCCAGGCCCTCTCGATCGCCCCGGGGCGCATCATGGTCGACGACCTCCGCTTCGACGGCACATTCGCGAGCACCACGGCGAAGTAGGGCAGCGTGACCGCACCAATCGCCGGGATCAGCAGCCACCAGCCGCGCAGGAACAGCATCGAGAGGATGCAGAGCACGCGAATCGACATCGCAACGGTGTATTTGATCATGCGGTTGCGACGTTCCACCTCCGGTGAGAGGGGGAGTGACGTGATGGATGGCTGCTTCATATCCGTGGGGAGTCGGTGCTGCGGGGTCGCGTCATCCGTCTGGATGGCGGTACATCCAGCCTACGCGCCCGGGAGCCAACAGAGGACGCTCTAAACTGGGTCAGATTTGCCTGTTCGCCCTGCGCTTTCGCACTGCCCGATTGGACCACGCCATGACCACGCCTCGCACCATACTCGTCACCGGAGGAAACCGAGGCATCGGCTTTGCCATCGCCGAGGAGTTCCTGGCCCAGGGCCACCGCGTCGCCGTCACCGCGCGCTCCGGGCAGGGCCCGGTCGGTTCGCTCACCGTGCAGGCCGACGTGACGGATGCCGCATCCATCGACGCGGCCTTCACCGCCATCGAGGCCGAGTTCGGCCCGGTCGAGGTTCTCGTCGCCAACGCCGGCATCACCCGCGACGGTCTGCTCATGCGGATGAGCGAGGACGACTTCACCGACGTCATCGACACCAACCTGACCGGCGCGTTCCGCGTCGTCAAGCGCGCGTCCAAGGGCATGCTGAAGGCCCGCTACGGCCGCATCGTGCTGATCTCCAGCGTCGTCGGCCTGTACGGCGGCCCCGGCCAGGTCAACTACTCGGCGTCCAAGGCCGCCCTCGTCGGCATGGCCCGCTCGATCACCCGCGAGCTCGGTGCCCGCGGCATCACCGCCAACGTCGTCGCCCCCGGCTTCATCGAGACCGACATGACCGCGGCGCTGCCCGAGGCGCAGCAGGCCGAGTACAAGAAGAACATCCCGGCCGGGCGCTTCGCCACGCCGAACGAGGTCGCCAAGGTCGTGGCCTGGGTCGGCAGCGACGAGGCCGCCTACATCTCCGGCGCGGTCATCCCGGTCGACGGTGGCCTCGGCATGGGGCACTAGAGCGCAGAAAGCCCGCCCGCCCGGCTAGCCGCGCAGGCCCAGCAGCGGCAGCACCTGCGAGAGGTCGGCGGCGTCGATCGCGACGTCGGCCTCCGCGCGCACGCGCGGCTTGGCGTTGAACGCGACGGCGAGGCCGGCCACCGCCATCATGGCGAGGTCGTTGGCGCCGTCGCCGACGGCGATGGTGCGGCTGAGCGGGATGCCGGCATCCGCCGCCCACGCGCGCAGCGCCTGCGCCTTCGCCTCGGCGTCGACGATCGGCCCGGAGACCTGACCGCTGAGTCGGCCCTCCGCGACCTCCAGGCGGTTCGCCTGCCAGAAGTCCAGCCCGAAAGACGCTCCGATCGGGTCGAGCAGTTCGTGGAAACCGCCGGAGACGACGCCGAACAGCCCGCCGGCCGCATGCACGCCGGCGATGAGCTCGTGCACGCCCGGCGTCGGGCGGATCAGCGCGCCGACCTCGGCGAAGACCGTCTCCGGCAGCCCGGCCAGGGTCGCCACCCTGGCGCGCAGGCTCTCGGCGAAGTCGAGTTCGCCGCGCATGGCCTGCTCGGTCACCTCGGCGACGAGGGCGCGCGAGCCGGCGGCATCCGCCAGCAATTCGATGACCTCGTCCTGGATCAGGGTGGAGTCGGCATCGAGGACGACGAGGAAACGGGGGCGCGACGAAACATCGGACATGCGGGGGGAGGTCATGCGGTGACTGTAACACCCTTGCCGACGACGGTGATTCCCGACTCGGTGACGCTGAAGCCCCTGGCCCGGTCGTGGTCGAGGTCGACACCGACCACGGCGCCCCGCTCGACCACCACGTTCTTGTCGAGCACGGAGCGGTGCACCCGTGCCCCGGCCTCGACCCGCACCCGCTCGAACAGGATCGAGTCGATCACCTGCGCGCCCGAGTTCACGTGCACCCACGGCCCGAGCACGCTGCGCTCGACGTGCGCGCCCGAGATCAGCGAGCCGAGCGAGACGATCGAGTCGATCATGGTGCCGAGGAAGCCGTGCGCGTCGCGGACGAACTTCGCCGGCGGCGAGTTGCGCTGCTGGGTGAAGATCGGCCACGCCTCGTTGTAGAGGTTGAACACCGGCAGCGCAGAGATCAGGTCCTGGTGGGCGTCGAAGAAGGAGTCGATGGTCCCGACGTCGCGCCAGTAGTAGCGGTCGCGGTCGGTCGAGCCCGGCACGTCGTTGCGGCGCAGGTCGTAGACGCCGGCCTCGCCGCGCGCCACGAAGTCGGGGATGATGTCGCCGCCCATGTCGTGCCCGGAGTCGGTGCGCTCCCCGTCCCGCAGCACCGCGTCGATCAGGGCATCCGCGTTGAACACGTAATTTCCCATCGAGGCGAGCACCTCGTGCGGCGCGTCGGCCAGACCGACCGGGTTGCGCGGCTTCTCGAGGAACGCCGCGATCTTCTCCGGCGACTCGGCCGAGACCTCGATGACGCCGAACTGGTCGGCCAGCTCGATCGGCTGGCGGATGGCGGCCACGGTCGCCTTCGCCCCGGACGCGATGTGCGCCTCGATCATCTGGCTGAAGTCCATGCGGTAGACGTGGTCGGCACCGACGACCACCACGATGTCCGGCTTCTCGTCGCGGAGCAGGTTGAGGCTTTGCAAGATGGCGTCGGCCGAACCGCTGAACCAGCGCTTGCCGAGGCGCTGCTGGGCCGGGACCGAGGCGACGTAGGTGTCGAGCAGCCCGGAGACGTGCCACGTCTGCGAGACGTGCCGGTCGAGGCTGTGGGACTTGTACTGGGTCAACACCACGATCTGGCCGACGCGCGAGTTGATGAGGTTCGACAGGGCGAAGTCCACCAGCCGGTAGTGGCCGCCGAAGGGAACGGCCGGCTTCGCGCGGTCCTCCGTCAGGGGCATCAGTCGCTTGCCCTCGCCGCCGGCGAGGACGATTCCGAAGATCTTGGGGGACTTCATGCTCTCACCCTAGGGCAGCGCATTCCGGGTGCCTAGAGTCATTCCGCACTGTGACGGGATGCGCTGCGCTAGCGTTGCCCCATGCGAGTCGATCTGCTCACCAAGGAGTACCCGCCGGAGGTCTACGGAGGCGCCGGCGTGCACGTCGCCGAGCTCGTCCGGGCCCTGCGAACCGACACGGATGTCGTCGTGCGCTGCTTCGGCGCCGAGCGCGACGCGCCGGGAACGTTCGCCTACCGCACCCCGGAGACGCTCGAGGGGGCGAACCCCGCACTCGGCACGCTCGGCGTCGACCTGGCCATGGCACAGGATGCCGCTGGCGCCAGCCTCGTGCACTCGCACACCTGGTACGCCAACGGGGCCGGGCACATCGCCAAACTGCTGCACGGGATCCCGCACGTGGCCACCGCGCACAGCCTGGAGCCGTTGCGGCCATGGAAGGCCGAGCAGCTCGGCGGCGGCTACCGGGTCTCCAGCTGGGTCGAGAAGACGGCCTTCGAGGCCGCCGACGCGGTCATCGCCGTGAGCGGCGGCATGGCCCGCGACATCCTGCGCTCCTACCCGCGCCTCGACGAGCAGCGGGTGCACGTCGTCTACAACGGCATCGACCTGGAACGCTGGAAGCCGCTGGAGGACCACGACACGGTGCGCGCCCTCGGCGTCGACCCCGACCGCCCCTCGATCGTCTTCGTCGGCCGGATCACCCGGCAGAAGGGCCTGCCCTACCTGCTGCGCGCCGCCCGGCTGCTGCCGCCGGACGTGCAGCTGGTGCTCTGCGCCGGCGCGCCCGACACGGCCGAGATCATGGCCGAGGTCAGCGCCGGCGTCGCCGAACTGCAGCGGGAGCGCAGCGGCGTCGTCTGGATCGACCGGCTGCTCAGCCAGCACGAGCTCTCCGCGGTGCTCACCGCCGGCACCACGTTCGTCTGCCCCTCCGTCTACGAGCCGCTCGGCATCGTCAACTTGGAGGCCATGGCCTGCGGGCTGCCCGTCGTCGGCACCGCAACCGGCGGCATCCCCGAGGTCGTCGAGGACGGCGTCACCGGGCGCCTGGTTCCGATCGAGCAGGCGGATGACGGCACCGGCACGCCGCTGGACCCTGAGCGGTTCGTGGCCGATTTGGCCGCCACGCTCACTGAGGTCGTGGGCGACCCGGAACGCGCCGCCGCGATGGGGGCAGCGGGCCGCATCCGCGCCGAGAAGGAATTCGATTGGGCCCGGATCGCCGCGCGCACCCGCGAGATCTACGCGGCGCTGCTCTGAGCACCCCCGGCGGCTCGGTAACATAGGAGCATGGCCAGCGTTCTTCAGCTCACAGACGTCTCCGTCGTTCGCGACGGCAACACCATCCTCGACTCCGTGAACTGGACGGTGAACTCCGACGAACGCTGGGTGGTGCTCGGCCCGAACGGCGCAGGCAAGACCACAATGCTGCGCATCGCCGCCGCGATGATGCACCCGACCAGCGGCACGGCCATCGTCCTCGAGGAGCAGCTGGGCAAGGTGGACCTCACCGAGCTGCGCCCCATGATCGGCTTCGCCTCCACCGCGATGGCCCGCACCATCCCGAAGAACGAGCGGGTGCTGGACGTCGTGCTGACGGCTGCATACTCCGTCACCGGCCGCTGGAACGAGGAGTACGACGACCTCGACGTGCGCCGCGCGCAGCGCGTGCTGGCTGAATGGCAGCTCGACCACCTCGCCGACCGCCTCTTCGGCACCCTCAGCGACGGCGAGCAGAAGCGCGTGCAGATCGCCCGCTCGGTGATGACCGACCCCGAACTGCTGCTGCTCGACGAGCCAGCCGCCAGCCTCGACCTCGGCACCCGCGAGGAGCTGCTGCAGATGCTCGGCGGATACGCCCAGTCGCCGCTCGCCCCGGCCATCGTCATGGTCACCCACCACGCCGAGGAGATCCCCCTCGGTTTCACCCACGCACTCGTCCTGGCCGCCGGCCGGGTCGTCGCCGCCGGCCCTCTGGCCGAGGCACTCACCTCCGAAGTGTTGACCGAGGCCTTCGGCCTGGAGATCGAGCTGAGCGAGCAGGGCGGGCGCTACAGCGCTCGTGCGGTCTAACGGCCCGAATTCTGCTAAGCTTGATAGCTGGCCCCCGGGCCGCAGCTTTCTCGCCTGATCGGCATGTGATCGGCAAGAGCGATCACTAGTCTCAACACACAAATTACTTTCTACGCAAGGAAACTCGATGAAGTCTGAAATTCACCCCACGTACGCGCCGATCGTCTTCCGCGACCTCGCGTCGGGTGCAACCTTCCTGACCCGTTCGACGGTCGGCAGCGCCAAGACCATCGAGTGGGAAGACGGAAACACCTACCCGGTCATCGACGTCGAGATCTCCTCGGAGTCGCACCCGTTCTACACCGGCAAGCAGCGCATCATGGACTCGGCCGGCCGCGTCGAGAAGTTCAACCAGCGCTTCAAGGGCTTCGGCGCGTAAGCAGCCGCTGCTCGAACAGAGCTCAGCACGAAGGGCGACCGGCTTTTGCCGGTCGCCCTTCGTCGTTCCTGCGGGCCTAGCGCTCCGGCCAGGAACCGTCGGCCGTGAACTCGGGGTCGCGGTTGGCGCGCATGTACTTCTGGAAGCTGGCGGCCTGATCGGCCGCCCAGCCCACCTGCTTGTCGTGCATCTCCGTCGCGGATTCCGGCAGGCCGGCGCCGTGCTCGCGGGCGATGGCCTGGGCCACGCGACCGGCGGCGATGGCATCCGCCCCCGCATCGTGCGCGTCCTCCAGCGGCACCCCGTAGAACGCCGCGGCGGCCTCGAGGGTGCGCTTGCCCTTGCGGTAGCGGTCAACGGCCTTGTCGATCACGAGCGGGTCGATGATCGGGCCGGGGGAGCCGAGCGCCGCCAGCCCGTGCCGCAGCGCCTCCCGGTTGAGGATCGTGAAGTCGTACGGCGCGTTGTAGGCGACGACGGGCAGGCCGCGCTCGAACAGCGCGCGCAGGCGCGCCACGATCTGGCCGACGCCCTCGCCGGCCGGCATCCCATCGGCCTGCGCGCGCGCGGTGCTGATGCCGTGCACGGCACTGGCGCCGGCCGGGATCTCGACGCCGGGGTTCAGGAGCCAGTCGCTCCGCTCCAACACGGCGCCGTCGGCGTCGATCACGCTGACGTTCGCGGTGACGATACGGCTCGTCTCCACATCGATTCCGGTGGTCTCCAGGTCGAAGACGGCGAGTGTGCTGGACCAGTTGACTGCGTTCATGCCCTCACTCTATGGCCAAGCACCGACTTAGCCGGCGTGCAGCCAGTAGAAGCTCTGCGTGCCCATCGTCAGGGTGAGCGAGCCGTTCTCGTCGAAGCTCGGGAACACCCCTCCGCCGAACAGGTCGTACAGCCGGCTGCCCGCCATTCCGGGCGCCGTGATCGTCGCCGCGACCGGGTTGTGCGCGAAGCTGAACACGCAGAGCACCGTCTCCGGCTGGTCGTTGTAGTGGATTCCGCCGTGCGCGTCGTTGCCCTGGTAGCGGCGCACGAAGGCCAGCACGGAGTCGTTGTCGGTCTGCAACACCTCGATGTCGCCCAGCCCGAACACGAGGTGCGCCTTGCGCACGTGGATCACGTTGCGCACCCAGTGCAGCAGCGAGCGCGACTGCGCCAGCTGTGACTCCACATTGACGTGCCCGTAGTTGAACACCAGCGACTGCACGACCGGCAGGTAGAGCTTGCCGGGGTCGGCGGCCGAGAAGCCGGCGTTCCGGTCCGGCGTCCACTGCATCGGGGTGCGCGAGCTGTCCCGGTCGGGCAGCCAGATGTTGTCGCCCATGCCGATCTCGTCGCCGTAGTAGAGGAACGGGCTGCCGGGCAGGGAGAACAGCAGGGCGTGGGTGAGCTCGAGCTCGGCCCTGGCGTTGTCGAGCAGGGGCGCCAGCCGGCGCCGGATGCCGACGTTCGCCCGCATCCGCGGGTCGTAGGCGTACCAGCCGTACATGGCCTGCCGGTACTCCTCCGAGACCATCTCGAGGGTGAGCTCGTCGTGGTTGCGCAGGAACACGCCCCAGCCGGCGCCCGGTGGGATGTCGGTGGTCTCCGAGAGCACGGCGACGAGCTCGTCTGCACGCTGCGAGCGCAGCGCGTAGAAGATGCGCGGCATCACCGGGAAGTCGAAGGCCATGTGGCACTCCGGCTCCTCCTCGCTGCCGAAGAAGGCGGCGACCTCGCGCGGCCACTGGTTCGCCTCGGCGATCATCACCCGGCCGGGGTAGCTCTTGTCGACCATGGCGCGCAGCGCCTTGATGAACTCGTGGGTCGGCGGCTCGCCCTCGCCGTTGCCCTCGTCCGACTCGTACAGGTACGGGATGGCGTCCAGCCGGAATCCGTCGACCCCCAGATCGAGCCAGAACCGCACCACGTCGAACACGGCCTCGTGCACGGCCGGGTTCTCGAAGTTGAGGTCGGGCTGGTGCGAGAAGAAGCGGTGGAAGAAGAACTGGCGCCGCACCGGGTCGAAGGCCCAGTTGGAGTCCTCCGTGTCGGTGAAGATGATGCGGATGTCCGGCCACTTCTCGTCGGTGTCGCTCCACACGTAGAAGTCGCCGTAGGGGCCCTCCGGGTCCTGCCGGGACTGCTGGAACCACTCGTGCTGGTCGGAGGTGTGGTTCAGCGGCAGGTCGATGACGACGCGCATGTTGCGCTCGTGCGCCTTGGTGACGAGTTCCCGGAATTCGTCGAGCGTGCCGAACTCGGGCAGGATCGACCGGTAGTCGGCGACGTCGTAGCCGCCGTCGCGCAGCGGGGAGGTAAAGATCGGCGGAACCCAGAGGGCGTCCACGCCGAGCCACTGCAGGTAGTCCAGCTTGGAGATCAGGCCGCCCAGGTCGCCGGTGCCGTCGCCGTTGCTGTCGACAAAGGAGCGCACCATCACCTCATAGAACACCGCTCGTCGATACCACTGCGGGTCGAGGCTGAGGCCGGGCAATTGGATCGGCGCAGTAAAGCTCATGCCTGAGTCTAAGCAGCATGCCGCCGCCGGTGCCAGTCTTGCGGAGCACCCTCGCCTAAACTGGGAGCGATGAGCATCGAGTCCCCCTACGCGCAGCTGCTGGCCCGCATCCCCGTGAGTGAACGCACTCTCACCGTCCTGGGCAGCGAGACCCACTACTGGGAGTACGGGACGGCGGCGCCCGGCGTTCCGACCGTCGTGGTGGTGCACGGATTCCGGGGCGACCACCACGGGCTGGAACCCGTCGTCGCCCAGCTGCCCGGCGCGCACATCCTGATGCCCGACCTGCCCGGCTTCGGCGCGTCGACGCCGCTGGACGCGGCATCCGGCGCCCGCCACGACGTGCCCGGCTACGCCGCCTGGCTGGCTGCCTTCACCGCCGCGCTCGCGCTGCCCGGCCCCGTCGTGATCCTGGGGCACTCCTTCGGCTCAATCGTGAGCTCGGCGGCGCTGGCCGACGGCCTGAGCGCCGACGCCGTCATCCTCGTCAATCCGATCGGCGCCCCGGCGCTGTCCGGGCCGCGCGGCATCATGACCCGGCTCGCGGTCTTCTACTACTGGGCAGCCGCCAAGCTGCCCGAGCGCATCGGCTTCGCCCTGCTGCGCTCCCGGCTGATCGTGCGCGTCATGAGCGTCACCATGTCCAAGACCCGCGACCCGCAGCTGAAGCGCTGGATCCACGAGGAGCACGACCGCTACTTCTCGGCCTTCGAGAACCGCGACGTCGTCCTCGAGGCGTTCCGCGCGTCCGTCAGCCACGACGTCAGCGAGTACGCCGCCCGGATCCCGCAGCCGACGCTGCTGATCGCCGCCGACCGCGACGACATCACGCCGCTCGCCGCCCAGCACCGGCTGCAGACCCTGTTCCCGGATGCCCGGTTGCACGTCATCCACGATGTCGGCCACCTGATCCACTACGAGACGCCCGTCGAGGCGGCCGAGCAGATCCGCACGGTGCTGTCCTCGCTGGGGGCCCCGGCATGAACATCGTCTTCGACTGCCGCTACACCCGCATCGACCGGCACGACGGCATCAGCCGGTACACGGCGAGCCTCGTCGAGGAGCTCGGCAAGCTGCACCCGGTGACGATGCTGATCAGCGACCACCGCCAGCTCGACATGTTGCCCGCGCTGCCCTGGCAGCTGGTCGGCTCGCCGACCAGCGTGCTGGAGCCGCTCGTCGCGCTCACCGTGAACAAGCTGCGACCGGACGTGGTGTTCACGCCGATGCAGACCATGGGCTCCTGGGGTCGCAAGTACAAGCTGCTGCTCACCGTGCACGACCTCATCTACTACCGCAACCGCACGCCCCCGCGCGATCTGGCCGCGCCGATCCGGCTGCTCTGGCGGCTCTACCACCTGGCCTGGTGGCCGCAGCGGATGCTGCTGAACCGGGCAGACGGCGTCGTCACCGTGTCGGAGACCACGAAGAGCCTGATCGCCGAGCACGCCCTGACCCGCCGCGAGGTGACCGTCGTGCCGAACGCTGCCGGCGTTGCCGCGGACGCCGTTGATGCCGCGCCGCGTACGCGGCCCGACGGGCTGCGGCTGGTCTACATGGGCTCGTTCATGCCGTACAAGAACGTCGAGACGCTGGTGCGCGCCGCCGCGCTGCTGCCGGGCTCGGAGCTGCACCTGATGAGCCGGTTGAGCGACGCCGAGCAGCGCCGTCTCCGCGCGCTCGCCCCGCAGGCCGCGATCGTCTTCCACAACGGGGCCAGCGACGCCGCGTACCTCGAGGCGCTCCGCGGGGCCACCGCGCTCGTGACGGCGTCCCTCGACGAGGGCTTCGGCATCCCGTTGGTCGAGGCGATGTCGGAAGGCACGCCGATCATCGTCAGCGACATCCCGATCTTCCGTGAGATCGGCGGTGACGCGGCCCTCTACTTCGCCCCGACCTCGCCCGACGGGCTGGTCGCCGCCGTCTCCGCGCTGCGCGGGCCGGGGGAGTGGGAGCGCCGATCGGCCCTCGGCCGGGAGCAGGCGGGCCGCTTCACCTGGACGGGCTCGGCCCAGCGCCTGCTCGGCCTGCTGGAGAAGACCGCGCGCGCGTAGCGGGAGGCGGCTGGGCACACTCCGCCGCCCAAAGCCCAGACCAGCATCGACTACGCGAAAAGTGCGCCAAGACTCAGTCTGTGGCGCACTTTTCGCGTAGTCGATGGGCTGGCGGGCTAGCCGACGCTGCGCAGCTGCAGCCCGCCGAGACCCCAGCGGAACTCCTGCACGGAGCCGTTCTGGATCATCCGGCCCGGGGCGACGATCTCGCCGCCGGAGGTGTGGTGCATGAGCGAGCTGATCACCCCGCCGTGGCTGACCACGAGCACGCGGCCGCCGGGGAAGCGCCCGGCGAGCTCCTCCAGGCTCGGCAGGGTGCGGTCGAGCACCTCGTCGCGCGTCTCCAGGCCGGGCACCGCAGAGCCGTCGGGGAAGCGTTCGGTGCGCTCGGCGAAGCTCAGCCCCTCGATCTCCCCGTGCGCGCGCTCGGCGAGCGCCGGCACCAGCTCGGGGCTGGAGAGGCCGAGCTCGGCGGCGATGATCAACGCCGTCTCGTGCGCGCGGCTGAGCGGGCTGCTGACGATGGCATCCCACGCGCCGTGCTCCAGCTGCGCGGCGCGCAGGGCGGCGCCGGTCGCGGCGGCCTGGGCGCGCCCGGTGTCGTTCAGCGGGATGTCGGTGCGCCCCTGGATGCGCTTCTGCGCGTTCCACTCGGTCTGACCGTGCCGAACAATACCAAACGTCGTCATAGTTCCCTCTCGCAACAAGGCTTAGGGGAGCAGCCGTTCCGCCAATGCGGCCAGCGTCTCTGAAGCCCCCGCATCCAGCTTATGCGCTGCCCGGGCGTCGCCCTTCGTGCTGCCGCGGTTGACCACGACGATGGGCAGGCGCCGCCGCCTGGCCTGCTCCAACAGGCGGATGCCGGAGTTGACCGTCAGCGAGGAGCCCACGACCAGGAGCATCTCGGAGCGCGCAACCAGCGCGGCCGCCTGGGCGAATCGCGCGGCCGGCACGAGCTCGCCGAAGAACACGACATCCGGCTTGAGCCGCCCACCGCAGACGGTGCACACCGGCAGCACGAAGCGGTCGACCTCCTCGACGTCGGCGTCACCGTCGGGCGCGAGCCGGACGGCATCCGACTGGCCCAGCCACGGGTTGGCCGCCTCCAGTTGATCGGCGATGGCCTGTCGGGCGAAGACCTGCCCGCAGTCCAGGCAGCTGACGGTGTCCATCGAGCCGTGCAGTTCCACCACCCGGCCGGAGCCGGCCTGGCGGTGCAGCCCGTCGACGTTCTGGGTGACGACGCCGGTGACCAGCCCGGCGCCCTCCAGCCGCGCCAGCGTGCGGTGGCCGGCGTTGGGCCGGGCGCTGCTGAACAGCCGCCAGCCGAGGTGGCTGCCGGCCCAGTAGCGCTTGCGCTTGCCCTCGTCGCCGAGGAAGTCCTGCACCGTCATGGGCGTGCGCGTCGGCGCGCCCTCGCCGCGGTAGTCGGGGATGCCGGAGTCGGTGCTGATGCCGGCGCCGCTGAGCACGGCCGTGCGTTTGCCCCGCATCAGCTCCGCCACGGCGTCAATCTGCTGCGCGGCGTCGATCTGGTTCACGCTGGCCATCTGCTGCACGGATTGCTCCTTCACTCGGGTTCCATCATCAACCCACAGGGTTTCCAGTTTGTTTCCGAGGCTGTCAGGCTAGGGGGATGCAGATCATCCCCATCACCGAATTGACCGCCCCTGGCGTGTCCGATTACGCCAAGCTCACCGACGTCGCCCTCCGCCGCGTCAGCGAGCCGGAGGGTGGTCTCTACATCGCCGAGTCGAGCAAGGTGATCGCACGGGCGCTGCGGGCCGGCCACGTGCCGCGTTCCGTGCTGCTGCAGAAGCAGTGGTTGGCCGATGTCGAGCCGCTCCTGGCCGACTACCCGGATGTTCCCGTCTACGTCGGCGAGCCCGCCGTGCTGGAGCAGCTGACCGGCTACAACATGCACCGGGGTGCCCTGGCCGCGATGCACCGCCCGGCGCTGGCCCCGGTCGAGGAGCTCATCCGCGACGCGCGGCGCATCGTCATCCTCGAGGACATCGTCGACCACACCAACATCGGCGCCATCTTCCGCGCGGTGGCCGGCCTCGGGGCGGATGCCGTGCTCATCACGCCGCGGTGCGC